>CAVYGA010000002.1:0-853420 GCA_963767955.1 uncultured Actinomycetota bacterium | reverse complement strand
CGCGAACGGGGCCACCCACCACGCTCCGTAGGGCGCGGAGATCTTCACCGCCGCGATCCTGGCCGCGAGCATGGTCAGACCGGTCGCAAGGAGCAAGGACACGACCGGTACGGCGGTGAGCAGGCCGACGAGTCGCGCCCGCCGTCTGGTCCTGGCTCCCAGGTCGACCAGCACCCGGAGGGTGCGCCGCTCCCCGACTGCGACGGCCAGGTTGCCCATCACGCCGAGCAGGAGCACCACCGCTGCCCCGCCGATGCCGGCGGCCGCCGCGACCGCGCGTTCCCTCCCGTAGTGGGTGCTGCCGGCGCCGTCCGACACCTGTGCCCCGGCCGCTGCCGGATGTGGGGAACCGAGCCCCGCCGCGTGGCCGGTTTCATGGTCGCGGTAGTCCTTACGATGCGGCCAGCGTGGCGCTCGCGAAGAAGGTCGACGGCATGGCGTGCTGCAGTTCCCAGGTGATGGCGATGGGGCGCTCGCCCACGTGACTGACGTACGAGGCAGGCCCCAGCAATACGTAGGGTGCGGTGTCGTACTCGCCCTTGTGCTCGATCCGGCAGAAGAGCAGCACGGTGCTTGAGCCGTTGAGGTAGCGCTGCCCGGTGGGCGAGGCGATCGAGGTGGCGTTCTGCGATTCCCAGTGGAACAGCGTCGGGCTGATCGGGTAGTCGCGGTACATGGTGGTGGGCGAGTAGTCGGCCTCGGACTTCTTGAGGGTGACGAACAAGGCGTCGACGTTGAGCGGCTCGGAGTAGGCGACGCCTTGCATCATGCTCGTCGGTTTGCGCTGGAGGTTGGCGTAGTCGAGGGCCGCGAGGATCTCTTCGCGCTGATACGAGGCGTGAACGCGGAGCGGCACATTCGCAAGGGATCCGGTCAGCGGCAGCGCACCATGGCGGGTTTCGTCGAAGACCAGGTCGATGACCTGGTCGAGCTCGGCGGCGGCAGCGCTCTCGGTGCGGATGGCGGCAAGGCCGTCGTCGTACGTCGAGAAGCCGTTGGCACTGGGGAACGCTGAGAAGAAGAGCATCCGCGCCAGCCGCTGTTCAACCTGGGTGAGGTCGGCGTACGGCGTGTCTGAGCTCAGCAGCTGGCGGTAGCCGGCCGCCCGGAGTCCGTCGTCGACGTGGGCGAAAGCGCGGATCCGCCTGAGAAGCTCACCTTCGCGAGGCGTGCCAACGGTCGTCGGAAGGCCGGCGTCTCGGCGAAGCTGGGTCCAGGACCGTTGGCCGCGGCGCAGGATGTCGGGCAGCTCGATACCGGACTCATGCACGAAGGCCGGGAGGTCGAGGTCGCCGTAAGAGCGCAGCTCTGCGGTCATCGACTTCCAGCTGTTGGCGACCTGCGTGCGCAGGTTCTCGAGGATCAACGACTGGGCTTGTCGATCCATCACGATCTGGCAGCCGGACGGCAGGAACGGGAACCCGCGTTCGATCTCGCGCTCGAGGCCCCGACGAGTCTCGCCGGTGAGCGCGCGCAGCTTTGTGTCGAAGCGGAACTCCTGGCGCTGGTGGCCGACGAAGTCGAGGACGGTCAGCACGGCCTTGTCGGGCGTACGACGAAGTCCGCGACCGAGCTGCTGCAAGAAGATCGTGGCGCTCTCGGTGGGGCGGAGGAACAGCACCGTGTCGACGTCGGGCAGGTCGAGGCCCTCGTTGAACAGGTCAGCGGCGAAGAGGACGTTGACTCGGCGTGACTTGAGGTCCTCAAGTGCGCGCTGGCGGTCCGCCGCGGGTGTGTCACCACTGACTGCGAGCGCGGGGATGCCGGCAGCAGTGAACGTGTCAGCCATGAAGCGTGCGTGGGCGACGCTGACGCAGAAGCCGAGCGCGCGCATCGACCCGGAGTCGATGACCTTCTCGTGCAGTTGCTGGAGGACGATCGCAGCCCGCGCCTGGTTGCCGGTGTACACCGACGACAGCTCGCCGTCGTCGTACCGGCCACGGCTCCAGCTGATGCGCCGGAGGTCGGTGCCGTCCGCGACGGCGAAATAGTGGAACGGGCAGAGCAGGTCCTTGCCCAGGGCGTCCCACAACCGCAGCTCGGTGGCGGTGCGCCCGTCGAAGAACTCGGCGCGGACATCGATACCGTCGGCGCGCTCGGGGGTCGCGGTGAGGCCGAGCAGCTCGCGCGGGGTCAGGTGGTCGAGGAGCCGTCGATACGTCGGCGCCTGTGCGTGATGGAACTCGTCAATAACCACGATGTCGTAGGTGTCAGCGGGAATGTTCGTGACGCCGTACGACTGCAGGGACTGCACGCTGGCGAAGACATGGTCCCAACGCTCCGGGCGCGCGCCGGCGACGTACAGCTCACCGAACGTGGGGTCGGCGAGGACCTCTTGGTAGGTCCGCAGCGACTGCTCGAGAATCTCTTTGCGGTGCGCGACGAAGAGAAGTCGTGGCCGGTCGGCTTGGCGTGGGGCCGCACAATCGTCGGTAGTCCAGGGCGGCGACCACCGTCTTGCCGGTCCCGGTGGCGGCAACGACCAGATTGCGATGCCGACCGTGCACGTCGCGCTCGACGGCCAGCTCGTCGAGCATGTGCTGCTGGTAGTTGAACGGTCGGACCTCGAGTCCGGACAGGCTGATGGTCACCCGGTCGTGCTGCCGGCGTCCCGAGGCTTCGGCGAGTGCATCGTCCAAGCGGTCCCGGTCAACATCCGGGTCGTACAGCTCGAAGCTCGTGTCGTTCCAGTAGGTGTCGAAGGTGCCGTGGAACTTGTCCAGCAGCGACGGCGTTGCGACCCGGGACAACCGGACGTTCCATTCCACCCCGTCGAGAAGGGCGGCGCGGGAGAGGTTGGAGGAGCCGACGTACGCCGTGTCGTACCGCGTCTGGCGGCGGAACATCCAGGCCTTAGCGTGCAGGCGGGTGCGGGCGGCGTCGTACTGGATTCGTACCTCTGCGCCTAGCTCCCGCACGAGCCGGTCGAGCGCAGCCCGCTCAGTCGCGCCCATGTAAGTCGTCGTGATCACGCGCAGCGGAGCGCGGCGACGGCGCAGTCGTCCGAGCTCGTCCTCCAGGAGGCGGAGACCATGCCACTTCACGAAGGCGCACAGCAGATCGACCTCGTCCGAGGTGTCGATCTCGGCGCGCAGCTCGGCCGCGAGGTTCGGCTCGCCAACGCTGTTCGTCAGCAGCGCAGCGTCGGACAATGGCGTCTTGGGTCGAACCGATTCGATATCGATCACACCGGGACCAGGCTGCATCGCAAGGCGACGCAACTGTCGCGCGGGGGCGTCGACTCTTGCCGCGGGGACCTCGAGCAGGTCGACGAGGTCGTTGAGGAGTTGCAGCCGACCATCCGGATCGGTTCGGCCTTCCAGGGCACGGCGCGTGAGCTCGTAGATGTGCCGAGCCAATACGTGTGGTTGGTCAGCCGGGTCGACCTTGGCGATCTCGACCCGGAGCTGCGCCTCAGCGTCGAGCGCGGCCTGCATCCCTGTGGTCACGAGACGCTCGTGGAGCCCAGGCACGACGAGCGGCTGTTCCATCACTGGACAAAGCTCTCACGCGGACCGCGTGCAGACGGCTCGCACGCCGACCGTGACGTCAGAATCCGATCGCCGAGCGGTCTAGTGATTCACGAAGCACAGGTGCAGGGCTGCTCCAATCCCCCACCAGTCCCCCACAGCCTCCCAGAGTCAGCAGGGGGATAAGCCGAAAATAGGAAGGAACCGCAGGCTGACCTGCGGTTTCTGGTGGTGGAGCCTAGGGGACTCGAACCCCTAACCCCCTGCTTGCAAAGCAGGTGCGCTACCAATTGCGCCAAGGCCCCGGGGGGTGCGGGAGCGGGGTGGCTCAGGCCTTGGCGACGTTGTCGGTGGCCTCGGCCCAGAGGGCCTGCTCCTTGCGGGACTCCTCCATCTTCTTCTTCGCGAAGACGGCGCCGGCGGCGGCCAGGACGAGCAGCAACAGCTTCTTCATGGTGTCTCCCCTTCAGTGAGTGCCTCGGGTGTGATCGGGTGGGCCTAAGAGGACTTGAACCTCTGACCTCTTCCTTATCAGGGAAGCGCTCTAACCGTCTGAGCTATAGGCCCGTGCAGGTGACCTCGAGGGGTCGACCGACGGGGAAGATTACCCCACCCGCGAGAGCCGCGACAAAACGGGCCGGCCGCGGCGGCGACCGGCTCAGCGCTCGTCCTCCGCGAGGGTGACCTCGACGCCACCGAGCAGCGCGGCGGCCATGTTGTAGAGGAAGGCGCCGAGGGTCGCGATCGCGGTGAGCAGTACGACGTCGATCACCGAGACCAGCATCGTGAAACCGAGCACCCGCGACGTGCCGACGTAGTTCTCGACGTCGAAGTTCGTGGTGTCCTCGCCGCCGATGACGTCCTGCACCATCGAGTTGATCGAGTCCCAGACGCCGGCCGCGCCGAGCACGCTCCAGACGATCATCACCGCGACCACGGTCACGATGCCGAAGGCGACCGAGAGCAGGAACGAGGTCTTCATCACCGACCAGGGGTCGATCCGGGTCAGCCGCAGCCGGGCCCGGCGGGGGCGCCGCCCGCCGGAGGTCTTGGCCGCCTGGGCGGCCGCCGGCGTGGACTCCGGCTTGGCGCTGGCCCGCAGCTCGTCGGTCGCCGAGGCGAAGGCTCCGGTGATCCGCCCACCGATCGTCGCCGGCTTAGAGCTGTCGGACATCAGGCGTCACCCTCCGGGTCGTCGTCGGGCACGATTGTCGCATCTCCGGCGGATTCGTCCGAGTCGCTCGGCGCGTCCGGCTCCGTCGCAGCGGCGTCCGCGGTCTCGGAGCTGCTGTCGCCGGCGACGACGGTCGCGTCGACGGTGCCCTCCTCGACGGCCTCGGTCACCGGCTCCTCGTCGACCTCCTTGGCCTCCACCGAGCGGGCCACCACGGCCACCGCGTCGCCGTTCTTGGGCGTCACGAACTTCACGCCCATCGTCGAGCGGCCGGTCGGCCGGAAGTCGGCGTTGATCGGGCTGCGCACGACCTGGCCGTTGTTGGTGATCGACAGCACCTCGTCACCGTCCTCGACGATGAACGCGCCGACCAGACCGCCGCGGTCCTCGTTGGCCAGCGACATCGCCTTGATGCCGAGGCCGCCGCGCGACTGCAGGCGGTAGTCGGTGATGCGTGAGCGCTTGGCGAAGCCGCCGTCGGTGATGGTGAAGACGTACTGCGGCTTCACCTCGGGCGGCAGCTCGGCCGCGACGTCGGCGTCCGACGGCGACCCGGAGTCGGCACCCTCTGCGGCGGAGGCCTCGGCGGCCTCCTCGGCCGCGACCTGCGCGGCGCGGATCACCGACATCGACAGCAGCGAGTCGCCGCCGCGGAACTTCATGCCGGCGACCCCGGAGGTGGCCCGGCCCATCGGCCGCAGCTGGCTGTCGTCCGCGCGGAAGCGGATCGCCTGCCCCTTGCGGGAGACCAGCAGGATGTCGTCGTCGGCGTTGACCAGCTCGGCGCCGATCAGCTCGTCGTCGTCCTCGCGGAAGTTGATCGCGATGACGCCGGCCTGGCGCGGGCTGTTGTAGTCGCCGAGCCGGGTCTTCTTGACCAGGCCGTTGCGGGTGGCCAGCACGAGGTAGGGCGCCTGCTCGTAGTCGCGGATCGCCAGCACCTGCGCGATCGACTCGTCCGGCTGGAAGCGACAGCAGCCCGGCGACGTGTCCGCCCTTGGCGTCGCGCTGCGCCTCGGGCAGGTTGTAGGCCTTGGTGCGGTAGACGCGGCCGGCCGTGGTGAAGAACAGCAGCCAGTGGTGGTTGGACGTCGAGATGAAGTGCTCGACCACGTCGTCGCCGCGCAGCGGTCGCGCCGCGCACGCCCTTGCCGCCGCGCTTCTGGGTGCGGTACTGGTCGGCGCGGGTCCGCTTGGCGTAGCCGCCGCGGGTGATCGAGACGACCAGGTCCTCGTCGGGGATCAGGTCCTCCATCGAGAGGTCGCCGTCGGCCGCGATGATCTGGGTACGGCGGTCGTTGCCGTACTTCTCGACGATCGCCGCGAGCTCGTCGGAGACGATCTGCCGCTGCCGGGTCTCGTTGGCGAGGATGTCCTCGAGGTCGGCGATCGGTGAGCTCGATCTCCGCGAGGTCGTCGATGATCTTCTGCCGCTGCAGGGCCGCGAGCCGGCGCAGCTGCAGGTCCAGGATCGCGGTCGCCTGGATCTCGTCGATGTCGAGCAGCTCGATCAGCCCGTCGCGGGCGTCGTCGACCTCGGGCGAGCGCCGGATCAGGGAGATCACCTCGTCGAGCATGTCGAGGGCCTTGACCAGGCCGCGCAGGATGTGGGCACGCTCCTCGGCCGCGCGGAGGCGGAAGCGGGTCCGTCGCTGGATGACCTCGATCTGGTGGGCCACCCAGTTGCTGATGAACTGGTCGACCGTGAGCGTGCGCGGCACGCCGTCGACCAGGGCCAGCATGTTGGCGCTGAAGTTGGTCTGCAGCTCGGTGTGCTTGAGCAGGTTGTTGAGTACGACGCGGGCGACGGCGTCGCGGCGCAGCACCACGACCAGCCGCTGGCCGGTGCGCCCGGAGGAGTCGTCGCGCACGTCGGAGATGCCCTGGACCTTGCCGGAGTCGGCGAGCTCGGCGATCTTCAGCGCCAGGTTGTCGGGGTTGACCATGTAGGGCAGCTCGGTGATCGAGAGGCAGGTGCGGCCCTTGGCTGTCCTCGTCGATCTCGATGACCGCGCGCTGGGTGACCGAGCCGCGACCGGTGCGGTAGGCCTGCTCGATGCCCTCGCGGCCCACGATCAGCGCGCCGTTGGGGAAGTCGGGACCCTTGATCCGCTCGACGAGCGCGTCCTGGAGCTCCTCGCGCGTGGCGTCGGGGTGGTCGAGCGCCCACGGGCGCCCGCGGCGACCTCGCGCAGGTTGTGCGGCGGGATGTTGGTGGCCATGCCGACGGCGATGCCGGCCGAGCCGTTGACCAGCAGGTTGGGGTAGCGCGACGGCAGCACGATCGGCTCCTGCGAGCGACCGTCGTAGTTGGGCTGGAAGTCGACCGTGTCCTGCTCGATGTCGCGGACCATCTCGAGCGCGAGCGGCGCCATCCGGCACTCGGTGTAGCGCATCGCGGCCGCGGAGTCGTTGCCCGGCGAGCCGAAGTTGCCCTGGCCGTTGACCAGCGGCGCCCGCATCACCCAGGGCTGCGCGAGCCGGACCAGGGTGTCGTAGATCGCGGTGTCGCCGTGCGGGTGGTACTGACCCATCACGTCACCGACGACGCGCGAGCACTTGGAGAAGCCGCGGTCGGGCCGGTAGCCCCCGTCGTACATCGCGTAGAGGACCCGCCGGTGCACCGGCTTCAGACCGTCGCGGACGTCGGGCAGCGCGCGGCCGACGATGACCGCCATCGCGTAGTCGATGTAGGCGCGCTGCATCGAGGTCTGCAGCTCGATCGGCTCGATCCGGCCGCCCGGGCCGGGGCCCTCGGGGGGAGTCGTGGTGCCGCCGCCGGTGGGGGTCTCAGTCACGTGTCAGTGCCTTCTCTGGGTGTCTCTGGTCGGTTCTACTCGAATCTAGGAATCCCGCTAGAGACCTAGATATCGAGGAAGCGGACGTCCTTGGCGTTGCGCTGGATGAACGAGCGACGCTGCTCGACGTCCTCGCCCATCAGGATCGAGAAGATCTCGTCGGCCTGGGCCGCGTCGTCGAGCGTGACCTGGAGCATCAGCCGCTGGTCGGGGTTCATCGTGGTCTCCCACAGCTCGTCGGCGTTCATCTCGCCGAGACCCTTGTAGCGCTGGACCGGGTTCTCCTTGGGCAGCTTCTTGCCCGAGGAGAGCCCGTCGCGGGTGAGGGCGTCGCGCTCGCTGTCGGAGTAGACGAACTCGTGCTCGTGGGGCTTGTTCCACCGGATCCGGTAGAGCGGCGGCTGGGCCATGTAGACGTAGCCGTGCTCGATCAGCGGCTTCATGAACCGGAACAGCAGCGTCAGCAGCAGCGTGTTGATGTGGTGGCCGTCGACGTCGGCGTCGGCCATCAGCACGACCTTGTGGTAGCGCAGCTTGTCGAGGCTGAACTCCTCGTGGATGCCGGTGCCGAGCGCGGAGATGATCGCCTGCACCTCGGTGTTGGCCGAGCACCTTGTCGATGCGGGCCTTCTCGACGTTGAGGATCTTGCCGCGGATCGGCAGGATCGCCTGCACCCGCGGGTTGCGGCCCTGGCGCGCGGAGCCGCCGGCCGAGTCGCCCTCGACGATGAAGACCTCGCACTCGACCGGGTTGGTCGACTGGCAGTCGGACAGCTTGCCGGGCAGCCCGCCGCCGCCGAGCAGGCCCTTGCGGCTGCGGGCCAGGTCGCGCGCCTTGCGCGCGGCCTGCCGGGCCGCCGAGGCGGCCTGCGACTTGCGCACGATGTCGCGGCCCTCGGCGGGGTTCTCCTCGAGCCAGGCGCCGAGCCGGTCGTTGACCACGCGCTGCACGAAGCCCTTGGCCTCGGTGTTGCCGAGCTTGGTCTTGGTCTGGCCCTCGAACTGGGGCTCGCCGAGCTTGATCGAGATGATCGCGGTCAGGCCCTCGCGGATGTCGTCACCCGAGACCCGGTCCTCGCGCTTCTTGATCAGGCCCCACTCCTCGCCCCAGTGGTTGACCAGCGAGGTGAGCGCCGAGCGGAAGCCCTCCTCGTGGGTGCCTCCCTCGTGGGTGTTGATCGTGTTGGCGAAGGTGTGCACCGACTCGGTGTAGGAGGTGTTCCACTGCATCGCCATCTCGAGCGACATGTGGTTGCTGGCCTCGTCCGGGCTGTCGGCCTCGAAGCTGATGACGGTCGGGTTGGCCTTGTCCTTGCGCCGGTTGAGGTGCTCGACGTAGTCGACGAGGCCGCGGTCGAACTTGAAGGTGCGCTCGATGCCCCCGCCCTCGACCCGGTGGATGGCGTCGGCAGAGGCCTGGTCCACGTCGTTGGACACCGTGTCGTCCTCGATGGCCTCGGCCACGCCCGCGGCCGACGGGCGCTCGTCGCGCACCACGATCTCGAGGCCCTTGTTGAGGAAGGCCATCTCGCGGATCCGGTTGGTGATCGTCTCGAGGGAGTACGTCGTCGTCTCGAAGATGTCCTCGCTGGCCCAGTAGCGGACCGTGGTGCCGGTGCCCTCGCCGGGCTCCAGGGCACGCACCTGCTCGAGGGGACCGTCGGGGTCACCGAGCTGGAAGCTCTGGCGCCAGAGATGGCCGCGGTTCTTGACCTCGACCACCAGCCGGGAGGAGAGCGCGTTGACCACCGAGACGCCGACGCCGTGCAGACCGCCGGAGACCTTGTAGCCGCCACCGCCGAACTTGCCGCCGGCGTGCAGCATCGTCAGCGCCATCGTCACCGCGGGCATGTCCTGGCCGGGTGCGGTGTCCGTGGGGATGCCGCGGCCGTTGTCCTCCACCTGGACGCTGCCGTCCGCGCCGAGGGTGAGCACGATCCGGTCGCAGTGACCGGCCAGTGCCTCGTCGACCGCGTTGTCGACGATCTCCTGGATCAGGTGGTGCAGGCCGCGCTCACCGGTCGAGCCGATGTACATGCCCGGGCGCTTGCGCACCGCCTCGAGGCCTTCGAGGACCTGGATCGCGGAGGCGTCGTACGTCGTGCCCTCGGGCGGTCGAGTGGTCGACCCGGACAGTAGTGCGGCGAGCTCTGGGGGGGTGCCCTCGGACTGCTGGGCGACCTCGTCGTGTTCCGGCACGCGGACCTCTCTGATGGGCTGTGACATGCAGAAGGTCGCGGCTTCGGTGAGCGAGCGACCCAATCGGCCATATTACCCGTCAACGGCCCAGAAACCACTGCGCGACCCCGGGAATGGGGGAACCGGCCCGGAAATGGGCCGATTCTGGCCACTCAGGGCCGCATAGGCCGGGCGGGGAGGGGGTCGGATGGGTCCCCATACGTCCGCGCGGCCCGCAGATCGGCACAGCGCGGGGTGGTCGCTCAGCCGTAGGTGTCGCGCGGACCGCGCCCGTCGCGGGAGCTGAGCCGGCCCTTCTTCCACGTCGGCAGGTTCGGACCCTCGACCTCGATCAGGGTCACCGAGCCGTGCCCGAGCTCCTCGTTGAGGCGGCGCACCAGGGTGGGTGCCAGCAGCCGCAGCTGGGTGGCCCAGGCGGTCGAGTCGGTGCGGACCAGCAGCTTGCCGTCGACGTACGACGTGGGCTGGCAGTGCTGCGCGACCTCGTCGCCGACGATGGTGGCCCAGCGCCCGAACACGGCGTGCACCTTGAGGTCCATCGCCCAGCCCTGGTCGGCGACGAGACGGCCCAGCGTGGTGTCGATGGTCTGCGGGTCGCGGTCGTCCGGGTGCGCTCCGGAGCCCCGCTTGCCCTTGATGGGTCCGCGGTAGGGCTTGCGCTTCTTCTTGCGGGGCGCCATCCGGGCCGCGCCGGCGGTGGACCGGGCCAGCGCCCGGGCCAGGTCGAGGCCGGTGTCGTCGTGGTCGGGGTCGGTCCAGAAGTCGTCGGTGCCGGGCGTCTCCTGCGGCTCGGTCGGCGTCTCCTCCGGCTCGGTGCCGGGCGGGTCCTGCTCACTCGTCACGGCGCACCTCCCCGTCGGCGACCAGGTAGCGCGTCCCGGCCAGCGCCTCGGGCACGTCGGCGGCCACGGCCGCGGTCACCAGCACCTGCTCCGCGCCGGCGACCAGCTCGGCCAGCTGGCGGCGGCGTTCGGCATCGAGCTCGGCGAAGACGTCGTCGAGGATGAGGATCGGGTCGTCGCCGTCGCTGCGCAGCAGGTCGTACGACGCCAGCTTGAGCGCGAGCGCGAACGACCACGACTCGCCGTGGGAGGCGTAGCCCTTCACCGGCAGCCGGGCGGAGTCGCTGCCCAGCGTGAGCACCAGGTCGTCGCGGTGCGGCCCGACCAGGGAGATGCCGCGGTCCAGCTCGTCGTTGCGCCGGCGGGCCAGCTCCTCCAGCAGCGCCTCGCTCAGGCCGGTCCGCTCCACGAGGGGGCCGGCACCCTCGTCGGAGGGACGGGTCAGGTCGAGGGACGGCCTGTAGGTGATGTCGGCGTCGTCGCGGGAGGCGCCGCGCGCGACGGTCTCGTAGGCCTTGGCGACGTAGGGGCGCAGCTCGTCGACCAGCCGCAGCCGCTCGGCGAGCAGCTCGCCGCCGGTGCGGGCCAGGTGCTCGTCCCACACCGAGAGGGTGGCCAGGGCCCCGTCCTGGGAGGAGGACCCGCGACGTGCGGTGCCGGCGGTCTTGAGCAGCGAGTTGCGCTGCTTCAGGATCCGGTCGTAGTCGGCGCGGACCCCGGCCAGCCGCGGGGTGCGCAGCACCAGCAGGTCGTCGAGGAAGCGGCGCCGGTCCGCGGGGTCGCCCTTGACCAGGGTCAGGTCCTCGGGGCTGAAGATCACGGTGCGGACCAGGCCGATCAGCTCGCGGGCCCGGGGCAGCGGCGAGCGGTTGACCCGGGCCCGGTTGGACCGGCCGGGGTTGAGCTCGACCTCGAGCACCGCCGTCCGCCCGTCGCGCACCACCGCGGCCCGGACCAGGGCCTGGTCGGTGCCGGCGCGGACCAGCGGCGCCTCGCCCGCGACCCGGTGCGAGGAGAGCCGGGCGAGGTAGTCGATCGCCTCGACCAGGTTGGTCTTGCCCTGACCGTTGCGCCCGATGAACGCGATCACCCCCGGCCCGAGGGGCACGTCGATGTCCGCGTAGGAGCGGAAGTCGTGCAGGGTCAGGTGTGCGACGTGCACGGGTCGCCTAGCTCTCCCCGGGCTCGTGGCCGGCGCCGGTGTCCCCGGTCTGCGCCGCGGCCTGGTCGGGCCCGGCCGAGCTCGCGGCGTCGCCGCCCGCGGGTGCGCTGGTCTGCACGGCGTGGCCACCGAACTGGTTGCGCATCGCGGCGACGGCCTTCATCGCGGGCGAGTCGTCCTGGCGGGAGACGAAGCGGGCGTAGAGCGCCGCGGTGATCGCGGGCGTGGGTACGGCGTGCTCGATGCCCGCCTCGACGGTCCAGCGGCCCTCGCCGGAGTCGTCCGCGTAGCCCCGGATCTCGGACAGGCCCGGGTCGTCGTCCAGGGCGGCGACCAGCAGGTCGAGCAGCCACGAGCGGATGACGGTCCCCTCGCGCCAGGAGCGGTAGACCTCGGTCACGTTCTCGACCGACTCCGCCTTCTGCAGCAGCTCCCAGCCCTCGGCGTAGGCCTGCATCACGGCGTACTCGATGCCGTTGTGGACCATCTTGGAGAAGTGCCCGGCACCGACGGTGCCGGCGTGCACCGAGCCGAAGTCGCCCTCCGGCTTGAGGGAGTCGAAGGCGGGCTGGACCTTCGCGACGTCCTCGGCGTCGCCGCCGTACATCAGGGCGTAGCCGTTCTCGAGGCCCCAGACCCCGCCCGAGACGCCGCAGTCGACGAAGCCGACCCGCTTCTCCTCGAGCATGGCGGCGTGGGAGAGGTCGTCGGTCCACCGGGAGTTGCCGCCGTCCACGACGACGTCACCCTCGCCGAGCAGCTCGCCGAGGGTGCTCACGGTCTCCCGGGTCGGCTCACCGGCCGGCACCATCACCCAGACCACCTTCGGGCTGGGCAGCTTCGTCACCAGCTCCTCCAGCGACGCGACGTCGCTGACCTCGGCGTTGCGGTCGTAGCCGACCACGGTGTGCCCGGCGCGGCGCAGCCGCTCGCGCATGTTGCCGCCCATCTTGCCGAGGCCGACGAGTCCGATTTCCATGGTGCCCCTCCTGGTGGGTGGCGCTGGTCGAGCCGGCGGGACCCGCTCGACCACCGAGGTGGTGGGTCAGGACAGCAGGCGTCGCGGCATCAGCAGGTAGCGGAAGCCGCTGCCCTCTCCGGGGACGCCGTCGCCCGAGGTGCCGCTCATCACGACGGGCTTGGAGGCCTGCGTGAACGCCAGCTCGACGACCGGCTCCTCGATGGCCTGCAGCCCGTCGAGCAGGAACTGCGGGTTGAAGCCGGTGGTGATGTCCTCGCCGTTGATGGTGGCCTCGATGGACTCGCTGGCCTGGGCCTCGTCGCCGGACCCGGCGTCGAGCGTGAGGACGCCGTCGCTGAAGGCCAGCTGCACCGCGGTGTTGCGCTCGGCGACCAGGGAGACGCGCTTGACCGACTCGACCAGCGCGGCCTTGTCGACCGAGGCGACGGTCTGGTGCTCGTTGGGGAACAGGCTGCGGACCTTGGGGAACTCCCCGTCGAGCAGCCGGGTGGTGGTCCGGCGTACGCCGCCGGGGGCCGCGCCCTCGAAGCCGATGATGCCCTCGCCGCTGCCGCCCGCGGCCAGCGCGATGGTGACCTCGCTGCCGGAGGTCAGCGACTTGGCGGTGTCGGCGAGCACCTTGGCCGGCACCAGCGCGGCGACGGACTCGTCGGGGGTGCGCGGGTCCCAGCCGAGCTCGCGCTGGGAGAGACGGAAGCGGTCGGTGGCCAGCAGCGAGATCGTCGAGCCGTCGATCTCGATCCGGACGCCGGTGAGCACCGGCAGCATGTCGTCGCGGCCGGCGGCGGTGACCGCCTGGGCGACGGCGTGGGCGAAGACGTCGCTCTGCACGGTGCCGGTGGCGCTCGGCATGTCCGGCAGCGCGGGGTAGTCCTCGACGGGCATCGTCTGCAGGCTGAACCGGGCCGAGCCACAGGTCAGCGAGACGCGAGAGCCGTCGATGACCATCTCGACCGGCTTGGCGGGCAGGCTGCGGCAGATGTCGGCGAGCAGCCGGCCGCTCACCAGCGCCCTGCCCTCGTCCGCGACGTCGGCGGTCAGCGTGGCGCGGGCGGAGGTCTCGTAGTCGAAGGTCGAGAGCATCAGGCCCTCGGGGCCCGCCTCGATCAGCAGGCCGGCCAGCACGGGCACGCTCGGCCGGACCGGCAGACTGCGGGCGGCCCAGGCGACGGCATCGGCGAGCGCATCGCGCTCGACGCGGAACTTCACGTTGACATCCTCCGGAGAACTACTGGGCAGGCGATGAACCACACGACGGGCGTCCGCGCGTCTGGAGTGAGCATCCTGCCATGCGTGTGGGTGCTCCGGGGAGGCCTGGTGACTTTTGTGATCCCGGTGCCGGCCCACCCGGGAGCGTTGTCCCCAGGCAGGTCGCTCGCAAGTGATTGGCGGTCGTCGGGGAGTGAATAGGTTCCATCGTTGTCGTCGGGTCGGTGGAAACTGTGGACAAGTCACGTCCCCGCAGGTCAGGACCGTTATTCACGTGCACAGGGGGTGTGCACTCACGGACGACGGACCCCGGGGTGCCTGTGGACGACGGGCCGTCATCGGCGCCGGGTGCTGGTCCTCCACAGGTTCTCCCCAGCCCCTCCCGAGGTTCGGCCCGCTTCGTCCACAACAAGTTTCCGTGGGATCCGCGGCCCGCTTCGACCCGGTGCGGCCCGGTTCAGCTCTGGCGGGCCGCCATCTTGATCCGGTTGGTGAGCTCGCTGACCTGGTTGAAGACCGAGCGGCGCTCGGCGAGCAGCTGGTTGATCTTGCGGTCGGCGTACATCACCGTGGTGTGGTCGCGGTTGCCGAACTGGGCGCCGATCTTGGGCAGCGACAGGTCGGTGAGCTCGCGACAGAGGTACATCGCGATCTGGCGGCCCTGCACCAGGTGCCGGCCGCGGCTCGGGCCGGTCAGGTCCTCGATCGAGACGCCGAAGTACGCCGCGGTCTGGGCGATGATCGCCGCCGCGGTGATCTCGGGCTCGCCGCCCTCGGGGATGAGGTCCTTGAGCACGATCTCGGCCAGCGTCAGGTCGACCTCCTGGCGGTTGAGGCTCGCGAACGCGGTGACCCGGATCAGGGCCCCCTCCAGCTCGCGGATGTTGGTCTGGATCTTGCTGGCGATGAACTCGAGCACCTCCGGCGGCGCGGTCATCCGCTCGATCGCGGCCTTCTTGCGCAGGATCGCGATGCGGGTCTCGAGGTCGGGGGGCTGCACGTCGGTGATCAGGCCCCACTCGAAGCGGCTGCGGAGCCGGTCCTCGAGCTGGTCGAGCCGCTTGGGCGCCCGGTCGGAGGTCAGCACGATCTGCTTGTTGGCGTTGTGCAGCGCGTTGAAGGTGTGGAAGAACTCCTCCTGCGTCTGCGTCTTGCCCTCGAGGAACTGGATGTCGTCGATCAGCAGCACGTCGACCTCGCGGTAGCGGCGCTGGAAGGTCTCGGGCCGCTTGTCCTTGATCGCGTTGATGAACTCGTTGGTGAACTCCTCGCTGGAGACGTAGCGCACCTTGGCCCCGCGGTAGAGCGAGCGCACGTAGTGGCCGATCGCGTGCAGCAGGTGCGTCTTGCCCAGGCCGGAGTCGCCGTAGACCAGCAACGGGTTGTAGGCCTTGCCCGGCGCCTCGGCGACCGCGACCGCCGCCGCGTGCGGGAAGCGGTTGGAGGAACCGATGACGAAGCTCTCGAAGATGTACTTCGGGTTGAGCCGCGTCTCGAGCGCGCTGGGCGCGTCCTGACCGGCCACCCGGTTCATCGAAGGCGACATGTCGACAAGTCGGTTTTGTTCCGGGGCCGGCTCCGGGCGCCGGGGCGGCTCCGGCTCGATCTCGTCGAGACCCATGCCGTCGTCGAGCTGCGGGTTGACCGTGACCGCGATCCGGATCTGCTGCCCGAACGCGTGGGTCAGGGAGTCCTCGAGGCGGGTGCGCAGCCGGCCCTCGAGCTGCTGGCGGGTGAAGTCGTTGGGCACCGCGATGATCGCGGTGTGCTCGTGCAGGGTGACCGGCTCGCTGGAGCGGAGCCAGGCGCGCTGGTTGGGCTGCAGGTCGCCGACCAGGGTCCGCCACACCTCGCCGAGGTCGCCGGCGGTGGGTGGGCCTCCGGTGGCACCGTCGCTGTTGTCCACGCAGGGTCTCCCGATCCATCGTTCGTGCGGCGGAGGGCCTGCTGCCGGTCCGCCCGCGGTCCACAACGTTGTCCACAGGTTGTGAACGCAGGCCCCTTCTGTGGAGAACCTGCTCCCGAAGGGACCACCACCCCCGAACTCTGCAGCGTTTATGCAGGTCAGACGCCCTTTTCAAGGAATGTGACCTGGGTCACGCCTGGTGCGACGAGCCGCCGAACGGCGGGTGGTGGGGAACCCCGGAAGGTGCGAACGTAACCCGCCGAGGCGCCCGCGATCAACCCGTCATCCACAGGTTGAGGCTCCGCCGGTTTGACCCTGTCAGAAGCCAACGCGTACCGTGACGAGGTCGCACCCGGTGTCGACCGGTGCCGCATGTCCACGAAGTCCCAGTTCCTGGGTCGCGCGTGGGTGGGCGGTGCCAGCCGAAAAGCTGCCCCTCACCTCGGGCACCGGGCGTGGGCATCCCTGAAATGACGATCTGATCCCGCATCGGAGATATTGCCGTGAGCAAGCGTACGTACCAGCCGAACAACCGCCGCCGTCACAAGGTGCACGGTTTCCGCCTGCGCATGCGCACCCGCGCCGGCCGGGCCATCCTGTCCTCGCGCCGCCGCAAGGGTCGCGGCAAGCTCGCCGTCTGAGCCGCGGCGTACCCGCGGTCGTGCTACCCCGGACGCACCGCCTCACGTCGAGCGCCGACTTCCGTCGGGCCACGCGTGAGGGCCGGCGAGCCGGGTCCACCACCCTCGTGGTCCACCTCGCGGTGGCCGACGGGACGGGTCCGGCTCGGGTCGGGTTCGTGGTGAGCAAGGCCGTCGGGAACGCTGTGGTCCGCAATCGTGTGCAGCGCCGACTCCGCCACCTGGCCCGGGAGCACCTCACGTCGCTTCCGGGCTCCGGCGTGCTCGTGATCCGCGCGCTGCCGGCCTCGGCGCGGGCGTCGTACCCGGAACTCGGGGACGACCTGGGCCGTTGTCTGGGGCGGGTGGGCGTGTGAAGTACCCCCTGATCTGGTTCCTGAAGGCCTATCGTCTGCTGATCAGCCCGCTCTACGGGCAGGTCTGCCGCTACTACCCCAGCTGCTCGGCGTACGCGCTCGAGGCGGTCACGGTGCACGGCAGCCTCCGTGGCAGCTGGTTGGCGCTGCGGCGCCTGCTGCGTTGCCACCCGTGGGCGGCCGGCGGTATTGACCCTGTTCCGACCCGCACGACCCCCACTCGAGGAGTCTGAGTGTCCTTCTTCGGCGCCATCGGCGGCTTCATCATGCAGCCGCTGTACTACATCATCTCGGTCGTGCTGGTCACCTGGCACAAGCTGTGGAGCCAGGTCTTCGAGCCCTCCTCCGGGGCCGCCTGGGCGCTGTCGATCGTGGGCCTGACGCTGGTCATCCGGGCGGCGCTGATCCCGCTGTTCGTGAAGCAGATCAAGTCCTCACGCAACATGCAGATGCTGCAGCCCAAGGTGAAGGAGCTGCAGAAGAAGTACAGCCACGACCGCGAGAAGCTCGCCGCGGAGACGATGGCGCTCTACAAGGACGCGGGGACGAACCCGTTCGCGTCCTGCCTGCCGATCCTGCTGCAGATGCCCATCTTCTTCGCGCTGTTCCGGCTGCTCGACCAGGCCGCGAAGAAGGGCACCGCGCACGGCGTCCTCGACAAGACCCAGGCGCAGCAGTTCGCCGACGCGGAGCTGTTCGGCGTCCAGATCTCGAAGACGTTCATCACCGCGGACGGCGACCGCGGTGTCCAGGTGATGGCGCTGGTGCTGGTCGTGGCGATGCTGGTGACCACCTTCCTCACCCAGCGTCAGCTGATGACCAAGAACATGCCGGCCTCGGCGCTGACCGGCCCGTACGCCCAGCAGCAGAAGATGCTGCTCTACGTGCTGCCGGTGGTCTTCGCGGTCGGTGGCGTCGCGTTCCCGATCGGCGTGCTGATCTACTGGACGGTCTCGAACCTGTGGACGATGAACCAGCAGTTCTACGTGATCCGCCGCAACCCGGCCCCGGGCACGCCCGCCGCGAAGGCGAAGGATGCCCGCGACGCGGAGAAGGCCGCCCGCAAGGGCATCCGCGCCACCCCGGAGGCGGTCGACGAGGGGACCACGGCCACGGCGGTCGAGGAGCCCGAGCGCCCGGCCCCGCGCGCCCAGCCGAAGAAGCAGACGCGCAGCCAGCGGCAGAAGAAGCACCCACCCAAGAACCGTCCATGACCGACTCATCGCCCGACACACGCACCAAGGAGATCCACGTGAGCGAGGAAGAAACCCCCGCGGCCGAGCGCCCGTCCCGGGTCGAGCGCCTGGAGCAGGAGGGCGACATCGCCGCCGACTACCTCGAGGAGCTGCTGGACATCGCCGACCTCGACGGCGACCTCGACATGGACGTCGAGGGCGACCGTGCCGCGGTCTCGATCCTCGGTGGCGAGCTCGACCAGCTGATCGGCCCGCGCGGCGAGGTCCTCGAGGCGCTGCAGGAGCTCACCCGGCTGGCCGTCTACCGCGAGACCGGCGAGCGGTCCCGGCTGATGCTGGACATCGGCGGTCACCGCGCCGCCCAGCGCGAGTCCCTGGTGAAGCTGGCGGAGGAGACGGTGGCCGCCGTGCAGGCGTCCGGCGAGCCGGTGTCCCTCGACCCGATGTCCCCCTTCGAGCGCAAGGTCGTCCACGATGCCGTGGCCGCCGGTGGCTGCTCGTCGGAGTCCGAGGGCGTCGAGCCGCGTCGCTACGTCGTCGTTCTGCCCGGCTGACTCCCGGATGGGAGAGGTTTCACGTGAAACACCCTCCGCGCCCCCGGACACTCCCGGTGTGGCGCGGAGGGTGTTCTCGTCCGAGCGGCTGCCCCTGATCGAGGCGTACGCCGCCTCGCTGGCCGACGCCGGTGTGGTGCGCGGCCTGATCGGTCCGCGGGAGGTGCCGCGGCTCTGGGAGCGGCACCTGCTGAACTGCGCGGTCCTGGCCGAGGTGATCCCGGCGGGAGCGACGCTCTGCGACATCGGCAGCGGCGCCGGCCTCCCGGGCCTGGTGCTGGCGATCGCCCGCCCGGACCTGCGGATCACCCTGGTCGAGCCGCTGCTGCGCCGCACCACCTATCTCGACGAGGTCGTCGAGGAGCTGAGCCTGGCCGGGGTCGAGGTCGTGCGGGGCCGGGCCGAGGCCCTGCACGGGACCCGCACCTTCGACGTGGTGACGTCCCGGGCGGTCGCGCCGCTGGGGCGGCTGTTGGACTGGTCGATGCCGCTGGTCGCGCCGACCGGGGCGCTGGTGGCGATGAAGGGCCGGTCCGTCGGCGAGGAGATCGTGGTCGAGGCGCCGCGTCTGGCCGCGGCGGGGTGTGCGCCGGCGGAGCTGCTGGAGCTGGGCGGCTCGGTGGTTTCTCCCCCCAGTGTTGTCGTTCGGGTGGCCTGGGCCGACCCATCGCGGGTAGGTTGGGTCGGCGTTGCGGGACAGTCCCCGGCCCGAGCGAAATCCAGGCATTCCCGTGGGCGAAAGGCATGACGTGACCGAGTCGCAGGATCCCTCGGGTCCGCAGCCCGAAACAGACTTTTCCACCGGTCCGGACCCCCTCCCTGAGCGTGGTTATCCACAGGTTGGCCGACTTCATCCACAGGAGCCCCCCACCGTGGTTTCACGTGAAACATCCGCGACAGCCCCCGGATTCGTGGTCCGCACCGCCGCCGACGTGGCCGCCACCGCGACCGGTTTCGGCGACGAGACGACGCCGTTGGCGCGGGCCACCGAGCACACCCTGCTGGCCCGGCAGTCCGCGGGCAGCCGTCCCCGCTCGCCCCGGCCGGGGGCCACCCGGGTGATGGTCGTCGCCAACCAGAAGGGCGGCGTCGGCAAGACCACCAGCACCGTGAACCTGGCCGCCGCGCTGACCCAGCTCGGACAGCGGGTCCTGGTGATCGACCTCGATCCGCAGGGCAACGCGTCGACGGCGCTGTCGGTGGACCACCGGCGCGGCGTGCCCTCGACGTACGACGTCCTGGTGAACGGCGCCACCCTGGCCGAGGTCGCGACCTCCAGCCCCGAGACCGAGGGCCTGCTGGTGGTGCCCTCGACGATCGACCTCGCGGGCGCCGAGATCGAGCTGGTCTCGGTGGTGGCCCGCGAGAGCCGGCTGCACAAGGCGATCCTGGCGCACCCGCAGGTCGGGTCCGCGGCCGACGCCGGTGAGGACCGTCTCGACTACGTCCTCATCGACTGCCCGCCGTCGCTGGGCCTGCTCACCCTCAACGCCCTGGTGGCCGGCGAGGAGATGCTGATCCCGATCCAGGCGGAGTACTACGCGCTGGAAGGCCTCGGCCAGCTGCTCGAGACGGTCGAGATGGTCCGCAAGCACCTGAACCAGCGGCTGACGGTCACCACGATCCTGATCACGATGTACGACGCGCGCACCCGGCTGGCCGCCGGTGTCGCGCAGGAGGTCCGCGACCACTTCGGCGAGACGGTGCTCCGCACCTCGATCCCGCGGTCGGTCCGGGTGTCGGAGGCGCCGTCGTACGGCCAGACGGTGATGACCTACGACCCGGGCTCGTCGGGAGCACTGAGTTATCTGGAGGCGGCACGCGAGATGGCAGGCAAGGGAGCACGCGGATGAACGACAGGCGACGCGGACTCGGCCGCGGACTCGGAGCACTGATCCCCACCGCTCCTCCGGAGGAGCACGACGCCGCGGCGCAGCACGGCGACGCGGGGACGTCCGCCGCCTCCTCCTGGACGGTACGCCCGCAGACGGGCGTCGGCGGGGAGGCGGACGGCGCGGCGCTCGAGGCCGCCGGTTCGGTCGCCGGCGCCTACTTCGCCGAGCTGCCGCTGTCGGCGATCATCCCGAACGCCCGCCAGCCCCGTCAGGTCTTCGACGAGGAGGCGATGTCGGAGCTCGTGCACTCGATCAAGGAGGTCGGGCTCCTCCAGCCGGTCGTGGTGCGGCGGACCGGCCCCGACAGCTACGAGCTGATCATGGGCGAGCGCCGGTGGCGCGCCTCGCAGGTCGCCGGCCAGGACACCATCCCCGCGATCGTCCGCCAGACCGACGACAACGACATGCTCCGCGACGCGCTGCTGGAGAACCTGCACCGCTCCCAGCTCAACCCGCTGGAGGAGGCGGCCGCCTACGGACAGATGCTCGAGGACTTCGGCTGCACCCACGAGGAGCTCGCCGGCCGGATCGGCCGCTCCCGCCCGCAGATCAGCAACACGCTGCGGCTGCTCAAGCTGTCGCCGGCCGTCCAGCGCCGGGTCGCCGCCGGGGTGCTGTCCGCCGGGCACGCCCGCTCGCTGCTGGCGGTGGAGAACGCCGAGGTGCAGGACCGGCTGGCTCAGCGCGTGGTCGCCGAGGGGATCAGCGTCCGTGGCCTGGAGGAGATCGTCGCCGTCGGTGACCACGGCTCGGAGGCCCAGAGGGCGTCGCGTCGCAACAAGCCGACCGCCCCGGGGCTGGTGGACCTGGCGGACCGGCTCTCCGACCGTTTCGAGACCCGGGTCAAGGTGGACCTGGGGCGCTCCAAGGGCAAGATCACCGTCGAGTTCGCCTCGCTCGAGGACCTGCAGCGGATCGTGGACATCATGGACCCGCGCAACCGGGCGGACCGGCCGATCTAGCAATAAAGCACTTTGTCGACAAAGCGACTAACCCCTATGTCGAGGCGTCGTTTCCCGTGAAACGTGGGCTAGCTCTTCCGGGCCGCGCGCTTGGCGGCCCGCTTGCGGGCCCGCTCGCGCTTCTCCTCGGCGTCGAGCTCGTCGGCCTCCTCGGGCGTCGGGGCCGAGCCGCCGTACGACGCGGGCAGCCACCAGGAGCCCGGCGGGCGCTCGTCCTCGGGGTAGTCGCCGATCGCGTCGTCGAGCAGGGCGACCATCCGCTCTCGGAGCTCGGCGGTGTCGGCGGCCGGATCGTCGCCGGACGGGTGCAGCGGCTCGCCGACCTTGACGACGATCGTCTTGTGCCGCGAGAAGTCCCGGGGGTGGTCCTTGGTCATGATCCGCTGGGTCCCGTAGAGCACCACCGGGATCAGCGGCACCTCGGCGCGGGCCGCGATCCGGGTCGCGCCGGTCTTGAGCTCCTTGATCAGGAAGCTGCGGGAGATGGTGGCCTCGGGGAAGATGCCGACCAGCTCGCCGCGGCGCAGGAAGTCGCAGGCCGCGTCCATCGAGGCCAGCCCGGCCGAGCGGTCGACGCTGATGTGCTTGAAGGACCTCATCACCGGACCGCCGACGGGGTGGTCGAAGATCTCACGCTTGGCCATGAACCGGGTCAGCCGCTGGTGCTGCGCCCCGGGGTAGCCGGCCATCAGGTAGTCGACGTACGACACGTGGTTGACCGCCAGCAGCGCGCCACCCTGCTGGGGGATGTGGTCGGTGCCCTCCATCCGGACGTCGATGTCGCCGAGGCGGAACCAGGCCTTGGCGGCGGCGATGACGAGCGGATAGGTGAGGTCGGGCACGGTCACTCCAGGGTTCGGCTGCGTCGGGGTGAGGCGAACGCTAGCGGCTGGTGGCGCGCCGGACCAGCGCGGCGAAGACGTCCCCGAGACCCAGTCCCGCGGCCTGCACGGCCAGCGGCACCGTCGAGGTCTCGGTGAACCCCGGCGCCACGTTGACCTCGAGGAACCACACGGTGCCGTCGTCGTCGACGATCAGGTCCGAGCGTGAGAGGTCCCGCAGCCCGAAGGCCTCGTGCACGACCAGGGCGACCCGCTCGCACTCCGCGGTCGCCGCGTCGGAGAGCTTCGCCGGCACCACGAACTCGGTGCTTCCGGCGGTGTAGCGCGCCGTGTAGTCGTAGACACCCCCGTCGGGCTCGATCCCGACCAGCGGGAGGGTCCGCGGCCCCGAGCCGTCGTCGATCACGGACACCGCCACCTCGGCGCCCTCCACGAACCGCTCGAGCAGCGCCACGTCGCCGTAGGCGAACGCGTTCACCATCGCCGCGGGCAGGTCGTCGCGGTCGCGCACCACCGTGCAGCCCAGCGCGGAGCCGCTGCGGGTGGGCTTGACCATCAGCGGCAGCCCGAGCCTGGCCACCAGCGACTCCATCACCGCGGCGGCCCCGAGCTCGCGGAACGCCTCGTGCGGCAGGCAGAACGACTCCGGGGTGCGTACGCCGGCGCGCGCGGCCACGGTCTTGGCGACCGGCTTGTCGAAGGCGATCCGGCACGCGTCCGGGGTGGCGCCGACGTAGGGGAGGCCGAGCAGGTCCAGCACCTCCCGCAGGGCGCCGTCCTCGCCGGTCTCGCCGTGCAGCATCGGCACCACGCAGGCGGGCGGATCGGCGGTGAAGGCGGGCAGCAGCCCGGCGTCGACGTCGCGTTCCTCCACCTCGACGCCGGTCCCGCGCAGCGCCTCGGCGATCCGGCGTCCGGAGCGCAGGGACACGTCGCGCTCGTGGGACAGCCCGCCGGCGAGCACCACGACCCGCCCCCCGCGGGACGGTGTCTCGGTCGAGGACATGGGGTCTCCTTCTAGCTCAGGTCGCTGCTCGGGGCGTCGTACCCGCTGCGGGGCAGCTCGTGCGAGGGTCCGGAGGCACCGAAGGTCTGCCGCAGCTCCATCTCCGACTCGAGGACGCCCGCCAGCCGGCGCACGCCCTCCCGGATCCGCGCGGGGGTGGGGTAGCAGAACGACAGCCGCATGGAGGACGAGCCGAAGCCGTCGGCGAAGAAGGCGGTGCCGGGGACGTAGGCGACCCGCGCGGTCACCGCACGCGGCAGCATGGCCTTGGCGTCGATGCCGGGGGGCAGCCCGACCCAGACGAAGAAGCCGCCGGCCGGCACGTTCCAGGTGCACGAGGCCGGCATGAAGTCGTGCAGCGCGGCGATCATCGCGTCACGACGCTCGCGGTACATCTCGCGCATCTGCTTGATCTGGCCCTGCCAGTCGTGCGTCGCGAGGTAGGCGGACACGGCCATCTGGTTGAACGACGGCGGGCACAGGGTGGCCGACTCCTGGGCCAGCACCAGCTTCTCCCGCACCGCGTGCGGGGCCAGTGCCCAGCCGACCCGCATGCCGGGGGAGAAGGTCTTGGAGAACGACCCGAGGTAGATCACGCCGTCGGCCTCGTCGGCGCGCAGCGCCCGCAGCGGCTCGGAGTCGAAGCCGAGCAGACCGTAGGGGTTGTCCTCGAGGACCAGGATGTCGTGCTCGCGGCAGATCTCGAGGATCTCCGCTCGCCGGGGGACCGAGAGCGTCACGCCGGCGGGGTTGTGGAAGTTGGGGATCGTGTAGAGGAACTTGATCGTCTTCCCGGCGGCCTTGGTCGCCACGATCGCCTGCCGCAGCGCCTCCGGGACCAGCCCGTCCGCGTCCATCCCGGCGTGCACGACGTCGCACTGGAAGGACCTGAACACGCCCAGCGCGCCGACGTACGACGGGGCCTCGCAGATGACCACGTCGCCGGGGTCGCAGAAGATCCGGGTGACCAGGTCGACGGCCTGCTGCGACCCGACGGTGACCACGACGTCGTCCGGGTGCGCCTCGATGCCCTCGAGCCGCATCACGTCGGTGATCTGCTCGCGCAGCGTCGGGTCGCCCTGGCCGGAGCCGTACTGCAGGGCGACGGGGCCGTGGTCGCGGATCAGCTCGCCGATGGCGTTGCCGACCACGTCGAGGGGCAGCCCGCTGATGTTGGGCATCCCGCCGGCGAGCGAGACCACCTCGGGGCGGCTGGCCACGGCGAAGAGCGCCCGGATCTCGGAGGCGGTCATCCCCTGGGTGCGCGCGGCGTACCGGTCGACGTAGTCGTCGAGTCGCGTGCTGCTGCGGTGGATCTCGCTCATGGCACCTCTAGCATGGATCATCGGCCGCGCCCGCGCGGCACCGGCACACCCCGTGGACCGTGGAGTGGACTCTGGGGCTGAGCATCGGGAGAGGCATGTCACGCAGGACCGTGCGGCTCACGCTCGACAACCTGGCCACCCTGCCGGGACCCTGCCGCACCTGCCTGTTCTGGGAGATGGACCCGGTCCGTCGCGCCCGCGTGGGCGTCCACGAGGCGTACGCCGAGAAGGAGGCGTGGGTCTCCACCGTGCTCCGTGACTGGGGCTCGTGCGGGCAGCTGGCGATGGTCGACGACGAGCCGGTCGGCTACGTGATCTACGCGCCGAGCGTCTACGTGCCCGGCTCGGCCAACCTGCCCACCGCGCCGATCTCGGCTGACGCCCTGCAGATGACCACGGCGTACGTCGACCCGGCGATGAAGGGCGGTGGCATCGGGCGGCTGCTCATCCAGGGGATGGCGCGTGACCTGATCAAGCGCGGGGAGATCCGCGCCGTCGAGGCGTTCGGCGAGACCCGGGGTGGCCGCCAGGGTCACTGTGTGGTGCCCGCGGACTTCCTGTCCAGCGTCGGGTTCAAGACCCAGCGCCCGCACCTGACCAACCCACGGATGCGGATGGAGCTGAAGTCGGCGCTGACCTGGAAGGACGAGGTCGAGCTGGCCCTGGAGCGGCTGCTCGGCGCGGTCCGACCGGCGCCGCGCCCGGCCCCGAAGCCCGCCCCTCCGTCGGCCCGCTCCTGAGAGGGCCGCTCGTGAGACGACCCGCTCCTGAGACGACGCTGCCCGCCCCGAGGGTGACCTCGGGACGGGCAGCAGCCGGCTGCGGTGGCAGCCTCAGGCGATGAACTCGGAGAGCTCGTTGAGCAGCGCTGCCTTGGGCTTCGCGCCGACGATCGACCGGACGACCTCGCCGTTCTTGTAGACGTTGAGCGTCGGGATGCCGGTGACCCGGTAGCTCGCCGGGGTCACGGGGTTCTCGTCGACGTTCATCTTGCGAAACTCGATCTTGTCGCCGTGCTGCGAGGCGATCTCGTCGAGGATCGGGGAGACCTGGCGGCACGGCCCGCACCACTCGGCCCAGAAGTCGACGAGCACCGGCTTGTCGGACTTGAGGACCTCGGCGTCGAAGTCGGCGTCGGTCACGGCTGCGATGTTGCCCACGGTTGTTGTTCCTTCCGGTTGAAGTTCGATGGTCAGTGAACACCAGCGGACCGACAAAGATTCCGCGGTGGCGGGCGACGCGCCGGTCAGGCTCCGGCGGTCTGCACGGCCTCGCTGACCACCGTCGACTGCGCGGCGTCGCGGGCCGTCTCGTCGGCCGGGCCGGCGGTGGACGCCTCGTGGTCGAGCGTGGCGATGTAGCGCTCGGCGTCGAGGGCCGCGGCGCAGCCGGTGCCGGCGGCGGTGATGGCCTGCCGGTAGTGGTGGTCCACCAGGTCGCCGGCCGCGAACACCCCGGGGATGTTGGTGCGGGTGGAGGGGTGGTCGACCAGCACGTAGCCGTTGTCGTCGAGGTCGACCTGGCCCTGCAGCAGCTCGGACCGGGGGTCGTGGCCGACCGCGATGAACAGTCCGGTGACCGGGAGCTCGCGCTCCTCGCCCGTGATCGTGTCGCGCAGGGTGAGCGACTCGAGCCGGTCGGTGCCGTTGATCGCGGCGACCTCGGAGTTCCAGGCCATCTCGAGCTTGGGATCGGCGAACGCGCGCTCCTGCATGATCTTGGAGGCCCGCAGCTCGTCGCGACGGTGGATCATCGTGACCTTGGAGCCGAAGCGGGTCAGGAACGTCGCCTCCTCGACGGCGGAGTCGCCGCCGCCGACCACGGCGATCTGCTGCTCGCGGAAGAAGAAACCGTCGCAGGTGGCGCACCAGGACACGCCGCGGCCGGACAGGGTCTCCTCGTTGGGGAGGCCGAGCTTGCGGTAGCCGGAGCCGGTGGCGAGGATCACCGACCGCGCCAGGAACTCGCCGTCCGCGGTCCGCACGACCTTGGGGTTCGCGGTCAGGTCCACCTCGACGACGTCGTCGGGCACCAGCTCGGCCCCGAAGCGCTCGGCCTGGGCGCGCATGTCGTCCATCAGCGCCGGGCCCATGATGCCGTCACGGAAGCCGGGGTAGTTCTCCACCTCGGTGGTGTTCATCAGGGCACCGCCCGCGGTGACCGAACCCTCGAAGACCAGCGGGTGCAGGCTGGCGCGCGCGGCGTAGACCGCGGCGGAGTAGCCGGACGGGCCGGAGCCGATGATGATGACGTTGCGGACTTCACTGCTCATGTGGTGCTGGCCTCCCTGGCCGGATGCGCTGAGATCGTGGGCGATGGTGGAACCGATCCTAGACGCGAGTCATTCCCCGGGGGACAGCGTGACCGACCGGAACGCGCGGCGGGGCTCCGCCGTGTCGCAGAGGTAGAGATCGACCCGCTGGGAGCCCCCCTCGGGAGCCAGGTAGACCACGAGCGTCGGGCGGCCGTCGTACGCCGCCGCGAGGGTGCGGGAGCCGGGCACCCGGTCGAGCGGGCCGCACCGTGCGGCCAGCCGCCTGGTGCTGCGCAGGGTCGACTCCTGCTTCTTCGTGTCCTCGAGCGCGGCGACGTCCTCGTCGAGGGTGGCGCGGCGCAGCGGCTCCAGGCCCTCGATGCCGAGCTCGTCCAGCGGCACGAAGGCCTCCGGCGGTGCGGCACCGTCGGCAGCGGAGGGTGAGTCACCGGACTCGGCGCCGCCGTCGCGCGTCGCGTCGGCGCCGGAGTCCGATTCGCTCCCGGCGCTGCTGCTGTCGCCGGTCGGCTCCCTGGTGTCGGTGATCACCTGGGTGGTCCCGAAGCCGATCGCGACCACGGCGGCCGCGGCGAGCAGGTAGCGAGGCAGCCGCGCGGACCGCCGGCGCAGGGGTACGACGGGCGCCTCGGGGCTCTCCTCGGCCCGCAGACCGGCCAGTGCCTCGTCGAGGCGGGCGGCCACCTCGGGCGGGACGGGTCCCTCGTGCCGGGCGTCGGCGAGCATCCGGCGTACCGCCTCGTGCTGGGCGGGGGTCAGCTCCTCGTCGATGGCGGTTCACCTCCTGGCAGGTCGGGCGTGCGGGGTCGGACGTGCGGGGTCGAGCGGGTGGTGGTCAGTCCGGTGGCCCGCGCGACGGGTCCGAGGATGGGACGGGCCGCGGGCCGGGCGGGTTCCGCGCCGCCTCGGGTCGCTCGTCGGCGTCGGTGCGGAGCACGCCCAGCAGCGGCGCCAACCGGGCCCGGCCGCGGGCACAGCGTGACTTGATGGTGCCGACCGCGCAGTCGAGGATCTCGGCAGCCTCGGCGACGCCGTAGCCCTCCATGTCCACCAGCACCAGCGCGGCCCGTTGCTCGGCGGGCAGGGTGCCGAGGGCGGCCAGCACCTGCCGGCGCCGGTCGCCGGCGACCGCGAGCTCGTCGGGGGTGGCGTCCGGGGAGGCGGTGCTCAGCGCGCCGCGACCCGCGTAGTCCTCCAGGTCGTCGGGCAGGGCGTCGGCGGCCCGGACCCTGGCGGCTCGCAGCCGGTCCAGGCAGGCGTTGACCACCACCCGGTGCAGCCACGTCGTCACGGCGGCCTCACCGCGGAAGCCGCCGGCACGGCGGAACGCCGAGATCATCGCGTCCTGGAGGGCGTCCGCGGCATCCTCGGGGTTGCCCATGGTCCGCAGCGCCACCGCCCAGAGCCGGTCGCGGTGCCGGGTGAACAGGGCGCCGAAGGCCTCCGTGTCGCCGTCGACGTGGGCGGCGAGGAGATCGCGGTCCGAGCGGTCCTCGCCACCGCCGGGATCGGTCATCTCGCGCTCGCCGTACGGGTCACGGCCGGACCACGACCTCCGCGACCCCGCCCCGGAAGCCGCCGACGTCGGGCAGCGACGTCAGCCAGACCACGACCCAGCGGGCCTCGACCGGCTCGTCCGGAGTGAGGGTGAGCTCGGCTCCGTCGGCCTGTCCCTCCGCGGCGGCGTCGAGCCCGTCGACGGTGGTGGGAGGCTGTGCCCCGGTGGCGGCGAACAGCTGCACGGTCGTCGGCGTGCCGACCAGGGTGAGCTCGACGCTGCCCACCTCCTGCGCCTCGCCGAGGTCGAGCAGCAGGCCGACGCCGGACTTGAGACCGGCGGGACCGAAGTTCTGCCGGTACGTCGAGGTGGTCCACGCGGTGCCCGGCTTGCCGTCGATCGCGAGCGGCGCCCGCTCGGGGTTCTCCTCCTGCGGGTCACCGAGCGGGTCGAAGTCGACGACCGAGGCGACGCTGATCGGCCCGGCAGGGGCGGCCGAGCTGTTCGCAGGCGAGGGGCTCCCGCTCTCGTCGTCGGGGGCGCCCTGGTCGCGGCCCCGGTTGAAGGCGAAGAGGGAGACGATCACGATCAGGAGCGCCAGCGCGATCAGGCCCGCGATCCGCAGCCAGCTGCGGCCGGGCACCCGGCCGTCGTCGTCGGTGTCCTCCTCGGGCGTGGGGGGCGCCGGCGGTCCGTCGCTCTCCCAGGGCCAGAAGCCGGCGCCGGTGCCGGTGCCGGTGTTCGCGGCCGGGGAGCGCGGCACCCGGGCCGCGCGGCCCTCGGGCGGGTCGGGAGCGAACAGCGGCCGCTCGGGGGCCTCCTCGAACGGCGGGGGCGGCGGCGCGGGCTCGGTGCGTGAGGAGTACCAGTCGCCCTCGGTGATGTCGTCGAAGACCGGGACGCCGGCCTGGGTCTGGTCGCTGGGCTCGGGCGCCGTGGGGCCGGGCTCCTCCTCGGCCGGCTCGTCCGCGACGGCGTCGGGCTCCGCGACGGCGCCGTCCGCGTCGGGCACGGCCTCCTCGGCGGCCGCGGCGGCGCCCGGTGAGGACTCCGGTGCCAGCGCCAGCGGCGCCTCGATGCGCGGGATCCGCGGGCTGGTGTTGCCACGGTGCCTGGCCGCCTCGGCCGCCGCCACCGCGGACAGGTCCCCGACGTACTCGTGGAGCGCGTCGACGATCGCCTGCACGGAGTCGTAGCCCTGGTCGTGCGCCCCGGGGTAGGGGCTGAGCACCTCGTCGCAGAGCCCGTCGAGCACCCGTGGCACGCCGGCGCGGACCTGCCGGGGACGCAGTGGCCTGCCGTGCTCCTGCGGAGCGGGGGGTACGGACGAGCGCGAGACGCCGGGCCACCTGCCGGTGAGAGCGGCGTACAGCACGCCGGCGAGGTCGACGACGTCGGTGGGCACCCGGCCGTCCTGGATGCCGTTGAGCGCGGCGTCGACCGCGAAGCCGATGATCTTCACCGAGCCGGCCTCGTCGATGAGCACGTTCTCCGGCACCAGACGACCGTGCGCGATGCCCTTCTCATGGGCCTGCGCGATCATCGTGCCGACCTCGTGGACCAGCCAGGCGGCGCGTCGTGGCGACAGCGGCCCGTCCAGGAGCAGCCGGTCGAGCGAGTCGCCCTCGCCCCACTCGTTGACCACGAAGCAGATGCCGTCGATGTGGTCGGCGTCGAGGACGCGCAGCAGGTGCGCGTCGAAGAGCGTCGCGGACCGCCGGGCGGCGTCCATCAGCATCTCGGACCGCTCGTCCTCGTCGGCGATCAGGTGCACGGCCACGTGGCGCGAGAGGACGGTGTCCCAGGCCCGCCAGAAGTGCGCTCCGCGGCTCTCGCTGAGGAGGTCGGCGAGCCGGTAGCGGCCGGCGAGCAGGTCACCGGCGTGCATGGACTTCGGCACCCGTGGCCCTCCTCCCGCACTCGTCCCGCTCGTGTCGCCCCACCGGTCCCGGGGGCCCGCCCTCATCGTAGGGGGAACGTCACACGCGCCCCGGCAGCCGCAGCCGCCGCGTCACCGTCGCGACCAGGTCGGTGACCTCGTGCAGCCGCAGCAGCCGTGCCGCGACCAGGAAGACCAGGGCGTCGACCAGCCCGACCGCCGCCAGGAGCACGACCGAGCCGCCCTTGGAGTCCAGCGCGTCGCCGAGCCCGTGGTGCACCAGCCAGGCGGTGCCCCACGCGGCCAGCGCGGCCGGACCCGCGGCCAGCGCCAGGCGCACCCCGAAGCGCAGCAGCACCGGGGTGCGCAGGCCGCCGAGCAGGTGGCGCAGCAGGGAGTACGACGACACCGCGCCCACGGCGTACGCGCCGGCGTAGGCCAGCACCAGCGCCGGTGAGGTGAACGCCGCGTCGGTGCGGCCGACCAGCACCAGGGCGAGCAGGATGTTGACCGCCGCGATCAGGCACTGCACCCAGAACACGGTGCGCGTCCGCTCGAGGGCGTAGAACCCGCGCAGCATCAGGTAGTGCACGGTGAAGAACAGCACTCCGGGCGCGAACAGCGCGAGCGTCGGTGCGTAGTTCTCCGAGGTGGCCTCGGCCGCGCCGTACCCCCAGATCACGTCGGAGAGCTCGGTCGCGACGACGGGCAGCAGCAGGGCGAACGGCACGATCAGTGCCAGCGCCGTGCGCAGCGTCGCGGCCAGCGTCGCGGCCAGGTCGTCGAGCCGGTTCTCCGCCGCACTCGCGGAGAGCCGGGGCAGCACCGCCGTCGCCAGGGACACCGTGATCACCGCGTGCGGCGCCATCACCAGCAGGAACACGCTGGAGTAGATCGTGAAGCCGGTGCCGTCACCGGAGTCGGCGGTGCCGCTGGAGGCCAGCCGCACCACGACGGTGTAGGCGATCTGGTTGACCACCACGAACAGCACGGTCCAGATGCCCAGCCTCAGCGTGTGCCCGAGCCCGGTGCCGCGGAAGTCGAAGCGCGGGCGGTAGGAGAACCCGGCGGCCCGGACGAACGGGACCAGGATCAGGAACTGCAGCGCGATGCCGATCGTCGAGCCGAGGCCGAGCAACAGCTCCTCGCCCGGCGTGAAGGCACCGGTGGCGCTGGTGCCGAAGACGCCGAGGTAGATCACCAGCACCGCCATGCTGACCACGTTGTTGGCGATCGGCGCCCACATCATCGGCCCGAACCGGCCGCGGGAGTTGAGGATCTGCCCGACCAGCACGAACATGCCGTAGAAGAACACCTGCGGCAGGCAGAGCCGGGCGAAGTCGATCAGCGAGTCCCGCTCCGCGGCCAGCGCCGGGGCGTCCCACTGGTCGCTGAGGAACACCGACATCACGTACGGCGCCGCGATGACCAGCAGGGCCGTCACCACCGCGAGGAACAGCGCGGCCAGGGTGACCACCCGGTTGGTGTAGGCCTCGCCGCGGTCCTCGTCGTTCTTCATCGCCCGGACCAGCTGCGGCACCAGGACGGCGTTGAAGATGCCGCCGGCGAGCAGGATGTAGAGCATGTTGGGGATCGTGTTGGCGATCGTGAAGATGTCGGCGTGCAGCAGGTTGCCGACCGCGGCCGCGAGCAGGATCGAGCGCAGGTAGCCGCTCATCCGGGAGACGACGGTGCCGGCCGCCATCACCGCGCTGCTCGAGAGCAGCGACGTGTCGGTCTCCTCCCGCCCCTCGCGCCGGCCCCGGGCCCTCTTGTCGGAGGTCATGCGGCGGCTGCGTCGGCCCGGCGGCGCTTGCGCGCCCAGCGGACCGGGATCGAGATGGCGAGGATGCCGACGCCCACGCCCATGATCACCCAGATGATCTTGCCGACGGTGTTGGAGCGGATGTCGATCTCGTCGAAGGAGCCGATCGGCTGGCCGTCCTCGTCGGTGGCGACCAGTCGCACCGGGTGCACGCCGATCGAGCCCGCCTCCGCGGTGAGCTGCACGGTCTGCCGGGAGCCGGCCTCGAGGTCGATCTCCTCCGGGGCCCGGATCACCAGGTCGTCGCGGGTCTGCGCCTGGATGCGGATCCGCACCGGCTGGTCGAGGTCGTTGGTCACCGTCACCGCGAACGGTCCCGTGTCCGAGGAGAGGAGCACGAAGCTGGGCGCCTCGATCCGGATCTTCCGGAGGCGTTCCTCCAGCCAGTCGGTGGCGTCGTCGGCGCCGACCCGAGCGGACACCGGATCGTCGCGGAGCAGGTACGACGCGGTGCAGAGCGCCTCGCGGAGCACGTCGTCGGCGACCTCGTCGTTGCGGACCAGGATGCTGTCGAGCCGCTTGCCGGCGTCGAGGAGCCGCTGGCTGGAGGCGAGGTTGGCCTCGCTGAGCTCCCGCACGCGCTGGCGGGTCGGGTAGGTCACCCGGTCGACCGACGGCACCTCCCCGGTGCGGTCCACGCCCGCCGGGACCATGTCCAGGAACCGTTGCTCGAGGCCGTCGAAGAAGGCACCGCTCCCGGTGCCCGGGTCGAAGTCGAGCGGCAGGTCGACGACCAGGCTGCTGGTGTCCCCGGCCAGCGAGCGGACCGCGGCCTCGGCGAGCAGTCGCTGGCGCAGCGCGACCATGCCGGTCGGGTCGTCGGGCCCGGGTCCGCCCCGGGCCACCCGGTGGTCGGTGACACCGATCCGGCGTCCCCCGGACTCCACGACCGGCGGCGCTGCGGCCGGGTCCTCCTCCGTGGACGCGAGCGCCTCGCCGGAGAGGAAGACCTGGGTGTCGAAGGGGGTCAGCGCCAGGGCGGCCTGGTTGAGCAGCCCGCTGGGCGGCACCACCGCTGCGGAGCTCGCGATGTCGAGGTCGCCGAGCAGCTCCTCGGACAGCGCCCGGGCCCGGGTGTAGAGCCCGGGTGCGTGGCGCGCCGCCGCCGCGACGTCGAGGTCGCCGTACGGCAGCGCCAGCACCGGGTTGCGGGCGGTGAGCGACCGGACGTCCTCCAGCCACGCGACCGCCCCGGGCAGGCCGTCGGCCTCCGCCTCTTCGGCCTGTGCCTCGGTCTCGTCGGCCTGCTCCTCCGCGCCGTCCTCGTCCGGGGAGGGCACGGTGGGATCGAGGCTCCGCCGGGGGTTGCCGCGACCCAGCTGCCGCACCGCGTCCAGCACCGCGGGGTCGATGAGCCAGGTGATCGGCGCCGTGCCGGAGGAGCGGACGAACGCGGCCAGGTTGGCCAGCCGGCCACCCGGGTCGAGCTCGCCGGCCCATTCCTCGGCGCGGGTGACCCGGCCGTCCGCGCTGCGCTGGACGGCGCGGCGCACGGGCAGGATCACCGAGGTCGGCACCGCCTTCTGCCGCCCGCGCATCAGCGGGATGAACGAGCGGGCCCGGCCGTGGATCTCGCGGACGCCGGTCTCGTCGGCGGCGAGCACCTGGACGCCGATCCAGTAGACGCCCTCCTCGCCGCTGATCACCAGCGCCGAGACGGGGACCCGCACCCGCCACGAGGCGGTCTCGCCGGGGGCGAGGTCGTCGAGGCCGGCGAAGTAGCCGGGGGTGATGATCCGCTGGCCGAGGTAGCTCTCGGGGTCCGACTCGACCGAGACCTCGATGTCGCGCGCCGAGGTCATCGGGGAGTACGACGTGAGCGGGTGGACGTTGACGTCGGTCAGCGTCCCGCTGGTGGTGTTGGTGAGGGTGCCGCGCATCCGGACCGTCCCGGACCTCGGCAGCACGGACGGCGTGAGCGCGTCGAGGGTGACCTCGAGATCCTGGGCGGCGGCGGGGCGTGTGGGAACGGTCGAGCCGAGCGGCTCCGCGGGGGAGGCGAACGTGGTGTCGGGGGCCGGCGACGACGCCGCGACCGGATCCGACGCCGGCGCGAGCAGCATGCCGAGGGAGACCAGCGGCGCGAGAAGCACAGCCACGGGTCGGATCACGGCCCCGACTCTAGCCGCCCGGGGGCAGCCGCCCGGGGCAGGCGGGCCCGCCCCTACTACCCTTGTCTCCCGTGTCCGACCCCGCGCTGCCGCCGATCCTCATCACGGACGTCCAGCGCACCGTCGAGGCCGAGCTGGAGCGGATCGGGCCGGTGGTCGACGAGCTCGGAGCCCGGTTCGCGGAGGCCGGCCAGGAGCTGGCGCTGGTGGGTGGCCCGGTGCGCGACGCGATGCTCGGGCGGCTGCAGACCGACCTCGACTTCACCACCACCGCCCGGCCGGAGGTGACGGAGTCGCTGCTGCGGGGCTGGGCCGACGCGATGTGGGACATGGGCCGGTCGTTCGGCACCATCGGCGCCCGCAAGGGCGAGTGGCAGATCGAGATCACGACGTACCGCTCGGAGACCTACGACCGGTCCTCCCGCAAGCCGGACGTGGACTACGGCGACTCGCTGGCCGGGGACCTGGGGCGCCGCGACTTCACCGTGAACGCGATGGCGCTGAGCGTCCCCGGGCGGGTGTTCGAGGATCCTTTCGGTGGCGTCGTCGACCTGGCCGCGCGGGTGCTCCGCACGCCGGGCGCCCCGGAGGACTCGTTCTCCGACGACCCGCTGCGGATGATGCGGGCGGCGCGCTTCGCCGCGCAGCTCGGCTTCGCGGTCGCGCCCGAGGTGGTCGCGGCGATGACCGCGATGGCCGAGCGGATCACCATCGTGTCCGCCGAGCGGGTGCGTGACGAGCTGGTCAAGCTGGTCTGCTCCCCGTGGCCGCGGCGCGGTCTCTCCCTGCTCGTCGAGACCGGGCTGGCGGCGTACGTCCTGCCGGAGCTGCCGGCGCTGGCCCTGGAGCGCGACGAGCACCACCGGCACAAGGACGTCTACGAGCACACCCTCACCGTGCTCGAGCAGTCCATCGACCTCGAGGACCGGCTGGACGGGCCGGACTTCGTGTCCCGGTTCGCGGCCCTCATGCACGATGCCGGCAAGCCGCGGACCCGCCGGTTCGTCGAGGACGGCACCGTGACCTTCCACCACCACGACGTGGTCGGCGCCAAGCTGACCCGCAAGCGGATGCAGGCGCTGCGGTTCTCGAACGACGAGATCGATGCGGTCGCGAAGCTGGTGGAGCTGCACCTGCGCTTCCACGGCTACGGGTCCGGCGAGTGGACCGACGCCGCCGTACGCCGCTACGTCCGCGACGCCGGTGACCAGCTCGAGCGGCTGCACGTGCTCACCCGCGCCGACTGCACCACCCGCAACCAGCGCAAGGCCGACCGGCTCCGACGGACCTACGACGAGCTCGAGGAGCGGATCGCGCGGCTCTCCGAGGAGGAGGAGCTGGCCTCGATCCGGCCGGACCTCGACGGGCAGCAGATCATGGAGATCCTCGGCGTACCGCCCGGTCCGGTGGTGGGAGAGGCCTACCGCTTCCTGCTCGAGCTGCGGATGGACGAGGGCCCCCTGTCCCCCGAGGCCGCGGCCCAGGCACTGCGGACCTGGTGGGCATCTCGTTGAGTCGTGCCTCCCACCCTGTTGAGTGGCGGCGCGCACCCTGTTGAGTGGCGGCCGCGCACCCTGTTGAGTGGCGCCGCGCACCCGGATGAGTGGCGGCGCGCACCCGGGTGAGTCACCTCACAGGTCGTGGTGCCGCAGGTTACCGACCGGTAGCCTGGCTGGCATGACTCAGGTTGAAGCGCTCATCGAGGAGTCCATCGACGTCTCGGCACCGCCGGCGACCGTCTGGAAGCTGGTCACCGACCTCCCCCGGATGGCCGCCTGGAGCCCGCAGGTGGTCCGCACCGTGGTGCGCGGCGGCCCGGTCCAGCTCGGCACCCGGACGGTGAACATCAACCGCCGCGGACCGCTCGTCTGGCCGACCCGGTCCAAGGTGGTGCGGTTCGAGCCGCACCGCGACTTCGCGTTCCGGATCAAGGACAACAAGACGATCTGGTCCTTCACCCTGGAGCCGACGTCCGACGGGACCCGCGTGGTGCAACGCCGGGAAACCCCCGACGGCACGTCGAAGATCTCCGACGGCCTGATCCGACGCCTGCTGGGCGGGCAGCAGACCTTCCAGGGCGAGCTGCGCGACGGCATGCGCCAGACACTGCGCGGGATCAAGGTCGAAGCCGAGGCCTGATCCCGAGCCCGGGGGCCACATCCGTTCAATTGTTGGGAAATGGCCCCGAGCGAGCGTGCTCCGGGGCCACATCCGTTCAATTGTTGGGAAATGGCCCGGGCGCGGGTCCAGATGACGACTGACTGGCGTCAGGCGGCTCGGCGCCCCGGGAAGTAGGGCCGCCAGTCATCGAGCCGCGGCGCGAGGCACACCCCGTGAGCCTCGAGCGCCCGAGAGATCCGGTCCAGAGTGCGCTCCGGCTCGACGTAGATCCCCTTCGAGGTGACTTTCAGCAGGCGCCAGCGTTCGGCGTCGAGGAACTCACGCCGATAGATGTCGGACTCCCAGTTCTCGATGACCTCGACGTGCTGACGTCCGTCGTACTCGATGATCAGGCGAAGGGACGGGTAGCTCAGGTCGAAGCGGACCAGCACCGAGCCGTGCGCATCGCGAAGGGTGTGGTTGACCGTCGGCTCCGGCAGCCCGGCGAGCACGATCAACATGCGCAACCGACTCTCCATCGGGGAGTCCACCTCCTCTCGCACGAACCTCGCCGCCGCCCGGGCCGCCGGCGACCAGTAGTCGGTGCTCGCGTCCAGACCGGCCACCAGTGCAGCCCGGGACATCCGCAGCACTCGAAGCATCGAGTCTCCGGCCACCACCAGGTCGACGAGGTCGAGGACGGCGGCCAGCTCGATGAACATGCGCAACGGCGCGGAGAGTCGGATTCCCTTCAGCTCGCGAGTCTCGGTCCCCGCCGGAGCGACGTGCGGCTTGAGGCCCGGTTGCCAGCGTCGATGGTCGGCGTCCGTCACGCTGACGTGCACCTCCGACCGGTCCGGCACCGCAACCCCGTAGAGGGATGCGGCGCTCAGATGGCTGGCGAATGCCTCGGACGGATGGAGCAGCAGGGCGGCGACGATCCGCTCCTCCTTCGTCACCGGCACCGCGCCCCAGATGTAGACACCACGGAAGATGCGGCGGAAGCGGCTGCCGCGGATCAGCTTGGGACTGATGCCGGCGGCGAGAGCATCCGCACGGGTGAACGGGCGGCGTACGTCGAGCATGCGTCCAGCCTGCGCGTTCATCCGGTCGGACGCATCCGCTCATCCACAGGAGCGAGTCGACACCGAGCACGAGAGGGCAGGGGTCAGCACGACTGTGGGGGCAACAACCGCACAATTGTTGGGATGTGGCCCTCCGTGAGCCCGATTCCGGACAACTTCCCAACAATTGAACGGAAATGGCCCGCGCGGACGGGGCGACTTGCAGGCATGCTTGGCGGCATGAGAAGCGACCTCTTCGACCAGGCGAACCTGCGGGTGCAGAGCCTGGAGCGGTTCACCCTGCAGAACGACCAGATGCTGCGGGTCGGGCTCGGACCGGACGTGCTGGCCACCAAGGGCGCGATGGTCGCCTACACCGGGCAGGTCGCGTTCCATCACGAGAAGTCCGGGTCGATGGCCAAGCTCGCCAAGAAGATCGTCACCAGCGAGGACGTCTCGCTGATGCGGGTCAGCGGCGCGGGCGAGGTCTACTTCGCCTCCGACGCCGGGTACGTCTTCCTGATCGAGCTCGAGAGCGAGGGGGTCAGCCTCAACAGCCGCAACCTGCTGGTCCTCGACGCGACCCTGCAGTGGGACATCAACCGCACCAAGGGCGCCGGCATCATGACCGGCGGTTTCTTCAACACCACCGTCGGCGGCACCGGCACGGTCGCGGTGACCAGCGTCGGCAAGCCGGTCGTCTTCGACTGCTCGCAGGCGCCGGTGTACGTCGACCCCAACTCGGCGGTGATGTGGTCGGCGTCGCTGACGCCGGGCGTGCACAACTCGATGAACATGGGCTCGATGCTGCGCGGCGGCTCCGGCGAGGCGATCCAGTACGTCTTCCACGGCCCCGGGTTCGTGGTCGTCCAGGCCTACGAGTGGACCGCCACCAACCAGGGCGCCAAGTGATGCGCAGCCCGATCTTCGACAGCGACCACCTCCCCGTCCGCAGCCAGGAGCGCTTCGCCCCGCAGAACTCCCGGATGATGCGCGTCGGCCTCGGGCCCGACGTGCTCGCGGCCAAGGGCGCCATGGTCGGCTACACCGGCCAGCTCCAGTTCCACCACGAGAAGTCCGGGTCGATGGCCAAGCTGGCCAAGAAGGTCGTCACCAGTGAGAACGTCTCGCTGATGCGCGTCAGCGGGCAGGGCGAGGCCTGGTTCGCGCAGGAGGCCGGCTACCTGCACCTGGTCCACCTCGAGAACGAGGGGCTCAGCGTCAACGCCCGCAACCTCCTGCTCTTCGACGCCTCCCTCCAGTGGGACATCAACCGGGTCAAGGGCGCCGGACTGCTCGGCGGCGGCCTGTTCAACACGACCGTCGGCGGCACCGGCACCGTCGTGGTGGACGTGGTCGGCAAGCCGGTGATCCTGGACTGCTCGCAGCAGCCGGTGTACGTCGACCCCCAGTCCGCCGTCTGCTGGTCGGCGAGTCTGGCCCCCGGCGTGCACAGCTCGATGAACGCGTCCTCGATGCTGCGCGGCGGGTCGGGCGAGGCGGTCCAGCTGGTGTTCCACGGCCCCGGGTTCGTCGTCGTGCAGTCCTATGAGTGGACCAACCCGCAGTCCGACAAGAAGGGTGGCGGGCTGCTCGGCAACGCGGCCGACCTGTTCACCTGATCCGTCGGATCAGCGGCGACGCGCCACGAAGACCCGCCTGCTGACCCGGTCGTGGCGCCCGGACGGGTCGAGCACGGTGAGGGTGACCCGGCGCCAGCCCGGCTTCGTGAAGCGCAGCGTGACCGTGCGCCCCGTCCGGTCGATCCTCCGGCCGCCGTTCCCGAGGTTCCAGCGGAACCGGAGCCCGGAGTCCCGGGTCTGCGCATCGGTGGTGCGGCCACCGGCCAGCGTCACCTTCTGGCCCGCCCGCGGCCGTGCGGGCGTGATCCTGGACCGCGCGTGCGGCGCGGTGTTCTTCTGCTTCCTCGCCCTGACGGTGACCGTCACCGCCGCGGTGTCCGAGAGACCCTCCGGGTCGGTCACCGTGACCGTCGCCGGGTAGCTGCCCGCCTTGTTGTAGGTGTGCGTCGGGCGGGCACCGGTGGCGTCCTTGGTGGTGCCGCCGTTGCCGAAGTCCCAGCTGTAGTCCAGGTCCCCGGGCGTCTGGGCGTCGTCCGAGCCGGTGGCGTCGAAGGTCACCCGCTGGCCGGCGGTGGCCGGGTTCGGTCCGGCGGTCGCCGCGGCGGTCGGCGCGCTGTTGCCCGCCGGCGGGGTGGCCGGGTCGGCGTACCCGTAGTCGAACTCGCCACAGCCCTCACCCATGGCGAACTGGACGTCACCGGTGAGGTCGCCGTCGGAGGTGGCGGGACCGACGCCGTTGCCGGACATGCTCAGCACGTCGAAGCCCAGGCAGTCGTACTGGAAGCGCCACGGGGTCTCGACATCCGGGTGGCGGCTGTCGGCCTGGGACTCGGCCGGGTCGTTGTAGTTGTCGGTGTGGCCCTCGCCGGCGTCGGTGAACGACCTGTCGCCGGCGGCCGCGGTGTACGCCGCGTCGTCGAGGTCCGGGGAGTCCGAGCCGGGCTCGGGCTGGCTGTCGAGCGGGCTCTGGGCCGGCGGGTCGTCGGTGCCCGCGTTGCCGTAGCCGTGCGCCTCGTCGGTGTAGGACAGGTAGAGCCCCGCCTCGAAGCCGATCGGGTCGCGGTCGACCTGGCCCTGACCGTCGTTGTCGAAGCCCGACCGGTCCCGCATCTCGAGGTAGTAGGCGTGGTCCTGCGCGGACGCCGACCCGGCCTCGAGGTAGCGCCAGCCCTTGGTGCACTGCCGGGCGGTGGTCAGGTCCTCGCGGCAGCCGCCGTTGAACACGCGGCCGTCATCGGGACCACCGCTGGTCTCGAAGTCGGTGACCAGCACCTGGCGGGGTGCCTTGCCGGGCTCGGTGACGGTGACCTCGACGTCGTCGATGAACCACCCGGGCCGGGCCAGGCCCGGGTCGGTGGCGTAGCTGAACCGCAGCGCGCCGTTCGGCTCGCCGGCCAGGTCGCTGATGTCGTAGCTGTCGGCGAGGAACACGCTGTCCGGGCTGGTGCCGAGCTTGCGATCCGTTGCCTCGGTGCCGGCGGCGTAGGACCCGCTGCTTCCGGTCAGCCCGTTGTCGTAGCGCGTCTGGCAGGTGTTCTGGTTCGGGTTGCCGGACAGCGGGTCGGTGTTGGAGGTGGTGTAGCCGTTCTCGGACTCGTGCGAGGCGTAGGTCTGCCCACCGTCGGTGGTGGTCAGCACGTAGCCGTAGTCGTAGTCCCACTCGATGTCCCAGTTGGACTTCAGCGACAGCTCCACGGTGCTGTCCGCGGGCAGGTCGGCCAGCGCCGGGATGGACAGGTCGAAGTTGTGACCGCCCTCCGGCGCGCAGCCGAAGTCGTTGCCGGAGCCGGACCACCAGGCGTGCGTCTTGCTGGCCTTGTCACCGGTGTCGAACTTCGCCGGGTCGAGCAGCTTCCGTCCCGGCAGCTTGGCGACGTACATCTCGGAGTTCTGGACCCGACCGTCGGCGCCCTCGGACAGCGTGTACGGCGTGCCGTCGGGGCGCTGCCAGGTGATGGCGTCCGTGTCCTGCTTGGAGTCGGTCCAGTCGTCGACGCGCGGGCTCGAGCCGGGCTCGAGCACCTGCGGGACGACCCACCCGAGCTCCTGGCGGGAGAAGGCGTCCATGTTCTGCGACTTGTCGGTCGCCATCAGGTTCCAGTCGCCGTAGGTCTCACGGGAGCCGGTGGAGTAGAAGTCGGGCAGCCCGAGGGAGTGGCCGTACTCGTGCGAGATGACGCTGGCCTTGTCGATGGCCGTCTCGGGGTTCACGTTGTAGGGACCCACGCGGACGAAGACCTTCCACTCGGTGGTCTCGGTCGTCATCTCGTCGCGACCCGCACTCGTGTAGTAGAGCGGGCGACCCTCGAGGTCCTTGAGCTGGTCGTCGGTGACGAAGCCGGGCTGCCCGGTCTCGGGGTCGGTGTAGTAGTACTCCAGCGACGAGGAGTGCGGCCACACGTTGTCGTAGGGCCGGTCGGTGTAGTCGCAGCCGGCGACCGAGAGCTGCGAGGCGCCGTTGCCGCCGCAGCCGGCGAACACGGCCATGAAGAAGTCGACCACGCCGTCCTTGTCGGTGTCGTAGTCGGAGTAGTCGATCTCGGGGTCGGCGATGGCGGCCGCGTCGTAGACGAGCTTGCCGGCCGGGCCGCAGCCGGAGTCGATGCTCTGCAGGGCGCCGACGCCGGCGACCGAGCCGACGATCGCGGAGCCGTTGGCGTCCGAGCCGTAGTACTCGGTGTTGCCGGGGAGGTTGTAGACGCCCTCGGTCACGCGCTGGTCGTAGAGCGGCCCGCCGACGGTGCCGGGGGCGGGGACGCCGGAGGTCTGCGTCGCGCCGGTGCAGGTCTGGCCGGGCTCGACCTGGCTGAAGTCGAAGCCGGGACCGTAGCTGTCGAAGTCGGCGCCGGTCACGTCGGCGGAGGGGACGGTGCCCTCGGGGTAGAGCTGGCCCAGGGACATCTCCTGGAAGAGGTTGAACGTCGAGCCCGGCCTGGCGGGCGAGTTGATGACGTCCTCGAGCTCCGCGCCGGAGTTGCCGCCCTGGTAGGCGCGGTCGCGGTACTGCACCGGGACCACGGGGAACGGCCGGTCGCCGTAGCGCGCGGTCTCGTAGTTCTCGTCCTCCGGGATGACCTTGGGGCCGTGGCTGGGCACGGTGACGTCGGCGCCGCCGACGGTGAGCTCGGCGCTGGAGGAGAGGTCGCGCCAGACGAGGGTGGGCTCGTCGGTCAGCGAGGCGGCCCGGTTCTCGATGACCAGGGTGGCCTTGCCGGGGACGTCGCCGGTGCCGGCCGGGACGCTGCCGATGTCCCACGTGATCTGCCCGGCGGTGGTGGTCGGCGTGCCGGTGCCGCTGCGGGCCGCGAGGAAGCGGGTGCCGCGCGGCGCGGTGACGGTCACGCTGGCGCCGCTGACCGCTGAGCCGGTCGGGTTGGTGACGATGATCCGCGAGGGGTACTCCTCGCCCGGCTGCACCCAGCCGACCGAGGAGACGAAGCTGTTCTCGATCTCGAGGCCGCCGGCCTCGCCCGTCGAGGGCACCCCGGGAGCGGCGGGGGCCGCGGGGGCCGCGGGCCCGGGCGCCGGCGCCGAGACGGCCGGACCGGCGAGGCCGGCCAGCATCCCGGTGACGAGCGCGGCGGAGAGGGTGGCGCCGAGCAGGCGGCGGCGTACAGCAGGACGGACGGACATGGCTATCCCCAAGTGATGAGCGCGCGGCTGTGGTGCGCGATGTGCCCTCAACGACTCCGCCGCCCGCAGGGTTACGCACCCGGGTCACGCACTCGGGGTACGACGAACCGCCGGCCCCGAGGTCGGGACCGGCGGTTCGTGGGTTCGGCTCTCAGGCCGGGGGGATCACTCCCCGGCGATGAACTTCTCGAGCTCGGCCCGGCCGAGGTCGTCCGGCATCTGCACCGGGGGCGACTTCATCAGGTAGGTCGAGGCCGCGATGATCGGGCCACCGATGCCACGGTCGAGCGCGATCTTCGCTGCCCGGACGGCGTCGATGATGATGCCGGCGCTGTTCGGGGAGTCCCAGACCTCGAGCTTGTACTCGAGGCTCAGCGGGACGTCACCGAAGGCGCGACCCTCGAGGCGGACGTAGGCCCACTTGCGGTCGTCGAGCCACTGGACGTAGTCCGAGGGGCCGATGTGGACGTTGCGGTCGCTGACCTTGTCGGCGAGCTCGCCCTTGAGGTTGGACGTCACGGCCTGGGTCTTCGAGACCTTCTTGGACTCGAGGCGGTCGCGCTCGAGCATGTTCTTGAAGTCCATGTTGCCGCCGACGTTGAGCTGGTAGGTGCGATCCAGCGCGACGCCGCGGTCCTCGAACAGCTTGGCCATCACGCGGTGGGTGATGGTGGCACCGACCTGCGACTTGATGTCGTCACCGACGATCGGGACGCCGGCGTCCTCGAACTTCTTGGCCCACTCGGGGTCGGAGGCGATGAAGACGGGCAGCGCGTTGACGAAACCGACCTTCGCGTCGATCGCGCACTGCGCGTAGAACTTGTCCGCCTCCTCGGAGCCCACCGGCAGGTAGGACACGAGCACGTCGGCCCGCGCGTCCTTGAGGGCCTGGACGACGTCGACCGGGTCGGCCGCCGACTCCTCGATGGTCTCGCGGTAGTACTTGCCGAGGCCGTCGAGCGTCGGACCGCGCTGGACCTCGATGCCGAGGGTGGGCACGTCGGCGATCTTGATGGTGTTGTTCTCCGAGGCGTTGATGGCCTCGGAGAGGTCCTTGCCGACCTTCTTGTCGTCGACGTCGAACGCCGCGACGAACTGGACGTCGGAGACGTGGTAGTCGCCGAACTTGACGTGCATGAGCCCTGGGACGGAGGCCGACGCGTCGGCGTCCTTGTAGTACTCCACGCCTTGGATGAGAGAGGTGGCGCAGTTGCCGACCCCCACGATTGCTACGCGTACCGAACCCATTCGACTTTCCTCATTCCTGCTGGTGCCGTGTGATTGCCTGATGTCAGGTCTGCTGTGTCTCTTCCACCGGCTTCTCGGTCACCGGTGGTGGCGGTTGCTGCTGCTCGCGGCGCTCGGCGTTGATCAGGTCCGAGAGCCAGCGGACCTCGCGTTCGACCGACTCGACGCCGTGGCGCTGCAGCTCCGCGGCGTACCTGTCGACCTCCTTCTGGGTCAGCGACAGCTGTCCCTGCACCCGCTCCAGTCGCTCCTGGAGGCGCGAGCGCCGCCCCTCGAGGACCCGCAGCCGGATCTCCATGTCCGTGCGGCCGAAGAAGGCGAAGCGGATGTCGAAGTTGTCGTCCTCCCACGCGGTCGGACCCACCTCCGACATCAGCCGGACGAACTCGTCCTGACCGGTCTCCGTGAGCTGGTAGACGATGCGGGGACGACGGCTCACGGTGCCGGTGGGCACCGTGCGCTCCTCGATCCATGACGCCCTCAGCATCTTCTTCAGGGCCGGGTAGAGCGAGCCGTAGGAGAGCAACCGGCCCCAGCCGAGCATGAGGTTCAGTCGCTTGCGGAGCTCGTAGCCGTGCATGGGCGACTCGTGCAGCAGTCCCAGGACTGCCAGCTCGATGGTCTCTCCGCGCCTTGCCACGGACCTATCGTACCGATACATCGGGGGCGACGTGAATTCGCGGGGGTCGGCGTCGCCCGGCGTCCGGGATCGGCGGTTCCTCGCGGCGCCGCGTACCCTGCTAGTCGCCAGACCCGCCCCCGTGCCCGACCCCGTGTCCGAGCACGGCGCAGACCCCGGAGAAGAACCCACGTGACTGGAAAGCGCAAGGCCGACGGCGCGCGCGCGTCGACCCCCAAGGGTGGACGGGCCGCCCGGGGGCCCGCCAAGAAGACCGGTTCCACCCGTCCCGCGGGCAAGGCGGGTGCCGCCGGCAGGACCGGCAAGGCCGGCAAGCAGCCGCCGACGGGCAAGCACCCCCGGCTCCGCAAGGCCTTCAAGTGGGTGGGCATCACGGGACTGGTGCTGACGCTGCTGGCCGCGGCGGCGTTCACGGTTCTCTACCAGGCGATCGACGTGCCCGACCCGAACGAGGACTTCCGCACCCAGACGTCGTTCGTCTACTACGCCGACGGCAAGACCGAGCTGGGCCGCTTCGCCACCCAGAACCGTGACTCCATCACCTACGACGAGATGCCGCAGAACATGAAGGACGCGGTCGTCGCCGCGGAGAACCAGTCGTTCTGGACCGACCGGGGCCTCGACCCGAAGGGCATCCTGCGGGCGGCGTTCAGCAACGCCTCGGGCAACGCCCAGCAGGGCGCATCCACGATCACCCAGCAGTACGTCAAGATCCTGTACCTGACCCAGGAGCGCTCCTACAAGCGCAAGGTCAAGGAGGCCATCGTCTCGTTGAAGCTGCATCGCCAGCAGAGCAAGCAGCAGATCCTCGAGGGCTACCTCAACACCATCTACTTCGGGCGCGGTGCCTACGGCATCGAGGCTGCCGCCCAGTCGTTCTTCGGCAAGAAGGCCGGCAAGCTCAACCTCCGCCAGTCCGCGGCCCTGGCGTCGGTGATCAACAACCCGACCCGCTTCGACCCCGCCAACGGCAAGGACAGCCGCCAGGCGCTGTTCGCGCGCTACCAGTACGTCCTGAAGGGCATGGCCGAGATGGGCACGGCCGAGGCGGCCGTGGTCGAGAAGGCCTCGAAGCGGCTGCCGAAGTTCCCCAAGATCGAGGCCGAGTCGGCGTACGCCGGCCAGAAGGGCTTCATGCTCGACATGATCAAGAAGGAGCTGCTGCGCCTCGACTTCACCGAGCAGGAGATCAACGGCGGCGGGCTGAAGGTCACCACGACGTTGAGCAAGCGGGCGATGGACGCGGCCGCGGACGGGGTCGCCGAGCAGAAGCCGAAGGGCAAGAAGGGCCTGCACGTCGCCGTGGCCAGCGTCCAGCCGGGCACCGGTGCGCTGCGGGGGTTCTACGCCGGCCAGGACTACCTGGACAGCCAGATCAACTGGGCGACCAGCGGTGGCTCGCCCGGCTCGTCGTTCAAGCCGTTCGCGCTGGCGGCGGGCATCGACGCGGGCTACTCCCTCAAGGACACCTTCCAGGGGAACTCGCCCTACGAGTACCCCGGTGGTGACCGGGTCCGCAACGAGGGCCAGGGCCCCGACGGCCTCGGCAACGACTACGGCGCGGCGATCGGCATGATCGAGGCCACCGAGGAGTCGGTGAACACGGCCTTCGCCGACCTCACCGAGTCGATCCCGGAAGGCCCGGACAAGATCCTCAAGATGGCCAAGGCGATGGGCATCCCCGGCTGGAAGAAGAACGACACCGGCCTCGACCACCTGCGCACGTCGCCCGGCCTGCAGCCGGTCTCCGGCATCGCGCTCGGCTCGGCCACGGTCAGCCCGATCAACATGGCCAACGCCTACGGCACGCTCGCGAACGGGGGCGAGGCCGCGCCGCTCTACATGATCGAGAAGGTCGTCGACGAGAGCGGCGAGCAGCGCTACCGGCACAAGGTGTCGACCAAGCGGGCACTCGACGAGGACATGACCGCCGACGTGTCCTACGCCCTGCAGCAGGTCGTCAGGAACGGCACCGGCCGCAACGCGCAGGTGCTCGGTCGTCCCGCGGCCGGCAAGACCGGGACCGCGACCAACGCGGACGACCAGGTCTCCTCCTCGTGGTTCGTGGGCTACACCCCGCAGATGGCGACCGCGGTGATGTACGTCCGTGGCAAGGGCAACGAGAGCCTCGAGGGCTTCCTCGAGCCCTTCTACGGCGCGACGTACCCCACCCGGACCTGGACCGCGGTGATGCAGCGGATCCTGGACGGCGAGCCGGTGGAGCAGTTCCCCCCGCCGGCGTACGTCGACGGCGAAGCCCCGGAGCAGGGCCACACCTACACGCCGCCGCCGCCACCGCCGACGACGCGCAAGCCGACCCGGAAGCCGACCACCAAGGCCCCGCCGAGCTCCAGCGCCCCGCCGAGCTCCAGCGCCCCGCCGACCACGGAGGCGCCGCCGTCGAGCGAGCCGCCGTCGACCGGGCCGCCGACGGTGCTGCCGCCGTCGAACTCCCCGTCCGGGGGGCAGACCAGGAGCGCGTCGCCCCGTCGGGGGGTACGCCGCTCGTGAGTGGGTCCCGGTGACGGACACCGATGACTCGTACGACCGGCGGGCCCACCCGACGCTCGACGACCCGGTAGCCGCCGCGGTCAGTGAGAGCGTGGGCGGCCCGCTCGGCGAGCACGCGGCCCCGCACCGCTGGTGGACGCCGGTGCGCGTCGTGCTGGCGCTGGCGGCGGTGTGCTTCGCGCTCGGGATGCTCCAGAAGGCGCCGTGCTACCACGACGGCTGGCTGGACGGGCAGGAGCGCTACAGCCAGATGTGCTACTCCGACCTGCCCTATCTCTACGTCGGGCGCGGCTTCGTCGAGCTCAACTGGCCCTACGACGGGGACGAGGAGACCCGGGCGCGCTACGACGTCATGGAGTACCCCGTCGGCATCTCGTACTTCGCCTGGGGCACCGCGTGGCTGACCCACTGGGTGTCGGGGTCGCCGGACGTCGACGGCCGGGCGCAGGTGCCGACCGGTGACCTGTACGGCGATCCCCAGGTGGTGCGCGAGCTGCGGACCTACGTCGCGGTGAGTGCGGTGCTGCTCGGGGCCGCGACGTTGCTGGCGGCCTGGTTCCTGGCCCGGGTCCACCGCGACCGGCCGTGGGACGCCGCGCTGTTCGCGCTGTCCCCGGCGCTGCTGGTCAACGGGCTGGTCAACTGGGACCTCCTGGCGGTGACGGCCGTGGCCGGCGCGCTGTGGGCGTGGTCCCGCGACAGACCGGTGCTGACCGGGGTCCTCATCGGCCTCGGAGCCGCCACCAAGCTCTACCCGCTCTTCCTGCTGGGCGGCGTGCTGGTGATCTGCCTGCGCCGCCGCGACCTGCCGACGCTGCTCCAGGTGAGCGTCAGCGCCGCCGGCGCATGGGTGCTGGCCAACGCCCCGGCGTACCTCTCGGGCCGCGCGGAGTGGACGGTCTTCTGGACGTTCAACTCCGAGCGCGGCGCCGACCTCGGCAGCATCTGGCTGGTCTGGCAGCAGGCCGGCAACGCGGTCACCCCGCACACCATCAACACCGTCTCCTGGCTGTTCTTCGGCGCCTGGTGCCTGGCCGTCCTCCTGCTCGGCCTGCGTGCCCCGGAGACGCCACGGCTGGCCCAGCTGGGTTTCCTGGTGGTGGCCGGCTTCCTGCTGGTCAACAAGGTCTACTCACCGCAGTACGTCCTCTGGCTGCTGCCGCTGGCGGTGCTGGCGCGGCCGCGCTGGCGCGACCAGCTGGTCTGGCAGGCCGGTGAGCTGCTCTACTTCGCCAGCGTGTGGTGGTACCTCGGCGGCTACCTCGCCCCCGGTGGCGGCACCGAGACCGGCTTCTACTGGCTGGCGATCCTGGTGCGGATGGCCGCGGAGCTCTACCTGGTCGCGATCGTGACCCGGGACGTGCTGCGGCCGCGGCACGACCCGGTCGAACGCGAGGGTCAGCTGATGCGGATCCGGTCGAACGCGGTGGCGGTGTAGCGGACCCGCACGTCGACCTCGTCGCCCACCGCCGGCACCGGCGCTCCCTGCGGGAGGAACAGCATGCTGGCCTGCATGTGCGGTGGCTCGGCGAACAGGCGCTGCTTGCCGCCGATGCTGTACGGCGACCGCACGAACCCGGCGGCGTCGAGACCGCCCCGGGCGAACGTCGCCGCGCGGTCCTTGAGCGAGCTGCCGCCGGTGGGTGCCTCGAGGCCGATGCCGTGCGCGGTGCCGCCGCTGACGATCAGGATGGTGCCCGCCTTGGGGGCGCTGCGGCCGCGGTAGCCGAACACGTCGCCGCGCTCGACCGGGTGCACGTCGAGAATGGTGGCGCGCACGGTCAGGGCGCCGCGGTCACCGAGCCAGAGCCCGGTGCCCACGCGCGGACGGAAGGTGAACTCCGGCCACTCCCCGGCGAGCGAGGCCATCTCGCCGTCGGTGAGGTGGCTGACCCAGATCGTGCGGGTCGCGACCGGGGCCGCGACGACGTCGTTCATCAGGCGGCGCACCTCGGAGAGGTGGGAGGCGCCCGCCATGGGGAGGTGGAAGGCGACGCCCTCGAGCCGCGCCCCACCACCGTGCTCGGCCAGCACGGTCGAGGCCATGCGCAGGTCGTGGGCGCTGAGCCCGTGACGCAGCATCGAGGTGGTGCGCTCCAGCACGATCCGGGCGTCCGGCTGCGCGGCCAGCAGCGCGGTGAGGTCCTCGACCCGGCTGACCGTGTGGATCACCCGGGCCGAGACCTGCTCCGGCACCGGGGTGCTGAACGGCCGCCACGGGGTGAGCACCAGCAGGGACCCGCCGAACTCCTCGGCGACCTGCGGCAGCTCGTCGTAGGTCCCGACCGAGATCGTGTCGACGCCGAGCCAGGTGGAGAGCTGGGCGAGCCGCGGCAGGCCCAGGCCGTAGCCGTTGCCCTTGCAGACCGGGGCGAGGTCGGGGTGGCGCGCGAGGGTGGTCCGCAGGTGCGTGCGGAAGCGGTCGCCGTCGACGTACAGCGTGAGGCTCATCGGGGGCACCTCATCTGCGGCTCATGTAGAGGTCGAAGGCCTTGTGGATCGCCCGGTTGATCGGCAGGTCCCACTCGCCGGCGTACTCCACGGCCTCGCCGCCGGTGCCGACCTTGAACTGGACCAGGCCGACGTGGCTGTCGTCCGCGTCGAGGGTGTCGGTGATGCCACGGAGGTCGTAGACGTCGCAGCCGGCGGCCAGCGCCTCGCGGATCATCGACCACTGCACGGCGTTGGAGCCGCGGACGTCCCGCTTCTCGGTCGAGGAGGCGCCGTAGGAGTACCACGCGTGGGCGCCGACCCGGATCGCGATGGTGGCGGCGACCAGGTCGCCCTCGTGGCGGGCCAGGTGCAGCCGGATCCGGTCGGGCTCCTCGGCGGAGAGGGCCTCGACCATGGTCCGGAAGTAGCCCAGCGGGCGGGGCGTGAAGCCGTCGCGCTCGGCGGTGTGCACGTAGAGGTCGTGGAAGAGCCCGAGGTCCGCGCCGCTGCCGACGCTCACCTCGACGCCGGACTTGTCGGCCTTCTTGATGTTGCGCCGCCACTGCTGGTTCATGCCGCTGAGGACGTCGTCCTCCGTGCGCGCGTTGCCCTCGGCGTCCCGCAGCGGGATGACGAAGTTGTGCTGCGGCTGGCCGGCGGCGAAGCCGCCCTCGACCGCCTGCGGCTTCCAGCCGAGGTCGTGCAGGGCGCCGAGGACCTGGGCGCCGGTGGCGCTGCGCTCCTCGGGGGCGACCTGGCCGAGACGGTGCACGGCGTCGCTGGCGATGCCTTCCTTGACCTGCGCGGCGGTCCACCGCCGGGTGATCACCGGCGGGCCCATCCGGACACCGAAGGCTCCCCGGCCCTTGAGGTGGGCGACCATCGGCGACAGCCAGGCGGCCAGGTCGTCATCGGCCCAGTCGATGACCGGTCCCTCGGGCAGGTAGGCGAGGTAGCGCTTGACCTTGGGCAGCTGGCGGTAGAGCACCAGCCCGGCGCCGACCAGCTCCCCACCGCGCTCCCAGCCGATCGACTCGCTGCGCCACTCCGACTTCACCCGGCCCCAGGCGGGGGTCTGCAGGAAGCTCGCCGAGCGCTGCTCGCGCACGAAGGCGAGGTGCTGCTCGGGCGTGATCGAGCGGACGGTCAGGGAGGAGGGAGCCACGGTTGGAGGCTACCCAAGGGCCCGGGAACCGGTGGTGCCGGTCGGTATCAGCGGGCGCGGTGGCGGCTCCTCGAGGGGGAAGACCCCATCCAGCCGTCCGTGGAGGAACGCCGTGCACCACACCGTCGACCACCCCAGCTCCGGCAGTCTCGTGCGGCTGGCCCGCGGGGACACCCTCGAGGTGCTGCTCCGTCAGCGCTCGCTCCGGCACCGGTGGCAGGTGGCGATGGCGCCGTTCGGCATGCAGCTGCTCGAGGACGCTCCCGGGAGCGGCATGCGGGGGCCCCAGGCCAGCCGCCGGCTGATGTTCCGGGCCATGCGTGACGGGGGCGGGATCCTGCGGCTCGAGGGCAGCCACCCGGCGCAGGAGAGCGCCGAGCGGCTCGACCTCCTGGTCGCCGTGGGCCGCTAGAGCCGCTCGCGCAGCCAGTCGAAGTCGGCGGTGTGCTCGGTCGCGCCGCCGGGCGTCTCACAGATCACCGGAGCACCGGCGTCGCGGACCACCGCGGCGAGCAGGTCGGGGTCGATCCGGCCGGCGCCGAAGTTGGCGTGCCGGTCCGCCCCCGAGTCGAAGTCGTCACGGCTGTCGTTGGCGTGCACGAGGTCGATGCGGCCGGTGATCGCGCGGAGGTCCTCGACGATCGTCTCCAGCGGGTTGCCCCCGGCGTGGGCGTGGCAGGTGTCGAGGCAGATCCCGACCATGTCGGCCTGCCCGGCCGACTGGATCGCCTCCCACACCCCGGCGATCCGGTCGAGGTAGCGCGTCATCGCGTTGGTGCCGCCGGCGGTGTTCTCGATCAGCAGCGGCACCTTGAGGTCGGTGGCCTCGACGGCCTTGCGCCAGTTGTCGAAGCCCTTGGCCGGGTCGTCCTCGTCGGTCACGTGACCACCGTGCACGATCAGTCCCCGGGCACCGATCTCCGCGGCCGCGTCGACGTGCTGCTGGAGCAGCTTGCGGGACGGGATCCGCTGACGGTTGTTGGTCGTCGCCACGTTGATGAGGTAGGGCGCGTGGACGTAGAGGTCGACACCCGCCTCCTCCGCGTCGGCGCGCAGTCCGGCGGCGCCGCCGGCGTAGGCGAGCACCGGGCCCTTGTAGCTCTGCGGGTTGCCGAGGAAGAACTGGACCAGGTCGGTGCCGCGGGCCCGCGCCTCGGCGATCGGGTCGGTCTGGTCCACGTGCGCGCCGATACGGATGCTCATCCCAGCATCGTAGGAGCCCGCTCCGACAGCCCGCCGAGGTGTGCGCTCTTGCGTGTCGAGGTGTGACTTCCTGCGCTCAGCTGAACTGCTGGACCGCCTGGGTGAGCAGAGCGAAGTCGCAGTTGCCGCCGGTCATCGTCACGGCGACCTTCCTGCCGGCCACCCGGTCGCGCTCGGCGAGCAGTCCCGCCAGCGCCAACGACCCAGCGGGCTCGGGCAGGTTGTGCGTGGTGCGGTACGTCATCGCCATCGCCTCGCGGGCCTGGTCCTCGGAGACCTCGACGATCCGTGCGGCGCCCCGGCGGATCATCGCGACCGCGACCGGGTCCGGCGTCCGGCACGCGACACCGTCCACGAACGTGTCGGCGGTCTCGGTGGTGACCACCTCGCCCTGCTCGAACGACCGGGCGTAGGCCGGCGCCTTCTCGGCGACCACCCCGACGATCTCGGTGCGCAGCCCGAGGAGGTCGCGCACCACGATGTTGGCCACGATCCCGCTGCCCATCCCGACCGGCACGTAGATCACGTCGAGGTCGCGCACCGCCTCGTGGAGCTCCGCGGCGTACGTCGCGACTCCCTCGACCAGCCAGGGGTGGAAGGAGGGGACGGTGAGCAGGCCACGGTCCTCGGCCAGCTCGGCGGCGTGCTCCCGGGCGGCCTGGAAGTCGGCGCCGTGCACCACGAGCTCGGCGCCGAAGGCCTCCATCGCGTCGTTCTTGTCGGGGCTGTTGCCCTCCGGGACCACGATCGTCACCGGCAGCCCGCCGAGGCGGCCGGCGAACGCGATGCTCTGGCCGTGGTTGCCACGGGTCGCGGAGACCAGGCCGGCCGGCGCGAGGCCGGACACCCGCAGCCGCTCGACGAAGTTCAGCCCGCCGCGCACCTTGAAGGCGCCGGTGGGCGTGTGGTTCTCGTGCTTGACCCAGGTCTCGGTGCGGGTGAAGTGCTCGAGCAGCGGCCAGCGGTACGTCGGCGTCGGCGGCACGTGCCGGGCCACGACGCTCCGGGCGTAGCCGAGCGAGGACGACGTCAACGACGGTGGCCCCGGATCCGGGAGCTCGACGGCCGGACGGGGCCGGCCGGCCTGGGCGCCGGCCTGAGCGCCGGCCTGGGCGCCGGCCTGGGCGCCGGCCTGGGCAGCTGCCTGCAGGTTGGCCTGCGAGACCGCGGTCACCCGGCTCGGACGCGCGGGCGTGGTGGAGGCCCGGATCTGGGCGACGGTGAGCGGGATGTCGTCGCGGCTGGCCTCGCCGCTGAGCAGCTGGTCGGTGAACTCGCGGAGCCGGGTGAGCCGGGCGATCGCGACCGGGTTGCCGATGCGGACCCGCTCGCCGGTGAGGAGCTTGGTGAGCATCGGCACGGAGAGCCCGATCACCTCGGCCAGGCCCGTCACGCCGAGCCCGAGGAGGCCCTCGCACTTGCGGGCCAGGATGTCGACGGAGTCGCCGTACAGCTCGACCTGCTGGCGACGTCGCTCGTCGGCGCCGTCCGCGTTCCAACCCGCGTCCATGGCAACCCCCTTCGAACCGCACCCTAGCGACCGGTCCCGTCTCGGGGTTTCCGCGGCCGCGCGTGTGGAAGGGTGGTGACATGACCAGCACGCGCCGGGCGGCCCTTCCCGTGGCCGCGACCCTGGCCGTCGCCTGCCTCATGGCACCCGCGATGGCCGTCGAGACCCCAGCCGACGACGAGGAGATCACCTTCGGTGGGTCCGAGGCCGAAGCCCCGGTGACGCCCCCGGGCCGCTACCAGTTCGCGATGCCCGAGGAGGACACCGAGAACTACCTCGCGATCGAGCGCACCACGCCGCGCTCCACCATCTGGGTCGGCCAGACGCTCGTCAGCTCAGGGACCAAGAACGGCTACGTCTACTACGACGCCTCGGGCGCGAACGCCCAGGAGCGCTGCGGGGACGACTCCGGGTCCTTCGAGGGCGACGACTACGTCGGCCATCGGTTCATGACCGGGATCCTCCAGGTCGGCAAGGGCCCCTGCCTGCGCGAGGACAAGGTCACCTTCAGCTACCGGGCGTACGGGAGCGGCGACGGCGTGACCTACCCGGCCGGTGAGAAGGGTCAGCTGGTGATCTGGGAGGAGCCCCCGGTCGAGGACGCCAGCCTGCTGCCGCCGCCGAGCACCACCCAGGACTGGAAGGGCTCGGTGCTGCCGGCCAAGGGCAAGGCCGACCTCGGGGCGACGTACGCCGACGCCCCCGACCTCACCGGTGGCACCTACGAGGCGCACATCAAGCCCGGCGCCCCCGCGCTCTTCGCGGTGCCGCTCGACTGGGGCCAGCACGTCGAGATCTCCCTGCAGTACAAGGGCGCCGAGTTCAAGGACTACGTTCCGGTCGAGGCCGTGCTGATCACCCCGCTGGGTGGCACCGCCGACTGGGCCAAGACCGAGGGCGGTCCGACGTTCGCCGACGTGAACCTGAAGTACCCCTCGATGGACGGTGGCGTCGCGTCGCCGACGATCACCTGGCGCAACCGGGAGAAGCCGACCAGCAACCCCGCGGCGTTCCCGGGCACCTACTACGTGATGCTCAAGATGGGCACCAAGGACGCTCCCAAGAAGGGCGCCGACGTGACCCTGGGTGTCGATGTGATCACCGACAAGGCGGCCGACTCGCCGTATGCCAAGGACCCGGCACCGCTGCCGGACATCAGCGGCAAGGAAGCGGTCGTGCCCGAGGACGGCGACGACACCACGGACCGCAAGGACGCGGCCGGCGCCGACCCGTCGGGCGGTGGCTCCACGCCCTGGGGCGCCGTCGCCGCACTGTTCGGGGGCTCGGCCGTGATGGCCGCCGCCGGCGCGTTCTCGCTGGGCCGCTACCGCAAGGTGCTGGGCTGACCCCGTGCGGACCCCGTGCTGACCCCGTGCTGCACTCCGTGCTGACTCCGGGCTTGAACCCGGGCTGGGCAACGCTCAGGCCAGCATCAGCCAGACCGCGGCGCCGGCCAGACCGACCGCGATCACGAAGCACAGGATCGCCACCCACAGCATCGTCCTGCTCGCGGCGACGAGGCCGCTGGCCTGTGCGCCGTAGGCGCCACCCGGGCTCAGGAACGCGGACGGCGCGTCGGAGCCCCGGCCCGGCTGCGGTCCGGACGGGGCGTACTGGCCGGGCTGGGCGTACTGGCCGGTCGGGGCGTAGTGACCCGACGGGGCGTACTGGCCCGTCTGGGCGGCGTGCCCCCCGGCGTACGGCGGACCGCTCGGCGGCTGCCCACCCATCGGGTGGCCCGACGGCGGCGTCCCCGAACCCTGGCCGGACTGGCCCGACTGTTGGCCGGACTGGCCCGACTGCCGGCCTGACTGCTGGCCCGGCTGCGGCGGTGCCCACGGCGACAGGTTCACCGGCGGCGGCTGGCCCGAGGGGCCGGATCCGCCCGATCCGCCCGAGGGACGGCCAGTGGGCGCGGGGTAGTTCCAGCCGGTGTGGCCGGAGGGGCCGAAGCCCGGCGGCGGCACGTCGTTGAGCTGGTTGAACACCTCGGGCGGCTCGGCGTCCTGCTGCCACGGCGCACCGCCGGGCACCCCGATGCCGCGGAGGATGTCCAGGGCGGCCGACGCGGACTCGGGCCGCTTCTCGGAGTCGGCCTCGAGCAGGGACTCGAGCAGCGGCCGGAGCGCACCGTCGGGGACGCCGTTCTGGTGGCGCGGACTGAGGCCGGTGAGCATCTGCACGCCGACCACCCCGAGGGCGTAGAGGTCCTGTCGGGGCTCGGGAGCGGCGCCGTGCGTCTGCTCGGGGGCCATGTAGCCGTCGGTCCCGATGGCGCCGGGGAAGCGGGTCAGGCGCACCTCGTCGATGAGGGCGGCGACCCCGAAGTCGCCGAGCCGCACGTGCGGGCGTCGGGTGCCGGTCGGCTCGAGCAGCAGGTTCGCGGGCTTGACGTCCCGGTGCACGACGCCGGCGTTGTGCACGGCCTCGAGCGCCTGGAGGGTCTGGTCGAGCACCACGGCGACGTAGCTCTCAGGGAGCTTGCCGTGGTCGCCGAGCAGCGTCTGGATGGATCCGCCCTTGACCAGGTCCATCGTGAACACGACCAGGTTGTCCTCCGCGGCCCAGCCGCTGGGGGCCACGACGTGCGGGTGGCGGATCCGCACGGACTGCTCGCGGACGAAGCGCAGCAGCATGCCGGAGTCGTGCTGTCCGAGCACCTTGGCGGCGACGAACACCTGGTTGCGGAGGTCCCACGCGCGCCATACCGAGCCCATGCCACCGGCGCCGATCTGGTCGATCAGCTGGTAGCGGCCGGCGAGCGGTGGGTTTCCCATTCCTGTCATGACGGGGGCAACCCTACCCACTGGTTCCGGCTTCAACCGCGCAACCGGAACCCGTGGCCGCGACGGGATTTCCCGCTGCCCGCGGGCCGCTGATAGCCTGCACTGTCCCGCTGTGCCGGCACCCCCGACGGGTGCCTCAGGCCGGCGGTGCAACGCAAGCCCTCCTGCCACGGAGAGACCGTGGCCGCTGAGCCCACAGGAGGTGGAAACGCCATGCGTGCCTATGAAGTGATGGTCATCCTCGACCCGAACCTCGAAGAGCGCACCATCGAGCCGTCGCTCGACAAGTACCTCAACGTCATCCGCAAGGACGGCGGCAACGTCGAGACCGTCGACGTCTGGGGACGTCGCCGCCTCGCCTACGAGGTCAAGAAGAACTCCGAGGGCATCTACGCCGTCCTCAAGATCCAGGCGGAGCCGGACACGGTGAAGGAGTTCGACCGTCAGATCAACCTGAACGAGTCGATCCTGCGGACCAAGGTCCTGCGCGCCGACGCCTGACCCGTCGTACGCCGGCACCGGTCGGTCGCTCCCTGTGAGCGGCCCCTTCCGATTGTCGGCGGCTGCGGACACCATGTGTCGCAACACATCCAAGATCAGCTAGGGAGACCTTCATGGCAGGCGAGACCGTCATCACGGTGGTCGGCAACCTCGTCGACGACCCGGAGCTGCGCTTCACCCCCTCGGGTGCGGCCGTGGCCAACTTCCGGATCGCGTCGACGCCGCGCACCTTCGACAAGCAGACCAACGAGTGGAAGGACGGCGAAGGCCTGTTCCTCTCGTGCGCCATCTGGCGGCAGGCGGCCGAGAACGTCGCGGAGTCCCTCCAGAAGGGGATGCGCGTCGTGGTGCAGGGCCGGCTGAAGCAGCGCAGCTACGAGACCCGTGAGGGCGAGAAGCGCACGGTCTACGAGCTCGACGTCGACGAGGTCGGTCCCTCCCTGAAGTACGCCACCGCCAAGGTGACCCGCACCACCCGCTCCGGCGGGGGAGGCGGGTTCTCCGGCGGCGGTCAGGGCGGCGGTCAGGGCGGCGGGCAGGGTGGCGACAGCGACCCGTGGTCGACGCCCGCCGCGCAGCCGGCCGGCCAGCAGTACGGCGGCCAGCAGGGCGGTCAGCAGGGCGGTCAGCAGGGTGGCGGCAACGCGGCCCCCAACGACCCCTGGGGCGCGCCCGGCGTCGGAGCCTCGGAGGAGCCTCCCTTCTGATCTGGTTCCGAGGCGGTCGCCCGGCGACCTCCTCGACCACCGCACCATCCCGTCATCAGCCCCACCATTCCGGCGTACGCCGGGCTTCAGAAAGGAAGCACCACAATGGCCAAGGCAGTTATTCGCAAGCCGAAGAAGAAGGTTTGCCAGTTCTGCAAGGAGAAGGCGACCGGTGTCGACTACAAGGACACCACGCTGCTCCGCAAGTTCATCTCGGACCGCGGCAAGATCCGCGCCCGTCGGGTGACCGGCAACTGCGTCCAGCACCAGCGGGACGTGGCGATCGCGGTCAAGAACGCCCGCGAGGTCGCCCTGCTGCCCTACACGACCACCGGTCGCTGAGAGGAGTCGGGACCATGAAGCTCATCCTGACCCAGGAAGTCACCGGCCTCGGCGCCGCTGGCGACGTGGTCGAGGTCAAGGACGGCTACGGCCGCAACTACCTCGTCCCCCGTGGCCTCGGCATCCGCTGGAGCCGTGGCGGCGAGAAGACGATCGAGTCGATCAAGACCGCCCGCGCCTCGCGCGCGGTGCGTGACCAGGACCACGCCGCCGACGTCAAGGCCAAGCTCGAGGCCGCGTCGGTCAACGTGCAGGTCCGCGCCGGTGAGGGTGGCCGCCTGTTCGGCTCCGTCACCGTCTCGGAGATCGCCGGTGCCATCGCCGCGACCTCCGGCGAGGAGGTCGACAAGCGCACGATCGTCGTCGACCACCCGATCAAGTCGCTCGGCGCTCACGAGGTGTCGGTCAAGCTGCACGAGGACGTGTCGGCAACCGTCTCCCTCAACGTCGTCGCCGGCTGACAAGACCGACGACACACCACAACCCCGCTGGGCCGAACCGGTCCAGCGGGGTTTCGTGCAACCAAATGCCGAAGAGTTTCGTCTTCCCACCGAAGCCGACTTAACATGGCCGGACCCTCAATCTTCTCCCCGGGAGTATCCCTCATGATTCGCAGAGCAGTCGTGCCCGCTGCCATGACGTTCCTCCTGCCGGTCCTGGTCAGCGCCGGGGTCACCTCGTCCAGCGCCGCACCGGCGGCCCCGCAGCCCACCAGCGCGGCGGTCTCGAGCGCCACGCCGGCCCGCAGCACCGCGGCGGCCGTCAACTGGAAGACCCGGCGCAAGGTGTCGCCCGGCAACACCACCCCCGCCTGGGGTCCCTCGTTCAACAACCCGACCCAGGGCACAACGGCCAACCGCCGCAACATCGAGCGGGTCTACCGGATGATCGAGTCGAGCAAGGGCTACAAGGGCGTCAGGAAGCCCAGCCTCTGCCCGACGAAGCCGTCGCTCTACCCGAGCACCATCCGGATCGCGCTCTACTCCTTCAGTGACAACAGGGTCGCCGACGCGCTGATCCGCGCCCACCGTCGCTGCGTCAGCGTCAAGGTGCTGATGAACGACCACCTGAGCAACCGCGACGTCCCCGCCTTCGGCCGGCTGCAGCGCAACCTGGGGAACAACCGGGCCCGCCGGTCCTACGCCCGCCGCTGCGTCGAGGGCTGCCGCGGCTCGCACGGCCCGCTGCACACGAAGATGTTCCTCTTCTCCAAGGCCGGGAAGGCCGAGCAGGTGGTCGCCTTCGGCAGCACCAACATGACCGGCAAGGCCGCGAACGTCCAGTGGAACGACCTCTTCGTGTGGAAGAACCGCACGGGTCTCTACCGGCAGTTCATGACGATCTTCCGCGAGTCCGCGAAGGACAGGCGGGCGCCGGCGCCGATCGCGCGCAACTACCGCAACGCCAGTCTGCTCACGATGTTCTGGCCGCAGGGGGGGCACACCAAGGCCACCGACCGGGTGATGCGGGCACTCAAGGAGGTCAGGTGCGGCACCAGGCCGACCGGCGGCACCGGCTACAACGGGCACACCGCTGTCGCCATCAACATCCACGCGATGGAGGGCCTCCGCGGCCTCTACATCGCCGAGCACATCGTCAAGATGCGCAAGGCCGGCTGCCGGATCCGGGTCCTCTACGGACTCATCGCCCCGCGCATCCACCGCACCTTCAAGGCCGGTGGCGTGCCCAGCCGCCGCACCATCTTCGACCGTGACGACAACGGCTTCACCGACATGTACACCCACATGAAGTACGTCGGCGTCAACGGCGTGGTCGGCAAGGACACCTCCGCGCGGGTGATGTACACCGGCTCGGAGAACTTCTCCCAGAAGACCGTCGGGGCTGACGAGGTCTGGCAGCGGATCCCGTCGACGCGGGCGTGGCGGCCGTACCAGAAGCTGTTCGACATGATCTGGAACTCGAACTACTACTCCAACCCGAAGTACGCCTTCTACCAGCAGAGCAGCACCCCGATCCACGCCCGGATGAACCAGTGGATCGACAAGGACTCGCTGCTGGTCACCGCGGAGGACCTCGAGGAGTGACCCGCTAGCAGTCGACGCTCAGGAACCCCCGGCCGCCTCGGCGGCCGGGGGTTCTGCGTCGAGGTAGGGGCGGGCGTGGAAGGCGAAGAGGTTCCAGACCAGCCAGAGCCACATCAGCTGGACGAGCAGGGTGGCCGCGGGGAGCAGGTGCTCGGCGCCGCCGGCGAAGACCAGCACCGGCGCGACGGCGAGCACCCCGCTCAGCGTGACCAGGCCCCGCATCCGGCCGGCCAGCGCGCGCTCGGGCTGCGCGTGGGCCAGGCGCAGCAGGGCCCGCGCGAGCAGCAGCGCGAAGACCAGGTCCGGCAGGCTGGCGGCCCACTGCAGGGACGGGTCGGCGTCCGCCAGCGGCTCGTGGACCGACGGGGGGTAGAGCACCACCGACGTCACCGCCGCCACCACGGCGGCGTAGCGCAGGCTGCCGACGTCCGGCCCGGGCAACCCCGCCAGCCCCCACAGGACCAGCGCCCAGCCGAGCACATCGGGGAGCAGGTCGTAGCCACCGAGGGTGTCGACCACGACCACGACCAGACCCATGGCGATCCGCTGCAGCGGCGTCATCTGTCCCTGCATGCGCTCACCCTAGGGTCGCGCCGGCCGGGTGGTGCCGGTGACCAGCCATGCGTCGCCGTACGCCCGGTGCACCAGCAGCGCGGCCCGGGCGAGCATGAAGCCGAACGAGAACGCCACCCACAGCCAGGTGAGGGTGCCGGAGAGCAACGCCAGCGGGGTGTAGACCGCGAGCACCACCAGACCGGCCCAGGCGAGGTAGCCGCCGTCGCCGGCACCGATGAGCACCCCGTCGAGGACGAAGACGACGCCGGCCACCGGTTGACCCAGGGCGGCCACCAGGAGCACCGGGACCAGCAGTCCCACGACCGTGTCGTCGGAGGTGAAGACGTGCCCGAGCACCGGACTGAGCGCGGCGAGGCCGAGTCCGGTGACCACGCCGCTGACCGCACCCCACTGCACCATCCGACGGGTCAGGGCGCGGGTGCCGGCGACGTCGCCGGCACCGAGGGACCGCCCGGTGAGGGCCTGCGCCGCGATCGCGATGGCGTCGAGCGCGAAGGCCAGGAAGGTCCAGAGGGTCATCGCCAGCTGGTGGGCGGCGAGGTCGGCATCCCCACCGGTGTGGGTGGCGGCGTACGTCGTGACCAGCAGCGCGGCCCGCAGCGTGAGCGTGCGGATCACCAGGGCGACCGCGGCGTGCGCCGCGGACCGGATGCCGGGCAGGTCGGGGCCCAGGGAGGCGCCCTCGGCCCGGGCGCCCCGGGCCACGACCACCAGCAGGAACCCCGCCGCCGCGACCTGGGCCAGCACCGAACCGATCGCGGAGCCGCGCAGCCCGAGCTCGGGGAACGGACCGACGCCGTACACGAGCACCCCGTTGAGGGCGATGTTGAGCAGGTTGCCGACCACGGCCGCGACCAGGGGTGTGCGGGTGTCCTGCAGGCCGCGGAGCACCCCCGTGGTGGCCAGCATGACCAACAGCGGGGTGGTGCCGAGGAACGCGATCCGGAGGTACGTCGTGGCGTGTTCGGCGACCTCGCCCCCCGCGCCGAAGGCGCCGACCAGCCAGGGCGTCGCGGTGATGCCGGCGACGGTCGTGACCGCGCCGATGAGCAGGGCGAGCCAGACCCCGTCGATGCCCTGGCCCAGGGCCCCCCGCAGGTCGCCGGCGCCGACGCGCCGGGCCACGGACGCGGTGGTGCCGTAGGCGAGGAACACACAGAGCCCGACCGCGGTCTGCAGCACCGCTCCGGCGATGCCCAGGCCGGCCAGCTCCGGGGTGCCGAGGTGGCCGATGAAGGCGGCGTCGGCGAGCAGGAAGACCGGCTCGGCGACGAGGGCCAGGAAGGCCGGAACGGCCAGCCGGAGGATCTCCCGGTCGGTGCCGCGGCGGTCCCGTAGCGGGTCCGGGCCGGCGGCTGCGGCGCCGGGACGGCGCCCCGGTGGGGGCCTCACGAGGAGGAGCCTACGGGTGGGTGGTGGCAGGTAGTCAGAATGGACTATTGCCGAGCGCCCATCCGGTTCTGTATCTGGGGAAAACCTGTGGGTATCCCGGCGACCGAGGGGCCTTGTCGACATATCTGCAGCGCGATGCGGGATCGCCTGACACGGACTGAGATTGTTGCCAGAAAGTTTCTGTGCACAGGGCGACGAGGACGTTTACGCAGGTCAGGGGCGGGTCACGACCGCCGGCTCGTTGGTTATCCACAGGAATCTCCCCATCCTGTGCACAGGTCCGAGGCGTGTCGTCCACGGGCTCACCGAGTTATCCACAGCCCCCTGTGGATAGGAGGGTGGTGGGTGGGGGCTCCCGCGACGTACGGTCACACGTCCGCTCCCCCCGGCGGGCCCGCCACGGGCCCCTGTCGGTGCTGGAAGCGGTCTCCGGGGCCTGCGCGGACCCGGGCTGTCGGTGCCACCACCTAGCGTCGCCGACGTCAGCATTCTGGACCCTCGAGGGGAGCTTGTCGGTGAGCGTGACGGACTACCCCGACACCCCGCTCCCTCCGGAGCCGGACTGGGGCGACGGACCCGCGGCCTACGAGCCGGGCAACGCGCCGCGCTCGTCGGGGGACCGCACCCCGCCGCAGGACAACGCGGCCGAGCAGAGCGTGCTCGGCGCGATGCTGCTCAGCAAGGACGCGATCGCGGACGCCAGCGAGACCGTGCGCGGGCCGGACTTCTACCGACCGGCCCACGAGGTCATCTACGACGCGATCGTCGACCTCTTCGGCCGCGGTGAGCCCGCCGACCCGGTGACGGTGGCGGCCGAGCTGCAGCGGCGCGGCGAGCTGCAGCGCATCGGTGGCGCCCCCTACCTCCACACCCTCTCGGCCAACGTGCCGATCGCGGCCAACGCCGGCTACTACGCCGAGATCGTCCACGAGAAGGCGATCCTGCGTCGCCTGGTCACCGCCGGCACCAAGATCGTCCAGCTCGGCTACGCCGGCGAGGGTCAGATCGACGCGGTCGTCGACGAGGCGCAGGCGGAGGTCTACAAGATCACCGACAAGCGCTCGCAGGAGGACTACGCCCCGCTGGCCGACATCATGGAGGGCGTCCTCGACGAGATCGAGGCGATCGGCAACCGGGACGGCGGCATGTACGGCGTGCCCACCGGTTTCGCCGACCTCGACGACCTGACCAACGGTCTCCACTCCGGCCAGATGATCATCGTCGCGGCGCGACCCGCGATGGGGAAATCAACGCTGGCTCTGGACCTGTGCCGGTCGGCGTCGATCCACAACCAGATGGCCAGCGTCTTCTTCAGCCTCGAGATGAACCGCTCCGAGATCACCATGCGACTGCTCTCGGCCGAGGCGAAGGTGCCGCTCAACCACATCCGCAACGGCAACATGACCGACGACGACTGGGCCAAGCTGGCCCGCAAGATGGGCGAGGTCTCCTCGGCCCCGATGTTCATCGACGACAGTCCCAACATGACGATGATGGAGATCCGGTCCAAGGCCCGCCGGCTCAAGCAGAACCACGACCTCCGCCTGATCGTGATCGACTACATGCAGCTGATGAGCTCGGGCAAGAAGGTCGAGTCCCGCCAGCTGGAGGTCTCGGAGTTCTCCCGCCAGATCAAGCTGTTGGCCAAGGAGCTCGAGCTGCCGATCATCGCGCTCTCCCAGCTCAACCGTGGCCCCGAGCAGCGCGCCGACAAACGCCCCGCGATGAGCGACCTGCGCGAGTCGGGTTCGCTGGAACAGGATGCCGACATGGTGATCCTGCTGCACCGCGACGACGTCTACGAGCGCGAGTCGACCCGCCCCGGCGAGGCGGACCTGATCGTGGCCAAGCACCGCAACGGCCCGACCCGGGACATCACGGTGGCCTTCCAGGGCCACTACTCCCGCTTCGTCGACATGGCCCACTGAGCCGGCCCGCCACGAGACGTCCCGACCTCGTCGACCGATGAGAACCTTCGGTCACCTGGGTCAGTCCTCGCAGGACCCTTGGGCACCAGAGCGAGGAGCGCGCGATGTCACTCACCCGGATCCACAACCTGTCCATCTCCCTCGACGGCTTCGCCACCGGCGAGCCGCAGTCCGCCGAGGCGCCGTTCGGCCATGCGGGCGAGCGGCTGCACGAGTGGATGTTCGGCACCCGGTTCTGGGAGGCGGGCGGAAGCGCCGGGGTCGACGACGCCTTCGCCGGGCGCCACGGCCCCGGCATCGGCGCCGAGATCATGGGCGCCAACAAGTTCGGCCCGCCGGGCTGGCAGGACGATCCGGACTGGACGGGCTGGTGGGGGCCGAACCCGCCGTTCCACACCCCGACCCTCGTCCTCACCCACCGTCCGCGGCCCGCGATCGAGATGGAGGGCGGCACCACGTTCCACTTCCTGGACGTCGCCCCGGCCGAGGCGCTCCGGACCGCCCGCGAGGCGGCCGAGGGCCAGGACGTCCGCATCGGCGGCGGCGCGAGCGTCGTACGCGACTTCCTCGCCGCCGGGCTCGTCGACCACATGCATCTCGTCCAGGTCCCGATCGTCCTGGGTCGCGGCGTCCGCATCTGGGACGGCCTGGAGGCCCTCGAGGACTCCTACGGGGTCGAGGCGGTCTCCTCGCCCAGCGGCGTGACGCACCTGACGTTCACGCGGAGGGCCACCGGTCCCGCCTGACGGAGCCAGGGTGGCTGTCACAGATCACCGGTCTCCGGCGTCTTCATGTCCACAACCGACGACCTGGAGGCAGTGATGACCAGCAACACCCGCGTTCCCCGGACCGAGATCAACGGTATCTACGGGGGGCTGCTCAAGATGGCGATGCGCAGGATGCTCGGCGGCGTACCCGAGGGTGCCGAGGTGACGTGGCACCACCCGCCGGTCTTCAAGGACATGATGCGGCTGGGCCGTCGTACCGAGAAGTGGAACCAGCTCGACCGCAACCTCTCGTCCTTCGCGGCGATGGCGGCGGCCGCCGAGATCGGCTGCAGCTTCTGCGTGGACTTCAACTACTTCATGTCCCACAACCGGGGGCTCGACGAGGCCAAGGCGCGCGAGGTGCCGCGGTGGCGGGAGTCCGTCGTGTTCACCCCGCTGGAGCGACGCGTGATGGAGTACGCCGAGGCGATGTGCCAGACCTCGCCGACCGTCACCGACGAGATGTCGGCCGCGCTGCTGGAGGAGCTGGGCGCGCCGGCCCTGGTGGAGCTGACCGCCAAGGTGGCCTTCATGAACGCCAGCGCCCGGAGCAACGTCGCCCTCGGCATCCGGTCGCAGGAGTACGCCGAGGCGTGCGGGCTGCCGCCCCTCGCGACCCGGGCGGTGCCCGTAGTCTCCACGCCATGAGCGGAGACCCGTTCGTCACCCACCGCAACCTGCTCTTCACCGTCGCCTACGAGATGCTCGGCTCAGCCGCCGACGCCGAGGACGTGGTGCAGGAGGCCTGGCTGAGGTGGACCGGCGTCGACCGGGCCGAGGTCCGGGACCCGCGGGCCTTCCTGGTCCGGATCGTCACGCGGAAGGCGCTCGACCAGCTGCGGACCGTGGCGAGGCGGCGCGAGGACTACATCGGCCCGTGGTTGCCCGAGCCGCTGCTGACCAGCCCCGACGTGGCCGAGGACGTCGAGCTCGCGGACAGCCTGTCGATGGCGATGCTGCTGGTGCTCGAGACGCTGACCCCGACCCAGCGGGCGGTGTTCGTGCTCCACGAGGTGTTCGACCTGGGCTACGACGAGCTCGCGGTGGCCGTGGGCAAGAGTCCCGCCGCGGTGCGCCAGATCGCGCACCGGGCCCGGGTGCACGTCGCCGAGCGTCGCCCGCGCGGGGTGGTCTCCCGGTCCGAGACGCGGGATGCGCTGGAGGCGTTCCAGCGGGCGCTCGCGACCGGCGACCTCCAGGACATGGCCGACATCCTCGCGCCCGACGTCGTCGCCCTGGGCGACGGAGGCGGCGTCAGGCAGGCCCTGCCGCGGCCCGTGGTGGGCGCCGACAAGGTGGCGCGCCTGCTGACGGTCGGCCTCGCCACCGTGGCCGACGCGATGACGACCGAGGCGACGCAGGTCAACGGCTGGCCGGCCCTGATCATCCGGATGGACGGCGAGATCGACTCTGTCGTCTCGCTGCGCGTCGAGGACGGTCTGGTCAGCGGGATCTACACCGTCCGGAACCCCGAGAAGCTGTCGTGGATCATCCGGGAGGTGGCGGTCAGTCGCTGAGGCTGATCGCGGTCCGCCTGGACTGCCCGTCCGCGCCGGCGTCGCGCGAACAAGGGAAATCCCGCACGGAAATTCCTGCTCGAGGGTGGTGGTGCACCCCCGTCCGTCCTAGTCTCACCACAGCCCGGGATCGGTTGCACCGTGCACACGAGTCGGGCCTCTCGGGAAGGAAACCATCTCCACATGAAGACTCTCGTTCGAACCGCGCTCGCCGCCTCCGCCCTCGCCGTCGTGACCATGGTGGCCGCACCGGCACAGGCGGCGACGTACAGCGTGTCCGCCAAGCACAACGGCGTGACCAAGGGGACGGCGTACTGGGAGCGGGGCATTGACCAACTCTGCGTCAACCTCGTCGCCGGCTACAGCGCGACCGCCATCATCAACGGCAACTCGGTCACCGACTACTCGGCCAACGGCACCAAGAGCTGCATCTGGGTCAACAACACCAACAACAACAGCAACTACTCGTTGATCATCCGGTGGTACGGCACCGGCGGGGCCTTCGAGACCAACCAGACCAGCGTCCTGGGCTGAGACCTGCTCGATACCGGGCACCCGGGTGACCACAGCCCGGGTGCCCGGCGATCCACCGGGCTGGCGGAACAAATCGGACCCCGAGGACACTGAGGTAGTAGTAGCCGCGGACGGCGGATGCACCATGGGAGGCGACATGCCGCACCACGACCACGCGATCGAGATCTCGGGGCCGACGATCACCACGGGACGGTTGCGGCTGCGGCCGTGGACCGAGGCGGACGCCGAACCGGCGCTGGAGGTCTTCGGCAGCGATGCGGTCGCGCGGTGGCTGGCCCCGGCCATGACCACCGTCCCGGACGCGTCGGCGATGCGGGAGGTCCTCCGGCGCTGGGCGGCCGAGCACCACGACACGGGACGCCCGACCGGTCGGTGGGCGTTCGAGCGCACCGACACCGGCGCCCTGATCGGCGCCGGTGCGGTGCTGCCGCTGCCCCCGGAGGGCGACGACCTGGAGATCGGCTGGCAGCTGGCCCCGGAGGTGTGGGGGCAGGGGTACGCCGCCGAGGCGGGTCACGCGCTGGCCCACTACGCCTTCAGCCACGGTGAGGACGAGGTCTTCGCGGTGGTCCGGCCGCGGAACACCCGCGGCGTCGCCACCGCGCGGCGGGTGGGCATGGAGTGGGTCGGTGAGACCGACAAGTACTACGACCTCATGCTGCAGGTGTTCCGGCTCCGCAAGGGTGACATCGACGTGCCGGCGCCCCGCCGGGGCCAGTAGCAACAGGTCACGCCCGGCACCGCTCGACGCCTGTCCCGCGAGCCGCGGCCGGGCCGGTCGGCAACGGCGGCGACCGCGCGACGTCGCCTCGGCACGGATCCTCGGCGCCGACACCACCCGAGCGGGCCATCAACCCCAGACCGGAGCCACCCAAGCGGGTGGTCTTGACCAATTGGGACGTCCCGTCGCACCACCCGCTGTGATCATGGTCGGATGACCGTCCACCTGCCGGCGCAGTGGCTGCCCGAGCCCCAGCTGCTCGACAGCCTGGACACCGCTGCCCTCGCCGTCGGCACCGACGGGACGGTGCGGCATGCCAACGCGGCGGCCGTCACGGCGTACGCCGGCCCGGCCGCCGAGCTCGCCGGGCGCCCCCTGACGGACCTGTTCGCCGAGGGCGACCGCGACGCGCTCGACGCGGTGCTGAACCAGGTGTTCGCGGGCGATCCCTGGCAGGGCCGGGTCGAGCTGCCCCGCGCCGACGGCAGCACCCACGACGCCGAGGTGTCCTGCACGCCCCTGCGCGACCTCGAGGGCGTCCAGGGCGTGCTCTGCGTGATCATCGACTTCTCCCCGGAGGGCCAGCGGCTGCGTGACGCCCGGCTGCTCGGCGGCCGCCTGGCCATGCTGGCCCGGGTCACCGGCGAGCTGGTGCGCGCGGAGGACCTGGACGCGGTGTCCCGGATCGTCACGTCCCACAGTGCCGACGCCGTCGGCGCCACCATCGCCTCGCTGCTGCTGCGCGACGGTGACGACCGCCTCCGGATGGTCGCGCTCCGTGGCGGTGAGGAGGGTGACGCCGAACGATGGGCGAGCTTCCCGGTCGACGCACCGACCCCCGCCGGCGACGTGATCCGCACCGGCGAGCCGGTGCTCATCACGGGCGCGGCCGCCATGGCGATGCGCTACCCCGACATGCCGCAGCGCGGCGAGCGGTCGTTGCTCTGCCTCCCGCTCAACGTCACCAACCGGACGACCGGGGTGATCGCCCTGTCCTTCCCCGGGGTGCGGATGATCGACGCCGCCGAGCTGGAGTTCCTCGAGATCCTGGCCGACAGCTGTGCGCAGGCGCTGGAGCGGATCGATGCCCAGGCCGCCGCCGCCCTGAGCAACGAGCGGCTGAGCTTCCTCGTCGACGCCTCGGCCGAGCTGTCCAGCAGCCTGGACTACGGCCAGACCCTGACCAAGGTGGCCCGGCTGGTGGTGCCGACGTTCGCCGACTGGTGCGCGATCGACGTCGTCATGGACGACCGCCTGCACCGGGTCGCGGTCGCCCACGTCGACCCGGAGAAGGTGCAGCTGGCCCGGTCCCTGGAGGAGCGCTACCCCAGCAACCCAGACGCGCCCCAGGGCGCCTGGCACGTGCTGCGCACGGGCACGAGTGAGCTGATCCCCCAGATCACCGACGAGATGGTGGCCGCCAGTGCGCGCAGCGAGGAACACCTGCGGGTCGCCCTCGACCTGCACCTGCGCAGCGCGATCGTCGTCCCGCTGGTCGCGCACGGGCGGGTGCTCGGCGTGATGAGCTGGGTCGCTGCCGAGTCCGACCGGCGCTACGGCGAGGACGACCTCGCCTTCGCCGAGGACGTGGGCCGGCGGGCCGCCGTGGCCATCGACAACGCCGAGCTGCACAGCGAGACGCTCGCGGCCGCCGTACGCCTCCAGCAGGCGGTGCTGCCCGACGCGATGCCGGAGATCCCCGGTTGGGACGTGGCGAGGTTCTACGACCCCTCCGGGCGGACCGACGTCGGCGGTGACTTCTACGACGCGATCCCCCTCGTCGACGGGCGGCTGGTGCTCTTCGTCGGCGACGTGATGGGCCGCGGCGTCGAGGCAGCGGCGGCGATGGCGCAGATGCGGGCCGCGGTCCGCGCCTACACCGCGGTGGACCCGGACCCGGCGTCGGTGCTCGGCAAGCTCGACCGGATGTTCGCGCAGTTCCCGACCGACCAGCTGGTCACCCTCGTCTACCTGGTCGTCGACCCGGCGCGCGACGAGCTGGTCTTCGCCAACGCCGGGCACCCCGCGCCGGTGCTGCTGCGCGCCGACGGCACCACCGAGCAGCTGCCCGACGCCGACGGCTGCCCGCTGGGCGTGCTCGTGGAGGACCGGGTGGCCCGGAGCGCGCCGATGCGTGACGGCGACACCGTCCTGCTGTTCACCGACGGCCTCATCGAGCGTCGGGACGAGGACATCGACATCGGCCAGAAGAAGGTGCTGCACGCGCTGCCGATGCTCGCGGACGCCGACCTCGACGCGGCGCTCGGGCGACTCGTGGTCTCGCTGCGCGAGCCCGCCCTCGACGACGACGTGGCCGCGGTGGCCGCGCGGCGTAACCGCTGAGCAGCCCTCGAACGCGGCCCGGGAGACGTGTCCGTGCCCGGGTCTAGGGTGCGACGGAGATGACCGCCACCACCTGAGGAGCCCGTCATGGCCGCAACGCTCAACCCCTACGTCAGCTTCCGCGACAACGCGCGCGAGGCGATGGAGTTCTACCAGGTCGCCCTCGGCGGCGACCTGACCAGCAACACCTTCGGCGAGTACGGCGACCCCGACGCGCCCGAGGCGAACCTGATCATGCATTCCCACCTCACCACCCCGGCGGGCTTCACGCTGATGGGTGCCGACACCCCGCCCGGCATGGAGCACAACCCCGGCACCAATGTCGCGATCAGCCTCAGCGGCGACGGTGACGAGCTCCGTGACTACTGGGAGAGGCTCTCCGACGGGGCCACCGTGACGATGCCCCTGGAGAAGCAGATGTGGGGTGACGTGTTCGGCATGCTGGTCGACCGCTTCGGCGTCATCTGGATGGTCAACATCGCGGGCGGCGCGGAGTAGCCACCGCGCCAGGAGGGCCCGGCTGCCCGCCGGGAGAGGCATCGCGCGATGAGTCCCAGCGCCCGAGCCGGTCTGTGCTCCTGAGTTCGGAGAAGATTTCCGCGGCGCTGCTGTCGCATCCGGACGCCCCCGTTCGTGGAGGTCATGACGACCCCCCTCCGAAGGAGCGAGACGATGAACGACCGCCGTACGCGCTGGCTGGCCCTCTACGCCCTGTGCCTGGGCGACCTGATGATCGTGCTGGACACGAACATCGTGAACGTCGCCCTGCCGTCCATCCAGACCGACCTGGGCTTCTCGCCCGACGCGCTGGCCTGGGTGGTCAACGCCTACATGCTGACCTTCGGCGGCTTCCTGCTGCTCTCCGGCCGCCTCGGGGACCTCTACGGCAACCGCCGGGTGCTGCTCGGCGGGGTCGTGGCGTTCACGGTCGCCTCCGTGGCCTGCGCCTTCGCGCCCAATGCCGGCCTGCTGGTCGCCGGGCGCGCCGTCCAGGGCCTGGGCGGCGCCGCGGTCTCCGCCGTGGCGCTGGCCCTGATCATGGGGCTGTTCCCCGACCCCGGCGAGCGGGCCAAGGCGATGGGCGTCTTCGGGTTCGTGATGTCCGGCGGCGGTGCCGTCGGCGTGCTCCTCGGCGGCGTCCTCACCGGCCTGCTGACCTGGCACTGGATCTTCCTCGTCAACGTCCCGATCGGCATCGCGGTGTGGCTCCTGGTCACCCGGCTGCTGCCCGCGGACACGGGCCAGGAGGAGGCCGGACGCCTCGACGTCACCGGCGCCGGGCTGGTCACCGTCGCGCTGATGCTCGCGGTGTACGGCGTGGTCGGCGGCAACGAGGCCGGCTGGACCTCCGGGACGACCCTCGGCATCCTCGGGGTGGCCGGCGCACTGCTGGTCGGGTTCGTGGTCCGGGAGTCCCGGGTCGAGCACCCGCTGGTCCCGCTGCGTCTCTTCCGGCTCCGCAACGTCGCGGTCTCCCAGGTGGTCGGGGTGCTGTGGGCCGGCGCGATGTTCGCCTGCTTCTTCCTGACCGCCCTCTACATGCAGGGCGTGCTGGGCTACGACGCGCTCCAGGTCGGGCTCGCCTACCTGCCGTCCTGCGTGGTGATGGCGCTGATGTCGCTGCGGTTCAGCGACAGGCTGGTGATGCGCTTCGGCATCCGGCCGCCGCTGACCGTCGGGCTCGCGCTGGCCGCCTCGAGCCTGGCGCTGTTCGCCCAGGCGCCTGTCGACGGCAGCTACGTCGTGCACGTGCTGCCGGGGATGGTGCTGCTCGGCATCGGCGCCGGCATCGCGTTCAACCCGGTGCTGCTCGCCGCGATGGGCGACGTCGAGCCGCACGAGGCCGGGCTGGCCTCGGGCGTGGTCAACACCTCGTTCATGATGGGCGGCGCCCTCGGCCTCGCCGTGCTGGTCAGCCTGTCGACCTGGCGCACCGGCGAGCTGGCTGCCGCGGGCGCCGCGCCGCTGGACGCGCTCAACGGCGGCTACCAGCTGGCCTTCGCCGCCGGTGGCGTGATGGCCGCCGCCGCGGCGGTCATCGGCGGGGCGCTGCTGCGGCCCCGTCCGATGCGGCTGCCGGAGCCGGAGGAGCGGCTGGCCGTGACCGCATGACGCCGCCCTCGCCGGGTACGATCCGACCCCCCCGTACCCGGCGAGAGGCACCTCCGATGCGGAACAGCCTGATCGCCGCTGCCGGGAGGGAGCGCCGCGACCGCCTGCGCGACCCGTTGCTCTGGGCCGACCTGCTCCAGCTCGCCAAGACCGCGCTGGCCGGTGGTCTCGCCTGGTGGGTGGCCATCGACGTCGTCCACCTCGACCAGCCGTTCCTGGCGCCCTGGTCGGCGGTGCTGGTCGTGCACGCCACCCTCTACCGGACGTTCTCCCGCGGTGCCCAGCAGGTGGCGGCCACGTTCGCCGGTGTCCTCCTCGCCTGGGCGACGGGTCTGGTGCTCGGCCTCGACCCGACGGCGATGGGCGTGATGCTGCTGGTGGCGTTCCTGGTCGGCCGGATCCGGCTGATCGGCGCCGAGTCCACGACGGTGGCGACCACCGCGATCGTGGTGCTGGCCACCAACGCGGTGAGCCAGGAGAACCTCCTCTGGGGCCGGCTGCTCGACACCTGCGTCGGCGTGGTGATCGGCCTGCTGGTCAACCTGGCGGTCTGGCCGCCCCTGCGCGACCGCGCCGCCTGGTCGCACGCGTCCCGGCTGCCCCGGGAGATCGGCGAGCTGCTCAGCCGGATCGCCGAGGACGTGGGCCCGGACTTCGACCCCGACAACGCCGAGGTGTGGCTGGCCCGCGCGCGGAAGGTCGACGTACGGATCGACGAGTCGTGGGCGCTGCTGCGCCAGGCCCAGGAGAGCGGTCGCTTCAACCCCCGGCAGCGGCACCGGCGCGAGCACGTCCACGAGCTGGTGACGGTGCTGCACCTGCTCGAGCAGGTGGTCGCCGACACCCAGAGCCTGGTGCGCACGATCGCGATCAGCGCCGACCAGGCCCGCTACTGGGACCAGGACTTCCGGCGCCGGTGGTGCACGATGCTGGCCGAGACGGGCGAGGCCGTGGGCGCCGTGGACGCCGAGCGGCTCCAGGAGCTCCGCACCGACCTGCAGCGGCTGACCGACGACCTGTCGACCGACTCGCTGGCCGGCGACCAGTGGCACGAGTACGGCGGCCTGATCGTCAACCTGCGCAACGTGATCGACGCGGTGTCCCGGACCGCCGCCCCCGAACCGCTCGCGGCGAAGGGGATGCCCCGCTGGCGGGAGCCGCTGCGCAGGGCCGATCCGTAGGCTGGACGCACCACCCATCATCGGAGGACCCGTGAAGATCCAGCGCACCGTCGAGACGACCGCAGCCCCGGCCGCGGTGTTCGCCTACCTCAGCGACTTCACCACCACGACCGAGTGGGACCCCGGGACGGTCAGCACCACCCGGGTCTCCGGAGACGGGGGCGTCGGCACGGACTACCACAACGTGTCGAAGTTCATGGGTCGCGAGACCGAGCTGACCTATCGCGTGACCGAGCACGAGCCGGACCGCCGCTTCGCGCTGCGCGGGGAGAACAAGACCGTGGTCGCCCACGACACGATGGAGATCGAGCCGCACGGCACCGGCTCGCGGGTGACCTACACCGCCGACTTCGCGTTCAGTGGCGTCGCCAAGATGCTGGCGCCGCTGCTCGCCCCGGCGCTGAAGAAGCTCGGCGACGAGGCCGAGGAGGGCCTGCAGAAGGCGTTCGCGAAGCTCTGAGCCGGTTCGCACCACCCGCTGCCGGCAGCCGTGGCGTCAGGTCAGGTCAGACTCAGATGCAGGTCCCTGCCGAGGAGGTCGGCCAGACGGCTGCATTCCAGCTCGATCGCGTCGTCGGGTCGCCGTCGCTGGTCGAGCCAGGTCACCGTGAGCTCGTCACCCTTTCGCGCCCACGTCCCGGACACCACCCCGCCGACGACCACCGGGTTGGCCTTGCGAGTCATGAGGTCTCGTCGCGACGACGGGGTGACGTGGACGTCCTTGGTGCCAGGACCGATGACCCATTGATCGTGCCCGGGAAGGAACCGCACCGCCTCGGAAGGAAGCGTCGACTCCAGGGCATCGACGTCCTCGCGCAGGACATACGCCGGAGTGCCCTCGACATCGACGGCGACCAGCCGATCGGCGAGCTCGGAGAACCAGGTTGTGAGCCGCTGGCGGCCCGCGCTCAGACCGTTCCCGAGCCAGTAGTGAAGGTTGTCCAGCGTTGCCGGCCCATAGGTCTGGAAGTACTGGATGATGGCGCGCGGTCCAGCGTCGTCAAGGTCGGGTACCCCCCGCCACCTCGGGTTGTTGTCGAGGCGCTGAAACGTGTGCAGTCCGTCTCGCGGCGGACCGATGCTCATGTCCCCCTGCCAGGTCAGCGGCTTGATCAAGGTGCCCGCACCCTCGTCGAAGACCGGCTTCAGGTGCCGATACGCCCGGAGACCGGTCAGCACCCGGCCGAGCTCGACCACGGTCAACGGTGCGTCGCTCAGCGCCTCCCGCACCGCGGCCCGGAAGTCCGGCCACTCGGAGGGGGTGAGCCGGTAGTGCTCCACCCAGCTCGCCAGCTCCCACTGCCGGCCGGCCGACCGGAGGGCCAGATAGATTCCCCCCTCCTCAGGCGAGAGGTAGTGCATCGACCCGCGGAACGCGAATGCCTTGACTACCTCCCCGTCGGCCAGGGCCGCCGCGAGCTCGCCTGAACGCGACGTCCTGCGGCGAGTCCGAACGGCAAGCTCAGCGAGCGACTCATCCATCGAGAGCACCGCGCCGAGCCGACGTACAACACCCGCGACAGACTCACACCCCACGGGGTCGAGCAAATGCCGGCCCATGCGCCAAGCCAGCCCCTGCGCCCACGTGACCGAGGCCTCGCACGATGTGCTCATCTCAGCAGCCTCGCACCTATTCCGGACGAAAGTCGCTCGTGCGTCCCCAAACCGTGCGCCGCTGGTTCCGGTCAAGCCGGAGGCAGGCATCTCTGCGCAAGTCGGCCCCCTCACCACGGTTGCCGACAGTCAGTCCGACTCTTCGCGCAGTCGCGGCTCGGTGCGGTTCTCCGGGCGGATGCCCTGCTTGTCCGCGTAGAACGCGCGGACGAGGTCCATGTCCTTCTTGATGTCTCCGGTCGGGTGGAAGCTCGGCCCGATGCCGAGCGTCCGCGTCGGGCCGTCGACGAAGCCGAGACTGATCGGCAGGCCGGCCTGCTGAGCGATCCGATAGAAGCCAGGCTTCCAGTGCTCGCCCCTGCTGCGGGTGCCTTCCGGGGCGATCGCAAGCAGGAAGTGCTGTCCGCTCTCGGCTTCCTCGAGCAGGGCGCGGATCGCACCACCCGGGTTTGCCCGATCGAGCGGAACGCCGCCGGTGTTGCGCAGGACCCAGCCCATGGCGCCCTTGAAATAGGTGTGGCTGATCAGCGCCTGGGGACGCGCACCGCTGGCCCAGGCGATCAGCAGCATGGCGACCCAGTCCCATTGGGACGTGTGCGGGGCGCCGACGAGGATCCCGCTGCGTGGCACGTCGCCGACGAGGCGCCACCTCGTGGCCCGGAGCGTGCTGCGGGCGAGCGTACGTCGGACCCTCATCGTGTGCGCCACATCGTGACGCTAGCGCTGTCCAGGTCGCGCCGCACGGTGGATGCCGTGACGTCGTCGAACGGCATGAAGAACCTGATGCCACGCGTCCGCTCCATATGGAGAGCTCCGATGATCGTCAAGCAGGCACGTAGGTCACCCTGATCACATCAGCCGCGTAGGTAGATTCGATACTCATCGATCAGGCCGAGTTCGGTGAGGCTCTTCGCCAGGCCCGGGCCAGCAACCTCGATCTCCCCGTTTCGCTCGGCCTTCAGCTTGCGGTGCACACGACCTGCCCTCCCTCGCGCCCTGGCGGCGACTGAGAGTTGACCCCCTGCATGGTCGGGTCGTCTTCGGTGGTGGCAGCGGGGACGCGGCCGGGGTCTCGATCTTTGAGTCGGTGGGAGTCGTCCTTTCGGCTAGGTCAGGACTGGCCATCGAACCGATGTGCGCACGCCGCGACGCGGCGAGGGTTGTCACATGATCACTGTTGAGTCACTGACCCGGAGGTACGCCGGCTTCACCGCCGTCGACAACGTCTCCTTCACCGCACTTCCCGGTCGCGTCACCGGCTTCCTCGGCCCGAACGGCGCCGGCAAGTCCACCACGATGCGCGTGATGGTCGGCCTGACCGTCCCGACGTCCGGCTCCGCGACCATCAACGGAGAACGGTTCGCCGACCTCCCCAACCCCGGCCTCGAGGTGGGCGTCCTCCTGGACGCCTCCGCCCAGCACGCCGGTCGCACCGGACGCGAGATCCTCACGATCGCCGCCGACACCATGGGGCTGCCCCGCCGCCGCGTCGACGAGATGCTCGAGCTCGTCAGCCTGACATCATCGGAGGCCGGGCGCCGCGTGCGCAACTACTCCCTCGGCATGCGTCAGCGACTGGGCATCGGCACCGCGCTGCTCGGGGACCCCCGGGTGCTGATCCTCGACGAACCGGCCAACGGGCTCGACCCTGCCGGGATCCGGTGGATGCGCGACCTGCTGACGGGCTTCGCCAGCCAGGGCGGCACCGTCCTGTTGTCCTCGCACCTGCTGCACGAGATCGAGGTCATCGCCGATGACCTGGTCGTGATCGGGAACGGCAAGATCGTCGCGTCGGGCAGCAAGGAAGAGCTGCTGGCCGCAGCGGGGACGCTCGTCCGGTCGACGTCACCGCGCGACCTCGCGCACGCCCTCGAGCAGGCCGGGATCCCCAGCACGCTCGCAGGGGACGGCTCGGTCCGCACGGACGCCGACCCCGCTCGGGTCGGGGCCGTGGCCCTGACAGCGGGCATCGCCCTCACCGAGCTCCGGTCCGCCGAGGGCGCCGGGCTCGAAGACATGTTCCTGTCGCTCACTGCCGACACCCAACGCGAAGGAGTTGCGGCATGACCGCCACGATCATCTCTCCCGACACCATCGAGGCCGCGCCGGCCCGACGGATCGTCCGTCCCATCCCGACCACCCGGCTCGTCAAGATCGAGCTCCGCAAGATGTTCAACACCCGCTCGGGCTTCTGGATGCTCGTCAGCATCGGTGTCCTGTCGGTCATCGCGACCGGGGCGGTCCTCATCTTCGCTCCGGACAGCGAGATCGCCTACGAGAACTTCGCCGCGGCGATCGGCTTCCCGATGTCGGTGATCCTGCCGATGATCGCGATCCTGGGCGTCACCAGTGAGTGGAGCCAGCGCAGCGGGCTCACGACCTTCACGCTCGTGCCGGGCCGCGGCCGCGTCATCGGGGCCAAGGCGTTCGCGACCTTCGTGGTCGGGGTCGTCTCGATGGCCGTCGCGTTCGCCGTCGGTGCCGTCGGCAACCTGCTCGGATCCACGATCATGGGCCTCGACACGGTCTGGGACGTCTCCCTGGCAGCCGCTGCGCAGATCCTCCTGGGGAACCTGGTCGGCATGGCCATCGGCTTCACCCTCGGTGTCGTACTGCGCAACTCCGCGGCAGCGATCGTGGGCTACTTCGTCGTCTCCCTGGTCCTGCCGGGCATCCTCGCCCTTCTCGCCCAGGTGCGCTCGTGGTTCGCCGACCTGCAGCCGTGGATCGACTGGAACTACACACAGGTCGCATTGTTCGAGAACGACACGGACACGGCGAGGGAATGGGCGATGCTGGCCTCGACCACCGGCATCTGGATCGCGCTCCCGCTAGTCATCGGACTGCTCTTCCTGCGCCGCTCCGAGGTCAAATAGTCGGACCCGCAGTAGGCGGTATCCGACGCTCATGTGTGACTGCCGGACATCGCCGCCTCGTCGTGGACCGGCTCAGCGTGCCGCGGAGCCTTAGACCACCGCTGCATGTCGCCGCCACTGGCGGCAGCGGATGTCACGCAAGTCGGTGCCTGCACGCTGCGGCGCGCCACCACGGTCGGCACCAGCACGGGTAGACAGGGGCGCCTCGACCGCGCTGCGGACGTGGGCGAGCCGGCTCTGTTCGTGGAGGAGACCCCGATAGCGTCCGGGGGTGGCCAGTTCTCGACGATCCAGTGCTCGTCGACGCAGCGCGTCCCCGCGCCGGAGCGGCACGCGGCAGCAACAGCGGCCGTTGCCGGCCGCCGGGCCGGGCGAGCGGCTGTGGGTGCTCGACGTCCCGTACGCGACGCAGGTCGACGACGCCACCTGGCACCCCGCCGTCAAGACCCACCTGTACGTCGGGTGCGCCTTGCCCGCGCACCTCGCGCCCTACTCTCCGGGCCCCTACACGCTCGGTCGGTTCATCGAGAACACCCTCAATCCTGACCATCCGACGCCCAGCCCCGAGCCGACCGACGCGCTCGAGCCCCGGAGGATCCAGTTCGAAGCAGCCGATGCGATCGCGGCGCGCGCCGCGGCGGGCGGACGGCAGTTCCTGCTCGCCGACGAGCCCGGCGTAGGAAAGACGATCGCCGCGGTCCTCGGGGCGACGGCGGTGGGCGACCTCCGCGGTGCGCGACGGGTGCTCGTCGTGGCCGACCGGCCCGCCGCGATCACGATCGGCCACTGGTGCCGCACGATCACGGCGCTGGGGCACGGCGGTCTGGAGTGGGTTGTGATCACGTGGGACCGGCTGGAGAAGGTCAAGGACCACACCTGGGACTTGATCATCGCGGACGAGGCCCACGCCCTGCGACGTACGACGACGAAGCGGTGGAAGCTCTGGGCGCGGATCTCGGGACACGGGCGGCCGCACGACAAGGCGCCGTTCGTCATCGCGACCACCGCGACGCCCGGACACACGCCGCTCGAGCTGCCGTACCTTGCTCCGGCATATGCGCAGGTGCTTGGCGAGTCGATGCAGGAGTGGACCTCGGCGACGCAACCCGGGGACGCGTTCGCCACCGCGCTCGAGCGCCACGGCGTCGGGGTGGAACAGGGACGCTACGGCGCGACGTGGACCACCGATCCGGCGCGGCGCGCTGCGGACCTCAAGCTCGTGCGCAGCTGGCTCGACGAGGAGCGGCCCCCCGCGATGCTGCACCGCGCCGCGTCGTGGGGGCCGGTGCCGATCTCCGGCATGCCCGTGGCGCTCACGCCAGCGGAGCGAACGGCGTACGAGGCCGAATGGGGAGAGTTCTGTCGTGAGATGGACATCGCCCGGCGAGGCCGCAATGTCGCGAAGGGTCGGGCCGCGCTCCTGCGCTTCCGGCAGAAGGCCGGACTCATTCGCGTCGACTCGACGGTCGACTGGATCGCCCAGCAGGTCCAAGCCGAGCGACAGGTGGCGTGCTCGGTCGAGTTCGTCGCGACCGCCGCCGACCCGATTGCCGACCGGCTGCGTGACTCCGGCATCGACGTCGCCACGATCTACGGCCGCGACCGGTTCGATCCAGAGGCCGAGCGGCTCCGGTTCCAAACCGGGCAGGCGAAGGTCTGCGTCTTCACCACGGTCGCCTCGATCAGCCTGCACGCCGGCGAGACCCTCGCCGACGGCCGCCGTGCGAGCACGGAGCCGCGGGTCGGTGTCTTCCACCAGGCCCGCTTCTCGGGCATCGCCGGACGGCAGGTGACCGGCCGCACCCACCGCGACCACCAAGTCTCACCGTGGCACATCGCGTACGCCGAGGACACCGTCGAGGAGCAGGTCGGCAAGGTGATGGTGGAGCGAATCGCCGCGGCCTCCGACACTGTGGGCGGTGACACCACCGGCCTCGCCGGCCTCGCCCAGCTCCTCGGAGCCGACTGGCTGCCCATCACGACCCTGACCGAGGGCGGCGCCTGACCGGGCTCGGCTCGGGCACGGGACATCGGCGGCGTAGCGAAACCACTCAGGTGGGAGGCGCTGCACACCGCCGCGATGTTGCCGACCCCTTCGACCCCTGTCCTGGCGTTGTATCCGTACGCGCCGCGCTCTGGTTAGGCTGAGGGTATGCCCGAGTTCACCTGGCGACCGGCCAACGAGGCAACGACCGGGGACGTCGATGCGGTGTTCGACACCGGTGGCGCCCGCAAGTGCCGCTGCCAGGCGCTGAAGGTCCCGGGCTGGATCTGGCGCGACACCACCCAGGAGCAGCGGGACGCCGCCCTGCTGGAGCAGACCGGGTGCGGCACCGACGGGCCCACGTCCGGCCTCATCGGGTACGTCGACGGCGAGCCGGCCGGCTGGGTCGCCGTCGAGCCGCGGGAGAACTACCCCCGAGTGTGGAGCCGCAAGAAGGCGTGGATGCGGACCGACCCAGAGCTCGAGGGCGTCTGGTCGGTCACCTGCTTCGTCGTACGCAAGGGCTTTCGCCGGCAGGCGCTGATGTACGAGCTGGCCGCCGCCACGGTCGAGTACGGACGGCAGGTCGGCACCCGCGTCCTGGAGGGCTATCCCACCGAGCCGCCCCCCGGGAAGACGGTGATCTGGGACGAGGCGTCGGTCGGGCTGCTGCAGGTCTTCCTCGACGCCGGCTACGAGGTGGTGGCCTCGCCGACCCTGCGCCGGAGGGTGGTGCGTCACCGACTCGGCGGACCGTCGTGACGGGCCGGGCGCCGCGGGCGCACCATGCGGCCTTCGGATCTGCCGAGCGCTCTGGTCTGGGGTGAACGTGTCGCGCTAGGCGTCCGCGGCTTCGATGAGGGTGGCTGCCTTCGCCACTGCTGCGAGCGCCGTCTCCTCTCCGGTCCACGAGTAGGTGTCGAGCGCGGTGTCGGCCAGCTTGATCACGTGTTCGTCGCCATGCCGAGCCGCCCGGTCGAACGTATCGGCGGCGGTCGCCGGAGCGGTCGACAGTGGGGCACCGGCTGCGGGCGCGTACGCCGCATGAACGGCCGCTGAGGCGGACCACGCCGCTGAGGCGCTGGCTGACCACTGTTCGGTGGGCAGGGAAGGAAGTGTTCGCAGAACCGCGTTGGGTGCCGTCGCAGCATGGACGAGCATCACCGGGTTGCCATGGGCGTGGGTGGCATATCGCCTGACAGCGGCGATCACCACGTCGCGCAGGAAGCCCTCCCAGCCGGCAGGTGCCGCTATCGCCTGTTGTGACTGGGGCCAGCCATCGAGGTGCTCGAGCTGCGCGAGCCTGGACACGATTCCGCCGACTTGATGAGGGACCGGGGGCACTGCCGCAACAGCGGCCTCCGCGTCGAGCCGACCTCCTGGACCGGTTGCACCGGGCACTGGCTGCCAACGTGCTGCCCAGTACCCCAGTCCCTGAGCCAGCTCAGCAATCCGTGCGGGTGACTCCCCCTCCTCGCGCAGGACCCGAACCGCGTGACCGACCCGAATGACCCCATGCGTGGCCCCCGCAGCGATGCCGGGAATGAGCCGCGGCCACCAGGTCCGAAGAGCCTCGGTCCAGGGTCGTTCGCGCAGTTGCTCGTCGAACCAGCCGAGCCAGTCACCCAACCGTCGTGGGTCGCCCAGAGCCGCACGCCAGTCGTCGATCCTGCGCGATGGGCCCGGAGTGGCTTCGAGGCGTCGACAGTAGCCATCGAGCCATACCGAGATCTCGCCGTCATGGCCGTTGCGGGCGAGGGCCTCGGCCGCCATGGGTCCGTGGTTGCTCAGCCAGCCGTCGAACTCCGGTCCGGTGGACCGGAGTCGGTCATAGGCGTCGTCGAGGATTCCGTAGGTCATGCCACGATTGGACAACCTCAATCGAGGTTGAGGTCAAGGGACCTCGCTGGCTGACGTCGAAAGACGCACGGTCCGAGTCTCACGTCCGCCGGTGGTCCAGGGATCCCGGTGGTGGGCCTCGCACCAGGTGGCCGGCACGGTGCAGCCCTCGGCGTGACACTCGCGGTGCCGGACGGCGAGCGCCTGGCGCTGCGCGGGGGTGAAGAGCCGCCGAGACCGACCGAGGTCGAGGACCTCGGAGTCGCCACCGAGGACGGCGGGGACCAGGCCTGCGGTGCAGGCGAGACGGTGCGCCTCGTCGGCGGTGATCCGGGTGCCGTCGCCGAGGGTGCCGACCCCGAGGCCGTGGAGGAGGTCACCGAGGGGGATGGTGACCACCACCCGGGTGGCCGCACCGCCGTGCTCGGGCAGCAGGTCCGGGTCGAGCAGCTCGAGCAGGTCGCAGAACGCCTGCCCCATGCGGCGCTCGTGCGGCCTGCGCGGGGCCGCGTGCTGACGGCGGGGTGCGGTGAACGCCTCGAGACAGGTCGTGAGCCGGGCCGCGGCGGCTTCGGGAATCCGGGCGCGGAGGTCGACCGACCCGTCTCCGCGGACCGACATGCTGAGTCGGGTGGCGGCGCCGGCCCGGCGCTCGGCAGCCAGCAGCTTCGCGCGCTCCTGGTCGTCATAGGCGTCTGGACAGATCACCTCGAGCACCCGCTCGCCCAGCACCCGCAGCTGCCGGGGCGTGAACCGGTCGGCCTGGTCGACGAGGTGCACCTCGGCGCGACGCAGCAGGTCGGCCGGCACCTCGGCGTCGAGGTTGTCGAGCGCCCGGGCGATCACCTCCGCCTGCGCCACGGTGACGTGCCCAGAAGCGGTGGCGGCGCCCAGCAGTGTCCAGCGCCGGTCGAGGGCGTCGGCGAGGGACTCCGCCCGATGCGCCGGCCGGTGATCGCCTCGGGTCCGCGGCGCCAGCCACGACGCGACGCTCGGTGCCCCGTCCTGGTCGGCCACGTCGTCGGAGACAGCGATCACCCGCAGTCGCAGGGTCTCGAGCTGGTCCACGAGGCGGGTCAGGCGGACCAGCGCCTCGGCCTTGTCCGGCGTACGCGTGAAGACCGGGTCGGTGCCGGCGGCGTCCGCGAGTGCCCCCTCGACCAGGTCGGCGCACGCCAGGACCGGGTGCCGGACCGGTGCGCTCAACTGGGACATACCAGACACGCTAGCCGGCACCACCGACAGTCTGATCGCCGAGAATCCCGTTGTCCACAAGGGTTTCGCACCCGCGCGACGGTGCTCTCGCGACACCGACGGGGCCGCCCCGGCCGACGGTCGCGGGAGGCCCTCGGGGTGACTGGCTAGCGTGAGGGCATGGACTCCCTCGCCCTGCGGCTCGGCCGCGGCCTCGACACCCTGCTCGACCGCACCGTCGCTCCCGGCTTCAGCCGGATCGGTCTCGCGGTGCGGCGTCGACTCCCCGGGTGGCCGGCCGACCCGGCCTCGGACGCGCTGGCCGGCCGGGTGGCGGCGGTCACCGGCGCCACGTCGGGCCTGGGCCTGACGACCGCCGAGGGTCTGGCGCGGCTCGGCGCCGAGGTGCACCTGGTGGTGCGCAACACCGACAAGGGAGCCTCGGTCAGGGACGAGATCGCGGCCCGCGTCCCCGGCGCCCGGCTGGTGGTCGACCGGTGCGACGTCTCCGACCTCGACGACGTACGCCGCTTCGTGGACGAGGCCGGGCTCGAGCGGCTCGACGTGCTGGTCCACAACGCCGGCGCGATGCCGGAGTCTCGCACCGAGTCGGCGCAGGGCCACGAGATGACGATGGCGCTGCACCTCCTCGGGCCGGTGCTGATGACCGACCTGCTGCGTCCGGTGCTGGCCGGGCACGACGCCCGCGTGGTGTTCGTGACCTCCGGTGGGATGTACGGGCAGCGACTGCGCGCCGACGACCCGGCGTACCTCCGCGGGGAGTACTCCCCGACCACCGCCTACGCCCGCAGCAAGCGCGCGCAGGTCGAGCTGCTGCCAGTGCTCGCGCAGCGCTGGGCGGGCGACGGCGTCGTGGTCGCCGCCACCCATCCGGGCTGGGCCGACACCCCGGGCATCGAGACGTCGCTGCCGACCTTCCACCGGCTGATCGGTCCGCTGCTGCGGGACGCCGAGGGCGGCGTGGACACCACGGTGTGGCTGGCGGCGACCGAACCGGCGCCGGACAGCGGACTGCTCTGGCACGACCGCCGCGACCGGTCCACGCACCTGCTCCGCAAGACCCGCACCGGCGACGCCGAGCGCGACACGATGTGGGTCTGGTGCCGCGAGGCCGCCGGGCTCGAGGCCTGAGCCCCTAGGAGGCCTCCCGCTCCTCGGCAGCCGGGTCAGGAGGTTCGTCGCGCGGCCCGCCACCGCTCCAGCGGCGCACGGTGAGGGCCAGCCGGTGGCCGGTGACGATGATCGCGAGCCAGGCGGTCCCGAGGGTCCAGCCGACCAGCACGTCGGTCATCCAGTGGTGGCCGAGGTAGACCCGGCTCAGGCCCATCGCCAGCGCGAGCACCACCGCGAGGGTCGGTGCCGCGACCCGCACCGCCCGGCTGGGGGCGCGCACCGCGATCAGGTAGCCGATCAGCACCAGCAGCACCACGCTGTTCAGCGTGTGCCCGCTCGGGAAGGACGCCGAGGTCTCGAACGGCGGCACCGCCAGCGACCGCGGCGGGCGAACCCGGCCGATGAGGTCCTTGCCGGCGATCGTCATCAGCAGGGAGCCGGCCGCGCCGACGGCGAGCAGCACCGCGGGCGTCCAGCGACGCCACCACCAGCACAGCAGTGCCGCGGCGACGATCACGATCGGGGTCAGGTACGTCGTGCCGCCGAGGTCGGTGTAGTGCGTCACCCAGGTGTCGAGCGTCGGTGACCGCCGCGCCACCATCCAGTCGAGGACCGGCCGGTCGAGCGCGGCCACCCCGTCCTCCTCGACGACGCTCTCGTAGACCAGCGTGCTCAGCATCGTGGTGACGACCACGAGGGCACCGCCCACGCCGACGATCACCGCGAGCACCAGCCACGGCAGACCCCGCTCGGAGAGCCGGCCCGGGAGCGCGCGGCGTGCCCGGTCCAGGGCCCAGCCGGTGGCCGCCACGGCGCCGCGACCGACGGCCGAGGGCCAGCTGGTCAGGTCGCGGTCGCCGAGGTGGTCCTCACGCCAGGCGCCGACCAGCCTCGACCGCCACCCGGACCCCATCGCGTCATCCTAGGACGGTGGCTGGTGGCGACCGGCGATGGCGACCGGCGGTGGCGACCGGCGGTGGACCGCGCGTCAGAAGACGGGTGGCACGAAGGTCTGCTCGTGCAGCGGTGGACGCAGGTAGGGCTCGTCGCGCATCTCCGGCAGCTCCACCGGCGCGGGCGCGACGTCCTCGAAGTCGAACTGCGCGAGGAGGTGGGTGATGCAGTTCAGCCGGGAGGCGAGCTTGTCGTCGGAGGGCACGACGTACCACGGTGCCTGCTTGATGTCGGTGTACTGGAAGGTGGTGTCCTTGGCCCGCGAGTAGCGGACGTAGAGCTCGTGCTCGGCGAGGTCCATCTCGGTGAGCTTCCAGCGCTTCAGCGGCTCGGCGTTGCGGGCCTCGAAGCGGCGTCGCTGCTCCTCGAAGGACACCGAGAACCAGTACTTCAGCACCACGATCCCGGACCGCACCAGCATCCGCTCGAGCTCGGGACAGCCGCGCAGGAACTCCTCGTGCTCCGCCTCGGTGCAGAAGCCCATCACCCACTCGACGTTCGAGCGGTTGTACCAGCTGCGGTCGAACAGGACCATCTCCCCGGCGGCCGGCAGGTGCTCGACGTACCGCTGGAAGTACCACTGGGTGCGCTCGCGCTCGGTGGGCTTCGGCAGCGCCAGCACCCGGACGGTACGCGGGCTGGTGCGCTCGGTGATCCGCTTGATGACGCCGCCCTTGCCGGCCGAGCCGCGGCCCTCGAAGATCACCAGCACCCTGAGTCCCTGACTCTGGATCCAGTACTGCAGCAGCACGAGCTGCTCCTGGAGCCGGTCCATCTCCGCCTCGTAGACGGACTTCCTCAGCCGGCCGCGTCGGGTGTAGCGCGCGGGATCACGAGGTGTCCGCGGCTCGGGGGCGGTGTCGTCGGCCTCCGGCGGAGGCTGGTGCTTGGACACGGGCGGCTCCTGAGAACGAGTCAGGCACCCACGGTCCACCACGCAGGCGGCCGGCAGCAAGGACCCGCTTCCAGACTCCCGGCGCCGGGGTGTCGATTTCGGGCGGGCGAGTCCGTCAGGATGATGTGGCGAGGGTCGCCACACCCGTTGAAAGGAGCCGGCCATGGCCGACACGTACGTCTACATCATCCACGAGCCGGACTGGGACTCCGATGAGTTCCTCGGCCGCCCGAGCGACGACGAGGCCAGCGCGGAGAACAAGTTCCCCGAGCACGCCGCCTTCGCCGAGGCGGTGGCGAGGCTCGGTGCCACCGTGACCGGGGGAGCGGCGCTGCAGAACCTGAAGTACGGCGGCAGCGTGGTGCCCGGCCAGGGCGAGCGCGCCGTCGCGGACGCGGTCTTCTCCGACGCGTCGTACGCCGACACCAGCGAGGTCATCACCGGGTTCTACATGGTGGAGGTCGCCGACGAGAACCAGGCGCGGGAGATCGCCGCGATGGTGCCGACCGGCAACCGCGTCGAGTGGCGCAAGGTCTACCCGTTCGGGGAGTGATCCGCCGCCGGTCCGGGGGGTTGCCAGAATGGGGGCATGCGTTCGAGCCCCGGTGAGTTCCAGGACGCGTTCCGCGACGCCTGGCCGCACATCGTGCGGGCGCTGGCGGCGTTCACGGGCAGCCTCGACGACGCCGAGGAGTACGCCGCCGAGGCGGTCGCCCGGGCGGCGGCGCACGACGGCGACATCGCGGAGCTGGCCGCCTGGTGCATCACGGTCGGCAGGCGGGCGTGGCTCGACGAGGCCCGCCGCCGAACGGTGGGTGCCCGGCTGGCGCCGGAGCTCGCCGCCACCGAACGGGGACCGGCACGGGAGCCGTACGACGCCATGGACATCGCCGATGAGCTCGACGACCGGCTCGCACTGCTCTTCGTCGCCTGCGACGACGAGCTGGCGCCGGGTCTCCAGATGGTGCTCGCGCTCCGGGTGGTCTGCGGGCTGACGGTGCCGCAGATCGCCCACCACCTGGGCATCCAGGACACCGCCGCCGCCGCTCGGCTGACCCGTGCGAAGAAGTCGCTGGCGGCGGCGCGGGGGGAGTTCCGGCCGCCGGGTCCGGCCGAGCGGCGGGCCCGGTTGCCGGTGGTGCTGGCCTGCGTGGCCGGGATGTTCACGGTTGCCCACCGGACCGTGCTCGACCCCGTCGACGCCCTGGCGGACACCGGCCGGGCCGCCCTGTCGATCGCCGACGCCCTCGTCGCGGCGTACCCGGACGACACGGAGGTGCGCGGCCTGCGCGCGGTGGTGCGCCTGGGGCTGGCCCGGCGTCCGGGACGGCTGGACGCGGACGGGGTGGCGGTGGCCCTCGACGAGGTCGACCGCTCCCGTTGGGACCGCACGCTGGTCGCGGCCGGCCTCGACGACGCGACGTACGCGATGAACGGCACCGGCCGGTTCGCGCTCGAGGCCGCGGTGGCGGGGTTGCACTCCAGCGCACCGTCGGTCGAGGCGACCGACTGGCCGCGGCTGGTGGTGTTCTACCGGGAGCTCGAGCGCACCTGGCCGTCGCCGGCGGTGACGGTGGCGCGGCTGGTCGCTGAGGGGCGCGCGGCTCGGGCCGTCGACCTGCCGGACGTCGAGGAGGCTCTCGAGCAGCTGGTCGAGACGGCCCCGGCGTACGCGAGCCGCGACGCCGCGCTGGCGCTCGCCGACATCGAGTGGCGCACCGGGCGACGGGAGACGGCCGCGGGCCGGTACGCCGAGCTTGCCGGGCTGCTCGATGTCGAGCCGCTGCAGGGGTTCTGCCTCCGACGGGCCCGTGATGGTCACCGAGGCTGAGCTGGTCGCGCGGCTGCGCGGCGCGGGCTGCGTGTTCGCCGAGGACGAGGCCCGGTTGCTGATGGCCGCGGCGATCGCCGACGAGGAGCTGGTCGCGCTGGCCGACCGCCGGGTGGCCGGTGAGCCGCTGGAGTACGTGCTGGGCTGGGCGGAGTTCTGCGGCCTCCGGCTCGCGGTGGCGCCCGGGGTGTTCGTGCCCCGCACCCGGACCGGCTTCCTGGTCGAGGAGGCGCTCGTGGTGTGCCCGCGGCCGACGGTGGCGGTCGACCTGTGCTGCGGCAACGGGGCGATCGGGGCTGCCCTGGCAGCCGAGGTGCCGTCCCTCGAGGTGCATGCCGTCGACGTGGATCCGGCCGCGGTGGCGTGCGCGCGCCTCAACCTGGCCGCTTGGTCCGGCCGGGTGTACGCCGGCGACCTGACCGCGCCACTGCCCTCGTCCCTACGGGGACGGGTCGACCTGCTGGTCGCGAACACGCCGTACGTCCCCACCGACGCGATCGCACTGATGCCTCCCGAGGCGCGCGAGCACGAGGCCCGGGCCGCGCTCGACGGCGGGCCCGACGGCCTGGCCCTGCTGCGCCGCGTCGCCTCGGCGGCCCCCGCCTGGCTGGCCCCCGGCGGCCACCTGCTCATCGAGATCGGTGCCGGGCAGGTCGACGCCGCCCGCGCGGCGTACACCGAGGCCGGTCTCGCTCCCCGCGTGGCCACCTCCGACGAGTACGACGCCACCGTTCTCGTCGGCACCAATCCGGGATAGTCCCTGACGTTCGGGCCCCGAATCGGCCCGATCAGGGGCCCAAACGTCAGGGAGTATCCCGCCGGGGGTCGGGACGAGTCCTGAGGGAGGTCGGCAGCCGGAGAGGGTGGTGGGTCAGTCCTTGACGGTCTGGTTGGTGCCGTCCTCGCCCTGTTCCTCGTCGATGCGGCGCTTGATCCGGCCGAGGCCCGGCACCTTCGCGAGCATGTCGTTGAGCTCCCGCGAGACCGCGAGCAGGTCGTGCAGGTCCGGGGCGACGCTGTCGAGCGAGGTCAGCATCGGCATCACGTCGGTCTCGAGGTGCTCGACCAGCTGCGGCAGGTGGTTGACCAGCTGCACGAGAGCCTCGACCTCGCGCGGGTCGGTGGTGTCGGCGAGCTTCTCGATGGTCGGCTGCAGCTTGAGCAGCGACGGCTCGAAGGCGTCGAGGAGGGGCGTCAGCCGGGCCACCTGGGCCTCGGCGCCGTCGACGACGACACCGGTGCGTGCGACCAGCTCGTCCGCGCGGGCCGCGACGCCGTCGATCCTGGCCACCAGCTCGTCGGCGCGCTCGACCAGCGCCAGCACCTTCGGGACCGCGGCCAGCAGCGCCTCCACGGACTCGGCGCCACGGCCCAGCGCATCGATGACGTCTCGGGGTCCGGGGACGGGAAGGCGCATGCTCCATGTGTACCCGTTCCGCGGAAATTACGCGCCGTCCGGAGAATGGCGGCATGCCCGCCCGTCGCAGCCGCTTCCGCGGCCACATCGCCGGGCTGGGCAGCGCCAGCGGTGTCCGGGTGGTGGTCGGGCACTGGCCGGACACGCCGCTGGGACCCTTCTCCGACGCGATGGTGGAGACCGCCGCGGGACACCGGGTGCTGCTGGCGCCGAGCCCTGAGGTCCGCGACTTCATCGCCGCGACGTACACCTTCGACGAGGTCCGCCTCGAGCCGGTCGAGGTCACCGTGGTCGGCCCGGTCTGGTCGGTGCGGTCGGCGTCCCTGGTCGTCGACTTCACCCGCGGCCGGCGTACGCCGCTCGGCGTCGCGCTGCGGTGCGTCCCGGGCCCGCTGGCCACCAGCCCCGCCTGGTGCACCGTGACCGACCCGGTCGCCCGGCTGGTGATGGACGGGGTCCGCACCCGCGGCACCGCGGGCAACGGCCGCCGTGAGTGGTACGGCGCCACCGACGCGCACCGGGTGGTCGACCTGGCCGGCACGTTCGACGGCACCGACCTGGGGGCGCTCGCGGACGTCGACCCCCCGTGCCGGTTCGGGTTCTCCTCCACCCCACGCCGGCCGACGCTGACCCGCGTGGTGACCACCGTCGGCGAACCCGGCTGAGCCTCGCCCGCCGCCGGGGGCGGGTCGGGTCTGTCAGAGTGCCCCCATGCACTTCGTCGGCGTCGACCTCGCGTGGGGAGAGCGCAAGCCCACCGGCCTGGCGGTCCTCGACGACGGCGGCCACCTCGTCGCCGTGCAGGTGGCGGGCACCGACGAGACGATCGCCGCCGCCCTGACGCCGTACGTCGGGAGCGAGTGCCTGGTCGCCATCGACGCACCGCTGGTGGTCCGCAACGCCAGCGGCAACCGGCCCTGCGAGGCCGCGCTCAACCGCGACTTCGCCCGGTTCGACGCCGGTGCCCATCCGTCCAACACCCGCAAGCCCGAGTTCAGCGACGAGCCGCGCGGCGCCCGGCTGGCCCGGGCCCTGGACCTCGACATCGACCCGCAGTCCCGCGCGCGCCGACGGGCGATCGAGGTCTACCCGCACCCAGCCACGGTCGCGTTGTTCCGCCTCGGCCGGACGCTGAAGTACAAGAACAAGCCCGGTCGCAGCCTCGAGCAGCTCCGCGCCGAGCTGCTGTCACTCGTGCAGCACCTCGAGGGCCTCGCGGACGCGCCGGCCCCGCTGCACCTCGACCACCCGGACTGGCGACAGCTGGTGACCCAGGTGCAGGAGGCCCGCTCCAAGGCCGACCTGCGTCGGGCCGAGGACCCGGTCGACGCGGTGGTCTGCGCCTACGTGGCGCTCTTCGCCGAGCGCGAGCCGCAGCTGACCACGACGTACGGCGACCTGGCGCACGGCTACATCGTGACTCCGACCCTTCCCGAGGGCCACCGCCCGTCCCCGCGTCCGCCGCGGGCCGCCACCGCCCCGGCCGTGGAGCGGTCCGCGAGTGATGCGGTCCAGCAGTACGCCCTCCTCCAGCCGACCCTCCACGTGGTCGCCGACCGCTGCGTCGCCCAGATCACCACGATGCTCGACGACGCCGGCATCAACTACCTGAGCGTCACCGGCCGGGCCAAGAGCGTCGCGTCGTTCGCGGTCAAGGCGGCCCGCGAGATCGACGGCACGCCGTACTTCGCCGACCCGCTGCGCGACATCACCGACCAGATCGGGGTCCGGGTGATCACCTACGTCCACCGCGACGTCGCCGCCGTCGCCCAGCTGCTCGCCGACCAGTCGGTCATCCTCGACGACCGGGACATGGGCCAGGAGACCGCCAGCGAGGGCCGGTTCGGCTACTCCAGCCGGCACCTGCTGCTCGACATGGACGCGGCACTGGCAGCCGGCCAGCCGGTGCAGGTGCAGATCCGCACCGTGCTCCAGCACGCGTGGGCCGAGTTCGAGCACGACATCCGCTACAAGGGCACCATCCCCGAGGAGCACGTGCCCGACCTCGACCGCCGCTTCACGCTGGCCGCCGGCCTGCTCGAGCTCGCCGACCGTGAGTTCTCCGAGATCCGCGACCGGCTGCAGGCCGGGATGACCGGCCCCCGCCCGGAGCCCGACCGGGTCGACCCGCGGCTCAGCGCCCAGGAGCTGGCGGCCTTCCTTGCCGGTCAGTACGCCGACGCGAGCTGGTCGCGCACCGACCACTACGCCTGGATCTCGGGGCTGCTGCTCGAGCTCGGGATCACCTCGCTGACCGAGCTGGCCGAGCTGCTGCGGCCCGTCGACAGCGAGGCGCTCAACGCCCGGCTGGGCTACCAGCACCCGCCCAGCGCCGTACGCCGTCTCGACGACGCGCTGCTGCAGGTGTTCGCCGACCGCTACATCGGGCTGCACGGCAATGCGCACCGCGAGGAGCTGCTCCGCGCGCGGCTCGCCAAGATGACGGACTGACCGCACACCCACCGCGGCCAGCCGACGGAGTATCACCGCTGGCCGTCGGACCTCCTCGACACCATGGCAACCACGGATCTGGTCCTCGAGGGCGGCGGCGTCAAGGGCGCCGGGCTGGCCGGCGCGGTCAGCGTGCTGGCCCGCGGCCACGAATTCCACCGGGTGGCCGGCACGTCGGCGGGGGCGATCGTGGCGGCGTTCGTCGCCGCCGGCATGGTCGACGAGCTGGAGCGGCTGACCATCGACACCGAGTTCGCCGACTTCCTCGACGAGGGCACCGTCGGCCGCTTCCTGGGTCCGCTCGGCAACGGCATCGACATGATGCTCGGTGAGGGCATCTATCGCGGCCGGGTGCTGCACCGCTGGCTGCGGGACCACCTGGCACGGGCCGGAGTCGAGACCTGGGGCGACCTGCGGCTGCCCGGCTGCACGGCTCGTACGCCGATCGAGCACCGCTACCGCCTGGTCGTGATCGTCTCCGACGTCTCCCGGGGCCGGATGCTGCGGCTGCCCTGGGACTACGAGCGGCTGCTCGGCATCGCACCGGACGGGATGCCGGTCGCGGACGCGATCCGGGCGTCGGCATCGATCCCGTTCTTCTTCCGCCCCTGGCGGCTGCCGGTCGACCCGCGCCTGACCGGCGGCCGGCGCGAGCTGGTGCTGACCGACGGCGGGATGCTCTCGAACTACCCGATCGGCCTGTTCGACGACGAGCCCGACCACCCGACCATCGGCGTGAAGCTCTCGGCCCGGATGAGCGTCGACCAGTCCCCGTGGCAGGACTCGGACAACCCGGTCTCGCTCGCCCGGGCGCTGATCGCCACGATGGCCAACGCCCACGACCAGATCTACGTGGACCAGCCGTCGGTGTCGTCGCGGACGATCTTCGTGGAGACCTCGGGGGTGAGCTCCACCGACTTCCGGCTGGCGCCGCAGACCAAGCGCCGGCTCTTCGACAACGGCAGCACGGCCGCCGCCTCGTTCCTCGACACGTGGGACTACGGCGCCTGGCGGCGGCGCTACGCCCACACGATGCCGGTCGGCGACGCGGTCGCCTAAGTATCTGGGCGCCGGCTGGACGGCGTACGTCGGCCTGGCCGACTCGCCGGGGTAGTCCCTGACGATCGGGCCCTCGATCGGCCCGTGAGGGGCCCGAACGTCAGGGACTATCCGGAAAGCTGCTCCGCATCAGAGGTCGGCGGCGCGGTTCAGCCAGGTGGAGGTGACCCGCATCCCGACGTTCTCGTAGAGCCCGAGCGCGCCGGTCCGGGAGTCGGTGCTCAGCTCCGAGCGCTCGGCGCCGTGGGCCCGGGCGGCGGCGAAGGAGTCGGCGAGCAACGCGGTCGCCAGCCCCCGGTTGCGCTGGTCGGCGCGCACCGCCAGCCGGTCGACGTACCCGCACCCCGAGGCCAGCACCACGAACGAGCTGCCCACCACGGCGCCGTCGGCGTCGGTGACCACGCGGAGGTTCCACGGCGCGAAACCGGGACGCCCCATCACGCTGGCCGCGAAGTCAGCGAACGGCTGCCGCTCGCGGTCCGACCACTCCAGGAAGGCGTCCTCGACGACCGTCCACACGGCCTCGTGCTCGGTCGGTGCCGCCTCGCGTACGGCGTACCCCGCGGGCAGCGGGCGCGGCGGGATCTCGGCGCCGGGAGGCAGCTCGAGGACCCACGAGGTCCAGCGGACCCGGAAGCCGAGTGCGCTGAGCAACCGGTCGCCCGGCGAGCCCTCCGGCACCGGCACCCCGATGACGTCGTCACCCGCGGCACGAGCGGTCGCGCGCAGCCAGCCGGCCAGGAACGTGCCGATGCCGCGGCCGTGGTGGTCGGGATGGACGGCGGCGTCGCCGCGGCCCGCGCCCGACCGCTCGGCGTACCCCAGCAGCCGGTCGCCGTCGAAGACGCCGATCGTGCCGGTGGCCAGGTCGAAGCTCGGCCGCTGCCAGTCGCCGACGATGTCGGCCTCCTCGATCGCGACCTCGCCGATGTCGGCGAGCTCCTCCGCGGCCATCACGGCCGTCACGGCCCCGGCATCGGCCACCTCCAGCGGTCGGGTCGTGAGCCCCTCGGGCAGCGTCATGGGGCAATTGAAGCCCGGGTCACGCCCGAAGAACACCCCTGCGGAGGTGGTCGGATCGTCATCCGGTGCGTACTGTCCGGATTCCGAGTAGCGGGCGGGCCCCGTCGAACCCATCTCTGGAGCCAGGCATGACCGACCTCTTCGCCCCGTCGACGCACGTCCGTCGGCGGGTGACACCGACGCGCATCCCGGTCGACGCGTCGTCCTCGGTGACGCTGCGCGCCTGGCAGGACCGGCTGGCCCGCATGGAGGCCCGCCCCGATCCGCTGGCCGGGGCAGAGCGGGTGGTCGTGGTCTCCGCGCACCCCGACGACGAGACCCTCGGCGCCGGTCGGCTGATCGCCGGTCACGCCGGAGCGGTGGTCGCACTGACGCTCACCGCGGGGGAGAGCTGCCTGGCCGGGCACGACGTCGACCCGGTCGACGTCGGCGTGCTCCGCCTCGCCGAGTGGCGCTCCGCGGTGGTGGAGCTGGGTGCCGAGCCGCTCGACACGCGGCACTGGTCGGACGGGTCGATCGAGCGGCACGAGGTCGACGTGGCCCGGCTGCTGCTGCGGCTGATCCAGCCCGGCGACATCCTGCTGGCCCCCTGGAGCCATGACCCCGACCGGGACCATCGGGCCGCTGGTCGGGCCGCCCGGGAGGCCGCCGAGGCGGCGGGCGTCCCGCTGGTGGAGTACCCCGTGTGGGCGCCGTACCTCCGCACCCCGCACCAGGTTCAGGAGACCGGCGCGATGCTGGTGCCGGTCGAGGCGGACGCCGCGGCCACCCGCGCCTGGCGTCGGGCGCTGGCGCAGTACCTCAGCCAGCTGCAGCCCTGGCAGCCCGGGTGGGTGCCGCTGGTGCCGCCGGACCTCGTCCGGCACCACCTCGCCCAGCTCGTCGTCGAGGGCGCCTCTCACCCGTAGGGGTGTGTCGACGCCGCCGCCGGCGGCCTAGGTTCTTGGCGCTGGACGGCGTCGCCTGCTCGGCGTCGTCCAGCACCCAGCGGATGCTCAGTCCGGGTCGGTGACCCGCACCCGGTCCGGCAGGAACCCGTGGGTGGCGCCCCACAGCACCGCCTGCGAACGGCTGGAGACGCCGATCTTGCGGTAGCAGGAGCGGATGTAGGACTTGATCGAGTTGATCGACAGCGCCGTCCGCGTCGCGATGTCCGCGTTGCTCATGCCTTGGGTGATCAGCGCCAGCACCTCGGCCTCGCGGGCGGTGAGCCCCTCCTCGCGGCCGGGCCAGTCGCCGCCGATCACCGCGGTGCGGCCCGGATCGGGGGAGATGACCCGCTCGCCCCGGGCCACCGCCTTGAGCGCCTCGGCGAGGTCGGAGCCGGTCAGCGACTTGGAGAGGTAGCCGCTCACCCCGCGCTGCATGGTGCTCGCGGCGAGGCTCTCCTGGAGGTTCCAGGAGTAGACCACGAGGTTGCGGACCCGCGGGTTGGCCAGCAGCCTGGCCACCCCGTCACCGTCGCCCTGCGCCTGGGCGAAGGTGTCGTAGAGCGCGATGTCCACCGGCTGCATCACCGGCATGTCGGCGTCGAGCTCGACGATGTCGAACTCGTCCGCGTAGGACCGCAGCATCTCGGCGAGCCCGCGGATCACGACTTCGTAGTCGTTGACGATGGCGAGGCGGATCGGCATGCGGCCCACAGTAGGCCTTCGTGGCCCCGGTGACGCCGATCCGCCCCGTCGAGGCGTCGGATCAGGCGTTCTGGATCGCGGAGACGTCGAACTCGAGCTTGATCTTCTCGGAGACGAGGACGCCGCCGGTCTCGAGCGCGGCGTTCCAGGTGAGGCCCCAGTCCTTGCGGTTGATCGAGGTCGCACCCTCGAAGCCGACGCGCAGGTTGCCGAACGGGTCGCGGGCGGAGCCGGTGGACTCGAACTCGATGGTGACCGGCTTGGTGACGTCCTTGATGGTCAGGTCGCCGGTGATCAGCCAGGTGCTGGCGTCCTCGCGCTCGACCTGGGTCGAACGGAAGGTCATGCTCGGGTGGTTCTCGACGTCGAAGAAGTCGGCGGAGCGCAGGTGGCCGTCGCGGTCGGCGCTGCCGGTGTCCACGCCGCTGACGTCGATGGTCAGGGTCACGGTCGAGTCGGCGGGCGTCGCGGTGTCGATGTGGGCACTGCCCTCGAAGCTCGAGAACGAGCCACGGACGGTGGTGACCATCGCGTGCCGGGCGGAGAAGCCGAGGCGCGAGTGGCTGGTGTCGATGGTGTAGTCGCCGCTGATGTCGTCGACCGCGGTGGTGCCGGCGTCGAAGCGGTCGGTCTCGGTGGTGCTGCGGTTGCGGGTGAAGATGCTCATCTCAGTCCTCGAGGTAGTCGTGGGGTTTCGTTTAATCTTCAACTACAACCATAGTGCATGTATTCCACAAGTGCTGTGATCCACGTCACGCGTGGCGTATCAGTTCTCCGACTCTGGGTACCTAGGGTGCACAGAAGGGTGCGCGGCCACTCACCGGAGGTTGACGTGATCGAGGTCCACGAACGCAGCAGCTGTCGCTCGGTCGCGGTGCGGGCGCTCACCCGCGGTGTGGTGCGCCCGGTCCTCGGCGTCTTCCCCGTGCGCGGGCCGATGGCGCCGCTCAAGGCCGCCGTGGACCTGGGGGCGGCGCTGCTGCCCCGGCTGGCCTCCACGACCTTCGAGCACGTCTCCGGAGACGGTTGGACCGCCGAGCTGGTCACCGTCCGCGACGTCGACCCGTCCGAGGGCGCCCTGGTCTACTTCCACGGCGGCGCCTTCGTGTTCTGCGGTCTGGCCACCCACCGCCGGGTGGTCGAGCGGCTCGCGGAGCGGACCGGGCTGCCGGTGCTCTCGGTGGCCTACCGCCAGCTCCCCACGCACCGGGTGGAGACCAGCATCGCCGACTGCGTCGAGGCGCTGAACTGGATGGTCGAGCAGGGCTTCGACCCCGCACAGCTCGTGCTGGCCGGCGACTCCGCGGGTGGCCTCCTGGCCTTCTCGGTCGCCCTCGAGGCGGCCGCCCAGGGCGTGGACCTCGGTGGGCTGGTCGGCCTGTCGCCGTGGCTCGACCTCGACAACACCGCCCGGCGCCGGCACCGCAACGCCTGGCGCGACGACTTCATCCCGACGTTCCGGCTGGATCGGGTGGCGAGGCTGGTCACCGGCATCGACCGGCCCGACCCCGAGCACTCGCCGGTCAACCGGGACCTCGCGGGACTGCCGCCCGCGCTGCTGATCTGCGGGTACGACGAGGTGCTGCGCCACGACGCCGAGCTGATGGCCGAGCGGCTCGACGCCGCCGGCGTGCCCGTCGCGCTGCACCTCTGGAAGGGCCAGGTGCACGCGTTCCCGGTCCTCGGGGACCTGCTGCCGGAGAGCGGGGCCGCGCTCGACCAGGTGGCCGACTTCGTCGCCCGGGCGGTCGGCGTACGCCGGTTGCGCGCGGTGTCCTGAGGCGTCACCGCGACACCCGGTCACGGGCGGCGTCGCGGGGTGCGCCAGCGCACACGGGCGTGAATGAGGGGTGGGTCCGGCTCAACCACTACCGTGGACCCCATGTCTTCCCCGGAATCCAGCCTCGACGACGCCGTGTCGGCGGACCAGGGGCAGCACCCCCCGACCTTCGCCGAGCTCGGCCTGGACCCCCGGGTCCTGAAGGCGCTCGACGCCATCGGCTACGAGTCGCCCTCGCAGATCCAGGCCCTCACCATCCCGCCGCTGCTCGAGGGCCGCCACGTGGTCGGTCTCGCGCAGACCGGCACCGGCAAGACCGCGGCGTTCGCGCTGCCGATCCTCTCCCAGCTCGACCTCGGCCAGAAGACGCCGCAGGCGCTGGTGCTCACCCCGACCCGCGAGCTCGCGCTCCAGGTCTCCGAGGCGTTCGAGAAGTACGGCGCGCAGCTCAAGGGCGTGCACGTGCTGCCGGTCTACGGCGGCCAGGGGTACGGCGTCCAGCTCAGCGCGCTGCGCCGGGGCGTCCACATCGTCGTCGGCACCCCGGGCCGGATCATGGACCACCTCGAGAAGGGCACCCTCGACCTCAGCCAGCTGCGGTTCCTGGTGCTCGACGAGGCCGACGAGATGCTCAAGATGGGCTTCGCGGAGGACGTCGAGACGATCCTCGCCGACACCCCCGACGACAAGCACGTCGCGCTGTTCTCGGCGACGATGCCCTCGGCGATCCGCCGGATCGCGAAGAAGTACCTCACCGACGCGGCCGAGATCACCGTCAAGTCCAAGACCACGACGGCCGCGAACACGACGCAGCGCTACCTGATGGTGTCCTACCCGCAGAAGGTCGACGCGCTCACCCGGATCCTCGAGGTCGAGAACTTCGAGGGGATGATCGTCTTCGTCCGCACCAAGAACGAGACCGAGACGCTCGCCGAGAAGCTGCGCGCCCGCGGCTTCTCCGCGATGGCGATCAACGGTGACGTCGCCCAGGTGCAGCGCGAGCGGACCGTCAACCAGCTCAAGGCGGGCAAGCTCGACATCCTGGTCGCCACCGACGTCGCCGCCCGCGGCCTGGACGTCGAGCGGATCAGCCACGTCGTCAACTACGACATCCCGACCGACACCGAGTCCTACGTGCACCGGATCGGCCGCACCGGCCGGGCCGGCCGCAGCGGCGACGCGATCTCGTTCGTCACGCCGCGCGAGCGCTACCTCCTCAAGGCGATCGAGAAGGCCACCCGTCAGCCCCTGACGCAGATGCAGCTGCCGACCGTCGAGGACATCAACATCACCCGGCTGGCCCGCTTCGACGACGCGATCACCGAGGCGCTCTCGACCGAGCGGGTGTCGTTCTTCCGTGACGTCGTCGAGCACTACATGCGCGAGCACGACGTGCCCGAGGTCGACGTGGCCGCGGCGCTGGCCGTCGTACTGCAGGGCGACGAGCCGCTGCTGCTCGACCCCGCCAAGGAGCCGAAGCACACGCCCCCGCCGGCCCGCGACCGCGGTCCCCGTGACGACCGCGGCTCCCGTGACGACCGAGGTGACCGGGGCCAGCGCAAGCCGCGCCCCTCGCGCGCCGGCAGCGGCGGCCCGATGGCGTCGTACCGGATCGCGGTCGGCAAGCGGCACAAGGTCGAGCCGCGGCAGATCGTCGGCGCCCTCGCGAACGAGGGTGGCCTGGGCCGCAGCGACTTCGGGCGGATCGACATCCGGCCCGACCACTCGATCGTCGAGCTGCCCGTGGACCTGTCCGGCGACACCTGGGACGCCCTGCGCAGCACCCGGATCTCCGGCAAGCTCATCGAGCTGCGCAAGGCCGACGCCGGCGACACCGCCGCCCGCCCGGCGAAGTACGACGACCGCGGCCCGAAGAAGTACGACAACAAGTACGACAAGAAGCCCCGCCACAAGCACTGACCCGCCGAGGTGTCACTTCTTGCGCGCCGAAGAGTGAGTTCTTGCGCGCCGAGGTGTGAGTTCTTGCGTTGACCCGGGCCGTCAGACCCAGTAGTTGTCGTGGGCGAGGAAGAAGGCGTCCTTCTCCTCGGTGGTCATCGTCAACCCCTCGCCGAACCGCTTCAGGGTCTCGAAGTACTCCTCGCGCGGCGCACCCGGGCTGAACAGCAGCAGCATCGAGGCCGGCTCGCCCGACTCGTTGCGGAAGCCGTGGATCGCGCCGGGCGGGACATGGGCGAAGTCGCCGGCCGTCGTGTCGGTCCAGCCGGTCCCGTCGTGCAGCCGCACGGTGCCGGACAGGATGAAGAAGGACTCGGAGATGGTCCGGTGGAAGTGCGGGTCGGGACCGGTCACGCCGGTGCCGAACGTCCACCGGTAGAGGCCGAACCGGCCGCCGGTGGCGGCCCCGGTCGCGAGGTAGTCCACGGTGCCGCCGTTGCGGTACTCCAGGTCGGGCGGACTGTCGGCGCGCCGGATGGTCGCGCCGGTGGTGCCGTGCTCGCCGAGGTACGTCGGGTCGGGATAGCTCATGGTGCCAGCCTCGCCGATCCGGTGACCGGCTGACCAGGGGATTCGGTTCGACCCACGGGACCACCGGTCGGGGTGCCCGAGCCGGACGGCCCCCGGTAGCCTCCGCAGAATGTCCCCGCTGGTCGGTCGCCGTACCCTCCTCGACGGCGTGCGCCGTGCCCTGGGCGAGGGGCGTGCGGTGGCGCTGCACGGCCAGAGCGGCATCGGCAAGAGCGCGCTGCTCGACGAGCTGGAGGACACCGCCACGCCCGGCACCACCGTGCTCCGTGTCGGGGGTGCGGTGAGCGAGCAGCGGCTCACCTGGGCCGCGCTCCAGGACCTCTGGGACCAGACCCCCGCCGAGCTGGTGTCGGGGCTGCCGGCGGGGTTCGCCGCCTTCCGCGACGGGCTGATCGGGGCGCCCGCGGACGCCACGACGGCACACCTGGCGGGCCGGGCCTGGCTGCACCTGCTCGAGCGGCTCGCCGAGGCCGGACCCGTGCTGCTGCTGGTCGACGACGCGCAGTGGATCGACCGGCAGTCGCTCGACGCGGTCGTCTACGCCGGCCGCCGGCTGGCCGACCGGGTCGCCATCGTGGTCACCGTCGGTGACGACCCGCCGGAGCTGCCCGGCCTGGCCCGCGTCGAGCACCTGGAGGTCGGACCGCTCGCCTCCCCGGACCTGGTCGCGCTGCTCACGACGCACGGTCTCACCCCGGCGGTGGCCGAACGCGTGGTCGTCGAGTCCGGCGGGGTGCCCTCGCTGGCCCTGGCGCTGGCCGGGGCGATCGGGGATCAGCCGTCGGTCCAGGGCCGGCCCAGCCCGCTGCCGGACACGATCGCGCGGATGCTCCGCGAACGGCTGCTGGCCCAGCCGGACGACGTACGCCGCACCCTGGTGCTCGCCGCCCTCCTGCTGCGGCCGACGACCCGGCACCTGCTCCGCGCCGGCATCGCCGACGCCGACGTGCACCTGCGCCAGGCCGCCCGGGCCGGCCTGGTCGCGGTCGACGGTGAGACGGTCCGGTTCACCCCGGCCCACCTGGCCCGGATCGCCGCCGCGTCGGTGCCCGCGGCCGAGCGCGGCCGACTGCACGAGCTGCTGGCCCACACGGCGCCGACCGCGAGCGAGCGGCTGCGGCACGAGGCCCTGGCCGGGTCCGGCCCCGACCGGGAGCTGGCCGGACGGCTGGCCGCCGGTGCCGACGAGGCGCTGCGCCGGGGCGGCCGCGAGCTCGCCGCCGAGCTGCTGGTGCTGGCCGCCGACCGCAGCCCGGCCGACCTGCAGGCCGCGCGGGTGTCCTGGTTGGCCTCGGCGGTGGAGGCGGCGGCGCCCGGCAACCACGCGGACCTCGCCTACCGTGCGCTCGACGACTTCGACGTCGCCGAGGCCGAACCCGCGCAGCGGGTGCGGGTCCGGCTCGCGCTGGTCGAGCTGGCCGGGACCGGGCGCTCGGCGATCGAGGAGGTCCTGGCCGCGGCCTTCACCGACGCCGGCGACGACCCGCGGCTGGTCGCCGACGTGCTCCTGCAGCGGGCCCGGATGCACCTGATGGCGTCGCGCCCGCTCGACGTCGAGGCCAACGCGGTCGAGGCCGTGCGGATCCTGCGCCGGCTCGGCGACCAGCGGGCGGAGGCGATGGCGCTGCCGCTGCTCGCGGTGACCCGGCGCTGGACCGGTGCCGGCGACCACGACGCGGTGCTCGCCCGGGCGCTCGCCCTGCCCGCACCGGAGGCGCCGGGCATGGTGCACACCACGCCGCGCTACATGGCCGCCCGGTTCGCGTTCTACGACGACCGCCTCGACGAGGCGTGGACGGAGTTCCTCAGCCTGCTGTCCCAGGTCGAGTCCGGCGCCGGCCAGGACACCGTGCACGTGCTCCGCTGCCTGGTCGAGGTCGGCGTACGCCGCGGGCGGTGCCGGGAGGCGATGGAGTACGCCGCCCGGGCGGCGCGGGTGGCCGAGCGCTTCGACCTCGACGCGCACGCGAGCTGGTTCATCAGCGCCGTCGCGGAGCTGGCGGGGGGCGATCTGCAGCGGGCCCGGGCGCTGGCCGAGCAGGGGGTGGCCGTGTGCGAGGCGCTCGGCGACATCCGCTATCTGCAGCGGCACCTGCTGGTGCTCGGCCAGGCGTCGCTGCGGCTCGGTGAGGCCGGCCAGGGCGCGGCCGCCCTCGAGCGGGTCCGCGCGATCGAGCACGAGAACGGCATCAGCGACCCGACCCTCAACCGCTGGCAGGCCGAGCTGGTGACCGCGCTGGTGGCCACCGGCGACCTCGACGCGGCGGCGGTCGTGGTGGCCGAGTCCTACGCCGCGCTCGAGGGTCGCGCGGGTGCCGACGGGGCGCGCGCCCAGCTGCAGCGGGCCGAGGCCTCACTGCACGCCGCGCTCGGCGACCACGACCGGGCCATGGCGCTGCTCGACGACGCGGCCTCGACCTTCGGGCGGCTCGGCATGCGGGTGGATCTCGGGCGCAGCCTGCTCGGCCGGGGGTACGTCGAGCGGCGCCGCCGCCGGCTGGCCGCCTCCCGCGCGGCCCTCGTCGCGGCGTACGACCTCTTCCAGGAGATCCGGGCGGTGCCGTGGGCCGCCCAGGCGCGGGCCGCGCTCGATCCGGCACGCACGGAACCGGCCGGCGAGCCGGGCCCGGCGGGCCTGCTCACCGACACCGAGGCCCGGGTGGCGCGGGCGGCGGCCGAGGGCGCGAGCAACCGGGAGATCGCCGAGCGGCTCTATCTCTCGGTGAAGACCGTCGAGGCGACGCTGACCAGGATCTACCGCAAGCTGGAGGTCCGCTCGCGCACCCAGCTCGCCCGGGTGCTGACGCCGCGCGGCTGACCCCCGCGCCCACGCCGGGCGAGTCAAGGGTTTTCCCCGTTCCGCGAAGGGGGGCTCTGGCCGTTGACTCGATCCGTCGCCCGACCACCCTGCCGGGCGCCGGAAGGAGCAATCGTGAAGTCCCCCCACAAGAAGCTGCTCGGTGCGGCACTGGCGACCACCGTCGCCGGCGCGCTCGCCGTCAGCGCCCAGGCGCCGTCGTACACGCAGACCGGCACCGAGAGCACCCGGCCACCCGCCGTCGCCAAGGACGCCCACGGCCGCGCCGGGGCGGTCGCCGCCGCACGCGACTACGTCGCCGACCGCGGCTCCGCGTTCAAGAAGAGCAAGCACGACGCGTTCGTCCGCGCCGGCGTCCAGCAGGGCACTGCGGGGACCTGGTACGTCGCCTACGAGCGCACCTACCGCGGCCTGCCGGTGGTCGGGGGCGACTTCGTGCTCGCGATCAACAAGGCCGGCAAGGTCACCGGCCGCACCTCCGGCCAGGAGCGGATGATCGACCTCGCCTCCGTGCGGCCGAAGGTCGGCGCCACCGCGGCCCGCACCGAGGCCCGCGCGGAGCTGAGGAGGAGCGAGGGCGCCACCGCTCCCGAGCTGGTCGTGTACGCCGAGGGCGCCCCGCGCCTGGCCTACGAGACGGTCGTGACCGGCACCAGGGCCGGCATCCCCTCCACGCTGCACGTCTACACGGACGCGACGTCCGGTGAGACCATCAGCAGCTGGGACGAGGTCGTGGCCGGCACCGGCACCGGCTACCACAACGGCTCGGTGTCCTTCGGCACCTCCGGCTCCGGGACGTCGTACTCGATGACCGACACCTCGCGCTCGGGCCAGAAGTGCGGCGGCCAGAACGGCGCGGCGTACACCGGCACCGACAACGTGTGGGGCAACGGCGCGGGCACCAGCCTGGAGACCGCCTGCGTCGACGCGATGTACGCGATGAACAAGGAATGGGACATGCTCGGCGCCTGGCTGGGGCGCAGCGGCATCAAGGGCAACGGCACCGGCTACCCGGCGCGGGTCGGCCTGAACGACGTCAACGCCTACTGGGACGGCTCGATCACGAACTACGGGCACTCCTCGGACAACGCCCGTCAGCTCACCTCGATCGACATCGTCGCCCACGAGAACGGCCACGGCATCTTCTACACGACGCCCGGCGGCTCCAGCGGTGACAACGAGACCGGCGGCATGAACGAGTCGACCGGCGACATCTTCGGTGCGATGACCGAGTTCTACGCGGCCAACCCCAACGACCCGGGTGACTTCCTGGTCGGCGAGGAGGCCAACCTGACCGGCAACGGCCCGATCCGCAACATGTACAACCCGAGCGCCCTCGGCGACCCCAACTGCTGGTCCACGTCGATCAAGAACACCGAGGTGCACGCCGCCGCCGGTCCGCTCAACCACTGGTTCTACCTGCTGTCGCAGGGCTCGAACGCGTCGCCGGCCTCACCGACCTGCAACGGGTCGACGGTCACCGGGCTGGGTCTCCAGACCGCGGGCAAGATCTTCTACAACGGCCTGCTGCTCAAGACCTCGAACTGGACGCACGGCGCCGCCCGCAAGGCGACGCTCCAGGCCGCGGTCAACCTCTACGGCACCACCAGCTGCACGAACTTCAACACCGTCAAGGCCGCCTGGAACGCGATCTCCGTCCCGGCCCAGTCGGGTGAGGCGACCTGCGGTGGCGGCGGCGGGGGCACCTGCACCGAGGTGACGTCGACCGGTTCCGCGACGCAGGGCTACTCGACGTACAAGCCGTCCACGTCGGGCTTCTCGGCCGCGTCGGGCACCATCGCCGGTTGCCTGACCGGGCCGACCGGGGTCGACCTGGACCTGTACCTGCAGCGGTGGAACGGCAGCTCGTGGGTGGACGTCGCCTCCAGTGAGGGCGCGACCTCGACCGAGACGATCACCTACTCCGCCACGGCGGGCAGCTATCGGTGGGACGTCTATGCGTACTCCGGCTCCGGCTCGTTCACGTTGAAGTACGACGTGCCCTGACGCTGCGCCGTCCATGGGGCGGCCCCGGCCGGACGTTCTGCCGTCCCGCCGGGGCCGTTCGCCGTCCCCCTCCCTCCCACGAGGTGTGTGTTCTTGCCTGCCGAGGTGTGAGTTCTTGCGCACCGAAGAGTGACTTCTTGCGCACCGAAGAGTGACTTCTTGCGACGCCCACCGCAAGAAGTCACATCTCGACGCGCAAGAAGTGACACCTCGGCGTTTGACGGTGGATGAGCGGGTGCCCTATCCACAGGGGATGGGTGCGGACCGGGAGCGACGGGGGCTGCCGGGAGTACGCCGGGTGCGGGACGAGCTGGGTCCCGAGCTGGTGCGCGACATCGCCCTGGTCTGCCTGGCGGTCGGCGTCGTCGGGGCGTCGTACGGCGCGATCACCGTCAGCGAAGGGCTGCCCGTCTGGACCCCGACGTACCTGTCGGTCGTGGTGGTCGCCGGCGCCAGCCAGTTCCTGTTCACCGGCGTCGTCGCGGCGGGCGGCAGCCCGGTCGCCGCGGTGCTGGCCGGGCTGCTGGTCAACGCCCGGCACCTGCCGTTCGGCTTCGCGCTCGCCGACTCGGTGCGCGGCCGGCCGCTGCTGGGCAGCTACCTGATGATCGACGAGTGCGTGGCGTTCGCGCTCGCCCAGCGGGACCCGCGCCGGCGCCGGGTGGCGTTCTTCGCCTGCGGCATCGCCCTCGTCATCTGCTGGAACATCGGCTCACTCCTGGGCGCGCTGGCCGGGACCGCGATCACGGACACCGACGCCCTCGGTCTCGACGCCGCCTTCCCCGCGGTGCTGGTGGCGCTGGTGCTGCCCAGCCTGCGCAGTCGTACGACGCGGGCCCCGGCGCTGCTCGGCGCCGCGGTGGCGCTGGCGGTGACGCCGTTCCTGCCGCCGGGACTGCCGGTCCTGTGCGCGCTGGCCGGCCTCCTCCTGGCCCGGCCGGGGCGGCACCACGAGGAGGTCAGGGCATGATCGGCACCACCGCGATCCTGGTCTCGGGAGCCGTCCTCGGCGCCGGCACGTTCGCCTACCGGGCGGCGGGGCCGCTGCTGCGCACCCAGTTCACGCCGAGCCTGCGGATCCAGCAGCTGATGGGCATCGCCGCCACCGTGCTGCTGGTGGCGCTCGCGGTCACCAGCGCGGTGAGCGACGGCCGGGAGCCGGCCGACCTGGCTCGACCGATCGCCGTACTCGTGGCGGGAGTGCTGGCCTGGCGACGAGCGCCGTTCGTGGTCGTGGTGCTCGCCGCCGCGGGTACGGCGGCCGGGCTGCGGCTGCTGGGGCTGTAGACCGCAAGAAGTCACACTTCGGCACGCAAGAAGTGACACTTCGGCACGCAAGAAGTGACACCTCGGCGGGGAGGGGGAGAGGGAGGGGGAGAGGGAGAAGGAGAGGGAGGTCAGTCCTCGGAGCCGATCGGCACCTTGCGCTCGGGGACGAGGACCTCGGCGGCGACCAGCGGGTGGTCGGTGGCCCGGTCGACCAGCGCGCCGTCGACGACGCGGTAGCCGCTGAACGACACCTGGTCGGAGCCGAAGATCCAGTCCACCTGCATCGACCGCGGCGGGGCGCAGCCACCGCCCGTGCTGCCGCCGTTGGCGGCCTTGAGGGTGGTGTTCGAGGTCAGCGGGCAGAAGAACTCCGCGCGCTCGTTGAAGTCGCCGGTGAAGAAGACCGGGTAGCCCGACGTGGCCAGCTGGTTGGCCAGCGAGATCTCCCGGCCGGTCGCGGCGCGGCGCCACCGGAAGTTGTTGCCGTGGCCCTTGGTGGTGGCGGGGTTGTGGAAGTTCGCGACCCAGAGCTTCTGGCCGGTCAGGTTGTGCTGGAGCAGGACGTAGGGCATCAGCCTCGCCTTGCCACCGAAGTACGGGATCGGCACGGTCTCCTTGCGCACGGCGGTGAACATGTCGGTGCGCCAGGCGATGGAGTTCTCCACGCCGAGGCTGCCGACCGCCATGCCGGGCCAGACGTCCCATGCGCCGCCGGTGCGGCCGTTGAAGTTGTTGAACTGGGGCTGCTGGAACTCCTGCAGCCCCACGATGTCCGCGCCGTTGCCGTTCAGCGCGCTCAGGGCCCAGCCCATGCGGACGCCGCTGGAGGCGTAGCCCTTGCGGTTGCCGCCCGGCACGGTGTGGCTGTGGCCGAGCACGTTGAACGACGCGATCGTGAACGAGTAGGCCTCGAACACCTCGAACTTCGGCTCCGGCTTGAGGTCCAGGGTGATCCGCGGGCCGGTGAGCTGGTCGCGGCGGGCCTTGCCCTGCGGCTTGGCCTTCGGTGCCGCCGGCTTCGACGAGGCCGGCGGTGACGGCGTCGGGGTCGGTGTCGCGCTCGGCGAGTCCGCGGCGCGCTGCTGGTCGTCGGAGGGGGACACCACGAAGCCGAAGGCCACCACCGCGGCCGTGACGAGCAGCGCGGGCGCCAGCATCACGAGCAGTTCGGGTGGTTTGCGCACCCGGTGACGATACCTTCCGGGTGACCCCCGTCGCCAAACGATGGCGGAATGGATGCGTCCGCGTCCCGTCCGTCCGGGCACCGGTCTTGCCCGGGGGCTTCCCACCGGTCCTAGGCTGGCCGCATGACGACAATCGACGTGCTCGACCCGGTGGATGGTTCGGTGATCGACCAGGTGCCCGACGTGACCGTGGACGGGGCGCTGGCCGCCCTCGACACGGCCGTGGGCGCCCAGGTGGACTGGGCGGCGACCCCGCCACGCGAGCGGGGCGAGATCCTGCGCCGCGCCTTCGACCTGGTCATCGAACGCAAGGACGACTTCGCCCGCACGATCAGCCTCGAGATGGGCAAGCCCCTGGCCGAGGCGGCCGGGGAGGTGGCCTACGGCGCGGAGTTCCTGCGCTGGTTCAGCGAGGAGGCCGTCCGGATCACCGGCACCTGGCTCCAGGCGCCGGCCGGCGGCTCACGGCTGCTCACGCTCCGCAAGCCGGTCGGGCCGTGCCTGTTCATCACGCCGTGGAACTTCCCGCTCGCGATGGGCACCCGCAAGATCGGGCCGGCGCTGGCGGCCGGTTGCACGGTGATCGTCAAGCCGGCGGCCAACACGCCGCTCACGATGGTCAAGCTGGCCGAGGTGTTCGCCGAGGCCGGGCTGCCCGACGGGGTGCTCCAGGTGGTGACCACCTCGGCGAGCCAGGAGGTCTCGGCCGCGCTGATGGCAGACGCACGGCTCCGCAAGGTCTCGTTCACCGGTTCGACCGCGGTCGGCAAGGTGCTGGTCGCCCAGGCCGCGGAGAACCTCCAGCGGGTCTCGATGGAGCTCGGCGGCAACGCACCGTTCCTGGTCTTCGGGGACGCCGACGTCGACGCGGCCGTCGAGGGCGCGATGGTCGCGAAGATGCGCAACATGGGCGAGGCCTGCACCTCCGCCAACCGGTTCATCGTGCACACCTCGGTGGCTGCGGAGTTCACCGAGAAGCTCGGCAAGCGGATGGGTGCCCTGACGGTCGGCCGCGGCCAGGACGACGGCGTCGACGTGGGCCCGCTGATCGACGAGAAGGCGGTCACCGGCATCGCGGCGCTGGTGCGCGAGGCCGTGGACGGCGGGGCCCGCGTGGTCACCGGTGCCGACGACCCGGACGGCAACTTCTATCGCCCGACGGTGCTGGCCGACGTACCCCCGGACGCGCGGATCTACCGCGAGGAGATCTTCGGTCCGGTCGCCCCGGTCACCACCTTCGAGACCGACGACGACGCGGTCCGGATGGCCAACGACACGGAGTACGGCCTGGCGTCCTACGTCTACACCACCTCGCTCGACCGGACCCTGTCGGTGATCGAGCGCCTGGAGTTCGGCATGGTCGGGGTCAACACCGGCCTGCTCTCCAACCCGGCGGCGCCGTTCGGCGGCGTCAAGTTCAGCGGGTTCGGGCGCGAGGGCGGCTTCGAGGGCATCGAGGAGTACCTCGACACGGTGTACGTCGGCCTGAAGACGTCCCATGCATGACTCGCCCGAGGACGCCCCGGGGCACCCCACGACGGTGATCCTGTTCGGCGCCACCGGCGACCTGGCCCGGCGCAAGCTGCTGCCCGGCATGCTGCACCTGTGGCACTCGGGCCTGCTGCCGCACGTGCAGGTGGTCGGCACCTCGCTCGACGAGCACACCCGGGAGTCGTTCGTCGACCTCGCCCGCACGGCGATCGAGGAGTTCAGCGACGACGCCGAGGACAAGCAGGTGTTCGAGGAGTTCGCCCAGCACCTCTTCTGGGCGCCCAGCGGGACCGACAACCTGAAGGCGGCGATCGCCGAGGCGGAGGGCGGCTGCGACCAGCAGCACGCCCGCCTGCACTACCTCTCGGTGCCGCCGAAGGCGGCGCTCGCGGTCGTCCACACCCTCCGCGACGCGGGCCTGGTCGAGAACAGCCGGATCGTGATGGAGAAGCCGTTCGGCACCGACCTGGACAGCGCCCGCTCGCTGAACGCCAGCCTGCACGAGGTGTTCGAGGAGCAGCAGATCTTCCGCATCGACCACTTCCTCGGCAAGGAGGCGGCGCTCAACATCCTCGCCTTCCGCTTCGCCAACGGGCTGTTCGAGCCGATCTGGCACCGCAACTTCATCGACCACGTCCAGATCGACATTCCCGAGAAGCTCGGGCTCGAGGGCCGCGCGGCGTTCTACGAGACCACCGGCGCCTACCGCGACATGGTGGTCACCCACCTCTTCCAGGTGTTGGCGTTCACCGCGATGGAGCCGCCGGTCGCGCTCGACCCGCGGTCGATCACCGAGGAGAAGCTCAAGGTCTTCCGGTCCATGCTGCCGATCGACCCGCACGACGTGGTCCGCGGCCAGTACACCGGCTACACCTCCGAGAAGGGGGTCGACCCCGAGTCGGAGACCGAGACGTTCATCGCGCTCAAGTGCTTCGTCGACAACTGGCGCTGGGCGGACGTGCCGTTCTTCCTCCGCACCGGCAAGAGCATGGCCGAGGGTCAGCGGATCATCTCGATCGCGTTCAAGGAGCCGCCCCGGTCGATGTTCCCCGAGGAGTCGGGCGTCGGCGAGCACGGCCCCGACCACCTGACCTTCGACCTCGCCGACAGCTCGAAGATGTCGCTGTCCTTCTATGGCAAGCGGCCGGGTCCCGGGTTCCGGCTCAACAAGCTCTCGATGCAGTTCGACATGGGCAACACCGGCTGGGCCGGGTCGGGTCTGGAGGCCTACGAGCGGCTCATCCTCGACGCGGTGAAGGGCAACCACACCCTGTTCAACAGCGCGGACGGCCTCGAGCGACTGTGGGAGCTCTCCGAGGGGCTGCTCGAGCACCCGCCGCCGGTGCGGGCCTACGACCCCGGCACCTGGGGGCCGAACCAGATCCACCAGCTGGTCGCGCCGTTCTCGTGGCGGCTGCCGTTCGAGCGGAAGTGGCGGGACTAGGACCCTCCCCGTGGAGATCTTCCAGCCGGTCGCCGAGTCGTACGCCGCCTTCGCGGTCGAGGCGGTCGACTCGCCGTGCTTCCGCGCCTGGGCCGAGTCGGTCGCCGACGACCCGGAGGTGCAGGCGCTGATCGCGACGTTGCCGGAGGTCAAGCAGCAGGCCAACCTGGTCTTCGCCGCCGCCCGCTGGCACGGGGTGCCGGCGCCCGGCCCGTACGCCGGACTGCGGACCGCGCTGCTCGACGACTGGGAGCGGATCCGGGCCACCGTGCTGGCCCGGGCGACCCAGACCAACGAGGTGGGCCGGCTGGCCACCCTGGTGCCGGTGCTGGCCGGGCTGGAGGGGCCGCTGTCCCTGCTCGAGGTCGGTGCCTCGGCCGGGCTGTGCCTGTATCCCGACCGGTGGGGCTACGCGTGGACGTTCCCCGACGGCCGGACGGTCACCGCGGGGCCGGCGCCGCGGCTGGCGTGCGCGGTCACCGGTGCGCCGCCGCTGCCGTCCGCGCCGCCGGAGGTCGGCTGGCGGGCCGGCATCGACCTCCACCCGCTGGACGTCACCGACCCGGACGCGATGGCGTGGCTGCGGACCCTGGTCTGGCCCGAGCAGGTGGACCGGCGCGAGCGCCTCGCCGCCGCGATCGAGGTGGCCCGTGCGGAGCCGCCGTACCTCCGGAGCGGGGACCTGCTCACCGGCCTCCCGGACCTGCTCGACGAGGCGCCCCCGGGCGCCACGCCGGTGGTCCTCCACTCCGCGGTGATCGCCTACCTCGAGGCGCCCGACCGGGAGCGGTTCCACGACCTGATGACCGGGCTGGTCGCGGACGGGCGCTGCGTCTGGGTGAGCAACGAGTCGCCGCGGGTGCTGCCCCGGGTCGCCGCGACCGGTCCGGCTCCCGAGCCCGGCCCGTGGTTCGTGCTCGGCGTCGACGGCCGGGCGGTCGCCCACGCCCACGGCCACGGCCGGGCGCTGCAGTGGTTCGGGTGAGCTCGACCCGCTAGCTCACCTGAGCATCATCGTGGCGGCTCCGGCCATGGTGACGAACGCCGGCACGTGCAGCGCCTCCGCGAGCCGGGTCCGCGACCGGATGCCGAGCTTGCGGTAGACGTTCGACAGGTGCCACTCGACCGCCTTCACGGTCACGAACAGCTGCTGGGCGATCTCCCGGTTCGACATCCCGGAGGCGGCCAGCTCGGCCACCCGCCGCTCGGACACGGTGAGCTTGCTGACCCCCGGCGTCGGCGCCGGCTGGGTGTCCTGCCCGAGCCGGCTCAGCAGCCGGTGGACGCGGTCCGCCAACGGGTGCAGCTCCTGGTGGTTCGCGTGCGACTCCGCCTGCCGCAGGAGCCGGACCGCCTCGTCGGTGCCGCGACCGGGCGTGAGCAGCACCATCATCCCGGCGAGATCGGTGGTGATCTGCGCCTCCAGGCGGAGCGCTCGGGTGCCCTTGAGCACGTCGAGTGCGTCGCGGAGCAGGCCCATCCGGTCCCCGGTCGGGTCCACGGCGGCAAGGGTGCGCATCGCCTGCGCGACGGCGTACGGCGCCCCGAACGCGTCCGCGAGCACCGCGTTCTCGCGCGCCAGGCCCACGGCCTCGTGGGACCGTCCGAGGCGGATCAGCGCCAGCGCCTGGCCGGACCGCCACGGCAGGATCGCCGGGTTGTCCATCCGGCCCGACACCAGGTGACCGACCTCGCCGTAGAGCGCGGCGGCCTGGTCGTGCTCCCCATTGGCCTCGGCCAGGTCGGCGAGTGCCCAGGTGGCGTAGGCGCCGGTCATGCCGGCCGTGTGCGCCACCGACTCCAGCTCTCCACGGTGCTCTGCGGCGAGGTCGAGCTCGCCCCGCGCGATGCGGCACTCCACCAGCCCGGCGAGGACACCGGGGAGGTAGGCGTTCCAGCCCTGGGCGCGCTGCGAGACGGCGGCCTCGAAGTCGAGGACCGCCTCGGTCACCATGCCCATGTAGACGCGGGCGAAGCCGCGGGAGGACGAGGCGCTGGCGGCGGTGGTGGTCGCGCCCCGCACCTGGGCACGTTCGATCGCCTCGGTGAGCAGCCGTTCGCTCTCCTCGAAGGACGAGGTCCAGGTCAGCGCCCCGGCGGCGAGGTAGAGCCCGGTGCCCTCGGCCTCGTCGTCCAGCAGGCGACCGCCCTCGGCGGCCCGGCGGGCCAGCAGGCGGGCCTGGTCGGCGTCCTGGCCGGCGAACGAGAGCAGCACCGAGCCGGAGGACAGCGCCAGGCGGTCGTCGTAGGTGTCCTCGGAGGAGGGTTGCGCGAGCACCCGCTCCACGTGCTCGCGCAGGTCGGAGGCGTGGGCGCCGTGCAGCATCCCGGCCAGCACCATCCGGGCGATGAGCCGCTGGCGGGCCGGGCATCGACCCTGATCGCCGTCGAGATAGGAGCCGAACGCCTCGGCGGCCTCCTGGTGCCGCCCGGCCATCACGAGGGCGTCCCCGACCTCGGCCTTGAGCGTGGCCAGGATGTTGCCGTCGTCGGTCAGGTCCGCGGCCATCTCCCACACCAGCAGGGCGGCGTCGAGATCACCGGAGCGCGCGTGGGCCTGGGCGGCTGCGGAGAAGATCGGGATCTGCTCCTCCCCGACCGGGCCCTCCGCGATGGCGCGGTTGAAGTAGCGCACGGCCAGCGCGAAGTCGCCGGCCTTGAGAGCCACCTGGCCCTGCTCGGCCAGCCGCTCGCGGGCGTCGTCGTCCGCGCCGGGCATGGTGTGCAGCAGGTGCCCGGCCACCACGGCCTTGGGAGCACCGCGACGGACCAGGATCGCGACCGCCCGGCCGTGCAGGTCGGCGGACTCCGCGGCGCTCATGTGACCGAGTACGGCGCCCGCGATCAGCGGGTGCATGGCCGCGAGGCGGCCGCCCTCGAGGCTGAGCAGGTGGGCGCCGACCAGCGCGGAGATGTCTCGCGCGACCACGTCCAGGTTCTGCTGGCTGAGCTCGGCGACGGTGCCGACGGCCGCCGAGGCGCCCAGCACGCAGACCGAGCGGGCGGTGATCGCCGCGGTGGCCGAGAGCCTGCTCAGGCGTCCGGAGACGGACCCGATCACGATGTCGGGCACCGCGTCGGCGTCGTCGAGCAGCTCCTCGACGTAGAACGGCACGCCTCCGGACAGCTCGTGGATGTGCCGGGCGTCGGCGGTCGTGGCCAGGGCGTCGTGGTGGCGCAGCAGTGCCAGCACCGCCTCCTGGGAGAGTGGCGCCGGGCTCAGCACGGTGCTGCTCATCCGGACCCGGGCCAGCGCCTCCGCCGACGCGACCGGCTCGCCGCTGCGGACGGTGTAGAGCACCAGGCACGGGAGGTGCTGGACGGTGCTGACCAACAGGTCGAGCACCTCGAGCGAGCCGGAGTCGGCCCAGTGCAGGTCGTCCACGACCAGCATGACCGGCTGCTCCTGCGCGATCTCCTCCAGCACCCAGCGGGCGCCGTACACGAGGTCGCCGACGCCGCTCTGGACGTCGTCGGACAGCTCGTGCAGCACGCGTGCCGGCCCGTCGATCGCGGTGCCGTTGCGTTGGGCGATGCCGCCGAACCAGTCACGGAGCAACACGTGGCTGATCGTCGGCGTCATCGGCGTGCACCGGGTGTCGATCACGCGCCACCCGGCGTTTGTGGCCCGTTGCCGGGCATGCGACAGCAGTCTCGTCTTACCGATCCCTGCTGGCCCTTCGATTGCGCACAAACCTCCACGGCCACCTGAAATGCGAGCCATGAGCCTCCCGAGACTGGCAATCTCCGAGTCACGTTCAACTATCGGAGTCCCCACCATCCTTGGAGCCTAGGTGCGGATCATCGAGAGCGCGTGGAATGTCCGAAATCCCCTTCGGACGGCCCAACCCGCCATGGCCCGTTCGAGTCACGCAACCCCGGGCTTGGGGTGTGACGCCTGATAACCGCTGTGACGGCCGGTGAAGGCGAGCAACTCTGCGGAGCGTGAGACGACCCCAGTGTCCCCGAGGGCCGGGGCGAAGCGCAGGGGTCGGTCCTGGGAGGTGATCAGGTGCCGCGACGACCGGTCGAGGGTCCGGGCCAGGGGCTCGGGAATCGGGCGTCCGAGCCCGGTCGCCTGACCCACGTCCCACCCGTGGACGGTGATCTCGAGGGCGCCGGCGTGCAGCAGCACGGCGCTCTCGATCCGGGCGGGCCCGAGCCGCGCCTCGGTGGCGTGCGGGTGGGACCAGGCGCCGAGCAGGTGGCAGGCCTTGGCACGCAGCTCGAGTACGCCGGTGTGCCCGGTCGGCGCCGGCGAGATGGCGATGACGCCGCGACTGGCCTCGGTGAGGGCGTCGAGACCGTCGGACATGTGGTCGAGCAGGTCGCCCAGTGTCCACTGGGCGCAGGGCGTGGCCCGGTCGAGCAGGTCGGTCCGGACACCGCCCAGCATCCCGCGGGTGTAGCCGATCGCGCGCTCGAGCAGCTCCACCGGGTCGGTGGAGGAGGTCACGACGGCTCGGCACCCCGGAGGCGGCGTACGTCCTGGTCGGTCAGCCGCGCCGGCAGCCCGAACCTCGCGAACAGCTCCGCGTCGAAGAACGCGACGACCCTGCGGACCCGGTCACCGTCCAGGGCGAGGACCTGGAGGTGGAACGGCGCGTAGTCGCCGTCGGGCGAGGCCATGTAGAGCCCGAACGCCGGCTGTCCGTTGGCGGTGGTCGGGATCATCGGCATCTCGTGGGCGCCGCCGGGGCACTGGGTGTCGATGAGACGGCCGATGTTCTCGGCGCCGCGGTACCAGCCGGTGAAGGGCGGCATCTCCCAGACGGCGTCGGCGGTCAGCAGACCGACGATGGTGTCGATGTCCTTGCGCCAGAAGGCCTCGACGTACTGGTCGAGCAGCTGGCGCTGGCGTGCGTCGAGGTCGGGCACCACGCTGTCCTCGGAGGCGTGCACCTGCTCCATCTGGGCGTGGGCACGCTGCAGCGCGGAGTTCACCGCGACCGACGTCGTCTCGAGCGCCTCGGCGACCTCCTTGGCCGACCAGCGCAGGACGTCCCGCAGGATCAGCACCGCCCGCTGCCGGGCCGGCAGGTGCTGGAGCGCGGCGACGAACGCGAGCCGGATCGAGTCACGCTCGGTCACCACCACCGCCGCGTCGGGCACCGGCTCCAGCCAGGGCACCTCGTGGTCGAGCTCGAGCGCGTCGCCGGCCTGGCTGTCGGCGGTGCCGAGGCCGGTGGGCAGCGGTCGCCGGGCGCGGCCCTCGAGGTTGGTCAGGCAGACGTTGGTCGCGATGCGGTAGAGCCAGGTGCGCACCGACGAGCGGCCCTCGAAGCCGTGGAAGGCGCGCCAGGCGCGCAGGTAGGTCTCCTGGACGAGGTCCTCGGCCTCGTGCACGGACCCGGTCATCCGGTAGCAGTGCGCGAGCAGCTCGCGCCGGTAGGTGTCGGCGAGCTCCTCGAAGTTCGCCTCGGGGGCGGGCGCTGTGGCCCGCTGCCCCGCGGTCCGCGCGTCGGTCGTCGCCTGTGTCACGTCTGCCTCCCGGATGCTGTCGGCCACGCTGCGTCGGCCGGAGCCTTGTCGGCCAATGCTGCGTCGGCCAGTCTGCCGGTGGTGGAGACCGGGCGGAAGGGTCGAACTCATCGGCGTGGCCGCGATGAGTCCGGCCGACGGCTCCGGTCAGCACTCGTGACGGCCGCCGACGAGAGGGGACCACCGATGGCGCGCATGATCTTCCCGAACCTGCCGGTCAAGGACGTGGCCGCCTCGCGCGCCTTCTGGACCGAGCTGGGCTTCACGTTCAACGACGAGTTCTGCTCCGGGGACGCGGCCTGTCTGGTCATCAACGACCAGGCCAGCGTGATGCTGGTGCGGGAGGCGTTCTTCCACGGGTTCCACGACACCCGGCCGCACACCGGGACCGAGGCCACCATCTGCCTCTCGGCGACCGGGCCCGAGGACGTCGACCGGCTCTGCGCCGCCGCGGGTGCGGCCGGCGCCCGGGTCGCCGGCATCCTGGACGCGCCACCGATGTACGGCGGGTCCTTCCGCGACCCGGACGGTCACATCTGGGAGGTCCTGTGGATGGAACCGACAGGCAGCGAGACAGGACCTGTCGCGTAGTGGCGGAACCGATGCCTGACCCTGGTGGCGCAGGGCCGAACTGACGCGAGGCTATGCTCGCGCGCATGCAGCCCAACCTCCTGATCGTCGGCGCCCAGAAGTCGGGGACGACCTGGCTCCACCGGATGCTCGCCAAGCATCCGGAGATCTTCATGGCCGAGGGCAAGGAGCTGAACTTCTTCAACCGACCCGATCGCGTCCGGGATGAGCAGCAGTGGCTGGCCTACCAAGCTCTGTTCGAGGGCGGGGCCGACCGCAAGTGGCGGGGTGAGTCGACCCCCCACTATTTCTGGCGGACCGGTGGGAATGCGGCGTCCCCCGCCCGAGCGCATGACACAGCGGCCATCATCGACGAGAGGCTCCCTGACGTCACGCTGCTCGTCTCACTTCGGGATCCTGTCTCGCGTGCAGTCTCGGCGTACTGGCATCACTTCTCGCAAGGGCGCTTCGATCTCCCGACCAGCATGTTCCAGCTCCCGTGGGAGTACGGGGTCATCGACCTCGGGTTCTACAAGCGTCATTGGCAGCACTGGCACGGCATCTTCGGAGACCGGCTCAATGTCCTCCTCTACGACGACCTCGTCGCAGACCCGAAGGCGTACCTCGAACAGGCTCTCAAGACCCTGGGCGAGGTCGGCACCGATAGGTTCTGGAAGTCGGTGGACCTGACCCAAAGGCCGCTGAACCGGACATGGGTCAAGGTGTTCAAGGAGAAGCGCCATGCCATCAAGCCGATGGAAATCGTCGCCTTGCTCAGCCTCTATGAGGACGACATCGCCTTCGTGGAGGAGTTGACGGGGCGTGACCTCAGCCCCTGGCGCGACGTCGACCGATTGATCGCGAAGCACTGCCCTGAGTGATCTGTGGGTTCATCGGCCGTTGAGCAGGTAGAAGCGCCGGGCGCCGTACTTCGAGACATAGTAGGGCTCGATGACCTGGCACGACTCGTAGCCGGCCGCTTCGATCATCCGCAGCAGTGAGGGCTCAGTCGGCCAGAAGGAAGTCGGATTCCCGATGCTCGCCATAGGATTGTCACCCTCAGGAAAGCTGACCCCGGTGTAACCGTCCTGCTCGACCAGAGCGCGTGCCCAGTCACCGCAGGAATCGCTGACAGCCTCGGGGATGTGCACCTGCGTTTCGAGGATGACGGTGGAGTCCGAGTGCTTGCGCAGAATCTCGATCTGATCCGCCAACTCCAGGTGATAGAGCAGGCCCAGGTTGGTCACCACGTCGAAATCGCCTGCCGGAAAAGTGCGCACGTCAGCCTTGATGAATTCGATCTCGTTGGGGTCGAGATCGTCCGGCAGGCGTTCGTCCCGCCCGTCGACAGCGGTGACCCTGTATCCAGCCTTGACGCCGCGTCGTGCGAAGACGCATGGGCCGGCGCCCAGATCGAGCATCGTCTTTCCGGGTGTGATGACGTCGCCCAGCAACCAGCTGAAGATCGCGGTGCGGAGCTTGCCGCCCTTGTCGTCGGGGAACGCCGGGTGACTGAGACTCTCGATTCGCATCCCGCGAGAATATCCCGACCCCGGACGGTCACATCTGGGAGGTCCTGTGGATGGAGACCAGCTGAAGTGCCCGTTCGGCGGCCGGGCGGGCGGTCTCCCGGTCCTGCGGCACCAGGCCGATGCGGGTACGCCGGTCCAGCAGGTCGTCGGCGTCGATGGCGCCCTCGTGGGTGACTCCGAACACCAGCTCCGCCAGCGTGGTCGGCAGGTGCGGCGCCACGGGAGCGAGCAGCTCCCCGTCACGCAGTCCGGTCGCCCGACGGGCGGTGTCGAGGACCAGCGCCGCCTCGGTGCCGAAGCGGCGCACGAGGCGCGCCGGCGCCTCGAGGCGGGCGAGCTCGGCGCGGGGCGCGGCCCCGAGCAGGGGGAGCACCCGGGTCCGGCACCGTCCGGGCGCCAGACCGGTGGCATCGACGGCGTCCTCCGCCATCCGCCGGTACGTCGTCAACTTGCCGCCGACGACCGTGACCACGCCGCAGTCCGAGGTGAGCACGGCATGGCGGCGGGACAGGTCGGCGGTGGTGCCGTCACTGTCCAGCAACGGCCGCAGCCCGGCGTACGCCCCGACCACGTCGCCGCGGCGCAACGGCCGGTCGAAGGCGGCGGCCACCACGTCGAGCAGGAAGCCGATCTCGGCGTCGGTCGGCTCGGGCACGTCCGGGACCGGCCCCTCGACCGGCTCGTCGGTCAGGCCGACGTAGATCGTCCCGTCGGGCTGGGGGAGTAGGAAGACGAAGCGGTTGGCCGTGCCCGGGACGGGGACCGTGACCGCGGTCGTGAGCCCGGGCAGGGTGGCGGCGCGCAGCACCAGGTGGGTGCCGCGGCTGGGACGGAGGCGTACGTCGACGAGGTCACCGGCCCAGACGCCGGTGGCGTTGACGACCGCGCGGGCAGCGATGGTGCGGGTCTCGCCGGTGCGCTCGTCGTGGAGGGTGGCGCTGGTCCCGGTCGCGTCCAGGACCCGCACCCGGGTGTGGGCCCGGGCGCCGTGGGCGACCGCGGTCCGCGCCAGGCAGGTGACCAGCCGGGCGTCGTCCTCGAGCTGGCCGTCCCAGGAGAGCAGCCCGCCGCGGAGCCCGGCGCTGCGCAGCCCGGGCGCCATCGCCAGCACCTCGGTGCGGGTGATCCGGCGCGGCCGGGGCAGCGTGTCGACCGGGGTGCCGGCCGAGCGGCGCAGCACGTCGCCGGCCGCGAAGCCGACCCGGGCGAGCCCGGCCTGGGCGCGGCCGACGCTCGACATCAGCGGCAGCAGCATCGCCATCGCGTGGGTCAGGTGCGGGGCGGTGACGTCCATCAGCAGGCCACGCTCGACGGCGCTCTCGTGGGCGACGCCGACCTGCCCCTTCGCGAGGTAGCGCAGTCCGCCGTGGACCAGCTTGGACGACCAGCGCGACGTGCCGAACGCCAGGTCGTGCGCGTCGACCGCGACCACGTCGAGGCCGCGGGAGGCGGCGTCGAGCGCGACACCCGCGCCGGTGACCCCGAGACCGATCACGAGCAGGTCGGTGCGCTCGGGCAGGTCGGCCACACCGGTGCCGATCCGGGCGTCCGCCCCCTCGACCCGGCCCTCGACCCGGCCCTCGATCCGGCCCTCGATCCGGCCCCGGGTCGGTCTGCCGGGCGGGCTCATGACGGCGCCAGTCCCCGGGCCAGGAAGGTGCCGAGCTCGGCGTCGAGGGCGTCCTCGGTGACGGTGTCGTCGGCCATGGTGTGCGCCGACAGGGTCAGCCCGTGCGCGGAGAGCACGACGGTGCGGGCCAGCAGCTGCGGGTCGCCCCCTCGGACTGCGCCCGCGGCCTGGCCGCGGGCGATCTGCTCGGCCAGCACGTCGAGGATCAGCTGCTGGCTGCGGCCCCGGCGGTCGAGCAGGTAGGGCACCACCAGGTCAGGGTCGACGTCGAGGATCCGGCGGAACAGCGGGTTGCCGCGGAGCGCGCGGCTCGCGGCGACCACCGCCTCGGCGATCTCCTCCGGAGCGTGGCCGGTGTGGGGGACCTCGGTGGTCACGCCGGTCCACTCGCGGGTCATCAGGTCGGCCAGGAGGGTCTGCATGTCCGGCCAGGTGCGATAGATGGTCATCCGGGAGACACCGGCGCGACGTGCCACGTCGGTGAGGGTGGTGCGCTTCCAGCCCACGTCGAGGATGCAGTCGCGGGCCGCGTCGAGGTAGCCGTTGTGACGGATTGACGTCATGTGTCACAGTGTAACGCATGACCGTCGAGATGCATCCCTCCCGCTGGGGCGACCCGGCCGCCGCCGCACCGCTGCCCGAGGCCACCCGCGGCCTGGTCGAGCTGGCCTTCGGGATCCACGAGTCCCCGGCCGTCGCGACTGCCGCGCCGCCGACCTCGCTGCTGGCCGAGGAGGTGCTGGCCGACCTGCGCTCCCTGCTCGGTGCCGCCCACGTGCTGGTCGACGACGAGACCCGCCGGCTGCGCACCCGCGGCAAGTCCACCCCTGACCTGCTGCGGGCCCGCGCCGGCGACCTCACCGACGCACCCGACGCGGTGGTCCGCCCCGGCAGCCACGACGACGTGGTCGCGCTGCTGGCTCTCGCGGTCCGCCACCACGTCGCGGTCGTCCCCTTCGGTGGTGGCACCTCCGTGACCGGCGGGCTGGTCGCCCGACGCTCGGGCTTCGCGGGCGTCCTGTCCCTGGATCTCGTCCGCTTGAAGGGCATCCGCGACGTCGACCCGGTCTCGATGACCGCCGTCCTCGAGCCCGGCCTCCGCGGCCCCGAGGCGGAGACACTGCTGGGCGAGCACGGCCTGACCCTCGGCCACTACCCGCAGTCGTTCGAGTACGCCAGCATCGGCGGCTTCGCGGCGACCCGGTCCAGCGGCCAGTCGAGCGCCGGCTACGGCCGCTTCGACGCGCTCGTCGTCGGGCTGACGGTGGCCACCCCGTCGGGGACGCTCATGCTCGGCTCGTCGCCCGCGAACGCCGCCGGCCCGGACCTGCGCCAGCTGGTGCTCGGCTCCGAGGGCGCGTTCGGGGTGATCACCTCGGTGCGGGTCCGGGTGCGACGCTCACCCGCCGAGAAGGTGTACGACGCGTGGCACGTCGCGTCGTTCGCCGAGGGCGCCACGGCCCTGCGCACCCTGGCCCAGTCCGGGACGATGCCGACGGTCCTGCGGCTCTCCGACGAGAACGAGACCGCGATCAACCTGTCCAGCCAGTCCGACGTCGGCGGCGACGCCCCCGAGGGCGGCTGCGTGATGATCGTCGGCCACGAGGGCGCCTCCGTGGCCTCCCGCCGGGAGGCGGCCGCCGCGGTCCTGACCGAGCTCGGCGGCACCCCGCTCGGTGAGGCGCGGGGCCGCGCCTGGGAGGCCGGCCGCTTCCACGCGCCGTACCTCCGCGACGCGATGCTCGACGTCGGCGTCCTCGTCGAGACGCTGGAGACGGCGACGTTCTGGTCCGACGTCGACCGGGTGTACGCCGCGGTGCGCGACGCGCTGACCGGTGCGCTCGGCGACGAGGCGCTGGTGCTGTGCCACATCTCGCACGTCTACGAGACCGGGTGCTCGCTCTACTTCACCGTCGCCGTGACCGAGGCCGAGGACCCGCTCGCGCAGTGGCAGGTCGCCAAGGCCGCGGCCAGCGACGCGATCACCGCTGCGGGCGCCACGATCACGCATCACCACGCCGTCGGCACCGACCACAAGCCGTGGCTCGCCCGCGAGATCGGCGACGTGGGGGTCGCGGTGCTGCGCGCCGTCAAGGCCGAGCTGGACCCGTCCGGCGTCCTCAACCCCGGGGTGCTGATCCCGTGAAGTCACCCCACGAGGAGCCTCGCTCCTTCGCGTTCCTGGTCAACCCGCTGTCGGGCGGCGGCGCGGCTCCCGGCGCGGTCGTCCCGGTGGCCCGGCGGCTGCGCGACGCCGGAGCGACCGTCGAGGTGACCTACTCGCCGGGCCCGCACGCGACCCGTGACCTGGTCCGCGCCTCGGTGGCGCGCGGCGACGTGGTGGTCTCCGTCGGCGGTGACGGCATGCTCTCCTCGATCGCCGGCGAGGTGGCCGCCCTGGGCGGCACCCTCGGCATCGTGCCGGCAGGTCGTGGCAACGACTTCGCGCGGATGCTGGCGCTCTCCGACGACCCGGCCGACGTGGCCCGCGTGCTCCTCTCGGCCGCGCCGAGCCCGGTCGACCTGGTCCGGGTCGGGCTGCCCGACGGCGGGTCCCGGGTGGTGGCCGGGTCGGTGTACGCCGGGGTGGACGCCCGGGCGGCCGAGATCGTCGACCGGGCGCAGTGGCTGCCGCGGAGGCTGCAGTACCCCTTCGCCGCGGTCCGCGCGCTCGCCGCGTTCACCCCGGCGACGTACTCCCTAATCCTGGACGGCACCCCGCACCGGGTGCGCGCGGCGACCGTGGTGATCGCGAACTCGGCGTACTACGGCTCGGGCATGCGGATCGCGCCGGACGCCTCGGTCACCGACGGGCTGCTGGAGGTCGTGGTGATCGGCGCCGCCGGACGGATCGACCTGATCCGCTCGCTGCCGAAGGTGTACGACGGCGCCCACGTCGCGCTGCCCGAGGTCCGGGTGCTCCGCGCCCGTCGGGTCGAGGTCGCCGTCAGCGACACCCCGCGGCTCGGCGTACCGGTCGGCGCCGACGGCGAGCCGCTGCCCGCCCTGCACCCGGGCTCGTGCCTCACCGCCTCGATCCTCCCCGGAGCCCTCCAGCTCCTCACCTGACCCGCACCCTGCCCTCTCACCTGCCCCGCCGCTGCCCCGCCGAGGTGTCACTTCTTGCGTGCCGAGGAGTGAGAAATGGTGTGCCGAGGTGTCACTTCTTGCGGTCCGTCCGCAAGAACACGCACTTCGGCGCGCAAGAACACACACCTCGGCGCGCAAGAACACGCACTTCGGCGCGCAAGAACTCACACCTCGTCAGGGGAGGAGGGCGGTGACGCGGCGTACGGCGGCCAGGCTGCGGGCCACGTCGTCGGCGGTGGTGGACCAGTTGCTCACCGAGATGCGCAGGATCTTCTCGCCGTGCCAGGTGGAGCCGGACATCCAGGCCTCGCCGTCCTCGAGCAGCAGGCGCACCACCTCGTCCGTGCGTTCGTCGCTGCCGAACGTCGCGCACACCTGGGTGAACACGACGTCGTTCACGACGGTGGCGCCGGGGATGTCCTCGAGCCCGGCGGCGAAGGCGGTCGCGTGCCCGCACAGGCGGTCGACCAGCTCCGTGACGCCGGAGCGGCCGAGCGCCCGCAGCACCGCCCACACCGGGAGGGCTCGGCCCCGTCGCGAGATCTCGGGCACCTTGTCGAACGGCTCGCCGCTCTCGTCGTGGATCAGGTAGTCCCCGTGCATGCCCATCGACGCGCGCAGCGCGTCCGGGTCGCGCACGACCGCCAGCCCCGAGTCGTAGGGCACGTTCAGCGTCTTGTGCGCGTCCGTGGTCCACGAGTCCGCGCGCTCCAGGCCCGAGACCAGATGCCGGTACGCCGGCGAGGCCGCCGCCCACAGCCCGAAGGCGCCGTCGACGTGCACCCACGCACCCCGCTCGTGGGCGGCGTCGACGACCTCGGCGAACGGGTCGAAGGCCCCGGAGTGCACGTTGCCGGCCTGCAGCACCACGATCGTCGGCACCCCCGCGTCGTCGGCGTCCAGCGCCGCGAGCAGGGCGTCGGCGCGGATCCGGCCCTGGTCGTCGGCGGCCACCGGCTCCGGGGACCCCAACCCGAGGTACCGCAGTGCCAGGTCGACCGTGTCGTGGCGTTCGGCGCCGACCAGCACCCGCACCCGGGGACCGCCCACCAGGCCGCGGGTGGCGACGTCCCAGCCGACGCGGCGGAGTACGGCGTCGCGTCCGGCGGCCAGTGCGGTGAAGTTCGACACCGTGGCGCCGGTGACGAAGCCGACGGCACTGCCGCTCGGGAGGCCGAGCAGGTCGAGCAGCCAGGTGGAGGCCAGGTCCTCGACCGCGCTGTGCGCCGGGGTCAGCCGTCGGAGCCCGGAGTTCTGGTCCCAGGCGCTGACCAGCCAGTCGGCGGCGAGCGCGGCCGGGTGCGTGCCGCCGATCACGAAGCCGAAGAAGCGGCCGGACGGCATCGCGGTGAGGCCGGGGTCGCAGGCCGCGGCGAGGAGGTCGATGACGTCCTCCGGCGGGCGTCCCGTGCGCCGGGAAGCTCGGTGCCGAGCGCCGCGACCACCTCGGCGATCGAGGCGCGGGGCGGGACCGGCCGGCCGTCCAGCGAGGCGAGCCAGTCCAGGGCGTGGGCGTGTGCGCGGTCCAGTGCCGCCCCCGAGGCTTTGTCGTGAGGCTCCATCCGGCCAGTGTGCTCCAGCGGCGCACCGCGTCGCCACCAAGCGATCGGCGCCGATCGTCAGGCGTGCTGCTGGAACGTACGCCGCCACGGGTCGGCGGCGCCCCAGCACAGCGCGACGACCCCGGCCAGACCCAGGAGCGCCCACAGGGCGGTCGCGTCGGTCCACCGCGACGAGGTGTCGTACGCCGCGAGGTCGCCCGGCAGCGGCAGGAGCATCAGCCCCAGCATGCCGAGCACCGCGGTCGAGGCGACCGTCGCGCCGGGCTGCCCGTCCCGGCCGCCGCGGCCGATCGCGGCTGGCCACGCCGACGCACAGCGCGAGCACCCCGCCGCCGATGACCGCCAGCGTCACCCACGATGCGGGCCGCCCGTCGGTCCGCATCGCTTCGGCGGTCACCGCGACGTAGAGGCACCAGGCCCCGACGGCCCCGGCCGCCACCACCAGTCGGAGCGCCGTACGCCGCCGGCGCGTCGTCGGCACGGCGCGGGTGACGCCCGCGGCGGGGTCGTCCAGGGCCAGCGCCGCCGCCCCCCCGAGCAGCCCGGCGACCAGGATCGTGAGCTCGGAGCCCGGGCCGCGCGCCCACACCGTCAGGTCGAGCGCCGCGAGAGCGGCGGCGGCGGCCAGGGCGCCGGCCACCGGCGGCCAGCGGACCGCGCCGAGCTCGGCGAGCGTCGTACTCCTCACCGCCGGTCCCAGCCGTAGTAGCCCTCCGTGCCGGTGAACGCGGCGAGCAGCAGGCACCCGGCGGTGACCAACGCGACCACGGTGGCCGCGCGTGCCAGCCGGCGCCGCTGCGCGCCCTCGGTGCCGTGGGCGCAGGCACCGATCGCCGCCAGCAGGCAGAGGCCGGCGAGGTAGGCGACCCGCCACAGCCAGCTGCCCCCGATGTGCCAGGACCAGTCCTCACCGTTGCTGGCCACGAGCGTGAACGGAGCGGCCGCGTGGTGGAGCGTCAGCAGCCAGTGCTTGTCGGGAGCCAGGGTCGAGACCGACCACAGGATCAGCAGCACGCTGGTCACCGCGGCCGCGGTCGGCCACCGCCACCACCGGGCGGTCAGCACCCCCAGCAACGGCCCCCCGATGGCGGCGAGGACGCCGCAGGCCATGATCGCGGCCAGCTCGAGATCGGTGTACTCCCCCCAGCTGATGCTCTGCACCGGCGGGTCGAACATCCAGAACAGGAAGACGTACGTCGCCCCCACCAGGGCGATCGCGCCCGGCACCAGGCAGGCCAGGCAGAGCGCGAGGGTCCGGCGGGACTCGGTGACGGGCGCGGACCGGAGTACGTCGCCGGCCCGGCCGGCGCTGCTGGTGATCCGGTTCATCGCGATCAGGCCGCTGAGACCGAGTGCGAACGCGGGCAGCACCGGCCAGTCGAGGTTGGTCTCGGGTCCGTCGGCCGTGTTCTGGTAGTCGGCGTTGGCGTACTCCGAGAGCGGGGTCGTGACCGCCACCAGCACGAAGAGCAGCACCCCGAGGACGAACAGCGGGTGCCGGAGCAGCCGCACGGTCTCGTAGCGGGCCAGCATCCACAGCACCTCGCGCTCGTCCACGGCCGCCGGTGGAGCCGGTGACGTGGCCACGGTGATCATGCGGGCACCCCCGCCCGGTCGCGCGCGGCCTGCGCGCGCAGCAGCAGGTAGGCGTCCTCGAGGCTCGGCTCGGCGATCTCCACGCCGGCGGGCGGGTCGAGGGCCACGTGACGGTAGCGGCCGGTGCCGGTCCGCCACGACGAGAGGGCTTCGGGTTGCTCGGCGTCGGCGAGCCAGACCTTGCCGGCGGCGGTGCCGACCAGCGCGGTGACCGAGCCGTCCCAGAGCACCCGGCCGTCGTCGAGGACGATCACCCGCTCGCACAGTGCGGCCACGTCCTCGGTCTGGTGCGTGGCCAGCACGACGGTGGACCGGTGCCCGGCCGTGGAGAGTACGCCGCGCAGGGACGCTCGCTGCTCGGGGTCGAGGCCGGTGGTGGGCTCGTCGAGCACCAGCAGCTCGGGCTGCCCGAGCAGGGCCTGGGCCAGCGCGGCCCGGCGCCGCTGACCTCCGGAGAGGGTGCGCATCCGCTTGCCGGCGAGGTCGGACAGACCGACCAGCTCCAGCGCCCGGCGCACCTCCGCGTGCCGGGGGCCGCGCTCGGTCCACTCCTTGAGCGCGGCGACGTAGTCGACGTACCGGAAGGCGGTGAAGCCGCGCGGGTAGCCGCTCTCCTGCGGCAGGTAGCCCAGCCGGCGCCGGATCTCGGTGCGCTGGTCCGGGTCGTCGGGGTCCCGGCCGAGGGTCCGGCAGCCGCCCGAGGTCGGGGCCAGCACCGTCGCCAGGATCCGCAGCAGGGTGGTCTTGCCGGCTCCGTTGGGGCCGAGCAGCCCGGTGATGCCGGGGGACAGGTCGAGGTCGAGTGAGTCGAGGACGGTGGCCGAGCCGTAGCGGCGGGTCACCTTGGTGAGGCTGACGGTCGGGTGGTTCACGGGTTCCTCCCCAGGTAGGACAGGCGGTCGGAGCGGATCCAGAAGACGGTCGAGGCCAGCACGGCGACGACCAGGTAGGCGGGCAGCAGGGGGGCCGCGACGACGAGCAGGACGTCCTGCACGGCGGGACCGGCGGCGACGATCACGGCGGCGATCCAGCACCCGGAGACCGCGACGGCGGCGCGGGACACGGTGACCCAGGTGGACATCGCCAGGGTCAGGGCGACGCAGGCCAGTCCCGGCACCAGCCACGCGACCGCCATCCAGGGCGGGCCGGGCAGCAGCGGTCCGGCGGCGAGGGCGAGCGGCAGGGCCACGACCACCACCGAGACCGCGCGGAGGAGGAGCAGCCGCAGCGGCGGGTACGGCGCGGCCAGGGTGGTGTCCCACATCGGGTCCACGTCCTGTCCGTAGGCGAACGCCACCGCGGCCACCGGCACCAGCGGGGTGATCGCCAGGAACAGCAGGGAGCCGTTGGGCGCACCCTGGGCGACGCCGATCACCGCGAACAGCAGGCAGAGCAGGAGGCCGAGCAGCCAGGCGCCGCGGATCGCGGGAGCCGCGGCGACCAGGAGGGCGTCGCGCTCGCTCAGTCCCAGCCGGGTGGCGGCCCGCTCGAGGCGCGTTGGTCGTGGCGCCTGGAGCTGGTCCGCGACCCGGTCCCACACGGCGCCCAGCGGGGCGGGCTCGACGAGGGGCGTCACCGCGGCCCGGCACGCCCCGCAGTCCATCAGGTGCATCTCGACGGAGGCGGTCACCGGCGGGCGGGTCCGACCGGCGACGTACGCCGCCAGCAGGGTGTCGTCCGCGTGCCAGCCGCGGTCGCTGCCGAGGTCGGTGCTCATGCGATGCCTCCTGCCAGGTCCTGGCGCAGCTGCGCCTTGGCGCGGTGCAGCCGGGTCTTGACCGTGTTCTGGGGGATGCCGAGCAGCTGCCCGGCCTCTTTGCTGGTGAGCCCGTCGAGCACGGTCGCCTCGACGACCGCGCGCATCTCCGGGCTGAGCCGGTCCAGGGCGTCGCCGAGGCCGCCGTACTCGATGCCGAGGAGCACCCGCTCCTCCGCGCTCGGCTCGGCCGGGCCCCGGGCGTCCGGGTCGGCCAGCGGGGTCCGGACCGTCAGCCGGGCCAGGGTGCGGTCTCCCGCGCGCAGCCGCGAGATCAGGCGGCGTACGGCGATCCCCCACAGCCAGGCCGCCACCTCGCCGTCGCCGCGCCAGCGGCCGGACTCCTTCCAGACCGCGACGAAGCAGTCCTGGAGGGCGTCGGCGACCACGTCGGGATCGCTGCAGCGCCGGCTCAGTCGGACCGACAGCCAGGGGGCGTGCCGGGCGTAGAGCTGGCGCAGCGCCGCGAGGTCGCCCTGGGCAAGAGCTGCGACCAGCTCCGCATCCGGGACCTCACCTGCATCCATACTCCGACTGTCGCACCGGAGGGCCCGAAAGGTTCCCGTGGATGGCAGCATTTCTGGCACGGACGAGCACCGCACGCGGGGGTGCCTGGCGGACGTGCCCTCCCGGTCGACCCATTAGGTTGTGGACGTGCCCCCAGGTCGCGACGTCAGTCCCTCGGCGCTCACCGCCGCGAGTGGTGAGTTGACCGCCGCCTTGCGCAGGTTCATCGAGGGGATCTCCGGTCCGGTCCTGCTTGTGCGCGACCGTTTCGTGGAGGTCCCCGATCCTCTCTCCGGTGAGGTCACACACAGCGTGGACGGCATGCACGCGACTCCCGGTCGTTGGGCGGCTGTCGTGGCCGTGGCTGCGGACGTCGCAGCACTTCGAACCCTGGCCACGCTCCTGCCGCCGCTGGGCAAGGCACGGACGGTTGCGGTGGTCCTGGCGGAGGCTGACCGCCCGGTGCTCCTCCTGCCCCGTGAGGAGTGGCCCCCCATCACCGGGCTGGCCGCGCGTACGCCGGGCTCGGGTGCCATCACCACGGTGCGCTTCAGCCGTCCGGCCCCGGCGACGCTGGTGCTCCAGCAGTTGGCCAGGCAAGCCGTGCCAGGACGTACGCCGCCCCACGGCCTCCAGGTCGGGCGGCTGCCCGACTGGCCGGGGATGCCACCTCCGGCCGACGCGGGTCTCGCCCTGCTGGACGCGGACGACCCCACGCCTCCTGACACGGTGGTCCCGTCTGACGTCGTGCTTGCTGTCGGTTCCCGAGCGCTTCCCGTGTCCGAGGTGACCGGCCGGGCGCCGGTGACGCTGAGCGGCCCCATGGTCGGCCCGATCGACGAACGAGTGCTCAATCCGCGCGGCTTCGTCCAACGAGACACCGTCGGCATGGGTGGGTTCGTGACGGATGACGCGGGAGGGGTGCGGGTGATCGGAGAGGGGGTCGACGTGTGGTTCGCCCCGGGCCGGGGCGCCACCGCGGCCGGGGTCCGGGCGCTGCGCGGCCTTCGCGGTGTCCGGGTGGACTGGCCCCAGTCGCGGGCCGTCCAACCGTGTGCTGCCTTGACGGTGGCGGGCCTCGCTGCGGCCGGAGTTCCGCTGGTGGGTGACGCTCCCGGCGATGACACCGGCCTGGACGAACAGGTGCGCGCCGCGATCGCTGGTCCCGTCGATCTCTTGGATGACCTGCGCCGAGAGGAGCACAGCATCCGGCTGCGCCGGGCCGCCATCCTGGCGCACGGGACGGCCGGATGGCGCTCGGCCCTCGCCGAGGCAGCGGGCCTCGTCGAGGCGCAGCCGACGATCTCCGTCGTCCTGGCGACGCGTCGACCCCACCAGCTCCGGTTCGCGCTTCGGCAGTTCACGCGACAGCGGGGCGTGGTCGCGGAACTGGTGCTCGTGGCGCACGGCTTCGTGCCGGAGGAGGCGACGGTGCGCGAGCTGGTCGGCGATCGCCCGCACACGGTGGTGTGCGCGCCCGCCGAGACCCTCTTCGGTGAGGCCCTCAACCTCGGGGTTGCCGCCGCGTCGGGGGACCTGGTCATGAAGATGGACGACGACGACTGGTACTCCCCGGACTTCCTGCTCGACCTGCTCGTCGCCCGGAAGCACTCCGCGGCCGAGCTCGTCGGCACCACCTCGGAATACGTCTACCTCGAGCAGGTGGAGCGCACGCTCCGCAGGAGCGATGAGTCAGAACGCAACGCCCGCTTCGTCGCCGGCGGAACGATGTTGCTGTCGCGGGCTGACCTCCGGGAGGTCGGCGGGTTCCGCGCCGCTCGCCGGTTCGTGGACGCATCGCTCCTCCAGTCCCTGCTGGCCGCCGGCGGCGCCGTCTATCGCGCCCAGGGGTTGGGCTACGTGCTGAGGCGCACCGGTTCGGGCCACACGTGGGAACCGGGCCTCGACTTCTTCCTCGACCCTGAGCGCATGGGTGAACAGTGGAGCGGGTTCGTGCCGAGCCAGCTCCTCCAGGCCGACCCGGTCGACCTGCCGGCGACGGTGGGTGGACCGCAGTGATCGATCAGCCGCGCGTGCGGGACAACGACTGGTCGGTGCTCGACGTCCCCGAGATCGGGGCGTGGGACCCCAGGCTCACTGTCACCGTGGTCGTCCCGGCCCATGACCCGGTACACCTGGATCTCGTGCTCGCGGGCCTGGCCGCACAGACCTATCCCGCCCACCTGACCGAGATCGTCGTGGTCGACGACGGATCCTCGCCGCCCGTCACGCTTCCCGAGGTGCGCCCGGAGAACACCCGGCTGGTCTCGACCCGGGACGGCTGGGGCCGTGCCGCCGCCTGCCACACCGGGGTCGAGGTCAGCGACGGGGCGGTGATCCACTGGCTCGACTCCGACATGGTCCCGCGGCGGTGAGCAGGTCGAGGCGCATCTGCGGTGGCACCACGTCATCGACTACGCCGTGGTGCTCGGGAGACGGTTGTTCGCCGACGCGGACGCTTTCGACCATCTCTCGCCCACCGAGCTGCGCAGTGCGCTGGCTGCCGGCAACCGGCCCGAGGACCTCGCGCGGGGCTTCGTCGATCCGAAGGTGTGGACGGACCCGATCATGACCGAGACGCGGAACCTGTGTGACGCCGGACCGCGAGCGATGCGTCTGCACATCGGTGCCTCCGGGTCGGTGGGGCGGGAGCTGTACGACGACTCCGGCGGCATGCCCCGCGAGCTGCTGCTCGGCGAGGACATCGTCCTCGGATACCGGTTGCGCGAGGCCGGCGCGGTCTTCATCCCCGATCCCGACGCGTGCAGCGTCCATCCGGGTCCGAGCGGCGTCATGGATCGCGAGGAGCGCACGAACCGCTACAACAAGCCCTTCCTCACCGACCTGGTGCCCGAGTTCCGTGGGCACCGGACGGTGACGGCGCGGAGCTACACCGTGCCGTACGTCGAGGTGGTGCTCGACGTAGCGGGGCTGTCGTACGAGGCGGTCACAGACATGGTGAATGCCCTGCTCTCGTGCAGCCTCCCGGACCTCGTGGTCACGCTGGCGGGGCCGTGGTCGTCGCTGACGGACGAGCGGCGTCCGGTCCTGGCCGACCCCGACGTGGACCTGCGGATGGTCCGGGCTGCGTACACCGCCGACCCGCGAATGCGTTTCCAGGATGCTCCTGCCCAGCTCTCGGACGCGACGTTTCGGCTGAGCCTCCCCGGCGCGGGCGTCTTCCCGGTCGGCCGCGCTCTCCAACGGCTCCTCCAGACGATGGAGAACGAGCACGTCGGCCGGTGGCTGGTCGACCTTGACGGCCTCCCCGCGACTCTCGTGCGAACCGCTGCAGTGGCGCGCGCCCTCCGCGTCAGGGGCGCCTCCGAACGCATGTCGGAGGTGTTCAGCGCGGTTTGCGCGACCCGAACCGGCGTCGGCGCCGATCTCGGCTTCGTTCGCGCTGCGGAAGCGCCTGCGGTCAAGCAGCTCCGTGGTGTCGCTCCGTGGAGAGGACGAGACTGAGCCGCGCATCGGGATGCAGCGACCTGTCAGAGGACGCCAATGATCGATGCTCTGCGCGTCAGCGGTGCTGTCCGACGCTTGGCTGAGCAAGAATGTAGCGGGACTGGCCGTCGGTTTCCTCGCCGTGGACGAAGTCGACGATCTCCAGCCCGGCGTCGGCGACCAGCCGGTCGAAGAAGGCACGGTCATAGCGCACGCAGTGCAGGCGTCCTTCCCAGGACAGCTGGCCGTAGCCCTCGGGGTTCTCCACGCAGTCCTCCACGCCGTCCTCGACGAAGGCCGTCACGAAGGCGCGGCCGTCTGTGCTGAGCACGCGCCGGACTTCACCGAGGTAGGCGCTGGTGTCCTCGAGCAGCATGTGGGAGAACACCGAGTAGGCGTAGAAGACATCCACGGAATCGCGGTTCACCGGGATACGGGGGCCCAGGAAGCCGTCGGGGTTGTAGCGCTCGTTTCGGGCATCGACGCGAATGAACTCGACCCACGAATGGACGATGTTGTCCCGAGCCCAGTCGATGGCCCTCTTCTCGACATCCACCCCGACATAGCGGCGCACTTCGCCGAGTTCGCTCAGGACTCCCCAGAGGAGGCGACCCGGACCGCATCCCCAATCGAGGACTGACGAGTTGCGGTCCAATCCCGCGTCGCGCATGAGCAGTCGGGTGTCCCGCTGCCCTCCCTGGACGAAGTCGACGTCCGACGCGAAGTTGTCACCGCCCTTGCGCAAGGCGGGAGGCGGTAGTGACGGCTGGGGCGCCTGGGGCTGCGACATGTCGACACTCTAGGGCTGATGCCCGCAGCCGGTCTCGTCCGGGCGTCGCATGCCCATCCGGGGGTGGTCAGGGACGGCCCATGCCCTGATAGGTCCAACCAGCCTCGCGCCACATCGCCGAGTCCAAGGCGTTGCGACCATCGAGGATTCGCTTCCTCGCGACGACTTCACCGAGCTTCACGGGATCGATCTCCCGGAACTCCGGCCACTCGGTCACGTGCAGAACCAGCTCCGCGTCCCGGCAGGCCTCAACCGTGCTGTCGGCGAAACCCAGTGTCGGGTAGAGCCTGCGTGCGTTCCGCATCGCTTCGGGGTCGTACACCACGACTCGCGCACCCTTCAGGTGCAGCTGTCCTGCCACCCACAGCGCCGGCGAGTCGCGGATGTCGTCGCTGTGGGGCTTGAACGCGGCGCCGAGAACTGCCACGCGCGCCCCAGCGACCTCGCCGAGCAGGCCCTCGGCACGTCGGACGAAGCCTTCCCGGCGGCTCTGGTTGATCGCGTCGACCTCGCGCAGCAGGCTCATGCCGTTCTCCACCCCCAGCTCGCCGGCTCGATGCATGAACGCGCGAACGTCCTTGGGTAGACACCCACCGCCATACCCGATCCCCGCATTGAGGAACCGGGGTCCGATGCGCTCGTCGTAGCCGATTGCGGTCGCGAGCTGGGAGACATCGGCGTCCGCTGCATCGCAGATCTCCGCGACGGCATTGATGAAGGAGATCTTCGTGGCGAGGAAGGCGTTGGCGGAGACCTTGACGAGCTCGGCCGTCGCGAGGTCAGTGACGACCACCGGCGTGCCCCGCTCGATGATCGGCGCATACACCGCACGCAGTCTGTCCTCAGCGGCGGCTGTCGTGACGCCGAAGACGAGCCGGTCGGGCGCCAGCGTGTCCTGTACGGCGTGACCCTCACGAAGGAACTCCGGGTTCCAGGCGACCTGCACCGTGGCGCCGGCGGGAGCGAGCTCCTGCGCCAGTTGCGCGAGCGCCGACGCAGTGCCGACCGGAACCGTCGACTTGCCGATGAGCAGGCTGGATCCGGACACGTGAGGGGCCAGCTGCTCCACCGCGGCATTGACGTAGGTCATGTCCGCGCCATAACTGTCGTGCAGCTGCGGGGTGCCAACGCAGAGGAAGTGAACATCGGCGAACCGCGCCGCCTCTTCCAGGCTGGCCGTGAACGTGAGCCTCCCCGACTCCATCGCCCGGCGCAGCACGTGCTCGAGCCCCGGCTCATAGAAGGGGACCCGCCCCGCACGCAGGGACTCCAAGCGCCCGGGGTCCGACTCGACTCCGAGGACGTCGTAGCCGAGGTCCGCCATGCACGCCGCATGGGTTGTCCCGAGGTAGCCACAGCCGAGAACTGTCATGCGCATGCGGCGGAGTCTAGGATACCGGATCGCACACTCAGCGACGGGGCTGAGGGCGGCACGATAGCGTGACCCCCCACAGCTTCGACGCGCACTTTTCTTGCGACTCTGGAGAACCCTTGCCCCAGGATGGCGAACCCGCACCGCCCGTACCCGTCGGGCCTCATCCCGCCTCACTCGCCGCTGGCAGGATCGAACAGCTCACCGGTGACATCGTCACCGGGTGGGCGATGGCTCCCCTGCGCGAGATGAGGCCGGTTCTCCTCGTCAAGGGGCGCGCCGCTGAGTTGCTCGAGTGGCCGATCGAGCGGACCGACCTAGCTCTTGGGCCGGGCTTCCCACGTTCGGTCGGGTTCCGGTTCCGGGTCGAAGGGGCGCGACGCGGGGACACTCTCGAACTGAACGCGCTCCTGGGCACGGAGCTGCAGCTGCTGCACGAGTCGACCGTCGAGACCCCGACCGTCGAGCGCTCCTTCATCAGGCAACTGGAGCGGGCGAAGGAGATCGCCGCTCGCCCCGACTCCGTCGCCATCACCTGTTGGGAGTCGTCGCACAACCCCATTGGTCGGGCGAAGGTGCTCTACGACATCGTCAGCACCTGCCGTCCCGCTGTCCTGTTCGCCTACTCGTTCCACGAGTTCGGCGCGACTGTCTGGGAGCCGCTGGTCGATGCTGACGTAGAGCTTGTCACGATCCCGTGGCCGTACCGCGAGGTGTACCACGAGCTCCTTGCCGACGCCGGAATGGACTTCTCGACCGTATGGATGTGCAAACCGCGCTATCCCACGTTCGAGCTGGCTGCCCACGTTGCCGGCCCGGACGCCCGCGTGATTCTCGACCTGGATGACAACGAGGAGCATTTTTCGCTCTCGGAAGCCTCAACGCGCAAACCGTACGGCCTTCCCGGCATTGGACTGGGTCGTGCTCTGACCGAAGCGGTGCCCTCGCGCACAGTTGCGAGCAGAAGCCTCCAGGACGCCTTCGGGGGGCACCTCGTGCGCCATGCTCGCGTTGGTCAGCGAGGGCGGGAGCTGCCGACGGGCGGTGAAGGCAAGCGGGTCGGCTTCATCGGGACCGTCCGCCGGCACAAGAACCTGCTGGCCGCAGCGCAGGCGGTCGCCATGACTCGGTGGGTGCACAAGGTGGATGTGGAGCTTCACGTGCTCGGCGATGTCGAGCCCGACACTCTCTGCGCCGAGTTGCGCGAGCACGGTGCTGTCGTCGGAGGAGTGGTTCCGTCGAGCGAGCTGGCGGGCCAGATCGAGCAGCTGGACTGTGTGCTGACCGGTTTTCCCAACCAGACGGTGGACTTCGCTGAGATCACCAGGTTTCAGATCAGCTCGAAGATCGGAGACGCGCTGGCTTCGGGCATCCCGGCCCTCGTTCCGTACGGCGAGAGTGTCGCCGATCTCGAGGGAGTGCCGGGCGTGTATCTCTTCCGCGAGGCGACCTTCCCCGATGTGCTCATGGCGGCGATGCGCCACCAAGGGCCGATCGAGCTCCCGTACGAGTTCACGCTGAGGGGAGCGTATGCGGCCTTCGCGACAGCTGAGGAGATGGCGGGCCGCTCTCCGCGCGCCGGGCAGGCACTGGGTCTGGTCCGCAAGCCCGTGGCCAGGCCCACGACGATCTCCCCACGCGGCCAGCGCAATCTCCTGCTGCTCTGGAAGCAGCAGGACGCGGGGCTCTACGGCCGACGCATCGACCAGATCGCGCGTGCCTACCGGACGGCATTCCCGGATGCGCGCGTCACCGTCCTCGAGTTGATGGACGCTTCACGGTGGAACACGCTACGAGGCATCGAGCGACAAGCCGATCACCTCGGTGATGGCCGCCTCATCCTTCCCCTCCTCGAGAAGAAGGCCGCGGGCGGATATGTCGACGCCGATGGTGTTGAGTACCGCGTTCTCACGCTGGCAGCTGACGAGGCAGTCCGTCGGCAGTTCGAGGGATGGCTGGCCGCCGAGGGACTGACACCTGCCAACACTACGATCGTGCACTTTCCGATCCTCCCTTGGTACGAGCGGTTGCACAGCACCCTCTCCGCATACCCGTCCATCGTCGACGTCGTCGACAATCAGTTCTCCTGGGCGAGCAGCGACACCGCGATGACCGGCTATGCCTGGCAGTACCACGTGATGCTGCGCAGCGCCGACGCCATCTGCTTCAACTCTGCGCTCAACAGGCAACACTTCGATCAGTTGGGCATGCTGGGCGCACCTGACTTGGTGTCGCAGATCGAGAACTGGTACCAGCCCCCCAGCGGGTTCACCACGCCTACCGGTGGGTGGCTCGGGGCGGGACAGCACGTCATGTACAGCGGCAACATGAACGACCGGGTCGACTGGGGACTCCTACTGCGTGTGGCAGCATTGCCGGGGCAGCCGCGGATCCACCTCGTGGGGACAGCGGCCCGCACTCAACTGCAGACGCTGCGGCGCGTCATGACCCATGATCAGGTCGTCTACCACGGCCCTCGCAACGAACTCGAAACGCTTGACCTGCTGTCCCAGGCAGACGTCGCGATCATGCCGCACAAGGTGGACGAGTTCTCGACATTCATGAATCCGTTGAAGTTGAGCATGTACGAGGCGCTCGGGCTGCCCGTCGTCTCCACCGACGTTCCGGGGGTGACCGCGGTCGAAGGCATGGTCCACGTTGTCGGGGAGCGAAAGCCGTTCGTTCGCACGGTCGCAGCCTTGCTCGACAAGGCGCCGGAGCGCCGAGCCCGGCGGGCAACTCGTGTTGCCCGGGTGCGGGGGACCACGAAGAATGCTCAGGCGTACGTCGACATGATCGATCGCGTCGGCGCCGACGCCTCAAGGCGGGAACGATGAGCAGCTATCCGGGGATCTGCTCGATCTGTGGGGCCAAAGGTGAGTTCCAACGCGGTTCCCACCCCTCCATCCGTGAGTCCTACGCGTGCCCCGCCTGCAACTACACGCTCCGTTGGCGCGATCAGGCAACACTCATCCTGAACGAGTTCGCCCGGGGCGCAGGCGTCAGCCTCAGCAGTGTTGTCTCGGCTGGCGTCATGGACCACGTACGCATATACGAGCCCGCACTCGGGGGGCCATTCAGGAAGCAGTTCGCGAGCCTGCCGTCCTACGTGTCCTCCTACTACTGGGAGGGCGGGAGTCCCGGCGACGTCATCAGCGGGGTGCAGTTCCAGGACCTCAACCATCTCACCTTCGAGGACGAGTCATTCGACCTTGTGATCACCTCGGACGTTTTCGAGCATGTGATCGACCCCTACGTCGCGTTCGCAGAGATCGCGCGCGTGCTGAGGGTAGGAGGCGTCCACATCTTCTCGATCCCGCTCACCTGGCCGCTGCCGTTCAGGAGCGTCGAGAGAGCGCGGCTCGTCGACGACGAGATCCAGCATCTCGAAGCCCCTCGCTACCACCGCGCCGGCGACGGCTCTGACAGTCTGGTGATCACGGACTGGGGATCCGACATCGTCGACGGGTTGTGCGACCTCGGGATGCAGACACAACTCGTACGCGCGAGCGGGATGATCGACCCGGCCTATCAGAACGCGACCGTCGCCGCCCGACGCTTGCACTAGCGGGCGAGAAGCGGGAGCCCAGAGGACCTCACGGCGTTCACGAGCGTCTGTGCACGGGCAGAGAAACCATGGCGCCGGGCGACCTCCGTCGCCTGCTCCGGAGTGGGTCGGGTAGCGGCCAGGACGTTGAGGTCGGCCCCCCTGAGCACCGACATCGGCCACACGTGCCGGTCGAGCTCGGGCAGTTGGTCGCACGGCTGGTCCACGACGGCGACCGCGCCGGCGGCAACGATGTCGAACACACGGTTCGCGATGAAGCCATGGGCGGCCATGTCGGCCCAGTGGTCGGCCAGCACCACCCCGTGCCGGCGGTACATCGCTGGGAGCAGCGCAGGTTCAACATACTGGGCTCGCCACGCGCCTCTCGGCAGACGGCCCTCCCATCCGCGTCCATAGACAGCAAGTGGGATGCCTGCGTCCAGGGCCGCGTCGATGATCGGGCGTCGTCGGCCCTCGGCGTTGCCGACGAACAGGGCCTCGGTGCACCTGGACGGGACAGGCTCAGCAATGGAATCCGGCACGATCGCCGTCGCCTGGAGCAGGGGGATCACAGTACGCCCCGTGCGTCGGGTCGCTTCCGCAGCCCAGGAGGTGGACCCGGCGAGCACGAGGTCGAAGGCGCCCAGCTCCTCCGCGTCCACGGTGTCCGGGTGGCTGATCACCCACAACACGTTCAGTCGGCCGGGGGCCGGTGCAGTCCGCACGCGTCCGCGCAGGTGGAGGTGGACATCGTCCTCGTGGAAGGGGGCTGATTCCAGCGAGCCACTGCGGTAGGTGACCACGTCATGACCGAGCTCGCGCAGACCTGCGGCGATTCCGCCGGCGAAGTGGGTGTCGCCCCAGACGTCGCCCCAGTGTCCGGGTGTGGACGGCAGGCGCAGCCCCCAGCGTGGTGCTCGGGGGCCTGAGGAATGTCGGGCGACGACGGCTCGACCCGTCGTCGCAGGCCGCACCGGCGCCACGGACATCGCCTCCGTCACCAGGGAGGCAGGCGCCACGCGGACCGCGCCGGCCAGCCGGGACGGATCCGACATCATCCCCGGTGAGCGGCGCAGGTCCGCAGTTCGGACGGCCGCCGCCGTCGGGTCAGGACAGTCGGCGCGCAGGTGCTCGTGGATCCGGGGGTCGTCTGGTGGCCGACCCGCCAGCGCGATGCCGAGCCGGGCCGAGATGAGGTCGTCGGTGTCCACCAGCAAGGGCTGGGCTACGGTCACGGAGGGGTCCTCCAGGAGCTGCATCAGCGGTGCCAGCCAACCTTGTCTGACGACGCTCCCGGCGCCGAGCACGACCAGCCTCTCGCCGAGCGCGAAATCCCGGGCCACGTCCCACACGGCGTCCACATCGGCGAGACCACCACGCGGAATCCTGATCAACCTGAGTGCGGCGTGGTCCAACCGGGCGCCCAGGCCGAGCGCTGCATGTGGCGCGGACCCGTCGTCGATCACGATCACGTCGAGCTCGGCGGCACCAGAATGCGCACGAAGGAGGCGCACGCTGCGCTCGGCCTCGGACACCCGGTCGCGGGCCACGACAATGATCGTCGTGCACTGCGCTCGGATGGACGTGTGTGGACGGCGTAGCGGGAGCAGGGCGACATTCGAGCCGATGCTCCGGGCGAGGCCAAGCATCCGGTCCCGATCAGCGTTGGTGCCGCTGGCGAGCGGGCCCCAGGCGGAGCGGTCCGCCTCCGGCCCCGCCAATCGCTCTACCAGCGTGTGAACGCGGGCATTGCGCCATGCGCGGCGAAGCTCTGGAGGCTGGCTGCCGTAGTCGAGGAACGGATGGGGGCTGAGCCGTCCCGGGAGTCCCACGGCGACGATGTCGCGAGTCGCCTCGAGCTCGCTGGTGAACTCGAGGCCGCGCAGCGCACTGTAGAACTCGGCGTCCACGAGCCCGGCGTCGAGAAGCCGCCGTGCTCGACGGTCGACGGGGTCTGGCCCGCTGCTCACAGTGGCCAATGCCGCACCCAGTCAACCGTCATGCTCTGCGGCAGGTCGGTGCCACTGCGCAGGAATCGTAGTTCGTAGTCGGAGCTCAGCAGACTGAGGATCAGATACTGCGGACGGCCTGACACAGCGCGGTTCGTGCGGAACGTCTCCTGACCATCGATGCGGAACACGTATCGATCGGGTGTCCACTCGAGCGCGAACACGTGGTAGCGCGACGCCCAGGCATCGCCGTACTGCTCGGGGTGACCAAGGTAGCCGCCGACCCTTCGGCCGGTGGAGTAGGGAAGCGAGTACACGAAACTGGTCAGTCCGCCTTGGGGGTGGTTCTCTCCGAACCACTCGATGACGTCGATCTCGGCGCCCGTCTTCGCGGTGGTGCCGGTGGTCGCTGCCTGTGACTGGGGCTGCATCCAGAATGCACCGTGTTGGCCGCGGCTCGGTTGGAACTTGATGCGCGCGGCAAAGTGTCCGTAGCGGAAGGAGCGGCGCCCGTCGGTGGAGACGTGCCCATTGATGCGATAGGCGAAACTGCCGTCGTCGGTGGTGCACTGGTCCTCCCGGCGGCCCGGATCCGCGAGCACGTCCAACCGCAGCGCGCCGGCGCGCACGACCGCGGCGCGGGGATCCGCTTTCGAGCAGGCGCGAAGGCTCGCAGCCGAATAGCCCTGAAGGCGGTGAGACCAATCCGATGACAGGTATGCGCCCTCGAAGTCATCGGTCCAGTCGGGGGCAGGGGCGTCGTCGGTGCGGACAGCACGAGTCGAGAGCTCCGGGTACCTACCGAACGCGGACGCCGTCGCCCGGTAGGTCACCGCCACCCCGCCGCGCTTCATCCGGGCCGAGAACTCAACGACCCCGCGCCGATCCTGGGTGTCCGTCAGGACCTCCTGCCAGCCCTCCGCGGTGCGGGCCTCGAGCCTCACCTCACGTCCCGGGCGCGCAGGCGTGAAGGTGGCCGTCATCGCGGAGAGCGCCCGGTCTGCGCGCTGCGGCTCCGCCCCTTCCGCACTGATCTGCGGCAGCATCAACATCCGTCCAGTCTGCGGTCCGGCCGGCCTGGTCGGCGGTGTCGCCGACGGTGTGCTGGGTGCCGTTGGTGCCTCGCGGAGCGGGCTGGAACCGGACTCGCCCCCGCTGCACGCGAGTGAGGACAAGGCCACGAGGGCCACGGCGGCTCCGGCCTTCAGTCGCCGGGTGGTCATCACTCATCCTCTCCCGGATAGTGGTCCGTCGTGCAAGAGGAAACGCTCAGCGCTTCCAGTACCGCACCCAGTCGACGTACATGTGCTGCGGGAGACGGCGCTCGCCACCGAGGTACTGCAGCTCGTAGTCGGAGCTCTGCAGGCTGAGGATCAGGAACTCCGGTCGCCCTGAGACCCCCTTGCCGGTCCGGAAGGTCTCTCTGCCGTCGATTCGGTAGATGTAGCGGGTCGGGGTCCACTCGACGGAGAACACGTGGAACTTCTTCGCCCAGCCGCTTCCGAACCGTCCGGGGTTCTTGATGAACCCACCGGTCTTGCGGGGCGTGACGCCGGGCTTGCCGTCCTTCGGGTAGTCGTGGGCGAAGCTGGCCAGGCCGCCCTGCGGGTGGTTGCCGCCGAACCACTCGATGACGTCGATCTCGGCGCCAGTACGTCGGGCACTGCCTTCAGTGGCGAGCTTGGTCTGGGGCTGCATCCAGAACGCACCGTGCTGACCGCGACGGGGCTGGAATCGGATTCTCGCCGCGGCGTAGCCGTAACGGAAGGACTTCGTGCCGTTGGTCGAGATGTGGCCGTTGGCGCGCCACTTGTAGGTGCCGTAGGCGGTCTTGCAACGCGGGCTGCGCTTAGGACGCGGACCCGGGTCGACTCGGACGCTGAGGCGCACTACGCCGTTGTCCACCTTGGCGGCCCGCGGCACGCCGCTCACGGAGCACTTGCGGAGGTTCGCGGTGTTGAAATCCTGATAGCGGTGCGACCAGGCCGAACCGAGGCGCGAGCCACCGAACTGGTCGGTGAAGTCCGCATCGCCTCGGACGTCGGTGCGCGCCGCGGCGGTCCTGATCCGCGGCAGACTCTGGACCCGGACCGCGTAGGCGCGATAGGTCTGGATGTTCCCGTTGCGACGGTAGGCCGCGTTGAACTCGGCGATGCCGCGTGCGTTCTGACGACCGCGGTCGGCGGTCACCCACCGGTCACCGGAGCGGCGCTGCAGGACCACGGTGCGACCTGGTCGCACCGGCCGGAAGACGGCCGACATCGACGACCGGGCGGCGCCGGCCTTGCGAACGCCGGCGCCGGGCTGCGCGATCTGGGGGTGCATCCGCAGTGACGCGGTCTGACGGGCGCGCGTCGCGACAATGTCCGCTGACGACACGGACCCCGTGGGTGACACGGACGACAGCGGCGTGACCGGGTGAGCCTGGGCCGCGGCCGTGGCGACGCTCGGCAGCAGGCAGAGAGCTGTGCCTGCACCGAGCAGGCGGGCGAGCGTCATCCTCATCGTGCCCAGTACTTCACCCAGTCGACGTACATGTGCTCAGGGAGTGCGCCCCGGTGATGCTGGAGCTCGTAGTCGGAGCTCAGCAGACTCAGGATGAGGTACTCGGGCCGCTGGGAGATCGCGTTGCGGTCGGTGATCCGACGCGTCTCCTTGCCGTCGATGCGGAACACGTAGGCGTTCGGGGTCCACTCCACCGAGAACACGTGGTACTTGTCGGCCCATCCGGTGCCGAACCTGGAAGGTCGAGAGATGAAGCCGCCGAACTTCTTGCTCTCGCCCGACGCCTGCTGCTTGTACGCGAAGCTGGTCAGTCCCCCATTGGGGTGCTTCTCCCCGAACCACTCGATCACGTCGATCTCGGCCCCGGCGTCGTCGGACGAGATGCTGGGCTCCGGCTGCATCCAGAAGGACCCATGCTGGCCACGGCGATCCTGGAACTTGATCCTGGCCGCGATGTAGCCGTACTTCACGGCGACCTGGCCCTGGGTGGAGATGTGCCCGTTCAGCCGGTACTGGTAGGAGGTGGTGCCGGCTTGGGACGCGGGATCGCAGCGGTCCCCGACGAGAGGGGTCGTGGAGTCGTCGCGGTCCGGGTCGTCCAGGACGCTGAGCCGAGCGGCGCCGCCGCTGACCCGTGCCGCGGAGGGGCTGGACTTGGAGCACTCCCTCAGGCTGGCAGGTGAATAGCCCTGTAGGCGGTGCTGCCAGGGGCTGCCGGGAGTGGCCAGCGTCGCCGGGTCGGTGAACTCTTCGACGAAGTCGGCGCCACCCCACTTGTTGGCGCTGACCTTGGCCGAGGCCTTGCGGGCGAGGGCTCCCTTCCTGGCGGTCAGGACGCGGTAGACGGCGACCTTGCGGCGCACCTTGAAGGGCGCGTTGAACTCGGCGCGGCCCGTGCGGTCCTGACGCTTCCGCGCAACGGTGACCCAGCGACTGCCCTTCTTGCGCTGCAGCGCGACCACTCGTCCCTTGCGCACCGGCTTGAAGACCGCCGTCATCGCGCTCAGTGCTCCGGTCGAGCTCTTGACGGTCCTGCCGGTCTGCGCGAGCTGCGGGTGCATCAACAGCTTGGCTCGCTGCCGGGCCCGAACCGCCGTGTGCGTCTCCGTGGACGTCGCCTCGGACGCTGCCGTGGAAGCGGCCGTGGACGCGGGGGCGGTCATGCCAGCGCTCAGCGCGACCGTGGCCGTGACAGCCAGGGCGGTGAGGGCGGCAGGCACGGAGCGAGAGCGAGGCATGTGACGTCCAGGGACTAAGAGGTGATGAGTGCTGCGGTGCTGCTGCCCGATGATAGGTGAGCGTAGAGGTCTAGTTGCCATTCCGGGAGAAATGGGGTGGTTCGGCAACTGGTCTAGTAACCTGTCTCCCTCATGGAAAGGCGGAGCCTTGAGTGACGTCCCCGCCGCCCCCGCGGCGCCGGCACCTTCCCCACGACGCGCTGTGCTGATCGTGGGCTCGGGTCGCAGTGGTTCGAGTGCACTTGCAGGGACCCTCCAGAAGCTCGGTCTCCAGGTCCCGCTCCCCGAGGTCCCGGCCGACGACACCAACCCCAAGGGCTTCGCCGAGCCGCAGTGGGTCGTCGACTTCCACGACCGGCTGCTGCGCCGCAGCAACGTCCGCGTCGCCGACGCCCGGCCCAAGGCCTGGCTGCACGCCGCCAAGCTGAGCACCAACGAGGCCGTCCGCGAGGAGCTGGTGGCCTGGCTCGACGATCAGTTCTCGGAGGCCGGGGTCAACGAGCTGGTGATCAAGGACCCCCGGCTCCCGTGGTTCCTCGGGCTGTGGAGGGCTGCCGGACTGCGCACCGGGGTCGAGGAGTCCTACGCGATCCCGCTGCGGTCGCCCACCGAGGTGGTCGGCAGCAAGCAGCACTACTACGCCTCGCACATCTCCGAGAGCAGCCGGATGGCCAGCTGGGTCAACCACATGCTCCACACCGAGCGGGCCACCCGGGGCGACCGACGTTTCTTCGTGCGCTACGACGACCTGCTCGACGACTGGACCCGGCCGATCTACGCGCTGGGTGAGACGCTCGGGCTGGAGGGCGTCACCGGCGCCTCCGCCCGGGACATCCGGCGGGTGCACGACTTCCTCGACCCCGACCTGCACCGGGTGCACACCACGTGGGACGACATCGACGTGCCCAAGACCCTGCGTGAGCTGGCCGAGGAGACGTGGGACGTGCTCTGCCTGATGGCGGCGCGCGAGGCCAGTGAGACCTCGGAGGCCTCGGCCTACGCCGCCCTCGACGATCTCCGGGCGCGCTACACGCGCTTCTACCAGGAGGCCGAGGCGATCACCCAGTCCTCCACGGCCGCGGCCGCGCGCCGCAAGCGGCCCGCTGACCCCGTCTCCGTGCCTGACGGGCAGGGTGAGACGCGACGACCCGTTCCCGGTCCGGCCACGACGGCCGCGACGGCCACCCGGGCCACGCGGGCCACTGCCCGACGCTTCCTGCGCCGGAGGGGCTGACGATGACCGCTCTCGGAACCGTCGCGACGTACGACACCCCGGTCGTCGATCCGCTGGCCTACCTCGACCGGCCGCGGCGCCGCGACCTGCCGCGGGGGCTGACGGCCGTGCTCCGGGTGCGCAACGAGGCCACCTCGTTGCCGTTCTCGCTGCCGCCGATCCTGCGCGCGAGCGACCGCGTCATCCTGGTCGACAACGGCTCCACCGACGGCACCGCCGACCTCGCCCGCCACCTGGCTGCGGAGGCGGACACCGCCGAGCTCACCGTCCTCGACTTCCCCTACGCCGTGAGTCGCTGCGGGCCCGAGCACCTGGCCACGCCGCCGGACTCGGTGCACAGCCTCGCCTACTTCAACAACTGGGCGTTCTCGCACGCCCGCACGGCCTACGCACTCAAGTGGGACGGCGACATGGTGCTCACGACCGAGGGTGAGCGGATGCTGGCCGACTTCGCCTGGCAGGTAGGGCACGAGTCGTGGAACCTCAAGCTCCCGCGTCACCCGCTCTACCTCGAGAGCGACAGCGTCGCCTACCTCGACCTCGGTCTGCACAACGTGGAGCACTACGGCCACCCGGTCGCCCCCGAGTTCTCCTACGTCAAGGCCTACGAGTGGGAGTTCCTGGCGTTCCCCGAGGGCACCCGCAACTACGTCCTGCCGGCCGGGGTCTGCGTCGAGCTGAAGTCACTGGACCAGAGCGAGTTCGCCCACTGGACGAGTGCGGAGGCCTTCGAGACCAGCCCGCGCACCCGCCGCAAGCGTCGCGAGTACGCCGTGTTCAACGCCGTCCTTGCGGGGCGCTGGCAGGAGATGGGCAGCGTCCACCGCATCGAGGCGCCTCCGGGACGCCACATCGTCGACCACGTGACCCACGACTGGTTGCGCACGGCCCCGCGACCGCTGGTGCACGACGCTGCGGCACACTGACCTGGTGCGCGTCGACGACATCTCCAACCGTGAGGGCCACCCCGACTTCGACGTGCACTGGCCCTGGGGCCGCGGCCACCTCACGAACGGCATCACCGCGGTGCTGCGCGTCAAGGACGAGGCCCGCAACCTGCCCTGGGTGCTGCCGCACCTGATCCGGACCGTCCAGCGGGTGGTGCTCGTGGACAACCAGTCCTCCGACGGCACCGCCGACGTCGCGCGCGAGATCGTCCGCGAGCTCGGCGCCGAGGACCAGGTGCAGATCGTGGACTACCCCTTCACGGTCAGCCGCTGCGGTTCCGAGCACCTGGCCACGCCAGGCAACTCGGTGCACAGCCTCACCCACTACTACAACTGGTCCTTCTCGCACGCCCGCACGTCGTACTCCATGAAGTGGGACGGCGACATGGTGCTGACCGCCGAGGGCAGTGCGCTGATCACCGACCTGATGTGGCAGATCGAGAGCGAACCCACGGTGGTGGTCTTCCAGCACCACCCGCTCTACATCGAGAGCGCCTCCGTGGCCTACCTCGACCTGAAGCTGAAGCCCCGCGAGCCGTGGATCTTCCCGGTGGGTCCGGACTACACCTTCATCAAGGGCTTCGACTGGGAGATCCGGATCAGCCCGGAGGACGCCACCCGGATCACCATGCCCGAGGGCGTCTGCTTCGAGCTCAAGTGGCTCGACCTCGACGAGTTCGCCCACTGGACCGACCCGGCGGAGTTCGACGAGCGCCGCTCGCCGCGCAAGGTGCGCGAGTACGCCGTCTTCAACGCGTTGCTGCGCGGGGAGTGGCAGGGCCTGGACTCCGTGGTCAGGATCGAGGCGCCCCCGGGTGTGCACGTGGTCGACCATGTCCGGGACACCTGGATGCCGACCGCGTCCCGGCCCCTGGAAGCCGCGCAGAACGCGACCCGGGACTCGACTCAGAGCGCGGCGACGGTCCGCGTTCCCTGAGCGATCGCCCGCTTGGCGTCCAGCTCGGCCGCCACGTCCGCCCCGCCGATCAGGTGCACCCCGGTGCGGCCGGCCAGCTCGTCGTACAGCCCGCGCACCGACTCCTGGCCGGCGCACACCACCACGTGGTCGACGTCGAGGACCCGCGCGGTGGCGGTGCCGTCCTCGGCGGTGACGGTGACGTGCAGGCCGGCGTCGCTGACCCGGTCGTAGGTCACGCCCGGGATCAGCTGGACGCCCGAGTCCTTGAGCACGGCGCGGTGCGCCCAGCCCGAGGTCTTGCCGAGGCCCTTGCCGATCGGAGTGTGCTTGCGCTGCAGCAGGAACACCTCGCGAGCCGGCGTCCGCGGCAACTTGTCGGTCACCCCGCCCGGGTGCACGGCGGAGTCACCGACGCCCCAGTGCTGCATCCAGTCGTCGAGGGTGTCGGCCGGGTCGTGGGTGAGGAAGTGGCTGACGTCCACGCCGATGCCCCCGGCCCCGATCACCGCGGCCCGCCTGCCCACGGTCACCGCACCGCTCAGCACGTCGGCGTACGACACCACCCGGGGGTGGTCGGCGCCGTCGAGGTCGACCTCGCGCGGGACGACGCCCGTCGAGACGATCACCTCGTCGTACGTCGCGAGGTCGGCGGCGGTGGCCGCGGCCCCGAGTCGTACGTCGACGCCGAGGACCTCCAGCCGGCGTCCGTAGTAGCGCAGCGTCTCGGCGAAGTCCTCCTTGCCGGGCACCGCCATCGCCAGCCGGAACTGGCCGCCGATCCGCGGGGCCTGCTCGAACAGGGTGACCGTGAAGCCGCGCTCCGCCGCGGACACCGCGGCGGCCAGACCGGCCGGACCGGCGCCGACCACGGCGACCGACCTCGTCGTGCGGGTGGGGGAGAGCACCAGCGTGGTCTCGTGGCAGGCCCGCGGGTTGACCAGGCAGGACGCGGTCTTGTTGGCGAAGGTGTGGTCGAGGCAGGCCTGGTTGCAGGCGATGCAGGTGTTGATCTCGTCGGCGCGACCCGCCGCGGCCTTGTTGACCAGGTCGGGGTCGGCGAGGAACGGCCGGGCCATCGAGACCAGGTCGGCGTCGCCGCTGGCGAGGATCTCCTCGGCCATCTCGGGGGAGTTGATCCGGTTGGACGCGCAGACCGGGATGCTCACGGCCGCCTTGAGCCGCGCGGTCCACGGCACCCAGGCACCCTGCGGGACCTGGGTGATGATCGTCGGCACCCGGGCCTCGTGCCAGCCGATGCCGGTGTTGAACAGCGAGACCCCGGCCCGCTCCAGGTCCTGGGCGAGCGCCTCGACCTCGTCCCAGGTCTGGCCGCCGTCGACGAGGTCGACGAGGGAGATCCGGTAGACGATCGGGAAGTCCGGTCCGACCAGGGCCCGGGCCCGGCGGACGATCTCGACCGGGAAGCGCCGCCGGTGCTCCGGGCTGCCGCCCCAGGCGTCCGTGCGGTCGTTGGTGCGCTCGGCGAGGAACTGGTTGATCAGGTAGCCCTCCGAGCCCATGATCTCCACCGCGTCGTAGCCGGCCTTGCGGGCCAGCGCGATGCTGCGGGCGAAGTCGTCCACGGTGGCCTCGACCGCCCTGCTGGACAGGCGCTTCGGCGTGAACGGGGTGATCGGCGACTTCCGGTCCGAGGCGCCGACACTGAACGGCGTGTAGCCGTAGCGCCCGGCGTGCAGCACCTGCAGGGCGATCGCACCGCCCTCGGCGTGCACGGCGTCGGTGATCTCCCGGTGCCGCATCGCCTGCAGCCGGGTGGTCATCCCGCCGGCGAACGGCTTGAGCCAGCCGCGCCGGTTGGGCGCGTAGCCACCGGTGATGATCAGCCCGGCACCGCCGCGGGCCCGCTCGGCGAAGTACGCCGCCAGCCGGGGCAGGTCGGTGCGCCGGTCCTCGAGACCGGTGTGCATGGAGCCCATCACCACCCGGTTGCGCAACGTCAGGTCGCCGATCGTGATCGGCTCCAGCAGGTGGGGGAACGTCGTCATCGGGTCTCCTCGTGGGCGTGCAGGTATTCGGTGAGCCAGTCGACCCAGAACTCCTCGAGGCGGACGCCGCCGCGGAGCACGAGGTACTGGTCGAGGTCGGCGCCGCTCAGCGCCGCGGGGTCGGGGTAGTCGCGGTCGCACCACGCGCGGTAGGCCGCCAGCCGGGTGGCATGCTCCGCGAGGTGCGCGCGCACGCCGTCCAGCACGGCCGCGCGGTCGCCGTACGCCGCACCGCGGAGGCGGACGGCCAGGTCGCTGCGGGAGTGCTCCACCGGCCCGGTCGCACCGATCCACTCCGCCAGCGCCGTGGCACCGAGATCGGCCACGGCGTACACCTTCTTGTCCGGCTTGCCGGTCTGCGCGACCGTCTCGACCGACAGCCAGCCCTCGGCTTCCATCCGCGCGAGGGTGCGGTAGATCTGCTGGTGGCTGGCCCGCCAGAAGAGCCCGATCGAGCGGTCGAAGCGGCGCGACAACTCCAGTCCGGAGCCGGGTCGCTCGGTGAGCGACACCAGGAGGGCGTGCTCGAGGGCCATGCGGGTGATCGTGCCGCCCTATGCAACGAGTTGCAAGCATTGGTGACGTGGACCACCCGCCGGCCCACCGCCCCGGCCGGCATCGGGGAGCCGGTCTGCCAGACTCCCCGCATGGGCTACGCACTGGGGGAGGGCACCGGTCCGCTGCGCGGGGTGAAGGTGGTCGAGATCGCCGGGATCGGCCCGGGGCCGCACGCGTGCATGATCCTCGCCGACCTCGGCGCGGACGTGATCCGCATCGAGCGACCCGGCGGGCAGCCGCTGACCGGCGGCCCGCACGACCTGCTGAACCGTGGCCGGCCGAGCGTGGTCCTGGACCTCAAGCACCCCGAGGCGGTCGCGACCGTGCTCGAGCTGGTCGCCGGCGCCGACGTGCTGGTCGAGGGGATGCGTCCCGGCGTCGCCGAGCGGATCGGCCTCGGGCCCGAGCAGTGCCACGCGGCCAACCCGGGCCTGGTCTACGGCCGGATGACCGGCTGGGGCCAGACCGGGCCGTTCGCCGAGGTGGCCGGCCACGACCTCAACTACATCGCGGTCGCCGGGGCCCTGCACGGGCTCGGCCAGGACCGCGAGCGGCCGTCGTTCCCGTCCAACCTGGTCGGTGACTTCGGCGGCGGCTCGACGTACCTCGTCATCGGGATCCTCGCCGCGCTGCTGGAGGCCCGGATCAGCGGCGAGGGCCAGGTCGTGGACGCCGCGATCGTCGACGGCACGGCGCACCTCAACGCGATGACGCTGTCGTTCCTGGCCGGCGGCCACCTCCGCGAGCAGCGGGCGGCCAACCTGCTCGACGGTGGCGTGCCGTACTACGACGTCTATGCCACCGCCGACGGCAGGCACATGTCGGTCGGTCCGCTGGAGCCGCGCTTCTACGAGCTCTTCGTCGACCTGCTCGGCATCCGCGAGACCGCGCCCGACCGCTACGACCTCGCGACGTACCCCGAGCTCCGTCGCGTCATCACCGACGCCTTCGCCGCCCGCACCCAGGCGGAGTGGGTCGAGGTCTTCGAGGGCACGGACGCCTGCGTGGCCGGGATCATCCCGCTGACCGAGGCCTTCACCCACCCGCACCTCGCGGCACGGGGGACGTACGTCGAGCACGAGGGGGTCACCCAGCCGGCGCCGGCGCCGCGCTTCTCCCGCACCTCTCCGAGCCTCTCGCTGCCCCCGGCGGCGGAGGCCGGCGCGCACACGCGCGACGCGCTCGCGGCCTGGGGCGTCGCGGACGTGGACGGGCTCGTCGAGCGCGGGGCTGCCGTCCAGCCATGAAGCCGTTCCTCTTCCTGGGCACCCGCGACGACGACGACGTCGCCGACGGTGAGTACGCCGCCGTGCTCGGCTTCAGCGGCCTCGACGAGGGCGAGCTGCACCGGCACCGGCTGGAGGCGTCGCCGCTGCCCGAGATCGACCTGGCGTCGTGGTCGGGGATCGTGCTCGGCGGTGGGCCGTTCAACATCAGCGACCCGGAGTCGTCCAAGTCGCCCGTGCAGCAGCGGGTCGAGGCCGAGCTGCGCGTGCTCGCGACGCGGGTGGTCGCCGCGGACTCGCCGTTCCTCGGTGCCTGCTACGGCACCGGCACCCTGGGCACCCTCGGCGACGGGGTGGTGGACCGGCGCTACGGCGAGCCGATCGGCCCCACGCCCCTCGCCCTCACCGACGACGGCATGGCGGACCCGCTGTTCGGGGTGCTGCCCCGCGAGTTCACCGCCTTCCTGGGCCACAAGGAGGCGGTCACCAGGCTGCCCACCGGTGCGGTGCGGCTGGCGTTGTCGGCGACCTGTCCGGTGCAGGCCTTCCGGCTCGGCGCCCACGTCTATGCCACCCAGTTCCATCCGGAGCTGGACGTGCTCGAGCTGTGCCGGCGGATCGAGGCCTACGAGCTGCACGGCTACTACGAGCCGTCCGAGAAGGAGGGCCTGCTCGCCACCGCCCGCTCCGCGGTGGTGACCGAGCCGCCGAAGCTGCTGGCGCGGTTCGTCGAGCTCTACGCCCGCTGACCGCCTTCCCCCAGTCGCCGAGGTGTGCGTTCTTGCGTGCCGAGGAGTGAGTTCTTGCGGTGCCGGGGCTACCAGCGGAACCGGCGCACCCACAGGTCACAGCCCTGCGTCGAGCCCTTCCGCACCCCGAGGCGCCCCGGCATCGGGGCGGGGTGCACCGGATCCTCCTCGTTGGTGACGCCGTTCTCGACGTACGGCGGTGAGCTCCGCGGCGGGGCACCAGGTTGCGCCGAGCATGAAACTGCACCGGCGACGCCCCCCCAGGACGTCGCCGGTGCAGGTCTGCTGCCGGGCCGGGCTACCCGAGGATGCGCTGCACGTCCTCCCGGGTCAGGGCCGCCTCGAGCTCGGCCACCTTCTCGCTGTCGGTGAAGACCTGGGCGATCGTGCCCAGCAGCGGGAGGTGGTCCTTGCCGGCACCGGCGATGGCGACCACGAACCTGACCGGCTTGCCGTTCCAGTCGAGATCATCGGCGTAGCGGACGAACGACAGGGCCGTGCGGTGGATGGACTCCTTGGCGTCGTTCGTGCCGTGCGGGATCGCGAGCAGGTTGCCCATCGCCGTGGACACCGACCGCTCGCGCTCGTGCATCGCGTCGACGTACGCCGCGTCCACCGCGCCGGCGGCCACCAACAGCTGACCGGCCTCGGTGATCGCGTCGTCCCGGTTCGTGGCCGTGCCGGTGAGCACGACCGACTGCACGGGCAGGATGTCCGCGGATCCGGACCCAGCGTCAGGCCCAGCGTCGGGCCCGGAGTCGGGCTCGGCGTCGGGCTCGGCCCTGCGGGTGAGGACGGTGCCCTCCTGCTCACCGTTGGAGGCCTGAACCAGCTCGACGATCTCGTCGTACTTGGGGCTCCCCATGAAGTTGTCGACCGACACGTGGATCGCCGACCCCGTCTGGTGACGGGCCCGGTCGGTGAGGTCCTGGTGGGACACCACCACGTCGTAGTCGTCGGTCAGGGCGGAGATCGCCTTGTTGACCACGGTGACGTCGGGGTAGCCGGCGTCCTGGATCTTGCGGCGCAGGATCGAGGCGCCCATCGCCGAGGAGCCCATGCCTGCGTCGCAGGCGAACACGATGTCGTTGATCGGGCCCTGGTGGCCGGCACCGGCGCCGGCGACAGTGGAGGAGGCGATGGACTTCTTGCCCTTCATCGTCTCCATCTGGGCCGTGGCATCGCCCAGGTCACCGTCCTGGCTGCGGTCGGCCTTGAGCAGCACCGCACCGACCAGGAACGACGCCAGCGCGGCACCGAAGACACCCACGGTGATGCCGAGGAAGTCGCTGCCCGGCGTCTGGGCGTAGACCGCGAAGATCGAGCCGGGGGCGGCCGGCGCGCGCAGGCCGACGTCGAAGAGCACCATCAAGAAGATGCCGGTCATGCCGCCGGCGATGGTCGCGAGGATCATCTTGGGCTTCATCAGCACGAAGGGGAAGAAGACCTCGTGGATGCCGCCGAAGAACTGGATGATCGCGGCACCGGGGGCGGACGCCTTGGCCACCCCGCGTCCGAAGACGGTGTAGGCCATCAGCAGGCCGAGGCCGGGCCCGGGGTTGGCCTCGAGGAGGAACAGCACCGACTGACCCTTGTCGGTGGCCTCCTGGATGCCGAGCGGGGTCAGCACGCCGTGGTTGATGGCGTTGTTGAGGAACAGCACCTTCGCGGGCTCGATGAGTAGCGACGTGAGCGGGAGCAGGCCGTTGTCGACCAGGAAGCCGACCGCGTCACCGAGCCACTCGGTCATCTGGCGCACCGGGGGGGCGAGCAGGAACATGCCCGCGATCGCCATCAGGGCGGCGACGATGCCGGCGGAGAAGTTGTTGACGAGCATCTCGAAGCCTGGCTTGATCTTGTGGCTCCAGAGCGCGTCGAGCCGCTTCATCACCAACGCCGTGACCGGGCCCATGATCATCGCGCCGAGGAACATCGGCGCGGCATTGTCGGTCCCGATGAAGATCGGGTCGCTGGTGGCCATGATGACGCCGATGACCGCGAAGCCGCCGACCACGCCGCCGCGGACGTCGTACACGAGCTTGCCGCCGGTGTAGGCGATCAGGATCGGCAGCAGATAGATGATGCTGGGGCCGACCGTCGTGGCGATCTTCTCGTTCGGGATCCAGCCGTCCGGGATGAAGAACGCGGTGATCAGTCCCCAGGCGATGATCGCGCCGATGTTCGGCATGATCATGTTCGAGAGGAACGTCCCGAACTTCTGGACGCGAACCCGCGCTCCGACCCGCGGTGCGGATTCGGTGGGGTTCGTGCTTGTCGTGGTGCTGGCCATTGCCTACCTCCGGTTACCTGATCGGGATGTGACCCCGACCACAAGGTTGAGACCCAGTAAACCGCACATTCCCACCCATTGCCAACCATCCGGGCAGGATTTCTTGCCCGTACGTGTGGCTTTCTGCCCACTTTGCCGGATACCGTGGGTGCTCCACCCCGTCCCGCCACCGGAGGTAACACCATGAAAGCCCTGCGCTTCTACGCACCCGAGGACGTACGCCTGGAGGACGTGCCCGAACCGGAGTGCGGCCCCGACGAGATCAAGCTGCGGGTGAAGAACTGCTCCACCTGCGGCACCGACGTCAAGATCTTCCACAACGGTCACCAGAACCTCACGCCGCCGCGGACCATCGGCCACGAGATCGCCGGCGAGGTGGTCGAGGTCGGCGCCGACGTCAACACGACGTACGGCAGCGGCTGGCAGGTCGGCGACCGCGCGCAGGTCATCGCGGCGGTGCCGTGCGGTGACTGCCACGAGTGCCGCAAGGGCTGGATGGCCGTGTGCCAGAACCAGACGTCCGTCGGCTACCAGTACGACGGCGGCTTCGCGGAGTACATGATCGTCCCCCAGCAGGTGCTCAAGGTCGACGGTCTCAACCGGATCCCCGACAACGTCGGGTACGACGAGGCTTCCGCCGCCGAGCCGTTCGCCTGTGCGATCAACGCCCAGGAGCTGCTCGGCATCGAGGAGGGCGACACCGTCGTCGTCTTCGGCGCCGGCCCGATCGGCTGCATGCACATCCGGATCGCCCGCGGCGTGCACAAGGTCGGCCCGGTCTACCTGGTCGACGTCAACGCCGAGCGGCTGAAGATGTCCGCCGACGCGGTGCAGCCGGACGGGACGATCAACGGCGCCGAGGTCGACGTCGTGGAGAAGGTGATGGAGCTGACCGACGGCCGCGGGGCCGACGTGATCATCACCGCCACCGCCGCCAACGTCACCCAGGAGCAGGCGATCGCGATGGCCGCCCGCAACGGCCGGATCTCGTTCTTCGGTGGTCTGCCCAAGAACGACCCGACGATCAGCTGCGACTCCAACGTCGTGCACTACCGGCAGCTGCACATCCACGGCGCCAACGGCTCCGCCCCCGAGCACAACAAGCGCGCGCTGGAGTACATCTCCACCGGACAGGTGCCGGTCAAGGACCTGATCACCGAGCACATCCCGCTGGAGCGGGTGCTCGACGCCTTCTCGATCGTCAAGAACGGCGAGGCGATCAAGGTCACCGTCGAGCCCTGACCGGGAGGTGCGCAGGAGCGACGCGTGTACGCCGAGGAGCGCCAGCAGGCGATCGCCGCGCTGGTGCTGGAGCGCGGCCGGCTCTCGGTGCTGGACCTGGCGCGGGCCTACGGTGTGACCACCGAGACCGTCCGGCGCGACCTGTCCGCCCTCGAACGGATCGGGCTGCTCCGGCGCGTCCACGGGGGCGCCGTGCCGGTCACCCTGCTCACCGCCCTCGAGCGGGCCATCGGCGAGCGGGACCGCGCCAACACCGAGCAGAAGGACCGGATCGCGGCGGCTGCCGCGGACCTGCTGCCACCGTCCGGCGGCTCGTTGCTGCTCGACGCCGGCTCGACCACCGCCCGGCTGTGCGGACACCTGGCCGGCAGGGAGCTGACCGTGATGACCCACGCGATCACCGCGGCGGTCCGGCTGGCCGGGATGCCCCGGCTCGAGCTGCACCTGCTGCCCGGCCAGGTTCGGCTGGCCACGCACGCGGCGGTCGGGGCGGTGACCGTGGCGGCCCTGACCCAGCTCCGCGCGGACGTCGCGTTCCTCGGGACCAACGGACTGTCGGTGGGCCGCGGGCTCTCGACGCCGGACCACGGCGAGGCCGCCTGCAAGCGAGCGCTCGTCGCGGCCGGTCGGCGGGTGGTGGTGCTGGCCGACGCCTCGAAGCTCGGCATGGAGAGCACCGTCCGCTTCGCCGAGCTGGCCGACGTCGACGTGCTGGTCACCGACCGCGACGCCCCGCTCCGGTTGTGCGCGGCGCTGCGCGAGCGCGGCGTCGAGGTGGTCCGAGCCTGAGCCGGCGTTTCACGGCGGGTGCCGCGGGGGAGAGATCAGGGACACCGACCTCCGGGGGACCCATGCACCGTCATCTCGTCGCCGCACTCGGCCTGCTCACCGTCGCCGCGTCCGGCAGCCTCGCCCCGGCGCTCGCGGCGGCACCGGCCGCCGCCCCCACCGCCACTGCGTCCGCGGCGCCGGGCCACGACGTGCACAAGGTGATCGCCACCGGCTTCGCCGACCCCGGCCTCCTGAAGGCCGACGGTCGCTACCACCTCTACGCCACCGGAGCGGGCTTCCGGCACTCGTCCTCCGACGACCCCGACGGTGGCTTCTCGAAGCCGAAGCCCTCGATGAGCGCGGTGCCGGACTGGTTCGGTGAGCGCTCCGACGGCGGCACCCACCTCTGGGCGCCGCACGTCTTCCGGGTGCCGCGGCAACCGGACGGCACCCGCTATGTCATGTGGTTCACCGCCTCCAGGGCCGGCGCCAAGGACTGCATCGGCTGGGCCACTGCGGCCAGGCCGGGCGGTCCCTTCGACCCGACCGGAAAGGCGCCGCTGCGCTGCGGCCCGGGCAGTGCGACGGTGATCGACCCGGCGATGTTCCGCGCCCCGTCAGGCAAGCGCTACCTCGTGTTCAAGGTGCGCCACTTCCGCCCCGACAGCTATGAGATCCGCCGGGTCCGGGTGACCGGCGACGGGCGCCGGGTCAAGTCCGGCGCGACGTCGCGGCAGCTGGTCGACGGCGGCACCCGGATTGTGGAGGCGCCGTCCCTCGTCAGCCACGGCGGCCGGGTCTGGCTGCTCACCTCCCGACGGGTCTACTACCGCTGCAGCTACCACACCGAGGTCTTCTCGGCGCCCTCGATCACCGGCAGGTTCCGCTCCCACGGCACCCTCGTGGTCCGCAACCGCTCCGGCCGCGACCTCTGCGGCGACGGTGGCGCCGAGCTGGTCCGTGACGGCAAGCGCTGGCTCATCGCCTTCCACGCCTGGAAGAACTTCACCCCCAGGTCGACGGTGCGCCAGGCCTGGACCGGCCGGATCCGCTGGGGCAGCCGCACCGGCGTGCCGTACGTCGCCCGGCGCTGAGGTCAGCGCACCGCGAGGGCGAGGGTCGCCTCCAGCACGAAGCGCGGGTCCTCCAGCCGGTCGCCGTACACCTCGCGCAGCTGGCTGACGCGATAGCGCACGGTCTGCGGGTGCACGAACAGGGCGGCGGCGATCTCGTCACGCCGGCCGTGGTGCAGCAGCCAGGAGCGCAGCGTCTCGGTCAGCTTCTCGACGGCCGAGGGACGCAGTCCGCTCAACGGGGCCAAGACGGCGGCGCGCAGGTCTGCCAGTGCGTCCGGGTCGGCGGTGAGCACGATCTCGGCCAGGTGCTGCTCGGAGTCCACGGTGCCGGAGAGCCCGAGCCGCCCGCACTGGAGCGCCCGCTCATGGGAGCGGGTCACCTCCAGCCACGGCACCGTGGGCCCGACGACGGCGTCGTTGCCGGACAGGGTGGCCAGCAACCGGGACCGGGCCGCGGCCGAGGACGCCCCCGCGACCAGCAGCAGCCCGGTGCCCTCGGTCGCGCCCGGCACGTCCTCGGTCGGGGCGAGGGTCCGTTCGTCGACCTGGCCCAGGACGCCGCGCAGCTGCGCCTCGGGCAGGAGTACGGCGGTGAGGGCCGCCGGCGGGTCCCAGCCGGCGCGCTCGGCGGAGGCGACCACCGCGTCGGCGGGCTGCGAGGTCAGCAGGGCGCGGGCCAGTCGCTCGAAGTTGCGGCTGCGCACCCGCCCGGTGCGCTCCAGCTCGTCGGTGTGGCCCGCGGCGCTGGCCGCGGACAGCTCGTCGATGTAGGCGAAGACCAGCTCGGCGAAGGCCGACAGCTCCGCGGCCTCCATGCCCTGGTCGACCACGGTGCGCGACATGTCGCGCCACGAGACCCGGGCGCCGATCCGGTAGGCCGCGAGCAGCGCCTCCATCGACCGGCCGCTGCGGGCCTCGCCGCGCCCCAGCTGGTAGGCGCCCTCGAGCGCCGGCGCCATCGGGGTGCCGCGCTCGGACCGGCTGGCCAGGTTGAGGAACGCGCCCAGCGCCAGCTGCACCGCGCCAACGATGGTCTCGCCCATCGGCCCGGCCAGCGCGTCCGCATAGCTGGGCACCTCGTCGATGATCGCGGAGACGGTCCGCTCGGCGACCGCCGGCAGCTCCGCGCGCATCGCCTCGGCCGTGCCGGGGGACAGCTCCAGCCGCGCGGGATCGTGCGGCGGCTCGGGGGGAGCCACGGGGACCTCCTGGCAGAATTATGCGGAACGAACAAAATACAGGCGCCGATTCACGTGGTGCTGTCATGACTTTAACCGAGGCGGGCGGCACACTCGATACATGGCCACCATTGACATTACCCGCGGCACCGTGCGCGACCGCCTCGTGCGCGTCGCCGAGTCCGCGACCACCCCGTTGGTGCCCGCCGACTTCCTGGACATGTTCGCCCCGCTGCGCGCCGGTGCCGACCTGCGCGGCCGCATCGTCGCCGTCGAGCGCGAGACCCGCGACGCCGCCACCATCGTGCTCAAGCCCGGCGCCGACTGGCGCGGTCACGTCCCCGGCCAGTACGTCCGGATCGGCATCGACGTCGACGGTGTCCGCGAGTGGCGCGCCTACTCGCTCACCCACGGCCCCCGCGCCGACGGCCTGATCTCGATCACCGTCAAGGCGGTCCCGGACGGCAAGGTCAGCAACCACCTCGTCCACCAGGCCCGCCCCGGCACCATCGTCCAGCTCGAGCAGGCCGCCGGCGAGTTCGTGCTCGCCGAGCAGCCCGGCAAGCTGCTGTTCGTCACGGCCGGCTCCGGGGTCACCCCGGTCATCGGGATGCTCCGCAACATGTTCCCGGTCGCCGACCAGGGCGTCGTGCACCTGCGGCGCAGCCGCGACCTCGACATCGTGGTCGTGCACGTCGCCCCCAGCCAGCCCGACTCGATCTTCATCGCGAACCTCCAGGAGCTCGACGACGCCGGCTCGATCCGGCTGGTCGCGCGGTACGACGACCAGCACGGTCAGCTCGACGTCGCCGACCTGGCGGAGCTGGTGCCGGACCTGGCCGAGCGCACGACGTACGCCTGCGGCCCGCACGGACTCCTCGACGCACTCGAGGCGTTCCACGCCGAGCAGGGAGTGCCGCTGTTCACCGAGCAGTTCCGCACCACCCGCGTCGCCGCCGGCGAGGGCGGGACCGTGACCTTCCAGAAGAACGGGACCGTCGTCGAGGCCGACGGCGCCACCCCGATCCTCGACGCCGCCGAGGACGCCGGCGTCCTGATGCCGAGCGGCTGCCGGATGGGCATCTGCTTCGGCTGCGTGCTGCCGCTGCGCGACGGCGTCGTGCGCGACCTGCGCAACGGCGAGATCACCTCCGTCAACGCCGCCGAGTCCGACAACGGTGGCGTCCTCATCCAGACCTGCATCAGCGCGGCCGCCGGGCCGTGCGACATCGACCACTGAGCTGAAGGAGTCACCCCATGACTGTCATCCAGAAGCAGCAGACCAACCCCATCGCGCACCTCACCCGTGAGGACATCGAGACGATCGGCCGCGAGATGGACGCGATCCGCCAGGACGTCCTCGACTCCCGCGGCGCCGACGACGCGGCCTACATCCGCAAGGTCATCAAGACCCAGCGCTCGGTCGAGCTCGGCAGCCGCGCCGTGCTGCTGTTCAGCGTGTTCCCGCCGGCCTGGATCGTCGGCACCGCCGGCCTGTCGGTGTCCAAGATCCTCGAGAACATGGAGATCGGCCACAACATCCTCCACGGCCAGTGGGACTGGATGCGCGACCCGTCGATCCACTCGACCACCTGGGAGTGGGACAGCGCCACCCCGGCCGAGCAGTGGAAGCACTCGCACAACGAGCTGCACCACACCTACACGAACGTGATCGGCAAGGACAACGACCTCGGCTACGGCATCATGCGCGTCGACGAGGACCAGACCTGGCACCCGTTCCACCTCGGTCAGCCGGTCTGGAACTTCATCAACATGATGTTCTTCGAGTACGGCATCGCGGCCTACGACCTCGAGCTGGGCGCCACCATCGCGAAGAAGCAGACCAAGGACCCGGACTTCCAGCGCCGCCTCAAGCAGGTGCTCGGCAAGATCAAGAAGCAGGTCACCAAGGACTACGTCGTCCACCCGGCGCTGTCGATCCCGACCGGCTCGTTCCTGCCCACGATCGCCGCGAACTTCGTCGCCAACACGGTCCGCAACGTGTGGAGCCACTCGGTCATCATCTGCGGTCACTTCCCCGAGGGCGTCGAGACCTTCGAGAAGCGCTCGATCGACGGGGAGACCCGCGGTGACTGGTACGTCCGCCAGATGCTCGGCGCGGCCAACATCTCCGGCTCCAAGGCGATGCACATCATGTCCGGCAACCTGAGCCACCAGATCGAGCACCACCTGTTCCCGGACCTGCCCAGCAACCGGTACGCCGAGATCGCGCCGAAGGTGCAGGACATCTTCGAGCGCTACCAGCTGAACTACCACAGCGCGCCGATGGTCAAGCAGGTCTACTCCGCGTGGCACCGGGTGGTCCGCCTGTCGCTGCCCAACGGCTGGCTCGCGGAGACCAAGGCGACCAACGCCCCGAAGCAGCTGGCCAAGCTCTACAAGATGACCACCGGCGGCCCCAAGGTCCGTCGCGCCCTCCAGCGCGCCGCCTGAGGCTAACCTCGGCCGGGTGACCGACCACCTGGACGTGCTGATCCTCGGTGCCGGGCTGTCCGGCGTCGGAGCGGCCTGCCAGCTGACCAGCAAGCACCCCGCGACGACGTACGCCGTCCTCGAGGCGCGCTCGGCCAGCGGCGGGACCTGGGACCTGTTCCGCTACCCCGGGATCCGGTCGGACTCCGACATGTTCACGCTCGGCTACCGCTTCCGGCCGTGGCGAGGCACGCAGGCGCTGGCCGCCGGCCCGGCGATCCTCGACTACGTGCGGGAGACCGCGCGGGAGTACGGCGTCGACCGGCGCATCCGCTACGACCACCGGGTGGTGGAGGCGGAGTGGGACCGCGAGGCCGCACGCTGGGCGGTCACCGTCGAGACCGGCGAGGGCACCCGGCAGCTGACGTGTGCGTTCCTGTGGTCCTGCACCGGCTACTTCGACTACGAGCAGGGGCACCGGCCGGAGCTGCCCGGCCTCGCGGACTTCGCCGGTGACGTGATCGACCCGCAGCACTGGCCCGACGACTTCGACCACGCCGGCAAGCGGGTCGTGGTGATCGGCTCCGGCGCGACCGCGGTCACGCTGGTGCCGAACCTCGCCGAGACGGCGGCGCACGTGACGATGCTGCAGCGCTCCCCGTCCTACGTGGTGGCGGTGCCGAGCGAGGACCCGCTGGCCGCCCGGCTGGCGAACGCGCTGCCCGCGCGGGCGGCGTACGCCGCGACCCGGTGGAAGAACATCGTCCTCGCCGGCGCGGTCTACCGGGTGAGCCGGCGCCGGCCGGGACTGCTGCGGTGGCTGATCCGCAGGGCCACGGTGGCCGCCGTGCCCGGGGTCGACGTGGACACGCACTTCAACCCGCGCTACGACCCCTGGGACCAGCGGCTCTGCCTGGCGCCCGACGGCGACCTGTTCCGGGCCCTGCGGCGCGGCACCGCGGAGGTGGTGACCGACACCATCGAGACCTTCACCCCCACCGGGATCCGGCTGACCTCAGGCGCCGGCCTCGAGGCCGATGCGGTGGTGATGGCCACCGGGCTCAGGATCAAGCCCTTCGGCGGGATCCGCCTGGTCGTCGACGGTGCCGAGGTCAAGCTCCCGCACACGATGGCCTACCGCGCGCTGATGCTGAGCGGGGTGCCCAACTTCGCGTTCACGATCGGCTACACCAACGCGTCGTGGACGCTGAAGGCCGACCTGGTCGGCGACTACGTCTGCCGGCTGCTCGCCCACCTGCAGCAGCACGGACTGCGCGAGGTGGTCCCGGTCCGCGACGAGTCCCAGTCCGAGGAGCCGTTCCTCGACTTCGAGGCCGGCTACGTGCTCCGGGCGCTCGACCAGCTCCCGGTCCAGGGTGCGCGGGAGCCGTGGCGGCTGCGGCAGAGCTACGTCCACGACCTGCGGACGACCCGGTCCGCGCCGATCGACGACGGCGTGCTCGCCTTCCGCTGAGCGGTCCGCAGCAAATAGTCCGGCCGCTCGTGGTCCGTTCGGGAGCCGCGGTGCGACAGTCCTTGTATGGCCTCCTGTGATCTCACGGATGCCGACCTGCTCCGCGCGATGGCCGGTAGGGACGAGGGTGCCCTCCGCGAGCTCTACGACCGCCACGCCCTCTGGATCTCGGCGCGGCTGGCCCGCCGCTGCGCCGATCCGGACGCCGTGTCCGACGTACTGCAGGACACCTTCATCGCCGCCTGGGACGGCGCGGCCCGCTTCCGCGGTGACGGCGAGGTGCCGGCCTGGCTCTGGGGGATCGCCATCCGGCGGCTGATCAGCCGGCTCCGCAGGCGGGCCGGCTTCCGGCTCGGGCCCGCCCTCCTCGAGGGCGACGTCGAGGACATCTCGGCGGAGGAGCGGGTCCTGCTGCGGCTCGAGAACGTCGACGTCGGGAGCGCGATGGCCCGGATCTCGCCGGAGCTGCGGGTGGTGCTGCAGCTGACCGTGCTGGACGGGCTGTCCACCCGCGAGGCCGCCGTGCTGCTCGGCATCCCGCGCGGCACGGTGAAGTCCCGGTTGCAGCGCGCCCGGGCGACGATGAGGGAGGAGCTGGCATGAGCTGGCAGAGCACACCCACGTGGCACCTCGACGAGGCCACCCTGCGGGCGTACGTCGACGGGCACCCGCTCACGGTGGTCGGCGCGTCCGTCGAGGCGCACCTGGTCGACTGCCCGGACTGCCGGGCCCGGCTCGGCGAGCTGATGCCGCACCAGGTCGTCGACGAGGCGTGGACCGCGATCCGTGCCCACGTCGAGGCGCCGCGGCGGAGCGTCGCCGAGCGGGTCCTCTCGTGGCTCGGTGTCGCGACGGAGCCGGCCCGACTCCTGGCCGCGGTCCCGGCGTTCCGGGGGGCCTGGCTGCTCGGGCTGTTCGCGGTCACCCTCTTCGCCGCTGTGGCGGCCCTCTTCGCCGGCGAGTTCGGGCTCGCCCTGTTCCTCATCGTGGCGCCGCTGGCCCCGGTCGCCGGCGTGGCCGCCTCGTTCGGAGGGGACGCGGACCCGTGCCACGAGCTGGTGACGGTCACGCCCTATCCCGCCGTGCGCATGCTTCTGCTGCGCACAGCGGGTGTGCTGGCCACCTCCCTCCCGGTCACGCTGCTCGCCGGCCTCGCCCTCCCCGGCCCGGACTGGGTCGGGGTGGCCTGGCTGACCCCGGCCGCAGCCGGGGTTGCCCTGACCCTGCTCCTGGCGCCCGTCTTCGGCGCCACGGCCACCGCCGCGACCCTGGCCGCGTGCTGGTCCACGGCGGTGGTGTTCACCTCGCGGGTGGACGAACCGCTCGAGGTGGTCGCACCGAGCATGCAGCTCGTCTTCGCGGTGCTCACCCTGGTCGCCGTCGCGGCCGTCGTCGTCCGCCAACCGTCCTTCGAACACCTGGGAAGGCAGTCATGAACACCGTCACCCTCACCGGCCTGGACAAGTCCTACGGCCGGACAGCCGCCCTGTCCGACGTCGACCTGGCCCTCGCTCCCGGCATCACGGGGCTGCTCGGCCCCAACGGCGCCGGCAAGACCACGATGCTGCGGATCCTCGCCACCGCCCTCGCGGGCGACAGGGGTTCCGTCCGGATCCTGGGCGTGGACCCGGCGACGCCCGAGGGCCGGGTCGCCGTACGCCGCCGGCTCGGCTACGTGCCGCAGGAGACCGGCTTCCCCCGCGGGTTCACGGCGTTCGCGTTCGTGGACTACCTGGCCATCCTCAAGGAGTGGACCGACCTGCCGTCCCGGCACGACGAGGTACGCCGGGTCATCGACCTGGTCGGTCTGGGCGACGTCGCCACCAAGAGGGTCAGTGCCCTCTCCGGGGGCCAGCGACGCCGGGTGGTGCTGGCCCAGGCGATGCTCGGTCGCCCGGACCTGCTGATCCTCGACGAGCCGACCGCGGGCCTGGACCCCGCGCAGCGCGGCCGGCTGCGCGACGTGCTGGGGCGGGCGGGCGAGTCCGCGACGGTGGTCATCTCGACCCACCAGACCGAGGACGTGGCGGCCCTGTGCGAGCGCGTGGTCGTCCTCGACGGCGGACGGGTCCTCTTCGACGGCACGGTCGCCGACATGGTCCACCAGGCGGCCGGCCGGGTCTGGATGGCGGCGGAGCGGGACCCCGCCGCCCGGTACTCCTGGCGCACCGGCTCGGGTCGGGTCCGCAACGTCGGCGACCCGCCGCCCTCGGCCGAGCTCATCGAGCCCGCCCTGGAGGATGCCTACCTGCTGCTGGTCGGCGACACCGCCACGGACGCCGATCTGGAGGCCGTGTCATGAGGGGGCACAGCCGGACCGGCGACCGGGTGCTGACCGCGACGAGTGACGCACGACCGGCACCGGTGACCGGAGACGACTGGTCGAGGCTGCGGGTGCTCGCCCGGGCGGACGCCCGGCGCTACGCGCGCCACCCGTTGTTCCTGCTCGCCTGCGCCGTGCTGCTGCTGGCCATGGCCAGCAACGTGATCCAGAAGAACGGAGGGGGCGCCAACCCGATGGTCGCCACCCTGTTCATCGCGTTCCTGCTCGGGGTGTTCGGATTCGTCGTGGCGCATCGGCTCACGACCTCGTTGCTGCGCAGCCGCGAGCTCGTCGGCACCGTCCCGGTCGGTCGGCAGATGCGCACCGCCTCCCTCTGCCTGGCCTGCCTGGTGCCGGCCGCCGCCGCGGCCGTGGTCGCGGTCTTCCTGGTCGTCATCGCGATGATCTGGACCCCGGTCGGAGATCCCGTGAGTGCGCACGTCGCCTGGTTCCGGGACGACTCCGCACTCGACGTGATCGCCACCCTGATCGCGATGGGGCCGGTGGCCGCGCTGGGCGGCCCGCTGCTCGGGGTGGCCGTGGCCCGGTGGGCGCCGTTCCGGGGGTCGGCCCTGATCGGGGTCGTCACCCTCGTGTTCCTGACCGCCCTGCCGAGCGAGTCGCCCAGCCCCTGGCGGCTGCTCTCGGCGTGGCCGGTCCTGGTCGACGAGTACGTCAACGACGGTGAGGGCCCGATCGTGCGGTCGAGCTTCGTGCCCGACGTCGAGCCGATCTGGGCACTGTTCTACCTCCTGTGCCTGTGCGGCCTGGCGGTGGTGGCGGCGCTGCTTCGTGATCCGGGGCATCGGCGGCCGCTGCTCGGTGCGGGTGCCGCCCTCACCTGCGGTGCGGTCGGGTTCTTCCTGCTCGCCGTGTCATGACAACCGTGGTTCCCCGAGCAACAGTCGCAACGGCGACCGCCGCGGTCAGCCTGGTCGTGGTCGCCGCGGTGGCGGTGCCGGACGAGGGCGTGTCCCCGCTCGTGGTCCGGATCGCGGAGTTCCTGCTCGCCGGCGGGGCGGCGTACCTCCTGGACGACGCGGCCCTCGTGCTCACGACCGTCACCCCTCGGGGCCGGTGGCGTCGCCGGCTGCCCCGCCTGGTCCGTGGGACCGCGGTGCTGGCCGGCGCGTGGGCGCTGATCCTGGCCCTGCTGCGCTGGCAGGAGTCGCTACCGCCGGTGGGGCTGGTGACCGGCGAGCTGATGGTCGTCTGCCTGGTGACCATGGCGGCGTCTGCCGCGCTCGCCGGGCGTGGTGAGGCCGAGCCGGGCGGGTTGGTGGCGCCGGCGGTCGGACTGCTCGGGATCACCGCGGTGCTGGCCGAGCCGGTGCTGAGGCTGACGATCTTCGTGCCCTGGGACGGGTCCGGCGGCGACGCCGTCCGCCTGGCCTGGCTGGCCGTGGGGGGCGTCGCCGTGGCCGTCGTCGCCGTGGCCTCCCGGGACCCGGCCAGCCGCTCCGCGCGCCTGTGGGTGATGTCACCACGCCGAAGAAGCAACGATTCCGGGTCCGCATGACTAGAATCGGTTCCACCAGTCCGCACAGTCTTACCTCGGGCTGACGGCGCCCGCCACGAACGGACGCGCCCCCCACCTCGGTGGGGCACATGCTTTCGTCTCCCGCCGCCGGCGGGAACGGCTTGGTGAGACACACCAACGGATAGCGACTTCTTCCTTGTCTACTGCGTTCGCCGACCTCGGCGTCCCCTCGAACCTTGCCCGGATCCTCAGCGACCAGGGCATCACCACACCTACCCCGATCCAGGCGGCCACGCTGCCGGACTCGCTCGCCGGGCGCGACGTGCTCGGCCGCGGCCGCACCGGCTCCGGCAAGACCTACGCCTTCCTGCTGCCGCTGGTCGCGCGCCTCGACGACACCCGTCGCCAGCCCCGCGCCACCGCACCCCGCGCGCTGATCCTGGCGCCGACCCGTGAGCTGGTCGGTCAGATCGACGCCGCCCTGGCGCCGCTGGCCAAGGCCGCCGGCCTCACCACCCAGACCGTCTTCGGCGGTGTCGGCCAGAACCCGCAGGTCCGCGGCCTGCGCAACGGCGCCGACATCGTGCTGGCCTGCCCCGGCCGGCTCGAGGACCTCATCCAGCAGGGCCACTGCTCGCTCCGCGACGTCGAGGTCACCATCCTCGACGAGGCCGACCACATGGCCGACCTCGGCTTCCTGCCGGCCGTGCGCCGCATCCTCGAGCAGACGCCGCGCGACGGGCAGCGACTGCTGTTCTCCGCGACGCTGGACAAGGCGATCGACGTCCTGGTCAAGAAGTTCCTCAACCAGCCGGTGACCCACGAGGCCGACTCGGCGCAGTCGCCGATCTCCACGATGAGCCACCACGTGCTGCACCTCGACCGCTCGCACCGGCTGCCCGTGCTGGTCGACCTGGCCAGCGCGCCGGGCCGCACCATGGTCTTCACCCGCACCAAGCACGGCGCGAAGGCGCTGGCCCGCCAGCTGAACAAGAACGGCATCCCGTCGGTCGACCTGCACGGCAACCTCAGCCAGGGCGCCCGCACCCGCAACATGGAGGCCTTCCACTCCGGCAAGGCCACCACCCTGGTCGCCACCGACATCGCGGCCCGCGGCATCCACGTCGATGACGTGGCGCTGGTCGTGCACGCCGACCCGCCGGTCGAGCACAAGGCCTACCTGCACCGTTCGGGCCGTACGGCGCGCGCCGGTGCCGCCGGCACCGTGATCACGCTGATGACCGACGAGCAGGTCCGCGACGTCCGCGCGCTGACCCGGGCCGCCGGCATCAAGCCGACCACCACCCGGATCACCGCGATGGACCACCCGATGCTGGTCCAGCTCGCCCCCGGCGAGCGGTCGCTGCCGGGTGGGCTCGAGACCGAGGCCCCGCAGCCGCAGGGCGCGCCCAGGAACGGCGGCGGTCGCAACCGTCGTCGCGGTGGCGCCGGCGGCGGAAGCCGTCAGGGTGGCCAGGGCGGCGCCCAGGGTGGCCAGGGCGGTCGCTCCGGCGAGAAGCCCGCGAACCGCTCCGGTGCCGGCAAGCCCGCGAACCGCTCCGGTGGTGGCGGCGGCACCCGTCGTCGCTCCGGTGGCGGTCAGGGAGGCGGCTCGCACAGCGCGGCCTCCTTCAGCGGTCGCCGCTGACCCAGCAGGCTCCACGAGGCGTCGTACCCACCGGGTGCGGCGCCTCGTGCGCGTCCGGACGGAACCTCGGGCGGTCGCCGCGCGTTGATCCTCTGCCGCCATCGATGAGGAGATCGCCCTTGACCCACCCCACCCACGAGCTCGACGCCCAGATCGAACGACTCGTCGCACTCGGCTACCCGGCACTCGCCGGACTCGAGGAGGCGGCCTTCCGGGCCGTGGTCGAGCCGCTGCGTGGACAGGCCGCCACGTTGCCGACCGGCGACCTGCCCGACGGGCGTGCGGCGTTCGTCCTGGTGGTCACCAGCGACCTGGTCCGCCCCGAGGACACCGTGCCGCTGCTGCGCCTGGCCGGCGGCACCAGGCCGGGCCGGGTCGACCGCAACCACGCCGAAGGCGACCTCGCGACGTACCACCCGTTGCCCGAGCTCGCGCTGCCGCGCGGGCCGGCGTACCTGCTCGTCGACGTCGACCGCGGCGAGGAGTTCTGCGGCGTGCGCCCCGAGGCCGCGCTCCCGGTGATCCGCGAGCGCGGCCGCAGCCCGCTCACCATCGACGAGGGGATCGCGGTCGTGACCCACGCCCCTGCGCTGCTGGCGAAGAACAAGTGCTTCATGCTCTCGGGCTCGCGGCGCCAGGACCGGCGGGTGCCGGCGCTGTGGATCAGTGAGCGGGCGCCCAAGCTGGGTTGGTGCTGGGACGGGAACCCCCACTCGTGGCTGGGCGTCGCCTCGGCGGGGGAGCGGAAGGCTTGAGAGCCGGGTCACTGGGTACGGACCGGGGACGAGGAATCCACGAAAGGAGCCGAGATGAGTTTCGCTGACAAGGCAAAGAACAAGGCAGAAGAGGCCACCGGCAAGGGCAAGGAGTCGACCGGGAAGGCCACCGGCAACCGCGACCTCCAGGCCGAGGGCAAGGCGGACCAGACCGAGGCCCACACCAAGCAGGCCGGCGAGAAGGTCAAGGACGCCGCCAAGGAAGTCAAGGACGGCTTCAAGGGCTGACGCCTGCAGAAGCAGGGCGCGGCTCCCTCCCGGGGGCGCCGCGCCCTGCTGCATGCCGGTCCCTCCGCGGGCCCGCTCACGCGTGTGGACCCGTGTGATGGACTGGCGTGGTCACGTCGACCGACCCGAGAAGGAGACCGATGCGCGACTGGCTGCATCGCACGCTCGTCGAGGTGGTGCCGCGTGACCACCGGCAGAGCGCCCGCGACCTGCGCCGCCGCCAGGTCGTCACGACCGCGTTCGCCGCCCTGGGCGCCGTGCTGCTCGCGTTCTCGCTCAGCATCGAGCCGGGCAGTGCGCAGTTCTACCCCGCGACGGCGGCGCTCGCGGCGGTGTGGGCGGTCGGTGCCTTCGCCTCGGGACCCCTGCACCTGGGCCAGATCATGCATCACTCCGGGCCGCGGCGGCCCGTGCTGGCACCGATCCTGCTCGGCCTCGCGCTGGCGGGGGTGTTCGTCGTCGGCGGTCTCCTGGTCCGCCAGGTGCCGGCGCTCGAGGAGCAGGTGAGCCGGGTGCTCGAGCACGCCGACCAGGGCGTCACGCTGGTGCTGGTCCTGATCACCGCGGTCAACGGGATCGCGGAGGAGCTGTTCTTCCGGGGCGCGGCCTACGCCGCGACCACGCGCTACCCGGTGCCGATCACCACCGTCGCCTACACCGCGGTGACGCTGGCCACCGGCAACGTGATGCTCGCATTCGCGGCGCTCATCCTGGGTGCGGTGGTGGGGCTGCAGCGGCGCGCGTCCGGCGGCATCCTGGCGCCGATCCTGACGCACGTCACCTGGTCGCTCTCGATGCTGCTCGCGCTGCCCGCCATCTTCTAGGGGACCGGCGTTCCGGGGACCACCACCTAGAGGCGGCCGCCACCCTCGTCCAGCGCGCGGCGTACGGCCTCCTCGTAGTCCAGCGGCTCGCCGGGCACGATGTCGCGGATCGAGTGGTCGGTCACCAGCACCTCGGTGCCCATCGACTCGATCAGGTTGCGTCCGGTGGTCACGTCGACGTCGGTGACCAGCGACAGCCAGTACGACGAGAGCCGGGGCGTCAGCACCGGCACCCGGACGATCGGCACCTTCTTGCCCGAGGACATCAGCGAGGCGACCTGGAGCATCTCGAGGTAGGTCATCTGGTCCGGGCCGCCGATCTCGAAGACCCGGCCGAACGACCGCTCGTCGCCGACCACCCCGGCGAGGTAGCGGACCACGTCGTCGATCGCGATCGGCTGGGTCCGGGTCGACACCCACCTGGGCACGACCATCGCGGGGAGGTTCTTCACCAGCTGGCGGGTGAGCTCCCAGGAGATGCCGCCGTTGCCGACCACGATCCCGGCACGCAGCACGGTCACGGGCACGCCGCCCTCACCGAGCAGACCCTCGACCTCGCGCCGTGAGCGCAGGTGCGGGGAGAGGTCCTGGTCCTCGCTGCCGAGGCCGCCCATGTAGACGATCTGCCGCACCCCGGCCGACGCGGCCGCCTTGCCGAACGCGCGAGCCGCATCGGCGTCGCGCCGCTCGAAGTCGGGGGAGTCCAGCGAGTGCACGAGGTAGACCGCGACGTCGGCGCCCTCCAGCGGTGCGGTCAGGCTGGCCGGGTCGGACACGTCGCCGCCCACCGCCTCGCCGGGACCGTCGTAGGAGTCCGGGTTCCGGGTCATCGCCCGGACGCGGTGGCCGTTCTCGATCAGGGCGGGCGTCAGGCGCTGTCCGATGAAACCGGTGGCGCCGGTGACCAGGACGTCGAGCGCTGTCTCGGGGGATGCCATGGCGCCCACAGTAGCCACGGGCCCGCTGCGAGGGGTCTGTGCGGGGGATCACAGCCCGCGCGCGTTGACCACGATGACAGTAGTGGTGTCACAATCGGAGGTACCGTGGGATGCGGCCCCCTCGGCCCACCCACCACTCCGACAGGGACGGTCATGGCAGAAGCATTCGTGTACGACCACATCCGGACGCCGCGAGGCAAGGGCAAGAAGGCCGGCTCGCTCCACGAGGTGAAGCCGGTCGACCTGGTGGTCGGTCTGCTCGACGAGATCCGGACCCGGAACCCCGCGCTCGACCCGCACCGCATCGACGACGTCGTCCTCGGCGTGGTCTCGCCGATCGGTGACCAGGGCGGCGACATCGCCAAGACCGCCGCGCTCAAGGCCGGGCTGCCCGACACCGTGGCCGGCGTACAGCTCAACCGCTTCTGCGCCTCGGGCCTCGAGGCGGTCAACCAGGCCGCCGGGCGGGTGGCGTCCGGCTTCGAGGACCTGATCCTCGCCGGCGGCGTCGAGTCGATGAGCCGGGTGGCCATGGGCTCCGACGGCGGCGCCTGGGCGATGGACCCGGCCACCGCACTGGACACCTCGTTCGTCCCGCAGGGCATCGGCGCCGACCTGATCGCCACCCTCGGTGGCTGGACCCGCACCGACGTCGACACCTACGCCGCCGAGTCCACCGCCCGCGCCGCGAAGGCCTGGGCCAACGGCTACTTCGCGAACTCCGTCATCCCGGTCACCGACCTCAACGGCCTGACCGTGCTCGACCACGACGAGCTGATCCGCCCGGGCACCACCGCCGAGTCGCTCGCCGGCCTCAAGCCGAGCTTCGCGGCGATCGGCCGCGACGCCGGCTTCGACGACGTGGCGCTGGAGAAGTACCACTGGGTCGCCGAGATCGACCACGTCCACCACGCCGGCAACAGCTCAGGCATCGTCGACGGCGCCGCGCTGATGGCGATCGGCACCGAGGCGATCGGCGCCGAGCTCGGCCTCACCCCGCGGGCCCGCATCATCGCCACCGCGGTCTCCGGCGCCGACCCCACGATCATGCTCACCGGGCCGGCGCCCGCCGCCCGCAAGGCACTGGCCCGGGTGGGCCTCGAGGTCGAGGACATCGACCTCTTCGAGATCAACGAGGCATTCGCCGCGGTCGCGATGCGCTTCATGCAGGACCTGGGCATCAGCCACGAGATCACCAACGTGAACGGCGGCGCGATCGCGATGGGCCACCCGCTCGGCGCCACCGGCGCGATGATCCTGGGCACCCTGATCGACGAGCTCGAGCGTCGCGACCAGAGGCGCGGCCTGGCCACGCTCTGCGTCGGCGGCGGCATGGGCATCGCCACCATCGTCGAACTCGTCTGATCGGAGACCGGACTTCCATGAGCACCACCACCGAGACCGCCGTCCGCTACGAGCGCGACGCGGACGGCATCGTCACCCTGACGCTGGACGACCCCACCGCCAGTGCCAACACCATGAACGAGCTCTACCGCGACGGGATGGAGGGCGCGGTCTCCCGGTTGTACGCCGAGCAGGACTCCCCGGACGGCGGGATCACCGGTGTCATCCTCGCCAGCGCGAAGAAGACCTTCTTCGCCGGCGGCAACCTGCAGCTGATCACCCAGGCCGGCCCGGACGACGCGGGCGACGTCTTCGCCTCCGCCGAGGGGATCAAGGCGGCCCTGCGTCGGCTCGAGCTGTTCCCCCGTCCCGTGGTCGCCGCGATCAACGGCGCCGCGCTCGGCGGCGGCTTCGAGATCTGCCTGGCCGCCAACCACCGGATCGCGCTCGACGACCCCGCGGTGCTGCTCGGCCTGCCGGAGTCCACCCTCGGCCTGCTGCCCGGAGGCGGCGGCGTCACCCGGGTCACCCGGATGCTCGGCATCCAGTCCGCCCTGATGGACGTGCTGCTGCCCGGCACCCGCTTCCAGCCCGCCCAGGCCCTGGAGAAGGGCCTCGTCGACGAGCTGGTCGCCACCCGCGACGAGCTGCTGCCGGCCGCCAGAGCATGGCTCCTCGCCCACCGCGACGACGCCGACGCCGCGAAGAACCCGTGGGACCGCGACGGCTACAAGCTGCCCGGCGGCACCCCCAGCAACCCCAAGCTGGCGGCGTTCCTTCCGGCCTTCCCGGCGCTGCTGCGCAAGCAGACCAAGGGCGCGGTCTATCCCGCACCGCGGGCGATCATGTCCGCCGCGGTCGAGGGCGCCCAGACCGACTTCGACACCGCCTCGCGGATCGAGTCGCGCTACCTCACCAACCTGGTGGTCAACCAGCAGTCCAAGGACATGATCCAGGCGTTCTTCTTCGACCTGCAGGCGATCAACTCCGGATCGCTGCGTCCCGACGGCGTCCCGCCCCACCAGGCCGTCAAGGTCGGCGTCCTCGGCGCCGGGATGATGGGCGCCGGCATCGCCTACGCGTGCGCCCGCGCCGGCATGCAGGTCGTGCTCAAGGACGTCGAGCAGGCCAGCGCCGAGAGGGGCAGGGCCTACAGCGAGAAGCTGCTCGACAAGGCGATCAGCCGTGGCCGGAGCACGCCGGCGAAGAAGGCCGAGCTGCTGGAGCGGATCACCCCGACCGCGGACCCGGCCGACCTGGCCGGCTGCGACCTGGTCATCGAGGCGGTCTTCGAGGACCCGTCCCTGAAGGCGAAGGTCTTCGGCGAGATCGCGGCGTACGTCAACGACGACGCGCTGCTCTGCTCCAACACCTCCACGCTGCCGATCACCGAGCTGGCCGCAGGCGTCGACCGGCCGGCGGACTTCATCGGTCTGCACTTCTTCAGCCCCGTCGACAAGATGCCGCTGGTCGAGATCATCCGCGGCAAGGAGACCTCGGACGTCGCGCTGGCCAAGGCGTATGACGTGGTGCAGCAGATCCGCAAGACCCCGATCGTGGTCAACGACAGCCGGGGTTTCTACACCTCACGGGTGATCGGCACGATGGTCAACGAGGGTCTCGCGATGCTGGCCGAGGGCGTGCACCCGGTGTCCCTGGAGCGGGCGGCCACCCAGGCCGGCTACCCGGTCGGCACCCTGCAGCTCTCCGACGAGCTCAACATGGAGCTGATGAGGAAGATCCGGGTCGCCACCGAGGCCGCCGCGGAGCGCGACGGTCTCGCGGTGCCCGACCACCCGGCCAGTGCCGTCATCGACACGATGATCGGGCTCGGACGCCCCTCGCGTCTGGCCGGAGCCGGCTTCTACGAGTACGACGAGTCCGGCCGGCGGCAGGGCCTCTGGTCCGGGCTGGCCGAGCGGTTCCCGGTCGCCGCGGAGCAGCCCCGCTTCCGCGACCTGCAGGACCGGATGCTGTTCGTCGAGGCGCTCGAGACCGCCCGGTGCTTCGAGGAGGGCGTGATCACCTCCGCGGCCGCGGCCAACATCGGCTCGATCATGGGCATCGGCTTCCCCGCCAACACCGGCGGCGCCGCGCAGTTCATGACCGGCTACCAGGCCCGGGACGCCGACGGCGCCCCGGCCGGCGAGATCGGGCTGCCGGTGTTCGTGGCCCGTGCCGACGAGCTCGCGCAGGCGTACGGCGACCGCTTCCGGCCGACGGCGTACCTCCGGGACCTGGCCGCCCGGGGCGGTGCCTTCCCCGCCTGACGAGGCCGTGGGGGCCCAGAAATTCACCGGCCGCCCGGTGAATTGCTGTCCTGTCAGGGAATGCTTTGCCTGACAGGACATGATTTCCCCGGGCGCCCGGTGAATTCCTAGCGCGACTCCGAGGGCGCTCGGCCCGGGTCGGCCGATTCCCAGGTCAGAAGTGGCGGTCTCGGAGAGAATGGGAAGCGTGACTGCCCACCTTCCCCCTGCCGTCGTCGTCCGCGACCTCCACGTGCGCTTCGGCACCGTCGAGGCCGTCAACGGCCTGGACCTCGAGGCGCAGGCCGGCCAGGCCACCGCGCTGCTCGGGCGCAACGGCGCCGGCAAGTCGACCACCATGCGCGTGCTCGCGGGCGTCGTGCCCGCGACCTCCGGCACCGTCGTGGTCGCCGGCCAGGACGTCCGCGAGGATCCCACCGAGGTGAAGCGGCGCACCGGCTACTGCCCCGACGTCGGCGGCCTGGTGCCGCGGGCCACCCCCTGGGAGCACCTCCAGCTCTCGGCCCGGCTGCGCCGCCTCGACGACTGGGAGGACCGCGCCCGGCTGCTGCTCGAGCGCTTCGAGCTCGGCTCGGTCGCGCACCGGGTCACCTCCGGCTTCTCCCACGGGATGGGGCGCCGCATGTCGGTGCTGCTCGCGGCCTTCCACGAGCCCGAGGTGCTGCTGCTCGACGAGCCGTTCGACGGTGTCGACCCGCTCGGGGTGGAGGCGACGATGGAGGTCATCTCCGATGCCCGCGCCCGTGGCGCCTCGGTGCTGGTGTCCACGCACCTGCGTGAGCTGGCCATGGACGTGTGCGGTGCCGCGCTGGTGCTGCGGGCCGGTGAGCCGGTCGCCAACCTCGAGGCCGCCCAGCTGGTGGGGGAGGACGGGGCCGGTGTCTACCGCGCGCTCCTGGACTGACGAGCTCGAGGACCTGCGGGCCCTGGTCGCGTTCCGGCTGGCCGGGCAGCGTTCCGCCCGCCGCCGGCGTCTCCACTGGCTGGTCCCGGGCCTCATCACCATCGCCGTGCTGCTCCTCGGGATGCTCGCCGGCCTCGACCCGGACCCCGAACGGGTCGGGCAGCTCCGGCGCCTGTTCCCGGTCGGCTGCCTGACCTTCCTCGCCCTGGTGGTGACCTCCGCGGTCGCCTCCGGTGGCGGTCGGGAGATCATCCCCCGCGACGGCGCGGCGGCGTACCCGGTCAGCCCGGTGGTGGACCACCTCGGCGCCCTGCTGCTGGCACCGCTCAGCGTGGCCTGGCTCTTCCAGGCCTGGACCCTGCTGGCCGTCGTGGGATTCCTGGTCGCGCCCGCCGCCGTGCTGCCCGCCGTCGTCGTGGTGCTCGCCTGGCTGTTCGCCGCCACCGCGGCCGGCCAGGTGGCCGGCTGGGGTGCCGAGGCCGTACGCCGCACCCGGCACGGCAAGGCGGTGCTCCGCGGCGCCCTGGCGCTGGCCGCCCTGGGGGGCGCCGGCTTCGCGCTGCTCGGTCCCGCACTCGACCTCGGCGACCCGGCAGCGCTGCGCTTCCTGGCCGAGGCCGTGCTCCAGCCGTTCGGTGCGACCTGGACGGTCACCGTGCTCGGCCTGCTCGCTCTCACGGTCGCGCTGGTACTGCTGGGAACCCTGCCGGCCCGCGCCGCCGCCCGCCGGCTGCCGAAGGACGAGGCGCGCCTCGAGACCGGCAACCACCCGGCCCGGCGCAACCCGGTCGGCGACTTCGCCGCGCTGCACCGCATCGACCGGGCCTCGGTGCTCCGGTCCCTGCCGCTGCGGCGCGGGCTGATCACCCTCGGCCTCTCCCCCGGCCTGATCGCGATCATCGCGGACCTGGACTGGGGGACGGTGATCCTGCTGCCGGGGCTCGCCGCCTCCGGTGGAGCGCTGCTGTTCGGTGTCAACGCGTGGTGCCTCGACGCCCGCGGCGCCCTGTGGCGCGAGAGCCTGCCGGTCGAGCCGGGACTGGCGTTCACGGTGCGCGCCACCGTCCTGCTCGAGCTGCTGCTGACCGCCTCGGCGGTCTCGGTGCTGCTCGGCGCGGTCCGCGCCGGCGTGCCGACGCTGTCCCAGAGCCTGGCGCTGGTCTGCATCTGGCTGGTGGCCTCGCTGATGGTCGTCTCCGCATCGATGCGCTGGTCCCTGCGCAAGCCGTACGCCGTGGACCTGCGCAGCGCGCGGGCCACCCCGGCTCCCCCCGGGGTGATGGTCGGCTACTCCGGTCGCCTGGCGCTGGCCACCACCGTGGTCGGCATGTTCTTCTCCGGCCTCGCGGCGCTCCCGTGGCCGTTCAGCCTCGGCTTCGCGCTGCCCTTCGTGCTGGTCTCGCTGCTCCGACTCCACCGCGCGCGCCGTGGCTGGGAGGACCCGGTCGCCCGGTCCCGCGTCGTCGTGACGGTCGCGGCCTAGGAGTGCACCCGGCCGGTCACTCGTCGGTCGCCTCGAGCAGCGCGTTGCAGGCGTTGAGGTCGGTGCGGAAGGCGTCGAGACCGGTGGCCTCCTTGCCGGAGTAGAACGCGGTCAGCGACGACTCCCAGTCGTCGCGGTCGACCTCCTTGAGGCAGTCGGCGTACTCGTCGAGCTCCTCGGCGGATGCCTTCGGGTGCTCCTTCGCGCGGTCGAGGGAGATCGCGTCGAAGTCCGCGCACTCGAGCCTGGCCGCGGCGAGTCCGGCGGCCAGCGCGCGCGGGACCGGACGGTCACCGGCCAGCACCTCCCGGACCGCCGTACGCCGCACCTCCAGACCCCGGGTCAGCAGCTTCGCCTTCACCAGCGGCGCGGTGCCGACCTCGCCGACCCACGTGTCGGCGACGCAGCCGGCGGCGTCGCGCTCGGATTCGGTCGAGCCGTTGGTCACCAGCGCGGGCTTCAGGTTGTCGGCGGCCCGCTGGTCGTCCTCGTCGAGCGAGCAGGCGGCGAGCGCGAGCGTCAGCACCAGCGCCGCCAGCAGGGGTGCCGGAGCTCGTCGCACGCGCATGGCGCCACCGTAGCCGGACTCCCTCCGGGTCGCCCTCGAACGGCCACTAGGTTGAGGATCATGGACTTCGCCCCCAGCCCGCGCGCGGCCGACCTGACCGCCCGCGTGGCCACGTTCATGGCCGAGGAGATCGACCCGGTCGAGGCGGACTACCACCGTGACCTCGCCGCCGCGCGCCGCGACGGCGACCCCTGGACGCCGCTGCCGGTGCTGGCGGAGCTCCAGGCCGAGGCGCGGGCCCAGGGTCTGTGGAACCTCTTCCTGCCCCAGGAGCACGCGGGGGAGTACGCCGCCCGGTTCGGCACCGACGGTGGCGAGGGGCTGAGCAACCTCGACTACGCGCCGATCGCCGAGCTCACCGGCCGGTCCGCGATCGCGCCGCTGGTGTTCAACTGCAACGCACCGGACTCCGGCAACATGGAGGTGCTGCTGCGCTACGGCACCGACGCGCAGCGCGAGCGGTGGCTCGAACCGCTGCTCGACGCCCGGATCCGCAGCGCGTTCGGGATGACGGAGCCCGGGGTGGCCTCCTCCGACGCGACGACCATGGAGGCCACCGCGGTCATCGACGGGGACGAGGTGGTCGTCAACGGCCGGAAGTGGTGGACCACCGGCATCGGCAACCGTGACTGCAAGGTCATCATCGTCATGGGCCTCGCCCGACCGGCAGGAACGGATCCGGACACCGACCGGCACCACCGGCACACGATGGTGCTGGTCCCCACCGACGCCCCGGGAGTCACGGTCGAGCGCATGCTCACCACGATGGGTGTCGCGGACGAGCCGTTGGGCCACGGGGAGGTGTCGTTCACCGACGTCCGGGTCCCCGTCGCCAACATCATCTCGGGTCCGGGCGAGGCGTTCTCGATCGCCCAGGGTCGGCTCGGCCCCGGCCGGGTGCACCACTGCATGCGGCTGATCGGCCTGGCCGAGGCCGCGCTCGAGGCAGCCTGCCGCCGCGGCCTGGCCCGCACCGCGTTCGGCAAGCCGCTGGCCAACCTCGGCGGCAACCGGGAGCGGATCGCCGACGCCCGCATCGCCATCGACTCGACCCGATTGCTGGTGCTCAACGCGGCCTGGAAGCTCGACCGGGGCGGGCCGCTCAACGCACTCTCCGAGGTCAGCCAGATCAAGGTGGCGGCCCCCTCCATGGCCCAGCGGGTGATCGACTTCGCCATCCAGATGCACGGCGGCGCCGGGCTCTCCGGCGACTTCATGCTCGCCGACGCCTGGACCAACGCCCGCGCCCTCCGGCTGGCGGACGGGCCCGACGAGGTGCACCGGGGCATGGTGGCCCGGCTCGAGCTCGGGAAGTACTCATGAGGGTCCTGGTCACCGGTGCCGCGTCCGGCCTCGGTGCGGCACTGGCCCGCGCGTTCCTCGACCGCGGCGACCGGGTGCTCGCGACCGACCTGGCGACCGAGGGGCTGACCGGCTTCGCGCACCAGCTGCGGCTCGACATCACCTCCGACGACGACTGGGCCGCGGCCCGCGCCTGGGTCGAGGAGGAGTGGGGTGGTCTGGACGTCCTGGTCAACAACGCCGGCGTGGCCGGTGGCGGCCGGATCGACGTGGCGACCATGGACGAGTGGGCCTGGATCACCGAGATCAACCTCTTCGGCACCGTCCGCGGCACCCGCACCTTCGTGCCGATGTTCAAGTCCCAGCGCTCCGGGCGGATCGTCAACGTGGCCTCGCTCGCGGGCCTCGTGCATCCCGCCGGGATGGGGTCCTACAACGCGGTCAAGGCGGCGGTGGTGGCCTTCACCGAGACCGCCGGCCACGAGCTGGCGGAGTACGGCGTGCGCTGCGCGGCGGTCTGCCCGTCGTACTTCCGGACCAACCTGATGCACGGCATCCGTGGTGCCGACGAACGGGTCGGGGCGATCGTCGCCGGTCTGGTCGCGGGCTCGCGGATCACCGCCGACGACGTCGCCGCGGAGGTGCTGGCCGGACTGGACCGTGGCGACGAGCTGATCATTCCCGACGAACCCGCGCGCAGCGCCCACGCGTTGAAGCAGAATGACCGCAGGGCCTACGACGCAGTCATGCGACAGCAGGCAGCCAAACTGAACCAGGTGGACTAGGTGGTCTCAACCGGCCCGGCGGACGACGCCGGCAATCCCGCGCGGGAGGTCCGCGACGAGGACGCCTTCGACGTCTCCGCCGTCGCCGCCTGGCTGCGCGGGCACGCCGATCCGGGGTTCGCGGACGTCGTCGCCGGCACCCCCGAGGTGGCGCAGTTCCCCGGTGGCGCCTCGAACCTGACCTACCTGCTCCGCTACCCCGACGGCGACCTGATCCTGCGCCGACCGCCACGCGGCCGCAAGGCCAGGGGCGCCCACGACATGGGCCGCGAGTTCCGGGTGCAGGCCGCACTGGCGCCGGTGTTCCCACTGGTGCCCGCGATGGTCGGCCACTGCGAGGACGAGGCGGTGATCGGCTCGGAGTTCTACGTGATGGAACGCGTCGACGGCACCATCCTCCGGCAGGACTTCCCGCCCGAGCTCGACCTCACCATCGAGGACGTCAATCGCCTGTGTGGCAACGCGATCGACGTCCTCATCGAGCTGCACCAGGTCGACCCCGCCACCCCCGGCCTGACCGAGTTCGAGAAGGGTCCGGGGTACGTCGAGCGGCAGGTCGGCGGCTGGAGCCACCGGTTCCGTCAGGCCCGGACCGACGACGTCGGCGACTTCGAGCCGGTGATGGCCTGGCTCGAGCAGCACCGCCCGGACGACGTCGGCCACCGGCCGATCCACAACGACTTCCGCTTCGACAACCTGGTCCTCGCTCCCGACGACCCGATGCGGATCGTCGGCGTCCTCGACTGGGAGATGGCCACCATCGGTGACCCGCTGATGGACCTCGGCTGCACCCTGGCCTACTGGGTGCAGGAGGACGACGACGAGTTCTTCCACGCCTTCCGCCGTCAGCCGACCACCGCGCCCGGGATGTGGTCGCGCGAGGAGGTGGTCGGCTACTACTGCGAGCAGATGGACCTGACGGTGACCTCCGAGCAATGGCACTTCTACGAGGCGTTCGGGCTGTTCCGTCTCGCGGTCATCGCACAGCAGATCTACTACCGCTACTTCCACGGCCAGACCAGCAACCCGGCGTACGCCATCTTCGGCGAGGCCACGACGTACCTCGAGCGCCGCTGCCGCGAGGTGACCGGCTGATGGGCAAGCTGCTGCTGGTCCGCCACGGCCAGGCCTCGTGGGGCGCCGACGACTACGACGTGCTCTCGCCGCTCGGTTGGGAGCAGGCCCGGACGCTCGGCGACTCGCTCGGCGCCCGCAACCTGGTGCCCGACCTGGTGCTGCACGGCAGCATGCGCCGGCACCGTGAGACCTCCGAGGCCACCCTCGAGCGCGCGCGTTGGAACGGCGTCGAGGTCCTCGAGGACCAGGGCTGGAACGAGTTCGACCACCTCGGCATGCTGGCCGCCGAGCCGGTGCCGTTCGGCGACCGCGAGCCGTCCCCGGCGGAGTTCCAGGCCTGGTTCGAGACCGCCACCGACCGGTGGACGTCCGGGGCCCACGACGCGGACTACGTCGAGAGCTTCTCCGGCTTCGGGAATCGCGTGATCGACGCCCTGCAGCGGACCCAGGACCTGGTCGGTCCGGACGGTACCGCGGTCGTCTTCACCTCCGGAGGCCCGGTGTCCTGGGTCGCCGCGGCGCTGCTCGCGGGCGGGCCCCGGGACCCGGACCCGGCGGCCGCGCGGATCTGGGCGTCACTGAACCGGGTGGTGGTGAACTCCTCGGTGACCAAGGTCGTGCACGGGTCGCGCGGCACCACGCTGGTGTCGTTCAACGAGCACGTGCACCTCGAGGGTGACGTGCTCACCTACCGCTGAGCGAGTACGCGAGTGACATGCGCGAGGAAGGCGTGTCAGGGTGGCGTGTGGTGGAGAAACGCAGTCCCTACACGCTCGGCCACGAGCGCAGCACGCTCGCGTCGCACGGGGTGCGCGGGGCGGCCGACTCCGCGGCCTACCTGCTGCCGCACCTGCGCCCCGGGACCAGCCTCCTCGACGTCGGTTGCGGGCCGGGCACCATCACCCTCGACCTCGCGCGGATCGTCGCGCCCGGTGTCGTCGTGGGCATCGAGTACGTCGATGCGCCGCTCGTCGCGGCCCGCGAGGCCGCTGCGGCGCGAGGCGACACCACGACGCGGTTCGAGGTCGGGGACGCCGAGGCCCTGCCCTTCGCCGACAGCTCGTTCGACGTGGTGCACGCACATCAGGTGCTGCAGCACCTGACCGACCCCGTCCGTGCGTTGCGCGAGATGGTGCGCGTCTGTCGACCGGGAGGCTGGGTCGCGGTCCGTGACGCCGACTACGCCGCGATGGCCTGGCATCCGGAGCTGCCGGAGCTCGAGCTGTGGCGCCGCACCTACCGGGCGGCGGCTCGAGCGAACGGTGCGGAGCCCGACGCCGGCCGCCGCCTGCGTGCGTGGGCCCGCGAGGCCGGCGTACCCGATCCGCAGATCACCTCGTCGACCTGGTCCTATGCCGACCGCGAGTCCTGCGCCTGGTGGGGGAACAGCCAGGCCGATCGGTACTCAGGCGAGGTGTTCGCTCGGCAGGCGCTGGACCTCGGCGCGACCCCGGCAGACGTGGCCGCGATCGCCGACGGGTGGCGCCGCTGGGGAGCCGACCCGGATGCCTGGTTCGTGATCGTGCACGGAGAGGTGCTGGCCCGGCTGCCGACCGACTGACTCTGCGACCCGCGCGCGAACGATCATCGCCGACCTGTCGAGTCGCGCGATTTCGCTCATCGACGAGCACGCCCCGTGGCAGGATGGCGCCTGCTGCTACACCGCCGGACGACATCCTCCGCTCGTCGGGCGCCGATCGACGTATGGCGATGTCTCGGTAGCCGGGGCAAGGAGCTGTCGTGGAGGGGATCGACGCACACGGGACGGGCCAGCGTTGCTGTCCACGCGACGCCGGCCTGCTCCAGGAGCTCTCGCGGACGGCGGTCCAGCTGCTCCAGCAGCCCGGCGTGGCCTCCGTCCACCTCCGTGCCTGCTGCCACGCGATCGAGGTGCACCGCCCGCCGCATGCGGGCGAGGGTGTCGACGGTGCCCCGGCAACGGACCCACCCGCCGAGCCAGCCGTGTCGCACGGTCGACACCGACGCCCGGGTTGACGCGCTCACCGGTCGCTGAGGCACCGGACTAGTCGGGTGAGGCCCCCGGGTGCCTGTCTCATGCACGCGGCGCCGGGCGGGAGGACACTTCTGGTGTGGGGACCTCCGCGACCTTCGCCGATCAGCTGGCTGATGCGGCGCGTGCGATGCAGGGCTGGACGAGCACGCAGCTCACCCTCGACAAGGTCGTACTGGTGGCCACCGAGATCATCCATGGTTGCGATCTGGTCGGGATCTCGATCGTCCACGGCGACCGGATCGACACCCCGGCCGGGAGTGACGAGGCGCTGAACCGGATCGACGAGCTCCAGTTCACCCTGAAGGAAGGGCCCTGCTACGACGCACTGCACACCTACGAGGTCGTGCACAGCCGCGACCTGCCCCATGACGATCGGTGGCCCAGATGGGGTCCGCTGGTCTGCAAGGAAATAGGTGTCCGCTGCATCGTGAGCTACCGGCTCTTCACCACCAGGGACATCTTCGGCGTCATGAACCTCTACTCCTTGCGCACCGATGCGTTCGACGCGGACGACATCAACAACGGGCATGCGCTGGCCGCCCACGTGGGTGTGGCACTGGCCGCCTCACAGAACGTCGAGCACCTCGAGATGGCGATCACCAACCGCACCGCGATCGGTCGGGCCGAGGGGATCCTGATGGAGCGCTTCGGCATCTCACCCGATCAGGCGTTCGCCGTGCTCCGGCGGGTCTCCCAGCACCGCAACGTGAAGCTCAACCGCGTGGCCGACGATCTGGTCCGCACCGGCGACACGCCGAGGTAGGGCGCCAGCCGACATCCCCGATGCAGGGGCGCGCAGCTGCGTGAGCGCGCACCCCTGCATTCCCCGGCCGTCCGCGCTCAATGCGAGCGCGGAGTCTCATGGGTTCCGTGCGCTGCCAGATCGGTCTCCTGGTGGCTGCTCGAGCTCAGGATCCGCGTCACGAAGCTGTGCCTCGAGCCACCGGACCAGGGCCCGGTGGCGGACCTCCGTCTGGGGGTTGCCCTCGCAGATGCCGTGCAGCAGCGTGTGGGCGATGCTGGGCACGGGCGTGTGGCTCACCCGCGCCCAACGCACCAGCAGCGCGAGTGCCTGGTAGGAGTCGATGCCGTAGCGCAGCATCAACGCGCCCTTCGCCTGCTCGATGAGCGCGGAGGCGGACGCGCGAGGTCCGGGGACGGACGTCGCGCGTGGAAGTGCCTGGTCCCGCCCTCGCTGCAGCGCTTCCAGCTGGCGATTCTCCGCACGCAGGACGTCATGCGAGATGAGGAGTGGATCGGTGGTCATGCCCTGACCTCTCGGGGAGAGACGGGTCGGCGAGGCGTGCTGCCGCGGGCTGCGATCCCAACCACCTACTAGAGAACATAGGGGACCGCGCTGACCGTGTCCACGGGCTGGGCCCTTCGCGCCCGCGGTCGGGCGTACTCAGATCAGTCTCTTGAAGAGCGGCATCGGCGCATGCCGCATCACCACGCCGAGCGGTGCCCAGGGCAGGGCGGGCACGCACGCGGAGTCCTTCTCCTTCTCGATGGCCGAGACCATCGCCCGCACGCCCTTCTCGGTCGAGGCCAGCATCGGGCTCGGGTTGGGGTTGCGGTCGTTCATCTCCGAGGCGATGTAGCCGGGGTAGAGCACCGTCACCTTGATCGGCCCGCCGTGCAGCTCGGCCCGCAGGCCCTCGGCGAGGTGGGCCACACCGGCCTTGGTGGCGGCGTACGTCGTGAGGTTCTTGGGCATCCCGCGGACCGCGGACATCGAGGAGACCATCACCAGGTGGCCGGAGTCCTGGTCGCGGAAGATCTCCATCGCGGCCTCGGTCTGGGCGAGCGCGGCGACGAAGTTGGTCATCGCGGTCTGTCTGTTGGCGGCGTGGTGGCCGGTGCCGAGCGGCGCGCCCTTGCCGAGGCCGGCGTTGACCACGACGCGGTCGATGGTGCCGAGCTCGGCCGCGAACTCACCGAAGACCCGGAACACCGCGTCGTCGTCGTTCACGTCGAGAGACCGCACCGCGATCCGGCAGCCGGGGTGCTTCGCCTCGAGCTCGGCCTTGAGCTCGTCGAGCCGGTCGGTCCGCCGGGCGCACAGCGCCAGGTCGTGGCCGAGGTCCGCGAACTGCCGGGCCATCTCCGCGCCGAGACCGCTGCTGGCGCCCGTGATCAGGATCGTCTTCACCATGGCCGCATCCTCGCAGTACCGTCGAGGGCAGAACTACACCCTCGTCACGACCGGTCCTTCGGGAGACACCGGCCCCACCGAGCCCGGCTACATCAACGGCGGCATGATCGACCGCGCGGTCAGTCCGGCCCCCGGCCCGGTGATCACCGTCGACGTCGACGACATCGCCGCCAGCCTGGCGACCATCGAGCGGCTCGGCGGCGAGACCCTGGTCGGCCGGACCGAGGTCGGCGGCATGGGCTGGACCGCCTACTTCCGCGACTGCGACGGGAACGTCCTCGGCCTGTGGGAGTCCCCACCCGGCTGACCCGCCGGCTGCCGGTGACCCCGTCCTCAGTAGTGCTGGACCACGCCCTGCTGCTGGTCCGGCTGGTTGATCACGACGGTGCCGAGGATCTTGTCGGTGAGCGTCTGGTTCTTGGGGTCCCACAGCGGCCAGAGGTAGTCGAGCATCAGGCAGCTGTTGAGGATGCTGTGCAGGAACCAGCGGGCCACGGCGACACCGACCCCCATCGGTCGGCCGTCCTGCTCGCGGACCACGCGGATGCCCATCCTGCGCTTGCCGTAGGTGTAGCCGGTGCGGCCCTGGTCGATCCAGACGTTCTTGATCTGGCGCCAGATCGCCCAGCCGTAGGCCACCACCAGGACGATGACGCCGACGACGATGAAGGCGGCGCCGAGGCCCCCGGCATCTCCGGAGGCGAGCGCACCGCCGATGCCGAGCAGGATCGCGCCGACGAACATCAGCGCGAGCGGCCAGAGCACCACGACGACGTCCCAGAGCATGGCGAGCACCCGCTGGCCCCAGGTCGCGTAGCCACCGCCCGGCTGTCCGTACTGCTGGCCGGGCGGCTGACCCTGGCCGTACGCCGGCTGGCTGCCGTACGGCGCGCCGTACCCGGGCTGGCCGTACTGCGGGGGCTGCCCGTACTGCGGGGGCTGCCCGTACTGCGGGGGCTGCCCGTACTGCGGGGGCTGGCCGTACTGCGGGGGCTGCCCGTACTGCGGGGGCTGGCCGCCCTGTCCGGGCTGGCCGTACTGCGGGTTGCCCGAGGGCTGCGGCGGGCCCTGCTGCGGGTCCTGGCCGCCCTGGCCGTCCTGGCCGTCCTGGGGCGGACCTCCGTGCTGCGACATGCGTGTCCCCTCGTGGGTCTGGGTGCGTCGGGTACACGTCTCCCACCACAGCGCCGCGCCAAACCCCGCGAAGCCGTGGAATCCCGTCATGCATACGTGGTATACATACCGGGTAGTCATCGATCACGAGGGTCGATGACCGAGCATCGGGAGCGCGGATGTCGGTCAAGCAGGCGTTGCTGGCTCTCCTGGAGCAGGGGCCGATGTACGGCTACCAGCTCCGGGTGGAGTTCGAGAACCGGACCGGGTCGACCTGGCCCCTGAACGTCGGGCAGGTCTACACGACGCTGAACCGGCTGGAGCGCGACGGCTTCGTGGCGGGCGAGGGCGTCGACGACGAGGGGCACGTGGTCTACCGGATCACCGACGCCGGCCGCGGTGAGGTCGCCCTCTGGTTCACCACGCCGGTCGAGCGCACCCAGCCGCCGCGCGACGAGCTGGCGATCAAGCTGGCCCTGGCGGTGACCGTGCCCGGCATCGACGTCGGGACCGTCATCCAGCGGCAGCGGACCGCGACGATGACCGCGCTGCAGGACTACACCCGGCTCAAGCGGGGCGGCCGTGCCGCCCGCCCGACCGGCCCCGACGACATGGCCTGGAGTCTGGTCCTCGACTCGCTGGTCTTCTCCGCCGAGGCCGAGATCCGCTGGCTCGACCACTGCGAGGCCCGGCTCCGCCGTGCCGCCCTCGAACGGCCGCCGGCGGCCACGTCCGAGACCACCACCACGGAGGCGCACCGATGAGCGAGCCGATCCTGCACCTCGACGACGTCTCCCGCGTCCACGGCAGCGGCCCGACCGAGGTGCACGCGCTGCGCGGTGTCTCGTTTCGCGCGCACGCCGGCGAGCTGGTCGCGGTCATGGGCCCCTCGGGCTCCGGCAAGTCCACCTTCCTCACCCTGGCCGGCGGCCTCGACGCCCCGACCTCGGGGACCGTGAGCGTCGACGGCGCCGACCTGGCCGGCCTCGGCAACACGGGCCGCGCCCGGATGCGGCGTACGGCGATCGGCTACGTCTTCCAGGACTTCAACCTGATCCCGGCGCTCACCGCCGTGGAGAACGCCGCGCTCCCGCAGGAGCTGGACGGCGTCCGCAAGCGCGCCGCACGACGGTCGGCCCTGGCCGCCCTCGAGGAGGTCGGCATCCTCGAGCTCGCCGACCGCTTCCCCGACGAGATGTCCGGCGGCCAGCAGCAGCGGGTCGCGATCGCCCGCGCGGTGGTCGGCGACCGGCGGCTGATCCTCGCGGACGAGCCGACCGGTGCCCTCGACACCGACACGGGCGAGGACATCCTGCGGCTGCTCCGCGCCCGCTGCGACGCGGGCGCGACCGGCGTGCTGGTCACGCACGAGGCGCGGCACGCGGCGTGGGCGGACCGGGTGGTCTTCCTGCGCGACGGGATCGTCGTCGACGAGTCCGGCGCGGACCGGCCCGACACTCTGCTCGCGCCGGAGATGACCAGGTGAAGCGGCCGTTCTCGGGGTGGGGTCCGTCGCTGCGGATGGCCCGGCGGGACGCGCTGCGCGCACGGGGGCGCAGCACTCTCGTCCTGGTCATGATCGCCCTGCCGGTGCTCGCCGTCACGGCGGCCGACGTGGTGATCGCCACCCAGTCGATCTCCGGGGGAGAGGCGCTGGAGCGTCGGATCGGCGGCTCCGACGCGCTGGTCACCGCGGCCGGCGGCAGTGCGGTCCAGCAGGCGTTCGACCCGGACGACGGGACCACCTGGTCCGGCGACGGGACCGGCGCGGCGACAACGGTCGACGACGTACGCCGGGTGCTCGGCGGGGACGTCCGGGCCCTCGAGCTGCGCGTCGGCGGTGCCGTGGTGTCCACGGACCGGGGCCGGAGCGACGTGGAGGTCACCGAGGTCGATCTCCGTGACCCCCTCGCCGACGGCCTCTTCGCGCTCGAGTCCGGTCGGCTGCCCGCCAGTGCGGACGAGGTGGTGGTCAACGCCGACCTCGCCTCGCGGGGCCCGGGTCCGGGCGAGCAGCTGGAGCTGAAGGACGGCACCCGGCGCGAGATCGTCGGACTCGCCGAGTCGACGTCGTACTCCGGACACCCGATCGCCGCCGGCCCGCTCGGCGCCTTCAACCTCCGGGAGTCGGACCAGGGCAGGGGAGCCGGGTCGAGCTGGCTGGTCGAGGCCGGGCCGGTCGACTGGGCCGAGGTGCGGGCGCTCAACGCGATCGGCGCCGTCGTGGTGTCCCGCGCCGTGGTCACCGACCCGCCGCCGGACTCCGAGCTGCCCCTGGAGATCGCCGCCTGGGGCTCCGGTACCAGCCAGGAGTACCTCTCGGTGCTGGTCCTGATCGTGGCGATGGCGCTGCTCGAGGTGGTGCTGCTCGCCGGTCCCGCGTTCGCCGTCACCGCGCGACGTCAGGCCCGCACCCTCGCCCTGATCGCGGCCAGCGGGGGTACGCCGACACAGGCGCGGCGGGTGGTGCTCGCCTCGGGCGTGGTGCTCGGCACCGTGGCCGCCGCGCTGGGGGTGCTGCTCGGCATCCTGGTCGGGTGGGCCGTGCTGCCGGTGGTCCAGCGGTTCGACGACACGCGTCTGGGGCCGTTCGACGTGCCCTGGCTGCACCTGGTCGGCATCGCCGGCTTCGGCCTGCTCAGCGCGGTGCTCGCCGCCCTCGTGCCGGCCTGGATCGCCTCCCGGCAGGACGTCGTCGCGGTGCTCGCCGGGCGCCGGGGCGACCGCCGACCGTCCCTGCGCTCACCGGCGCTCGGGGTGGTGCTGCTGGGCGCCGGGGTCGCTGCGGCGGTGTACGGCGCCACCAACAGCGGTTCCGTCGCCATCACCGCCTCGGCGATCATGGCGGTGCTCGGGATGGTCCTGCTGGTGCCGGTCGTCGTGGTGCTCGCCGCGCGCCTCTCGCGGCGACTGCCGCTGGTGCTGAGGTACGCCGTCCGCGACGCCGCCCGGCACCGGACCCGCACGGTGCCGGCCGTGGCGGCCGTGGCCGCGACCGTCGCGGGCGTGGTCGCTCTCGGCATCGCGATCAGCAGCGACGAGGCCGAGAACGTCGGCCGCTACTCGCAGAGCCTGCCGATGGGGCTCGGCATGGTCACCCTCCACGGCGTGTCCGCGGCCGGCACGGACGCGGCCCGCGCGGCCGTCTCCGCCGCGGTCCCGGACGCCACGGTCACCGAGCTCCGTGGCGTGCGCGAGACCTCCGACGACGGCAGCGGTGCGTTCCTCTCGTTCGAGCTGCCCGCCGCCGAGGGGAGCCTGCTGCAGGGCTACGGGTCGGCGCTGGGCTCGTCGGTGCTGGTCGGCGACGGTGACGTGTCGGCCTGGGCGCACGCCATCCCCACCGTGGACCGGGATCGCGCGGCGGAGACGCTGGCCGCGGGTGGCGTGGTGGCCTTCACCGATCGCCCGGTCGAGGCGACCGAGGTGATGGCCATCATCGAGAGGTACTCCACCGACGGTGAGACGCTCACCCGGAAGCAGGTCCGGGTGCCCGCGACGTTCGTCGAGGCCACGCAGGGCGCCGGGCTTCAGGCGGTCATCGCCCCGGCGGTGGCCGAGCGCCTCCACGCGACCGTGCAGCCGGTCGGGTTGCTGGTCTCCGGCAGCGAGATCAGCCGGGCGACCCAGCGGGACGTCGCCGAGGCCCTGCGGGGTGTCGGCGACGGCACCTCGTTCTACGTCGAGCGCGGCTACCAGGCCGCCGGCGAGACGATCATCATCCAGCTGGTGCTGGGCGCGCTCGGTGCCGTGCTGATGCTGGGCGGCACCCTGACCGCGACGTTCCTCGCCCTCTCCGACGCCCGTCCGGACCTGGCCACGCTCTCCGCGGTGGGGGCGTCGCCCCGGATGCGTCGCGGTGTCGCCGCGTCGTACGCCCTGGTGGTGGGCGGGGTCGGCGCCCTGCTCGGGGCCGCCGTCGGCTTCATCCCGGGCGTCGCGATCACCTATCCGCTGACGAACCCGTCGGCCTACGGGCCGCCGACGGCCTCGGCATCGCACTACCTCGACATCCCATGGCTGCTGATCCTGGCCCTGGTGGTGGCGCTGCCGCTGCTGACCGCGGCACTGGTCGGTGCGCTGGCGCGGTCGCGGCTGCCGCTGGTCAGCCGGCTGGACTGACTCCCCAGTTAAAGACAGGCTTGACTGTTTCTTTGTCCGGAGCGACGATGGCCGGGTGACCACCACCCGGGTGCCCCAGGAGGAACGCACCCGCGCGATGCGCCAGCGCCTGCTGGAGGCGTGCGTGGAGTGCCTGGTCGAGCGAGGCTGGAGGGGCACGTCGACGACGCTGGTCAGCCAGCGGGCCGGGGTCAGCAGAGGTGCGCAGCTGCACCACTTCCCGACCAAGAACGACCTGGTGATCGCGGCGGTCTCGCACCTCAGCGAGATGCGGGGCGCCGAGCTCGAGTCGGCGGCGGCTGCGCTGCCGACCGGGCGTCGCCGGACCCGCGCGGTGCTGGCGATGCTCGACGACCACTTCACCGGGCCGGTCTTCACCGCCGCGCTCGAGCTCTGGGTGGCCGCCCGCACCGATGCCCAGCTGCACGAGGCGGTCGCGCCGCTGGAGCAGCGACTCGGCCGCGAGGTGCACCGGCACACCGTCGAGCTGCTCGGCGTCGACGAGTCGCGACCCGGCGCCCGCGAGCTCGTCCAGGCCACCCTCGACCTGGTCCGCGGGCTCGGGCTGGCGAACACCATCAGCGACGACCGCGCGCGCCGAGGCCGGATCCTCGACCAGTGGGCGCGCACCCTCGACACGGCGATCCGGGAGGGCGGGTGACCACCACCCCGAGATCCCGGCAGGTCCTGGAGTCCGTGCTCACCGACCTCGCGGCTGAGGGCGACCGGCTCGACGCGCTGGTCGCGGGCCTCGACGACGCCGGCTGGCGTACGCCGACCCCGGCCGCGGGCTGGGACGTCGCGACCCAGGTCGCCCACCTGGCCTGGACCGACGAGGCCTCCGTGGCCGCGGCCACCGACACGGCGTCGTGGGACGCGCTCGTCCTGGAGGCGATCGCCGACCCCGAGGGCGCGGTCGACCGGGCCGCCGTCCGCTGCGCCCAGGCGGATCCGGCTGACCTGCTGGCCCGGTGGCGCTCCTCGCGTGCGGCGCTTGCGGCGGCGCTGCGGAAGCACCCGGAGGGCGAGAAGGTCCCGTGGTTCGGACCGCCCATGTCGCCCACCTCGATGGCCACCGCCCGGTTCATGGAGACCTGGGCGCACTCGCTCGACGTGCACGAGGCGCTGGGCGCCGAGCCCGAGGTGAGCGACCGGATCCGGCACGTGGCGCATCTCGGTGTCCGCACCCGGCGGTTCGCCCACTCCGTGCACGGCCAGGAGGCCCCGGCCGAGGAGCCGCGGGTCGAGCTGAGCGCCCCCTCCGGCGAGACCTGGACCTGGGGCCCCGCGGACGCGGACCAGCGCGTCGCCGGGTCGGCGTACGACTTCTGCCGGCTGGTCACCCAGCGGATCCACCGCGACGACACCGACCTGGTCGCGACCGGCAGCGACGCCGAGCACTGGCTCACCATCGCGCAGGCGTTCGCGGGCCCGCCGGGCCGGGGTCGTGGCGCCGGTGGCTGAGGTGCGCGCGCAGCCGGCCCCGAGGCCACCGGTCCGGATCGGCAACTGCTCGGGCTTCTACGGCGACCGGCTCTCCGCGATGCGGGAGATGCTGGAGGCGGCCGAGAACGGGCAGCGCCTGGACGTCCTCACCGGTGACTACCTCGCCGAGCTGACGATGCTCATCCTCGGCAGGGACGCCGGGAAGGACCCCTCGCTCGGCTACGCGCGGACGTTCGTCCGGCAGGTCGAGGACTGCCTCGGGCTGGCGCTCGAGCGCGGCGTCCGGATCGTCTCGAACGCCGGGGGCCTCAACCCGGCCGGCCTCGCCGAGCGGCTGCGGGAGGTGGCCCGCGGACTGGGTCTCGACCCGGTCGTCGCGCACGTCGAGGGCGACGACCTGCGCGGCACCGATCTCGGCTTCCCGGGGGCGCTGACCGCCAACGCCTACCTCGGCGGCTTCGGCATCGCCCGCGCGCTGGAGCAGGGCGCCGACGTCGTGGTCACCGGCCGGGTCACCGACGCCAGCCTCGTCGTCGGCCCCGCGGCCGCGCACCACGGCTGGGACCTCACGTCCCGCGACGCGCTGGCCGGCGCCGTCGTCGCGGGGCACGTGATCGAGTGCGGCGCCCAGGCCACCGGGGGCAACTTCTCCGGGTTCCGCACCCTCCCGCGCCGCGACCTGCCGCTGGGCTTCCCGGTCGCGGAGGTCGCCGCCGACGGGTCGTCGGTGATCACCAAGCCCGCCGGCACCGGGGGCGCGGTCACGGTCGACACCGTCACCGCGCAGCTGGTCTACGAGATCCAGACGACTCGCTACCTCGGTCCGGACGTGACCGTCCTGCTCGACACGATCGAGCTCGCGCAGGTCGGCGAGGACCGGGTGGCGGTGACCGGCATCCGCGGCGAGGCACCACCGGAGCGGCTCAAGGTCTGCGTCAACGAGCTGGGTGGCTTCCGCAACACCGTGGAGTTCGTGCTCACCGGCCTCGACGCCGACGCCAAGGCCGACTGGGTCCGCGAGCAGCTGACCGGCTCCCTGGGCGACCTCGGCGCCCGGGGTCCGGCGACGGTGACGTGGTCCCGGACCTCACAGCCGCACGTCGACGCCGAGACCGAGGAGGCCGCGTCCTGCCTGCTGCGCTGCACCGTGCAGGATCCCGCTCCCGCGCCGGTCGGCCGGACCTTCACGGCGGCGGCGGTCGAGCTGGCCCTGGCGTCGTACCCCGGGTTCACGATGACCGCACCCCCCGGCCCGGCCACGCCGTACGGCGTCTACCGCGCGGCGTACGTCGACCGGGCGGCCGTGACCCACACCGTCGTGCACGCCGACGGCACCCGGGACGTGGTGGCCGACCCGGGCTCGTTCGGCGCCGTCGAGCCGGCCGGGCACGGCCGCCGCGTCTCGCCGTACCCCGCTCCCTCGCCGACCCTGACCCGCAGGTTGCCGCTGGGCACCTTCGTGCACGCCCGGTCCGGGGACAAGGGCGGCGACGCCAACCTCGGGCTGTGGGTCGCCCACGACGACTCGGGGAAGTACGCCGAGCGCGTCACCTGGCTGACCAAGCTGATCGACCCCAAGAAGGTCCGCGAGCTCCTTCCCGAGGCGGCCGACCTCGAGGTCGAGGTCTACGTGCTGCCCAACCTGGGCGGGGTGAACGTGCTGATCCGCGGCCTGCTCGGTGCGGGTGTCGCCGCGTCGACGCGGTTCGACCCGCAGGCCAAGGGGCTGGGCGAGTGGGTGCGGTCCCGGATGGTCGCGATCGAGGAGGCACTGCTGTGAACGACGCGCTGGTCGAGGAGACGGCCCGGCGACCGTCTCGAGATCACGAGCGGGAGGCACTGCGGGCCACCGCCGCGGAGTTCGTCCGCCGTGAGGTCGCCCCGCACCTGCAGCACTGGGAGGACACCGGCTCGGTGCCGCGGTCGCTGCACGCCACCGCCGCCCAGCAGGGCCTGCTCGGGATCTCCTTCCCGGAGTCGGTCGGTGGGGAGGGCGGTGACCTGCGGGACTCGGTGGCGCTGCAGGAGGCGATGTTCGAGGCCGGGGCGTCCAGTGGCCTGATGGCCGCGCTGCTCACCGGGGGCATCGCGCTGCCCCACATCGCCGCGCACGGGTCGTCCGACCTCATCGACCGGTTCGTGCGGCCGACCCTGGCGGGGGAGAGGATCGGCTCGCTGGCGGTCACCGAGCCCGGCGGCGGCTCCGACGTCGCCGGCATCACCACCCGCGCCGAGCGCGACGGTGACCACTTCGTCGTCAACGGTGCCAAGACGTTCGTCACCTCCGGCATCCGCGGCGACTTCGTGACCGCGGCGGTGCGCACCGGCGGCCCCGGCCATGCCGGGATCTCGCTGCTGGTGATCGAGAAGGACACCCCCGGGTTCGCCGTCGAGCGGCCGCTGGCCAAGATGGGCTGGCACTGCTCCGACACCGCCTCCCTCGGCTTCACCGACGTCCGGGTGCCCGCGGGCAACCTGGTCGGCGCGGAGAACTCCGGCTTCGCCCAGATCGCCGAGCAGTTCGTGGTGGAGCGGATCGCGCTGGCCGTGCACGGCTACGGCATCGCGGGGCGCTCGCTGGCCCTCGCCGCGGCGTACGCCCAGGAGCGGTCGACCTTCGGCCGCCCACTCGCCGAGCGCCAGGTGATCCGGCACAAGCTGGTCGAGATGCACCGGCAGGTCGAGGTCGCGAAGGCGTACACCCGTGTCGTCGCCGCCCGTCACGTGGCCGGGGAGGACGTGATCGCGGACGCCTGCCTGGCCAAGAAGACCGCGGTCGACACCGCCGAGCACGTCTGCCACGAGGCCGTCCAGATCTTCGGCGGCGCGGGCTACCTGCACGGGAGCGAGGTCGAGCGGCACTACCGCGACGCCCGGATCCTGGGCATCGGCGGAGGAGCGAGCGAAGTGCTCAGCGACCTTGCTGCCCGGCTCCTGGGGTTCCGTTGAGTCGCGCCTCCCGCCCCGTTGAGTGGCGCCTCGCGCCCGTTGAGTGGCGCCTCGTGCCCGTTGAGTGGCGCCTCGCGCCCCACCGGTGGGGGTACGCCGCGACTCGACGGGGTGCGCGGCACGACTCGACAGAGGAGAGATGAGGACGGGGACATGACCATCACGGACGCGGACACCGAGAGGCGCGAGGCGATGCTCGCGAAGCTCGCCGACCTCGACGCCGAGCACGCGAAGGCGGTGACCGGGGGCGGGCAGAAGTACGCCGACCGGCACCACGCGCGCGGCAGGCTGCTGCCCCGGGAGCGGATCGAGCTTCTGGTCGACGAGGGCAGCGCCTTCCTCGAGCTGTCCCCGCTGGCGGGCTGGGGCTCCGACTTCACCGTCGGGGCGTCGGTGGTCACCGGCATCGGTGTCATCGAGGGCGTCGAGTGCATGATCACCGCCAACGACCCGACGGTGAAGGGCGGTGCCAGCAACCCGTGGACGGTGAAGAAGATCTTCCGCGCCTCCGAGATCGCCGAGAAGAACGGTCTGCCGACCGTCGCCCTGGTCGAGTCCGGCGGCGCGGACCTGCCGACGCAGAGTGAGATCTTCATCCCGGGCGGCAGGCTCTTCCGCGACATCACGCGCTCGTCGGCGATGAAGCTGCCGACCGTGGCGCTGGTGTTCGGCAACTCGACCGCGGGCGGCGCCTACGTCCCCGGGATGAGCGACTACACGGTGATGGTGAAGGGTCAGGCCAAGGTCTTCCTCGGCGGTCCGCCGCTGGTGAGGATGGCGACCGGCGAGGAGGCGGACGACGAGTCTCTTGGCGGCGCCGAGATGCACGCGCGCACCTCCGGCCTGGCCGACTACCTCGCCGAGGACGAGCGCGACGCGATCCGGATCGGGCGGCGGATCGTGGCGCGCCTGAACTGGCGCAAGCCTTCCCAGGAATTCACCGGGCGCCCGGTGAATTCCTCTCGTGTCAGGGAAAGCATTGCCTGCCAGGACAGAGATCTCCCTGACCGGATGGCGTACGCCGAGCCGGACGCGGACCCCGACGGCCTTCTCGACCTGATCCCCACCGACCTCAAGGAGCCCTTCGACCCGAGGCAGGTGATCGTCCGGATCTGCGACGGGGTCTCGACGACCAACGGCCAGGTGTTCGACGAGTTCAAGCCGCTCTACGGGTCCTCGCTGGTCACCGGCTGGGCCCGGCTCCACGGCCGGCCGATCGGCATCCTCGCCAACTCCCAGGGGGTGCTGTTCTCCGAGGAGGCGCAGAAGGCCACGCAGTTCATCCAGCTCGCCAACCAGGTCGACGTACCCCTGCTGTTCCTGCACAACACCACCGGCTACATGGTCGGCGCGGAGTACGAGCAGGGCGGCATCATCAAGCACGGCGCCCAGATGATCAACGCGGTCTCCAACTCCACGGTGCCGCACCTCTCGGTGATCATGGGCGCGTCGTACGGCGCCGGCAACTACGGCATGAACGGCCGCGCCTTCGACCCCCGGTTCCTGTTCACCTGGCCGTCCGCGAAGTCCGCGGTGATGGGTCCGGCCCAGCTGGCCGGGGTGATGTCGATCGTGGCCCGCGCCGCCGCCGAGGCGCGCGGCACGACGTACGACGAGGCCGACGACGCCGGGATGCGCGAGTTCATCGAGGCCAGCGTCGAGGAGCAGTCACTGCCGTTCTTCCTGTCCGGGTTGCTCTACGACGACGGGGTCATCGACCCCCGCGACACCCGGACCGTCCTGGGCATCTGCCTGTCCGTCATCGAGAACCGGCCGATCGCGGGCACCGACCGCTTCGGCGTCTTCAGGATGTGAGTGTCACCCCATGCCGATGATCCACAGACTGCTCGTCGCCAACCGCGGCGAGATCGCCCGCCGGGTCTTCGCGACCTGCCGTCGGCTCGGCATCGACACGGTGGCGATCCACTCGGACGCCGATGCCGACCTGCCCTTCGTGCGGGAGGCCGACGCCGCAGTCCGGCTGCCCGGATCGTCACCGGCGGAGACCTACCTGCGCGCCGACCTCGTGCTCGAGGCGGCCCGCACCGCCGGGGCGGACGCGATCCACCCCGGTTACGGCTTCCTCTCCGAGAACGCCGACTTCGCCCGGTCGGTCATCGCCGCGGGTCTGGTCTGGGTGGGTCCGTCCCCATGGTCGATCGAGCAGATGGGCTCCAAGATCGCCGCCAAGAAGCTGATGGAGGCTGCCGGAGTTCCGGTGCTCGGCAACCGAGGCGTCGACACGGCGACCGAGGCCGACCTGCCACTGCTCGTGAAGGCGTCCGCCGGTGGCGGCGGCCGCGGCATGCGCGTGGTCCGCGCGCTGGCCGACCTGCCCGGCGAGATCGAGAAGGCCTCCGCGGAGGCCGCCTCCGCCTTCGGCGACGGCACCGTCTTCGTCGAGCCGTACGTCGAGCGGGGCCGCCACGTCGAGGTCCAGGTCGTCGGCCACGCCGGTGGCGTACTGGTGCTCGGCGAGCGGGACTGCTCGATCCAGCGCCGGCACCAGAAGGTCGTCGAGGAGTCCCCGGCCCCCGGCCTGGCAGAGGCCACCCGCCGCGCCCTGCACGCGGCCGCGGTCGACGCCGCCACCGCGGTCGACTACCGCGGGGCCGGCACCGTCGAGTTCCTCTACGACCCCGCGACCGAGCGCTTCTTCTTCCTGGAGATGAACACCCGGCTCCAGGTCGAGCACCCCGTCACCGAGCTCGTGCACGGCGTCGACCTGGTCGAGCTGCAGCTGACCGTCGCCGAGGGCCGTGAGCTCGACCCCCGGTCCATCGGCGACACGTACGGTCACGCCGTCGAGGTGCGGTTGTACGCCGAGGACCCCGCCGCCGGCTGGCAGCCCCAGAGCGGCACCCTCTCCCTCTTCGAGGTCCCCGACGTCGCGGGCGAGTTCGACCTGCTCAACCGTCCCGGCCTGCGCGTCGACGCCGGCTTCGTCAGCGGCGACGTGGTGTCGACCCACTACGACGCGATGCTGGCCAAGCTGATCGCCTGGGCGCCCACCCGCGAGCAGGCGGCACGCCGGCTGGCCGACGCCCTCGCCCGGGCACGGATCCACGGTGTCGTCACCAACCGCGACCTGCTGGTCGCGGTGCTGCGCTCCGCGCGGTTCGCCGCCGCCGACCTCGCCACCGACTTCCTCGACACCCTGCCCGAGAGCGACTCGCCGGACGTGCAGCGCGCGGCCACTGCCGCAGCCCTCGCGCTGGCCGAGGCCGACGCTGCACGTCGGAGCGTGCAGTCCGGCATCCCCGTCGCGTGGCGCAACGTGGTCTCGCAGCCGCAGGTGACGGAGTTCGAGGGTGACGTCCGGGTCTCGTGGCTCGGCGTCCGCGACGGCTACCGGGTCGACGGGTTGACCGTGGTCGCCGCCGGACCGGACGCGGTGATCTTGGATGCCGACGGCGTGCGCACGACGTACGCCGTGGCGGTGACCGGTGCCGACGTCGACGTCGACTCCCCGCACGGGCACGTGCGGCTGCGACGGGTGCCGCGGTTCACGGACCCGGCCGACGCGGTGGCCAGCGGCTCGCTGCTCGCGCCCATGCCGGGCACCGTCGTCAGCGTCACCGTCGAGGTCGGCGCCCGGGTCGCCGCCGGCCAGCCGTTGCTGGTGCTGGAGGCGATGAAGATGCAGCACACCGTGAGCGCGCCGTACGACGGCGTGGTCACCCGGATCGAGGTCACGCCCGGCGCCCAGGTGGCGTCCGGGGAGGTTCTTGCCGTCGTGGACGAAGGAGAGGAAGAAGCATGAGCAGCACGTTCAGCGAGTCCGAGGAGCGGCAGACCCTGCGCAAGGAGGTGGCGCGGCTGGCCGCGAAGTACGGCCGCGAGTACTTCACCGAGCAGGCCCGCAGCGGCGGCAAGACCACCGATCTGTGGCTGGAGATCGCCAAGAACGGCTACCTCGGCATCAACATCCCCGAGGAGTACGGCGGCGGTGGCGGTGGGATCGGTGACATCGCCGCGGTGTGCGAGGAGCTGGCCGCACAGGGCTGCCCGCTGCTGATGATGGTCGTCTCGCCGGCGATCTGCGGCACCGTGATCAGCCGGTTCGGCACCGAGGAGCAGAAGCGGGCGTGGCTGCCCGGCATCTGCGACGGCACGTCGACGATGGCGTTCGCGATCACCGAGCCGGACGCCGGCACCAACTCCCACAACATCACCACGACCGGTCGTCGCGACGGGGACGGCTGGGTGCTGAACGGCCGCAAGATCTACATCTCCGGCGTCGACGAGGCCTCCCACGTCCTCGTCGTCGCGCGCACGGAAGACGCGACGACGGGCACGCTGAAGCCGTGCCTGTTCGTGGTGCCGACGGACGCCGAGGGCTTCGAGTACACCCCGATCCCGATGGAGATCGTCAGCCCCGAGCAGCAGTTCCAGGTCTTCATCGACGACGTCCGGCTGCCCGCCGACGCGCTGGTCGGCGACGAGGACGCCGGGCTGGTGCAGCTGTTCGCCGGGCTCAACCCGGAGCGGATCATGGCGGCGTCGTTCTCGACCGGCTTGGCACGCTACGCCCTCGGTCGGGCGGTCGCCTACGTCAAGGAGCGCGAGGTCTTCGGCGCCCCGATCGGGACGCACCAGGGCATCGCGCACCCGCTGGCGCAGTCGAAGATCGAGATCGAGCTGGCGCGGCTGATGACCCAGAGGGCGGCCGCGCTGGTGGACGCCGGCGACGACCTGGCCGCCGGGGAGGCCGCCAACATGGCGAAGTACGCCGCGGCCGAGGCCGCCTGCGACGCCGCCGACCGAGCCGTGCAGTCCCACGGCGGCAACGGGATCACCCAGGAGTACGGCGTCGCCGGCCTGCTGGTCGCCTCCCGTGCCGGCCGGATCGCCCCGGTCTCCCGCGAGATGATCCTCAACTTCGTCGGCATGCACTCCCTCGGTCTCCCCAAGTCCTACTAGGCCGTTCTCGTCCGCCGAGGTGTCACTTCTTGCGTGCCGAGGGGTGAGTTCTTGCGCCGTGGTGGAGTGCGTCGGTGCCAGATGGCAGGCTGGACGGGTGGGCGAGAGACCCGAGGTTCCCGAGGCGACGGTGCGCCGGATCGGCGCGACCCTGGGCGCCCTCCCCGGCTGCGAGGAGGAGTCCGCCTGGGTCGGCGTGCGATGGCGCGTCGGGAGCGCGACGGTGGCCCATGTCTTCGGCGGCGAGGACCAGCTCTTCCGGATCACCTTCCGGGCCGAGCCCGACGAGGTGATGGCGTTCGAGCACCTGGGCGCGCCCTACTTCCGCTCGGGGTGGGGCCGCAACGTGGTCGGCTTGGTCCTCGACGAGGGCACCGACTGGGCCGAGCTCGCGGAGCTGCTCACGGACTCGTTCTGCATCCAGGCACCCACCCGCCTCGCCGCGCAGGTGACGCGGCCGGGCTAGGACCGGCCACGCGCTATCAGGACCGCCTCAGGTCAGCGGCGCGTGCCGCAGCTCCAGGGTCGTCGACTCGGTGACCCGTGGCTGGTCAGTGCCGTTGCCGGAGGCCCGGTTCCACGAGCGGGTCGCCAGGACCTCACCGGCGCCCCCGGCGCTCACCTCGAACGTGATCACCTCACTGCCGCCGTGGGTGGTCGCGAAGGTTCCGAGCCATCGATCGATCACCTCGTCCCCGGACGACTCGGTGCACTGGTGTGACTCCCAGTGGTAGCCCTCCATCGGCCTGGCGGACCCGGTCGTTGACATGCCCGGGTGCACCCGCACCTTCGCGAGCACCGGGTCCACGTCCGGGGGCAGGATCCGCGGGTTGAGCTGCACCTGCACGATCGCGGTCAGCTTTCCCGGCGTGGTCGTCGTACCCGTCGTCGCGGTGTAACGGACCGGGCAGTCCGGCACCGGTTCGTGGTAGTCGATCCGGGACGTGTAGGAGAACTCGGTGTGGGCCAGGACGCCCTCGCCGAGACCGGTCCAGGGAACGCCCGTGGTGGACTGCACGCGCCAGCGGCCGTCGTGGCTGCCGGACGAGATCTCACCGCTGCCCGACCCCGACGACGTGATCCGCGAGTCGAAGCGCACCTCGAGCTGCCCGCACCGCGCAGCCTTGCCCTGCGCCTCCTCACCCCAGGTCCACCCGAAGAGCTGGGACTGCCGAGCGATACCCATCAAGGTCGCGATCGCGCCCAGGTCGTGCTGTCCGATGCAGCGGTTCCAGTAGTGGTTCATCGCATTGCGCCAGATCCGTTCGACGCGCTGGTTCGCATCAGTGACGCGGGCGCTGTCCACCACCCCGAGCATGGCCAGGTCCCGCATCCAGCCGACCGCCGCCGCGGTGGCGTTGGCTGCCATCTGGGGGTTCGCCTCCGCCTGCTCCAGCTCCCGGCGCAGGACGTCGTCGTAGTAGTGGTTCATCACCTCGACCACCCGGATCATCACGTCGGGATTCGACGGGTTGCCGGCCAGCTGGGAGGCGCGCTCCACGCGCAGCAGCTCCGACACCACGGCCTCGACCTGCCCGATGCTCTGGAACGGCACCCGCTCGGCGAGCCCGGCGCGGTCGGCGGCGGTGGCGAGGCCCACGCCGGGTGTGGAGAAGTGACTGAGCCGGAGCCGGATCGTGTTCCCCGTGTCTCCGGACTCGGGCATCGCGACCGGGTACTGGTGGAAGTCCTCGCCACCGGCCGAGAACAGGAACGGGGTCTGCTGCGCCACCGGTCCGGCGTCGGGGCTGGTGATCTCCAGCGTGGCCGGTCGCAGCAACTGGAGGCCGTGCGGCTCGATCTGCACGCCCGCCACCAGCCCGCCGGACAGCGGGAGACCGGTCACCGTCGCCACCGGGGTGAGGGTGATGTCCTCGGGGCCGAGCAGCGCGTCCTTCGGGATGGTCAGCGTGTACGTCGTTCCGTCCTCCGCCGTGGCGGTGATGACGTTGTCCATCAGGTGGTACGCCGGTCGCGTGACGGCCCGCGCGCTCTGCAGCGTCGAGTCCACCGCGAGAGGGTTCGGGGCCATCGGGAAGGTCGGTGTCGAGGGGGGTGGCGGGGGCGGCGCCGGCGCGGTCACGGTGACCCTGCCCGACGACGCCCGGCAGTTGTTGCCCTCGCGGGACTCCCGCACCTTGGTGCGGGCGTCCGCGCAGGCCACGACGTACCACGTGCGAGCGGGTGTGGAGGCCGGCACCCGGAAGCGGTTGAGGTCGGCGCTCCTCTTCCCGCGCGCCAGCGCCCCGACCCCGCGGGACCCGAGCAGCCGGTCGCCCCTGCCGTGGCGGCGGTCCGTGGACAGGTAGAAGCGCGTCGTGGTCCGGCCCGCCCGCGCGCGGCCGGTGTTGACGGTCGTGTCGCGCACGGCTATGCGGTCACCCCGCTCGACGCTGCCGGGGCCGATCTTCACCGACGACACCACCAGGTCGGGGCGTGCGGCCGCGCTCGCCGGACTCGTCAGCTGGGCGGGCACCAGCAGGGACAGTCCGAGCAGGACCGTGCAGGGACGGGCCAGCGGGCGCAGGCCGCCTCGGACGCGGACGGAGGACGGTGCAGGCATGGGCACTCCCGGGGCCGGAACGGAACGTGGTCACACTGTCGGCGATCGCGCTCAAGAAACGCTCAAATTCCTGACCGGCGTGAGGCACAGTGGACCGGTGGACGACGGTCGGTCGCTGTTCTTCTCGGCGCTGGGACCCCTCGTGGTGTGCCGTGCCGGCAGGCGGCTCGAGCTGGGGTCCGCCAAGCAGCGCTCGGTGCTCGGGGTGCTGCTGTCCGCCGCACCGCGCACGGTTCCGGTCTCGCGTCTGGTCGACGAGCTCTGGCCCGAACGGCCGCCCGGGGACCCGCTGCGGAGCCTTCAGGTCTACGTCTCGGGACTCCGACGGGCGCTGGGCGAGGGCCTCCTGGTGACCTCCCACCGTGCCTACCGGCTCGAGGTACCCCCGCACTGCTACGACGTCTCCGAGGTCGACGAAGCGGTCGTGGCGTGCGCCTCACTGAACGCCGCGGGCGACCACGAGGCGGTGGTACGCCGCGCCGGTGCGGCGCTGGACCGCTGGCGGGGTGAGGCCTGGGAGGACCTCCGGAGGGTGCCGTCGCTGGACGCCGAGGGGGTCCGCCTCGACGGGCTGCGGCTGGACCTGGCCGCGCACCGGGGGGAGGCGCTGCTGGCGCTCGGACGTCACCGGGATCTCGTCCCCGTGCTGGAGGAGCTGGTGGCCCGCCACCCCTTCCGCGAGGACCTGACCGGGCAGCTGGTGCTGGCTCTGCATCGATCCGGCCGCCAGACCGACGCGCTGGCGGCCTACGCCACCACCCGCGACCACAAGGTCGAGCAGACCGGCCTGGAGCCCGGCGCGGCGCTGCGACGCCTGCACGCCTCGGTGCTCGCCGACGACCCGGTCCTGGCCGTCGAGGACGCGGCGGTGCGCTCTCGACGTCACCTGCCCGCGCAGGCCACGCCGCTGGTCGGTCGCAGCCAGGAGGTGGCCGAGCTGACGGCACTGCTCCGTGACGACGGCCGGCTGGTCACGGTGTGCGGGCCGGGCGGGGTCGGCAAGACCCGCGTTGCCCTGCAGGTGGCCCACGACCTGGCCGCCGTGCAGCCGGACGGGGTCTGGTTCGTCGCCCTGGCCGAGCTGTCCGACCCGGCGCTGGTGCCGCAGGCGATCGCCGAGGCGCTCGGCGTGGACGATTCGCCGGACGGCTTTCTCGAGCCGCTCCTCTCCCACCTCGCGTCGCGACGGCTGCTGCTCGTCCTCGACAACGCCGAACAGCTTCTCGGTGCGGCACCGCTCGTCGCCCGGCTGATCGCGGCGGGGCCCGGCGTCCGGATCCTGGTGACCAGCCGGGAGCCGCTCCGGGTGTACGGCGAGCACCGACGGATGCTCGCCTCGCTCGCCGTCGGCGACGCGGTGCCGTTGTTCCGCGACCGGGCCCGGGCCGCCGACCACGGCTTCGACGCCTCCCGGGAGGAGGACGTGCGCCGGGTCTGCGAGGCGCTGGACCGGCTGCCCCTGGCCATCGAGCTGGTGGCGGCTCGCGCGGGCGAGCTGAGCCTCGAGGCGATGCTCGGTCAGCTGGAGTCGCGGCTCGACCTCGCCGTCGACGGACCGCGGGACCGGACGGTGCGCCAGCAGACCCTGCGCGGTGCGATCGGTTGGAGCGTCGCGCTGCTCGCTCCTGACGATGCCGCGGCCTTCGGGCGGCTGGCGGTGTTCGTGGGCGGCTGCGACCTCGCCGCTGCCGAAGCCGTCGACGTGACCGCCGACCAGCTGACGCGGCTGAGCCGGGCCAGTCTCCTGCAGGCCGACGGGCGCTTCACGATGCTGGAGACCATCCGGTCCGCGGCGGAGGAACGGCTGGTCGAGGCCGGCGACGGCCCGGCCCGCGAGCAGCACGCGTCGTACTTCCTGGACCTCGGCGCGCGGGCCGCGGCGGGACTCCGCGGCCCGGACGCGACCCGGTGGCTGGGCAGGCTCACGGCCGAGCGGGGCAACCTGCGCGCGGCCCTCGCGTGGCTCGAGGCCCGCTCCGGCGACGACGAACCGGCGGGGTCCCGCCTGATGCAGCTGGCCGCCGACCTCTCCATGTTCTGGTATCGCACCAGCCCGTCGAGCGAGGACGTCCGCTGGCTCGAGCGCGCCCTGGCCGCCGGGCCGGGGACGTCCCCGTTGCAGCGGGGCCGTGCCTGGCACGGGCTGGCGATCTGCCGTGGCGAGCAGGGCCTGACCGAGGAGGCCCGAGCCGCCAGCGCCACCGCGACGGAGCTGCTGCGCTCGGCCGGTGACCCCGCGTGGCTGGCCCGGTCCTTGAACACCTTGGGCGGACTGACCCGCGACCTCGGGCGGGCCGTCGAGGCAGTCCCGGTCCTGGAGGAGAGCGTGGCACTGCGCCGACGGCTCGCGGACCCGACACTGCCGCTGGGCACCGCCCTCGGCAACCGCGCCATCCTCTCGTTGGACGTCGGCGACCTGGCGGGTGCCCGCGCGGCGCTGGACGAGTGCCTCGCGCTGGTCCAGGGCGACGACGACCCGCAGACCCCGCTCGCCCAGGCTCTGCTGGCCGACGTCGCGATCGAGGCCGGCGACCTGGCGGCTGCCGAGGGGCTGTTGCGCGAGGCCATCCCCGGTCTGCGGGACCACCACATGGACTACCGGCTGGTGGAGTGCCTGGACACCTGCGCGGCCCTGGCGGTGCGGCGGGGGAGGCTGGCGGACGCGGCGGTCCTGGTGGCTGCCGCGGACCGGGCCCTGGCCGAGGAGGGCGGCGTCCTGGTGCCCGCCGACCGGGCCCTCCGCGAGCGTCGCATCGGGCGGGCGCTCGCCGGGCTGCCCCACGAGGAACGCCGTCACGCCGAGGCCGTGGGCGCCGCGCTCGACCTCCCCGCCGCCCTCGGGTGGGCCACCGACGCTCTGCTCTGAACCGGGTCAGCGCAGCGGCACGAACCGGTAGAAGCCGTGCTCGCTGACCAGGGTGTCGTCCCCGTCGCGCTGGACGAGCAGCATCCGGCCGGCGACCGGGATCACCATCCGGCCCCCGTCGGCGAGCTGGGCGAGGAGCGCAGCCGGCAGGTGGTCGGGCTCGGCCGACACCAGGATCCGGTCGTACGGCGCCCGGTCCGGGAGACCGAGCACTCCCGGCACGCTGGGCTCGATCGAGGCCCAGGGGACCTTCGCCCGACCGAGGTTGTCGGCGCCCCAGCTGGCGAGGTCGGGCTCGAGCTCGACCCCGCGGACCGACCCGGCGTCCCCGGTCAGCTGCGCGAGCAACGCCGTGCTCCAGCCCGACCCGGCGCCGACGTCGAGCACCCGGTGGCCGGGCTGCACGTCGAGCAGTCGGAGCATGTCGTCGACGGTGCGCGGCTGCGAGTTGGTCTGTCCCAGCCCGATCGCCAGCGGGCCGTCGTACGCCGCCCGCCGACGCTCGCGCCGCGGGAGGAAGTCCGCCCGCGGCACCGCCTCGAACGCGGCCGCCACGCGATCCATGCAGCCAGTCTTCCACGCGGCCGCGCGGAAGCGGCGCGCCCACAGGCAGCGCGCAACCGCGCTCTCGGTTCGACCCGAGAGGTCCAGGAAGGCACGGGACCCCCAGATCTGGCACAGATTTGACAGGAATCGACAACAGAGGCTCGACCGTGCTCCACAATGACCACATGGACGCCCTTCAGTTCGACCTGCTCAAGCGGTGCGACCCGACCGAGCTGGGGCGCCGCCTGCGGGCGGTCCGCCTCACCAAGGCGATGACCCAGGCCGACGTCGCCGGCCGCGCCATGTCCGTGGCCTATCTGTCCCGCATGGAGTCCGGCCAGCGCCGCCCGACCGCCAAGGTGCTCGTCGAGATCGCCCACCGGCTCGAGGTCTCGGTCGACGAGCTGCTCGGCGAGACGATGCCTCGCGAGATGGACGAGATCCGGCTGACCCTGGACTACGCCGAGCTCTCACTGGAGTCGGGCCAGGCGCACGAGACGCTGACGCACGTGCGCGGGGCCCTCGAGCGCCTCGAGTCCCGCCCTGCCGGCGCCCTGAACGAGCGCGCCCGGCTGCTCCATGCCCGCGCGCACGAGGCCCTCGGCCACACCGACGAGGCGCTCGACGAGCTCGAGAGCCTGGTCGGTCCCGGCGGCGCCGCGGGCCTGATGCGGGTCCGGGCAGGCATCGCCCTGAGCCGCGTCTATCGGGAGGCCGGCGACCTCGGCCGGGCGGTCGACACCGGCGAGCGCATCCTGGAAGATCTCGCCGAGTCGGGCCTGGACAGCTGCGACGAGGCGGTCCAGCTGGCGGTGACGATCGCCGCCGCCTACTTCGAGCGGGGTGACTCGGGGCACGCGGTGCGGATCTGCCGCGCCGCGATCGCCAAGGCCGAGGCACTCGGGTCCGCGACGGCCCGCGCCTCCGCCTACTGGAACGCCAGCGCCATGCAGGCTCGCCGCGGGGACATCCTCAACGCCGCCCCGCTCGCGGAGCGGGCCCTGGCGCTGCTCGGCGAGGGGCAGGACACCAGGAACCTGGCCCGGCTGCGCACCGAGCTGGGTCGTCTCCAGCTCGCGCTCGACCCGCCGGACGTGGAACATGCGCGGCAGAACCTGGAGAAGGCCGCCGAGGAGCTCGACTGGAGCAGTGCCGCCCCCGTGGACAAGGCCTGGACCCAGCTCGGGCTGGCTCGGGCCCGCTTCCTCGCCGGCGACCTCAGGGGCAGCCGCGAGCTGACCTCGGAGGCGCACGAGCTCTCGAACGGCCACGCTCCGCTGGTCGGGGCGGAGGCGAAGGCGCTCGAGGGGCAGACGTACGCCGCCGAAGGCGACATGACGAAGGCCGCCCAGACCTACCAGGACGCCGTCCATCTGCTGTCGGCGATCGGCTCCGACCGGGGCGCGGCCCAGCTCTGGTTCGACCTGGCCGACCTGCTCGACGAGGTGGGGCAGGCCGACGCGGCCCGCGACGCCTACAGGCGAGCGGCCGCGTCGACCGGGCTGCGGGCACGCACGAGCGCCCCGACGCGCGCGATGGTCACGCTGGTCTAGCCGATCCGCTCGCCGAGCGGTGAACCTTCGGTGTGGAGGGTGTCGGTCAGCAGCACCAGACGGTGCGGTTTCCCGTCTTCGCGGCGTCGGCCGGGGCGGCCACCCCCAGGAGGGCGATGGTGGCGACGGCGGCGGCGACAACGAGCTTCTTGGCGATGGTGTTCATGTCGATCTCCTGGCTGCTTGGGTCGAATGGGTCGGTGTGCCGCAGCCCCCGAGTGCCGCATCGAGAGGAATCTTGCCAAAGTTTCTGCGCAAGCAGTGAGATTGGTGTAAAACTGTGTCAAGTCGGTTGGCAATCCCCCCAGATCAACCGGCCAGCTTCACCTCGCGGCCTCCCCCGCGCCGCGAGTCCCGCGCACCCCCCCATTTGATGCGCACTGAAACCCCCCGGGCTACGGGCCGGGGGGTCTCAGATTTTTTAGGGGCAGGGTTTGAGCCGGGGCGTCCAGACCAGTCGGGCCGTCGCGGCCGGCGGCTCAGCGGGGTGGGAGCGGGAAGAACATCGAGGTGCGGGCGGCGTACTCGCGATAGCCCGGACGCTGCATCATGGTCCGCTCCAGCAGTCGCGCGCCGGTGGCGAAGACCAGGAAGTAGGTCATCGCGATCGGGGCCGCCACGGTGAGCAGCCCCGGCAGCCAGCCTGATGCGAGTGCACCGGCCAGCCAGAGGCCCCACCACACGCAGGCGTCGCCGAAGTAGTTGGGGTGCCGGGTCCACGCCCAGAGTCCACGGTCCAGGACCGGGCCGCGGTCCGGGTCGCGCTTGTAGGCCGCGAGCTGGGCGTCACCGACCGACTCGAACACCAGGCCGACCACCCACAGTGCGACGCCCGCCCCGACCAGCGGCAGGCACCACACCGAGGAGAACCCGGCCACCTGCAGGGGCAGGGACACGAACCAGATCGCCACGGCCTGGACCACGAAGACCTTGCGCACGGCGAGAGCGAAGCCGCCGTCGCCCAGCATCGCGGCGTACCGCGGGTCCTCCTCCGGGTGGGCCCGCTGCCGCTTGACGATGTGCCACGCGAGCCGGCCTCCCCAGAGCGCCACCAGCACCGCCAGCAGCCAGCGCCGCCACACGTCGCCGTCACCGACGAGCAGCGCGACGAGGGCGACCAGTGTGAGCCCGATCCCCCAGGTCACGTCGACCACCGAGATGCGCCCGACCCGGCGCGCGACCAGCGCCGTCACCGTCATCGCCGCGGCGGTCACCGCGAGCGAGACGCCGAGGACCAGGATCACGCGCGCACCTCAGGGGTCGCGGTCGGGGACCCGGGGCGCACCGCGACGATCTGGTCGACGCCCATCCGGCCGTCCCGGAAGGCCATGCCGCCACCGACGAGGTAGAGGCGCCAGACGCGCGCGACCTCTTCCCCGACCAGTGCGACGACCCGCTCGTAGTTGGACTCGAACGTGGCGTACCACGCCGCCACCGTCCGCACGTAGTGCTCGCGCAGGGCGTGCACGTCGCGCACCTCGAGACCCCCGTGCTCGAGGAGCGCGACCGTCTCACCGACCGGTCGCATGTGCATGTCCGGTGCGATGAACGACTCGATGAAGGGCCCACCCCCGGGGTGCCTGCCGCTTCGGGACATCTGCTGGACGAGCACCTTGCCGCCGGGCTTGACCGAGCGGCGCAGCACCGCGGCGTACGTCGGGTAGTTGCCCCGGCCCACGTGCTCCCCCATCTCGATCGACGCGACCGCGTCGTGGGTGCCGGTGACGTCGCGGTAGTCCTGGAGCAGGATCGAGACGTTGTCGGCGAGTCCGCGCTCGGCGATCCGGGCGTCGATGAACCTCTTCTGCTCGGCCGCGATCGTCACCCCGGTCACCGTGATCCCGCGGGCAGCCGCGTGCAACGACAGCGAACCCCAGCCGCAGCCGACGTCGAGCATCGTCATCCCGGGCTCGAGGCCGAGCTTGTGCAGGATCAGGTCGAGCTTGTCGCGCTGCGCGTCGGCCAGCGTGTAGGCCGGGTCGTCGGAGGTCCAGTAGGCACTGGAGTAGGCCATCGACTCGTCGAGGATCATCGAGTAGAAGTCGTTGGACAGGTCGTAGTGGTGACTGATCGCGGACCGGTCCCGCAGCCTGGAGTGCAGTCGGCCGCGCAGCCGGGCCTGGCTGGCCGGAGCCGCCGGCGGCAGCCCCGGCCTGAACTCGTGGATCATGCGCAGCAGCGCGCCGAGGGCAGCCGGTGAGGCCTTGAGGCCGGACAACCCGCGGTCCCTGGCGACCGCCCACACGTGGGTGAGCGCGTCGTCGAGGTCGTGGTCGACGTCGATCTCGCCGGAGACGTAGGCCTGAGCGGCGCCGAGCTCGCCCCGTCGCCACACCAGCCGCCTGAGCGCGGCGGGGGAGTTGATGACCACGCGGGGAGCACCGACCGGGCCGGTCTCGGAGCCGTCCCAGGCCCGGAGACGGACGGGCAGCTCGCCGCCCATGAAGGGCGCCACGCCGGCCGCGAGGCGCTCGGCGACAGTGCCGCTCATCCGGGGTCCCTGCGCGGAGCGGAACGCAGTGAGCATCCGCGTGGGGTGGTCATCCGGGGTCCCTGCGCGGAGCGGAACGCAGTGAGCATCCGCGTGGGGTGGTCATCCGGGGTCCCTGCGCGGAGCGGAACGCAGTGAGCATCCGCGTGGGGTGGTCATCCGGGGTCCCTGCGCGGAGCGGAACGCAGTGAGCATCCGCGTGGGGTGGTCATGCCTCGGAGGCCTTGGTGAGGGTGATCTGGTTGACGTCGAGGTAGGCCGAGGCGAAGCCGCCGCGGGAGTACTGCAGGTAGAAGTGCCACATCCGCTCGAAGGTGTCGTCGAAGCCGAGCTGGCGGACCTCCAGCCGGTGGGCGAGGAAGGACTCGTCCCACAGACGCAGCGTCTCCGCGTAGTGCTGGCCGAACGACAGCCGGTCGGTCACCCGCAGCGCGGTGTGCGCCGCCGTGATCTCCTCGATCACCCGCACCGACGGAAGGAAGCCGCCGGGGAAGATGTACTTGTTGATCCAGGTGTAGGTGTACTTCGTGGCCAGCATCCGGTCGTGCGGCATCGTGATCGCCTGGATCGCGGCCTTGCCACCGGGAACCAGCAGGCTGTCGACCTTCTCGAAGTAGGTCTGCCAGTACTCGTGCCCCACCGCCTCGATCATCTCGATCGACAGCACCGCGTCGTAGGTGCCGGTGGCCTGGCGGTAGTCGATGAGCTGTACGTCGACCACGTCGGCGAAGCCGGCCGCCGCGATCCGCTCGTCGGCCAGCGCCTTCTGCTCGCTGGACAGCGTCACGGACACGACGGTGGCGCCGCGGCGTGCGGCCCGGATGGCCAGCTCGCCCCAGCCGGTGCCGATCTCGAGCACCCGGCTGCGGGCGCCGACACCGGCGAGGTCGAGCATCCGCTCGATCTTGCGGCCCTGGGCCTCCTCGAGCTCGGCGGCCGATACCCCCGTCGGTGCCTTCGCCTCCGCGAAGCCCGGGTGCGTCACGACCGGGGACTCGAACAGTGCCGAGGAGTAGCTCAGCGTCGCGTCGAGGAAGGTGCGGAACAGGTCGTTGGAGAGGTCGTAGTGCGCGGCGATGTTGCCGCGGGTCTGGCTGACGGTGTTGCGGTGGAGCCGCGGCGCCCGGGCGACGTACAGGGTCCGCATGGTCTGCATCCACTGCGGCACGATGGTGCTGATGTCGCCTGCCATCACGGTCAGCAGGTGGCCGAGGTCAGGGGAGCTCCACGCGCCGGTCTGGAAGCCCTCGCCGAAGCCGATCAGCCCGTCGTTGCCGATCCGGCGGAAGAACTCGTCGGGGCGGTGCAGCACGATGGTCGGTGCGTTCGTGCCGGCCCCGCGGACGGCTGCCCGGTCGAGGTCGGTGCTCCAGTCGTCCCGGTTGGGGATGATCACGGCGATGCCGAGCCGCGCGGTGGCGACCTGGAAGATCCTGCGGGCGATCGCGGCGGCGACCCGGGCCTTGGGCCCGGACGGGGCGAGGTGCAGCCCCGGCCAGCGGTCGGTGTCCGTGGGGGTGGAGGCAAGCGTGGTCACTTCGGGGTCCCCTCGGCGTTGTTCGTGGAGGAGCGCAGCGGGGGAGCGAAGAAGGTCGTGGGGTGGATCACTGCACACCCTCCTGTCGTTGATGGTCGGGACGGTGGCGGATCGGGAGCCGGCGCAGCCAGAGGCGGATGCCCTGGAGCCGGATCCGGGCAGATCCGAGAATCGGGGAGAGGGCGGCCCGCAGCGGCGGCCGGCCCGTGAGGGGTGCGCCGACCAGTGAGGCCGTGAAGGACGGGCCCTCGTCGTGCTGCAGCGTGATCGAGACCGTCGCGGTCTCGCCGGGCAGCGGCGCGTGCACCAGGTAGCCGCCGGAGACGTCGTGGAACGGCGACACGTACATCGCCTTGTCCACCTCGGCCCTTCCGTGCTCGTCGGTGTGGACGAGGTAGGCGTGCCGGTCTCCGTAGGTGTTGTGTACCTCGAGGATCGTCCCGGCGAGCCCGCCCGCGCGGTCGTGGCACCAGAACACGCTGATCGGGTTGAAGCAGTAGCCCAGCGCGCGCGGGTTCGCGAGCATCAGCACCTGTCCACCCTCGAGGTCGACGCCCCGGGAGGCCAGGAACGCGTCGACGTTCTCGCGGATCGTCCGATCGGGCGCACCGAGGTGGTCGCGGGCCTCGAACGAGGCGGTACGCCGCGACGCGGGCAGCGCGTCGAGGTCGACCAGCCAGCTGTGGGAGCCGTAGGTGAAGCCGTGCCGGAACGGCTGGCGGCGTTGGTGCCGGACCGTGGTGGCGTAGACGACAGGCTCGGTGGCCGCCGGCGGCGCGTCGCCGGTCCCGGTCTGCGGCCAGTCGAACCCCAGCCGTTCGGCCGCGGCGAGGCCGGAGCGCGCGCCGTCCTCGTGGAAGCCCCAGCCGTGGTAGGCGCCGGCGAAGGCCAGCCGCGAGGTCTCGATCTCGCTCAGTCGGCGTTGCGCGGCCACGGACTCGGGGGTGTAGATCGGGTGGGCGTACTCCATCGTCTCGATGATCGAGGCCGGGTCGATGAGGTCGGTGCCGCCCAGCGTCACGAGGTAGTGCGTGTCGGTGTCCAGCCGCTGCAGCCGGGTGAGGTCGTAGGTCACGGTGACCTGCCCGGAGGTGGCGCGGGGGCGCCGGAAGTTCCACGACGCCCGGGCGTTCGTCTCGCGCGGCAGCAACGAGGTGTCGGTGTGCAGGTGCGCGGTGTTGGCGGAGTAGGGCATCGCGGTGAGCACGTCGCGCTGCAGCTCCGTCGGCTCGGCCAGCATCGCCAGCGCCTGGTCGGGGTGGGCGGCGATGACCACCGCGTCGTAGGTCGAGACCGCGCCGTTGCCGTCGGTGATCTCCACGCCGTCCGCCGTCTCGAGCACGGTGGTGACCTTGGTGCCGGTGCGGACGTCGGGCAGCGTCGCGGCGACACGACGGACGTAGTCGTGGGACCCGCCGGTCACGGTGCGCCACTGCGGCGAGCCGAAGACGCCGAGCATCCCGTGGTGCTGGAGGAACGAGAAGAGGTAGCGCGCCGGGTAGTCCAGGGCGAGGTCGGGATCGGTGGACCACACCGCGGCCACCATCGGCTCCATGAAGTGCCGCTGGAAGTACGCCGAGAACCGTCCTCGGGCCAGGAAGTCGCGCAGGGTCTCGTCGGGGAACCCGTCGGGTCCGTCCTCGGGGGTGGCGAGCAGGGCGCGGGCCCGGCGGTGGAAGCGCGGGATCTCCACGAGCATGCGGAGGTACGCCGGGCGCGCCAGGTTGCGGCGGGAGGGAAAGAGGCCGCGGGCCCCCAGCGCGCCGGCGTACTCCAGACCGGTCTTGACGTCCGCGACGGACATCGACATCTCGGAGGGCTGCGTCTCCACGCCGAGCTCGGCGAAGAGGCGCAACAGCACCGGGTAGGTGCGCTCGTTGTGCACGATGAAGCCGGTGTCGATCGCGAGGTCCGAACCGTCGCGACCTCCCGGTGCGGGGACCCGGTGCGTGTCGGCGTGGCCACCGAGGCGGGTGTCGGCCTCGAACAGCGTCACGTGCGCGGAGCGCGAGGAGACGTAGGCGGCCACGAGGCCGGCGACGCCACTGCCCACCACCGCGATGCGCGGGGCGCTCATGTCGCCTCGAGCTCGAACATGGCGATCGGGGCGGAGGTCGGCTTCTCGGATCCGCCGTCGGGCTCGACGGTGATGCCGACGGCGGTCGCCTGGTTGGCGTCACCGTCGAGCAGGACCGTCTGGTCGGCCACGTCGGGCATCAGCCCCGCGGGGACCATCACGCCGCCCTTCTGCAGCCACAGCTCGTAGACCATGCCGTCGGGGGCGGCCGGCATCTTGGTGGTCAGCAGCACCGCCTTGTCCTCGGCCCGCGAGCGGACCACGGTGGCGGTCGCACCGTCGGGGAACTCCTTGAGCACGTGCTCGGCGTCGGGGTCGGCGAGGACCCGGTCGGCGGCCGTCAGCTCGGGCTGCTGGGTGGAGCTGTCGTCCCAGGGCTGGCTGGCGACCACGCCGCCACCGATCAGGGCGACCACGGCCGCGGCGGCCGCCATCGCCGGACGAAACCGGCGTCGCCGGGAGTCCAGGGAGACGGGCTCGGCGTAGGGGGCTGCCTCCGGCGTCGGGGCCGTCGTCGGCTCCACCGCGGGAGGCAGCGGCCGGACCTTGGAGATGTCGGCGAGGACCCGGTCACGCAGGCCCGGAGGCGGCGTGGACAGGGCGATCTCGGGCAGCATCGCGGCGGCCTCGCGGAGGCTCTCGACCTCGTCGCGGCAGTCGGCGCAGGTGGCCAGGTGCTGCTCGACGAGCATGCGCTCGGCGGGCTCCAGGGCGTCCACCACATAGGCACCGGTGAGGGCGTGGATGTCACTCATGACGCCACCCCCAGGGAATCGCGCAGCCGGATCAGGCCGTCGCGGATCCGGGTCTTGGCCGTGCCGACCGGTAGGTCCAGCATCGTGGCCACCTCCGTGTGTGTGTAGCCGCCGAAGTACGCCAGCTCGATCGCTTCGCGCTGGACGGCGGTGAGGGTCCTCATGGCCTGACGGACCCGTTGGGCTTCGATTGCGGTGGTGGCTGCCTCGGCTGTGGAGTCGTGGGCCACCGTGATGTTCTGGTCGTGGTACGTCGCGTCCCTCCGGCTGGAGGACTCCGCGGACCGGACCCGGTCGACCGCGCGACGGTGGGCGAGCGTGAGGAGCCAGGCGAGGGCACTGCCACGGTTCGGGTCGAACCGTGAGGAGATGCGCCATGCCTCCAGGAAGACCTCCTGGGTGACCTCCTCGGACTGTGCCGGATCCCGGATCACCCGGAGCACGAGACCGTGCACGCGGGCTGCGGTGGCGTCGTACACCGCGGCGAAGGCGGACTCGTCGCCTCGGGCCGAGCGTCGGAACAGCTCACCGAGATCGGGCGTGCCCGTCCCCCCCGATAGGGATCCTTCGGAGGGAACGGGCTCGAAACCGGTCACAGTTCAATCATTCCTCATCGAAGGGGTGGTCAGCTCGCCGGCATCATGACGGTGTCGATCACGTAGACCGTCGCGTTCGCCGTCGGGACGTTGCCGCAGATGATGGCCGCCTCGTTGACCGTCAGCTCGGGCACGTCGCCCTCGATGGTGATCGTGTCACCGGCGAGCGTGTCGTGGGTGCCGATGACCTCGTCCGGGCCGAGCTGGCCCTCGACCACGTGGTGGGTCAGGATGCTGCTCAGGAGCTTCTTGTCCGCGAGAACGCCGTCCAGGTCCTTCTTGGGGATCTTGCCGAAGGCATCGTCGGTCGGGGCGAAGACGGTCAGGGCCGGGGCCGAGTTGAGCGTGTCGACCAGGTCGGCCTCGGTGACCGCGGCGACCAGGGTCTTGAGCAGCGGGTTGTTGCTGGCGGCGGTGGCGACCGGGTCGGTCACCATGCCGTTGAACGAGCCCTTGCCCTCGGTCGGAATGGCCGAGCAGCCGGCACCGAACGTCTCGGCGGAGGCGTCCGCGGCGGCCGACTCCTCCTCGGTGGGGGAGGACTCGGTGGTGGTCTGGCTGGTGGTGTCGTCCGAGGCGTTGGTGTCGCCCTCGTCGTCTCCACCACACGCGGCCAGGCCGACCGAGAGGGTCAGGGCGAGGGCCGCGATGGATCCGTGGCGAACGATGGTGCGCTTCATGATGGTGCCTTCCGTCAGGGGACGTTCTTCGGGAGTGATTCGGGGCGGGCGCCGGACCGGATTGGAGGAACGCCGAGAAAAGTCACTCGACGTTGATCGAGACGGACTGGATGCCGCTCGAGCCGTCGGGGAACGACGTGGCGCGGGCGGCGGTCTGCACCTCGCCGTCCTTCGTGGTCGCGCGGACCGCGAGCATGTGCTGCCCGGGCTGCGCGTCGTCCCAGCGGTAGAACCACTGGCGCCAGTAGTCGACACCGGCGCTCGGGCCCAGCTCGGCCTGCTGCCACGCCCCGCCGTCGATGGCGACCTCGACCCTCTCGATCCCGCGGGTCTGGGCCCAGGCGACGCCCGCGACGACGGCGTTCTCCTTCTTGAGGGTCTTGAACGCCTGGGGGGTGTCGATGCGGGAGGAGATCTTGATCGGGGCGTCCGTCGCCCAGTCACGGTCCGTCCAGTAGGACGAGTCCTCGGCGTACGTCGTGAGGGTCAGCTTGCGGAGCCACTTGGTGGCGCCGACGAAGCCGTAGATGCCGGGGGTGACCAGCCGGGCCGGGAAGCCGTGCTCGGCGGGCAGCGCCTCGCCGTTCATGCCCAGCGCGATCAGCGTGTCGCGGCCGTCGAGGGCGACGTCGAGCGGCGTGCTGATCGTGAAGCCGTCGGTGGCGGTGGACAGGAGCTGGTCGGCGCCGCTGCCCACGCCGGCCTCGTCGAGCAGCCGCTGGAGGGGTACGCCGATCCAGCGCGCCGCCCCGACGTAGGGGCCGCCGACCTGGTTGGACACGCAGGTGAGGGTGATGTCCCGCTCGACCAGCTCCATCTCCAGCAGGTCGTCGAAGCTGTAGGACGCCTTGTTCTCGACGTCGCCGTCGATCTCGAGGCGCCAGCTGTCGAGGTCGATCACCGGGACGGTGAGGTTCACGTCCACGCGGTAGAAGTCCTTGTTGGGAGTCTGGAACTTCGAGATGCCCTTGATCCTGCTCTCCAGGCCCTGGGCCAGCGGCCGGGCCTGGTCGGCCGCAGCGGGCAGGTCCACGTCACCCGGGCTGGTGCGGATGCCGACGAGGCGCTGGCCGAGCCAGCCCATGCCGCCGGAGAGCACGGCGACCAGGGCCGAGGTGATCAGGACGGTGCGGCGGGTGACGTTGCCGGGACCACGACCGTCGCCCGACAGGAGCAGCCGGTCCTTGTCGTCGGTCTCGTCGACAGCGGGGCCGGTCGTCGCGACCACGGTCTTGTTCCCGCCCCCGAAGTCGCTGGTCGAGGAGCGGGACACGAGCCTCTCGAGACCGAGGCCCGGGAGCCCGTCCGCGCGCCGCATCACGTGCACGAGGACGGCCAGGGTGGCGACCCCGATGACCAGCGCGGCGATCGCGGGCACCACGTCGGTGGCCAGCGCGAACGGGCGCAGCAGCGCCAGCACGCCCGAGACCGCGACCAGCAGGCCGAGGATGGCGGCGCCGACCGGGAACCGACGGCGCGCGATGACGCCGGCGACGGCGGTGAGCAGCAGGGTCACCAGCATCACGCTGCCGATCAGGATCGGCTTGTCCTTCGTGCCGAACTCGCGCACCGCCCACTCCTTCATGGGCGTGGGTGTCAGGTCGATGACCGTGGACCCCACCGCCAGCACGGGGGAGGAGGCGGGATTCAGCGCCGAGGCCACCAGGTGACCGGCGGACATCCCGGCCAGCGTGGCGAGCACGCCGGCACCGGCGTACTTGAGGGCAGGCAGGATGCGTGTCATGCAGGGTGTTCGGAGCCGACGGCGTCCGCGGATGGGTCCGGGCGAAGAGAACCTCCTAGAAGTCCGGGTGGTCCACGGTCCGCGGCGGTTGCGGTCGCTGGCGCCCGAGCTCGCCCCCGATCCGGCCGCCGTAGGGTCGTCCGTGGTCGGCGTACTCCTCGCGGGAGAAGGTGAAGGTCCACGCACCGAGGTCCACGCGGCTGCCGGTGCGCAGGATCTGGCTCCGGACCCGTCGGCCGTGGACGCGGGTGTCCGGGTCGTGGGCCTCGATGACGATCTCGTCCTCCGCGTCGTGACTCAACCGGGCGTGCAGGTCGGCCAGGTGCGGTAGGCGGATGTCACACGTCTCCCCGGCGCCGATGGTGGTGACGCCGTCGCCGAGGTAGTGGACCGGTGGGTGGGCGTGGTGCACCCCGTCGGTGGAGACCAGGGTGAGCCGGGGGTTGCCACCGTGCAGCGGGTCGTGGGTGGTGGTGACCTGCCGCCGGGGACGGCGCTGGAACGTCGGCGCCATGGGGAACGGCGTGGCCGGCGGGGCGAGCGTCGCGTCCGGGAGAACCGCTCGGTCGGACCCGGCCCGGGAGCGGGCGCCGGTCCAGGCGCCGCGCACGCTGCCCAGTCGGATGTGTCGGGAGCCGGTCAGCCGGCGCTGCCACCACGACGTACGCACCGCTCCGAGGGTGATCAGATGGTGCTGCCCGTCCACCACCCGCACCCGCAGCCCGCGTCGGGCCAGCCCGGCGGCCATCGCCCTGATTGCCGGCGCGTCGCTGCGGCCGGCGAAGATCGAGGGGTCGTCGACCCGGACCACGAGGTCGTTGCCGGCCCCCTGGACGTGGCCGTGGACGGTCGACCCGCCCGGTACCTCGACCCGGAAGTCGAGGTCCGCGGCAATCGTCACGCTGCGCACGACGTCGCCGTCACGCGCTCGTCGGACGACCGGCGTTGTCCTCGGTGGTCACCCGCAGGGTGCCGTCGAGCTTCCAGATCGCCCGCGGAGCGCGACTGCCGGTGTCCCGGGGGACCTCGATGCTCATGTCGACGAACTCGTAGTTGACGGCCGCCTCGCGGCGGGTGAGGAACGACCACATCTTCTCGCCGAGGTCGGTCCAGTCCACGACCTCGTCCTGGCCGGAGTCCTGGGGGGTGGGGGCGATCTTCATGATGATCTCCAAACTTAGACGTATTCCTAAACAGGTTGTTTAGGTTTAGGATCCCAGCATGACCATGAACGGGGCGGATGCGCAAGGGGTGAGCCCCACCGGTCTCGCGATCGGCGACCTGGCGGCCCGCACCGGGCTGACGCCGGCGGTGCTCCGGATGTGGGAGACCCGGTATGGCTTCCCGCGTCCCGGGCGCCTGGAATCGGGGCACCGCCGGTACGCCGAGTCCGACGTCGCCGCCGTCGCCGGCGTGCTGCGCCGCCGAGACGCCGGGGTGCGTCTCGAGACCGCGATCGCCGAGGCGACCGGTGACGGTCCGCCGCGGACGCCGTCGGTCTACGCCGAGCTCCGCCGTCGGCACCCTCACCTGGCCCACCAGCGGCTCCGCAAGGCCACCCTGCTGGCGCTCTCCTGGGCCATCGAGGACGAGTGCCTGGCCCGCGCCCAGCACGCGCTCGTGTTCGGCGCGTTCCAGGAGGAGAAGCACTACCGGCCGGCCGAGCACCGCTGGCACGAGCTGGCTCGCGGCGCCGAGGCCGCCTTGGTGTTCGCCGGTTTCGAGGCGGCGACCGAGTCGGGACCGGGCGGGCTGCCCGTCGAGGTCCCCTTGGCCGCGCGGGCGCCGATGCGCCGGGAGTGGGCGGTGGTCTGCGACGCCCCGGGCTTCACCGCGGTGCTGACCGCCTGGGAGGTGCCCGGCCAGCGCGGGGTCGCCGACGCCGACCGGCTCTTCGAGTCGATCTGGACCGTCGAGCCGGGTCCCGTGCGCGACGCCGCCCGGATCTGCGCCGAGGTGGCCCACCATGCGGGAGTGCCCGAGGCCGAGGACGTACGCCGCGCGCTCGCCGCCGACCCCGCCCGGGTGGCTGACGCCGATTCGAGCGCGGCGCTGCTGCATCGGGTGCTGGCCTACGTGGACCGTGGAGGCTGAGAGGCGGTAGGCGAGGATGTCCCCGTGTCGGCCGTGCTCGAGGGATTCGCGACCATCGTCGCGGTGATCGCCCTCGGCGCCTTCCTCGCCCAGATCCGGGTCCTGGACCTGCCCGCCCAGGTGCTGCTGTCCCGGCTCGCGTTCTTCGTGGCCAGTCCCGCCCTGCTGGTCACCGTGCTCGCGGACACGGACGTCACCGCGGTGTTCTCCCGCAACCTCGCGGCCTCGTTCGTCGGGGTGGCCGTGGCGAGCCTGCTCTACATCGCCTCCGCCCGCCTCGTGCTGCACCGCCAGCCGGCCGAGACCGTCATCGGGGCGCTGTGCGCGGCGTACGTCAATGCCGGCAACCTCGGCCTGCCGATCGCGGCGTACGTGCTCGGTGACGTCGCGCTGGTCGCGCCGGTGCTGCTCATGCAGCTGCTGGTCCTCCAGCCGATCGCGCTGGCGGTGCTCGACCACACCACCTCGACCGGGCCGATCTCCGTGGCCCGCCTGCTCGCGCGCCCCCTGCGTACGCCGCTGACGGTCGGCTCGTTGATCGGGCTGGCCCTGGCCGTGACCGGGCTGGACCTCCCGCCCGCCGTGCACGACCCGCTCGCGCTCGTCGGCGGGATGGCGGTGCCCGCCATGCTGCTGGCCTACGGCATCTCGCTGCGCCTGGGCCCGCCCCCGGGGCACGGCACCAGCGCCGCCGAGCTGACCTGGCTGGCGATCCTCAAGCTCGTCGTCCAGCCGGCGGCGGCATGCCTGACCGGCGTACTGCTCGGCCTCGACGACGCCGCGCTGCTCGCCGTGACGGTCCTCTCCGCCCTCCCGACGGCCCAGAACATCTTCGTGCACGCGACCCGCTACGACCGGGCCGTGGGGCTGGCCCGCGACACCATCTTCCTGACCACCGTCCTCTCCGTCCCGACGATCCTGCTCATCACGGCGCTGCTGGCCTGACCCCGGCTGGCAGGATGACCGGCATGACCGAGCTCGTGAGGTACGACGCCGCGCACGGCGTGGCCACGCTGACCCTGGACTCCCCGCACAACCGCAACGCGCTCTCGCGCCAGCTGGTCGGCGAGCTCTACGAGCTGCTCGACCGGGCCGCCACCGCCGACGAGGCGACGGTGGTGGTGATCCGGGCCGAGGGCCGCACCTTCTGCTCCGGCGCCGACCTGGCCGAGGCCGCCGAGGACGGGATGGAGAAGGCGGCCGGCGTGCTGGTCGACCTGCAGCGCCGGATCGTCACCTTCCCCAAGCCCGTGGTCACCCGGGTGCACGGCAACGTCCGCGCCGGTGGCATCGGCATCGTGGCCGCCTCCGACATCGCGATCAGCGCGGCGGACGCGACGTACGCCTTCACCGAGGTCAAGCTCGCCCTCACCCCGGCGGCGATCTCTCTGACCGTGCTGCCGCGGATGACCGACCGGTCGGCGGCGCGGACCTTCCTGACCGGTGAGACCTTCGACGGGAACGCCGCCGCGGCGATGGGGCTGGTCACCAGCGCCGTGGCGGAGGACGACCTCGACGCCGAGGTCGCGCGGGTCTGCGCGGCGCTGGTGACCGGGCACCCGCAGGGGCTGCGGGAGACCAAGGAGCTGCTCGGCCGACACGTGGTCGCGAACATCGACCAGAACGGCGCCGACCTGGCGAGGCTGAGCGCCCGGCTGTTCGGGACGACCGAGGCCCGCGACGCGATGCTGGCGTTCCTCTCGCGCAAGAGGTCCTGACCGGCCGCTGGCTACCGTGGTGGCATGACGACCACCGGTCCGATGACCCGCCGACCGCGGGACACTCCCGCCTCGGTGCGGGCCCTGACGGTCATCAGCGGCTTCGTCGCCCTGCTCTACGTGATCGAGGTCGTCGACACGGTCCTCGACCACCGCCTCGACCGCGAGGGCATCGAGCCGCAGCAGGTCGACGGGCTCCCGGGCATCCTGTTCGCGCCGCTGCTGCACCTCGGCTGGGAGCACCTCCTCGGCAACACCGTGCCGCTCCTGGTGCTCGGGTTCCTGGTGCTGGTGTCCGGCGTCCGGCTCTGGGCGGGGGTCACCGCGATCACCTGGGTGGTGGGTGGCGTCGGCACCTGGCTGGTCGCGCCGCCGAACACCATCCACCTCGGGGCGTCGGTGCTGATCTTCGGCTGGCTCGTCTTCCTGCTGCTGCGGGGCTTCGTCACCGGGCGGGTCCGGCAGATCCTGCTGGGGGTGGTGATCCTGTTCCTCTACGGCGGGATCCTGTGGGGCGTGCTGCCCGGCCAGCCGGGGATCTCCTGGCAGGGGCACCTCTTCGGCGCCGTCGGTGGCGCGATCGCGGCGCTGCTCCTGTCCGAGCGTCGGCAACCTTCCGCGGCCACCCTTCGCTAGACCCATCCCGCCGAGGTGTGGGTTCTTGCGCGCCGAAGTGTCGGAATTTGCGTCTCGAGGTGTGAGTTCTTGCGCCCTGAACCGCCCTGGGCCCACGCGTGTGACACCTGGCCGGTGGAGGAGCTGCGGGCGGTCGGCATCAGGTTGGTCTCGGAACCGGTCGTTCTTTTCCGTCCTGGCCCCTCGGACCGGTAAAGTTCTCCCCTTGCCGAAGTCGCATGACCCAGGGGGTTGCACCACGTTGTCCGATGTCTCTGCCACGCGTGAGATCGCGACGGAACAGGCCTTCGTCGACCGGGTCTACGTCCAGCTGCAGAAGTCGGCCGCGGCCGCCCAGCAGCTGGCCCGCGAGGGTCACGAACGAGGCCGCCTCGGACACGAGGGCGGCCTGGTCGAGCGCGACGCGATGGTCTTCCAGGCGGCCAAGCGGATCGCCCAGCTCGACGCGGCCCACGAGGGGCTGGTCTTCGGCCGTCTCGACGTGCGCCCCGAGCTCGACCCCGCCCCGCGGTACGTCGGCCGGATCGGCCTGCGTGACGAGCACCGCGACTCCCTGCTGATCGACTGGCGGGCCCCGGCGGCCGCGGTGTTCTACCAGGCCACGGCCGCGGAGCCGCACGACGTCGTACGCCGCCGGGTGCTGCGCTGCACCGGCCCCCGGGTGGTCGGCGTCGAGGACGAGCTGCTCGACCCCGCGCACCCGGCCGCGGAGACCCTGCCGATCGTCGGCGAGGGCGCGCTGATGGCCCAGCTCTCGCGGGCGCGGGACCGCTCCATGCACTCGATCGTGGCCACCATCCAGGCCGAGCAGGACCAGGCGATCCGGGCACCGGGCAGGGGCGTCGTCTCCATCTCCGGCGGTCCCGGCACCGGCAAGACGGTCGTGGCGCTGCACCGCGCGGCGTACCTCCTCTACAACGACCGGCGCCGCTACGAGTCCGGCGGCGTGCTGATCGTCGGTCCGTCCGGCGTCTTCATGCGCTACATCGAGCGCGTGCTGCCCTCACTGGGCGAGACCGCCGTCGCGCTGCGCTCCCTCGGCGAGGTCGTCGACGGGCTGCGCACCGTCCGTCACGACGACCCGGCCGTCGCCGACGTCAAGGGCTCGGCCCGGATGGCCGAGCTGCTGCGTCGCGCCGCACGCCAGGCGTCCCCGGGTTCGCCGGGTGAGTTCCGGCTGTTCTACCGCGACGACAACCTCGTGCTCGACCGGCAGCTCCTGGGCCGGATCCGCCGCCACCTCCTCGCCCAGGGGCTGCGCAACCGCCAGGTGCCCCGGGTGGCGTCGGCGCTGCTCGACGCCCTGTGGCGCCAGGTCCGCGGCGAGCGCGGTCGCGAGCGCGGCCGCGAGGCGTTCGACAACGAGCTGCTCGGCAACGACGACTTCGTGCGGTTCGCGGTCGACTGGTGGCCGCCGCTCGACGCCCCCACCGTGCTGGGCTGGCTGCGCGACCCCGACTTCCTCGCCCGCGTCGGCGACGGCGTGATCAGCCACGAGGACCAGGCGTTGCTGCTCAAGAGCTGGGGCGAGGATCCCTCGATCGAGGACGTCCCGCTCATCGACGAGCTGCGCTACGCGCTCGGAGACGTGCCGCAGCGCGAGGCCGAGGACAGCGAGTACGCCGACCACCTCGGCGGCGACCTCGAGGAGCTGACCACCGCCTCGGAACGGGAGTACGCCCCCACCGGGCTGGCCTGGACCCCGCCGACCCACCGCGTCGAGGACGACCCGTTCGCCCACGTCCTCATCGACGAGGCGCAGGACCTCACCCCGATGCAGTGGCGGATGGTCGGCCGTCGCGGTCGCGCCGCCTCGTGGACCATCGTCGGCGACCCGGCCCAGTCGTCGTGGCCGGTGGCCGCGGAGTCCGCGCGGGCCCGTGCCGAGGCGCTCGAGGGCAAGCCGGTGCACGAGTTCCACCTGTCGACGAACTACCGCAACTCCTCCGAGATCTACGAGTACGCCGCGGCGTACGCCGAGCGAGTCGGCCTCGACGCCGACCTGCCGACCGCGGTCCGCTCGACGGGCGTGCCCCCGACCGTGCACGAGGACGTGCCGGACCTGGAGCAGGCGGTCCGCGCCGAGGTGGTCCGGCTGGCGGGCGAGGTGGCCGGCACCGTCGGGGTCGTCGTACCCGCCGCCCGCCGCGCCGAGGTGAACGCCTGGCTGGCGTCCTGGCCCGAGCTCGCCGCGGACGCCCCGTCGGCCGCGGGGTCGGTGGCCGGCGGCACCCCGAGCGGCGAGGACCGCGTGGTGGTGCTGACCGGGTTGGACACCAAGGGGCTGGAGTTCGACGGCATCGTGGTGGTCCGCCCGCAGGAGATCGAGGACGAGTCCGCGACCGGTCGGGCCACCCTCTACGTCGTCCTCACCCGGGCGACCCAGCTGTTGACCACGGTGTCCTGAACCGGCCGAGCCCGCTCGGTTGCTGACCTGGCGGCGCGGTTGCCACTAGGGTCACGGACATGAGCGAGCAGCCACCCCAGGACCCTTACGGCCAGCAGCCCCCGCAGCCACCCCAGGACCCCTACGGCCAGCAGCCCCCGCAGCCACCGGGCTACCCCCAGGACCCGAACCAGGGTGGCTGGGGTGCTGGTCAGAACCAGGGCTGGGGCCAGGACCCCAACCAACCTCCCGGCGGTGGCCAGGGCTACGGCCAGCCGCCGCCGAACTACCCGGCGTACCCCGCGGGGCCGGGAGGCGCCGGTGGCTACAGCCCGACCAGTGCCATCGGCTACGGCTTCAACAAGTTCAAGGACAACGCCGGTGCGTTCATCCTGCTCGCGCTGCTTGCGGTCGGCATCTCGATCGCGATCAGCGTGGTCGGCAGCATCGTGTCGGGCGGTGCCTCGATGATCGCCTACGACTCGAGCGGCTTCGAGTTCAGCCTGATCGCGTTCGTGTTCAACATCCTCGCGCAGCTGGCCGGCACGCTGCTGACCGCAGCCGGCATCCGCGGTGCGCTCGACGCGGTGGAGGGACGCGAGGTCAGCGTCGGTGCGATGTTCCAGCGGTGGGACATGGTCCAGGTCGTGATCGCCGCCGTGATCATCAGCGTGGTGAGCAGCATCGGCTTCGTGCTGTGCTTCCTGCCCGGCGTGTTCGTGGTGTTCGCGACCTGGTTCACCTCGTTCTTCATCGTCGACCGCGGGCTGGACGCGATCACTGCCATCAAGTCGAGCTTCCGGTTCACCATGGACCACTTCGGGACGCTGGCGCTGCTGGCGCTGCTCTCGGTGCTGTGCCTGGCCGCCGGCCTGATCGCCTGTGTGGTCGGCCTGCTGGTGGCCTACCCGACGGTGATGATCGCCTCGGCGTACTCCTTCAAGCGCCTCCAGGACCAGCCGGTCGCCCCCTGACGCCGCACGACCCGGCACGACGTACGACGGCCCGGCACCCCGCGAGGGGGCCGGGCCGTCGGCGTTGGTGGGTGGGCTACTGGGCGACGCCGTAGAGCCGGTCGCCCGCGTCACCCAGTCCGGGGACGATGTAGCCCTTCTCGTTGAGCTTCTCGTCCATCGCCGCGGTCACCACCGTGACCGGCACGTCCAGACCTTCGAGGTCGCGCTCCAGGCGGGCGCAGCCCTCGGGCGCGGCCAGCAGGCAGATCGCGGTGATGTGGTCGGCGCCGCGGTCGGTCAGGAAGCGGATCGCCGCGGCCAGGGTGCCGCCGGTGGCCAGCATCGGGTCGAGCACGTAGCACTGGCGACCGGAGAGGTCCTCCGGCAGGCGCTCGGCGTACGTCGACGCCTCCAGGGTCTCCTCGTTGCGCACCATGCCCAGGAAACCGACCTCGGCGGTCGGCAGCAGCCGCATCATGCCGTCGAGCATGCCCAGGCCCGCGCGCAGGATCGGCACCACCAGGGGCTTGGGCGAGGCCAGCTTGACCCCTCGGGTCGGGGAGACCGGCGTCACGATGTCGACGGGCTCGACCCGCACGTCGCGGGTCGCCTCGTAGGCCAGCAGCGTCACGAGCTCGTCGGCCAGCCGCCGGAACGTCGGGCTGTCGGTGCCCTCGTCCCGCAGCGTGGTGAGCTTGTGCGAGACGAGCGGGTGGTCGATGACGTGGGTGCGCATGGGGCAAAACCTAACGGCAAACGGGGTTGGAAGGCTCCCCGCGGTCTGCCACTCTGGAGTCGACGACGGACCGGACGAGCGGAGGTGGACCGTGGCAGAGCAGCCCGACGAGGTCGACTTCGCCCTGGCGGCCTATCGCGAGGAGGGTGTCTGGCAGGTCCAGGAGCTCGCTCCGGACGTGACCGAGGACGTCGAGCACCTGGCCAACGCGTTGCGCCGCTTCCCCGGGGACCACGGCGCGGTGGGTCTGGTGGCCTACGACGAGGACGTGTTCCTGATCGTCCGGGTGGCGGGAGCGTCGGTGCGGCTGCTGCTCTCCGACATCACCGCCGCCGACGAGTGGGAGCTGGCGCGCACCGCGGTCGCCAAGCTCGGCCTGCCCTACCCCGAGGAGGACGACGACCCGGCACCCGCCGGCGACCTCGACATCCTCGGCGACCTGGGGATGCACGCCATGGACATGGGCGTGCTGATCGACGACTACGACCTCTACCCCGACGAGATGCTCTCCGACATCGCCGGACGCCTGGGCTTCGGACCCGCGTTCGACGACATCATCGGGCTGACCAACGCCTGAGCCTTCGGTGACCTCCGCGTACGACGCAGCGATGCGCCTCGCCCTGGCCGAGGCCGAGGTGGCACGGGGCGCAGGCGACGTGCCGGTCGGAGCCGTCGTGCTCGCTCCCGACGGCGGCGTCATCGGCGTCGGGCGCAACCTCCGCGAGGCCACCCACGACCCGACCGGGCACGCCGAGGTGGTGGCGATGCGCGAGGCCGCGCAGGCCCTCGGCGGTTGGCGGCTCGACGACTGCACCCTGGTCGTGACCCTGGAGCCGTGCACGATGTGCGCGGGTGCGCTGGTGCTGGCCCGGGTGGCGCGGGTGGTGTTCGGCGCCTGGGACCCGAAGGCCGGTGCGGTCGGCTCCCTGTGGGACGTGGTCCGCGACCGCCGGCTCAACCACCGCCCCGAGGTGGTCTCCGGTGTCCTCGCCGACGAGTGCGGCCGGCTGCTCGTGGACTTCTTCGACGGACACCGCTGACCGGATTTCTGGCCCACCGCGCCCCTCCGGTACCCTCGTCGGCGGTGGCGTGTCCGAGCGGCCTAAGGAGAACGCCTCGAAAGCGTTTGTGGGTGCAAGCCCACCGAGGGTTCAAATCCCTCCGCCACCGCCAGGGGGCTACGGAGCAAAGATCCGTGACCCGAGGGACGAAAAGTCCCAGCAACGCCGTCCCGTGTCCCGCACCAGGGTTCACGGGGCGGCGTTGTCGCATGTGCCCTGCCTTGGAGCCTCCCGCCTCGGTCAGGGAGCTGTCGGATCCAGGGTGAGCTTCATGCCGACGTGGGTCGCGGAGAAGCCGAGCGCCTCGTAGGCGCGGTGGGCGTCGGCTCGGCTCGCGTCCGTCGTCAGCTGGACGACCCCGCAGCCGCGCTGGCGAGCCTCCTGGACGGCCCATTCGAGGAGCGCTCTCCCCAGCCCCGCGCCGCGACGGTGAGAGGCGACCCGGACCGCTTCGACCTGCGCGCGCTCGGTGCCCGCCCGGACCAGATGCGGCAGGAAGGACAGCTGCAGGGTGGCCGCGATCTCACCGTCGTCGATGACCACGAGCCGGTGTCGAGGGTCGGTGCGGATCGCCTCGAAGGCGGTCCAGTACGACGCAGGCAGCGGTTCGACGGCCCGCTCTCGTGTCTGACCGAGGGAGTCGTCGGCGTACAGGGTGACGATGGCCGGCACGTCGCCCTCACGGGCGTCCCGGATCCTGCTGGTCCAGTCAGTGTCGGTCACAACTCATCCTTTCAGGCGTTCAGGACCCGGCCGAGTCCCCTGACGTGCTGCACGCAGGACGTCATACGAACTGGCTGTCCGCGCGACCACTTCGTATGACGCCCCACGCAACGTCATACGCGCTGGCTGCCCCGGCGACCAGTCCGCATGACGTTGCGCGCGGCTGGGGCGCCTAGTCTGACGCGGTGACCTGGTTCTCCTCGCCCGACGACGTGGCCACCCGGCTCGGCGCGACCGGCTACCTCGCCGACCGGCCGACGTCGATCACCTCCTACCTCGCCGGCACCCTCGGCAAGCCGCTGCTGGTCGAGGGTCCGGCGGGGGTCGGCAAGACCCAGCTCGCCAAGGCGGTCGCCGAGGCCACGGGTGCCGAGCTGGTCCGGTTGCAGTGCTACGAGGGACTCGACGAGGCGCGGGCACTCTACGAGTGGAACTACAAGAAGCAGCTGCTGCGCATCCAGGCCGCCGGCGGGGAGGACTCGTGGGAGCAGACCCACGACGACATCTTCACCGAGGAGTTCCTGCTCACCCGGCCGCTGCTCACCGCGATCCAGCAGGACCGCCCGACGGTGCTGCTCGTCGACGAGGTCGACAAGACCGACGTCGAGGTCGAGGGGCTGCTGCTCGAGGTGCTCTCGGACTTCCAGGTCACCATCCCCGAGCTCGGCACCGTGACCGCCGTACGCCGCCCGTTCGTCGTCCTGACCTCCAACGCCACCCGTGAGCTCTCCGAGGCCCTGAAGAGGCGGTGCCTCTACCTGCACCTCGACTACCCCGACGCCGAGCGTGAGAAGGAGATCCTGCTCTCGCAGGTCCCGGGCTTCGACGACGACCTGGCCGGCCAGGTCGTCGGGACCGTGGCCCGGCTCCGCGAGCTGGAGCTCAAGAAGGCGCCGTCGATCGCGGAGTCGGTCGACTGGGCCCGCACCCTGGTCGCCCTCGAGACCCGCGACCTCGACCCGAAGACCATCGCGGACACGCTGGGCGTCGTCCTCAAGCACGCCTCCGACCACGACCGGGCGATCCGTGAGCTGAGGCTGGACCGGGCATGAGGAGCGGCGGGCTCGTCGACCGGCACATCGCGTTCGTCGAGGCACTCCGCGCGGCCGGCGTGCCGGTGTCGCTGGCCGAGGACGTCGACGCCGCGACCGCGATCGGCTCCCTGCGGCTTGACGAGCGGGAGACCCTCCGCGAGGCGTACGCCGCCACGCTGGTCAAGCGCGTCGCGCACCGCTCGAGCTTCGACGCGCTCTTCGACCTGTTCTTCCCCGCCCTCGTCGGCGAGGGCCGCACCGCCTCGGACGAGGTGCCTACCGGCCCCCAGGACACCGGACCCGCCCTCGCGGACTTTCGCGAGGAGACGGCCGCGGCGATGCGGGCCGGTGACCAGGAGCGGCTGCAGGAGCTGGCGATCCAGGCGGTGGCGCGGTTCGGGGCGATGCCGGGCCGGGCCCCGGGGTTGTCGTCCTGGAGTGCCTACCAGACGCTGAAGCGCCTCGACCCGGACGGCCTGGTCCAGCGGGTCGCCGAGGCGCTGCGGGCCGCCGGCGTGCCCGATGCCGAGCGCGCCGCCACCAGGTCGTCGGCCCGGTTCTCCGGACTGGTCGAGGCCGACGCACGACGCCGGATCGCGGAGGAGAAGGGGCCCGGGCACGTCGCCGACACCATCCTGCGGCCGACGATCGACAAGATCGACTTCACCAGCGCCCGGCGTGCGGACCTCGAGGAGATGCGCCGGGAGATCTACCCGCTCGCCCGCCGGCTGGCCACCCGGCTCAGCCAGGAGCACCACGCGCAGCGCCGCCGCGGGCCGCTGGACTTCCGGCGTACGGTCCGCGCCTCGATCTCCACGGGCGGCGTGCCGATCACCACCCACCACCGCCCCCGGCGCGCTCACCGCACCGAGCTGGTGGTGCTGTGCGACGTCAGCGGCTCGGTCGCGAGCTTCGCGCAGTTCACGCTGCTGCTGGTCTTCGCGCTGCGCGACCAGTTCACCAAGGTCCGGGCGTTCACGTTCGTCGACCAGGTCCACGAGGTCACCCACCACTTCCGCCCCGGCGCGGACGTCGCCGACGTGATGAGCGACCTCGCGGCCGGCGTGGGCCGCGCCGCGCTCTGGGGACGCACCAACTACGGCCGGGCTCTCACGACGTTCGACCAGGAGTACGCCGACGCGCTCGGCCCGCGCTCGTCGTTGCTGGTGCTCGGTGACGCCCGCTCCAACCACAGCGACCTCGCGCTCGACACGTTCGCCGCGATGGTGGGTCGCGCCCGGCACGCGTGGTGGCTCAACCCCGAGCATGCCCGCCACTGGGACACCGGCGACTCGGCCGCGCGGTCCTACGCCGAGGTCGTGGACATGGTGGAGTGCCGCAACCTCACCCAGCTGGGCGAGTTCGTCCACGACATCGTGTGAGGGATCAGCCGGCGAGGTAGCCGAGCTCCTGGATCCGCTTGATCGCGGCCCGCAGGTCCGGGTGGTCGGCCGCGTCCGCCGCCCGTCCGCCCGCGACGTAGGCCGCGGCGCCGTGCGCGTCGCCCCCGTCGAAGACCACGGTCAGCCGGTTGGCGACACCGGCGTTGATCAGGGAGCCGAGCAGTGCCACCGGGTCAGCCCGGTCCTCGAGCGCCAGCACGGTGGTGGTGTCCGGGATGCGCGGGACCTGTGCCGAGGGAGCACCGGCAGTGATGACCTGGTCGATCGTGAACGTCGACGAGGCGGCACCGGAGGCGATCTCGGCGGCGGCCACGCCGCCCTGCGCGTGTCCGACCAGGAGTACCCGGGCGTTCGGCTCGTCGCCGATGGCGGCCTCGAGCGCCGCCACGACCGCCGCCACGCGGCCACGGTGGTCGCCCCCGATCAGGCGCAGGGTGTCGTGGCGGGTCGCGGGGTTCGGCAGGTAGCCGATGAACCGGCCGTCGCCCAGACGCTGCACCAGCAGCTCGCCCTCGACCTGGCTCAGCGAGGTCATCAGCTCCTCGATCGAGCGCGGGGCGCTGTGCTCGGCACTGCCGGCCCGCGGGGCCGCCGGCTCGGGGGCCACGAAGCCGGCGGCGACGTCGCGCAGCCCGGCGGAGAAGTCGGCAGCGAACTCCGGCGCGCCGACGGCACGCAGGCCGCCGCGGGTCGCCGCCGCGCGACTGGGGCCACCGAGGACCGCCGCGGTGAGCAGCGCGCGCATCTGCAGGGCGTCGAGGAGGCCGCCGCCACCGCTGACGAAGTGGTCCATCAGCTCGGGGTTCGCGTCGGCGAGCTCGTTGAGGTACGCCGCGATCTCCTCGCGGTCCAGTGCCTCGGTCTCGATCAGACCGGCGGAGAAGATCGCGCCACCCAGCGCGACCTCGGGCGCGAGGTAGCCCACCGCTCGCGCTGCGATCGACCCGAGGGTGCGGTACGCCGCCACCTGCAGGTCGTCGATCCAGCGGTAGGTCCGCACCGTCGCCCGGATGATCAGCGCGTCCGCGTCGAGCTCGACGGAGCGGGCCAGCAGACCGTCCTTGCCGGTGGTGGCCGAGACGATGTCGTCCTCGGCCCGGTCGTACGTCGGGCGGGACAGGTCGGCGGACTCCGAGACGCCCTCGTCGGCCAGCACCTCGGCGCCGAGCGTGGCGCGCTCGCGCATCTCGTCACCGGCGGAGTCGAAGAGGTCGGCCAGCTGCGTCATCTGGTCGTACTTGTCCTGGTGCAGCGCCGCCTGCTCGTTCGTCGGGGTGTTCATGCGGGGTCCCCGGCGGAGCGCGAGCGGAGCGAGTGGTTCGTTGGGGTGCTCATGCCGTCACCTCGGCGAGGATCGGGCCGAGAACGGACCCGAGGTCCGCCGGTTCGACGCGGCGTACCTCCACGCGGTGCGCGTCCTGCTCGTGGTGCGGACGCAGCACGCGCCACCCGTCGTCGAGCAGCACCCACGACAGCACGCCGACGACGCTGCCGCCGGCCTCGACGTCGGCGACCAGGGCCCGCAGTCGCCCCTGGGTCTCGCCCACGAGCGCGCCGACGAGCGCGGTGACCGCAGCGTCGTCCAGCGGGGTGCCGTCGGCGTCGAGGGCCGTTCCGGAGTGGTGGGCGACGACGGTGGAGAGCAGGTCGGCGCGACCCGAGCGGAGCGCCTCGGCGCCGGCGTCGAGCAGCTCGTAGGGAAGGTCGACGAGGCCGGGCACGCCGGACCCGCCGAGCTCGATGTCCTCGGGGACCACGGCCATCCGGGCCAGCTCGGCGGGCCAGTGTTCGCTCTCGAACCAGGCCAGCTCGAAGACGATGCCGTCGACGGTGGACAGCGCGGCGACCGCACTGCCGCGTTGCCGATGCCAGGCCCGGCCACGGACCGAGCCGGCGGCCACGTCGAGGTCCAGCGCGATCGCCGGGGTGGCCAGCAGGCCGAGCGCACCGACGATGCCGGCATCGGCCAGCTCGCCGTCGAGGAGGCCGCGGCGGGTCAGGGCGTCTGCCGGGTCGTGCAGGGTGGTCAGCGCGTCGGCGTACGCCTGGGCCTCGGTGACGGCGCGGGACGTCCCGAGACGGTTCTCGAGCGGGTTGTCGCCAGCGGCGGCGGGCTCGGTGACATCGAAGGGCAGCGGTGCGCCGCTGGCCCTCTCGGCCAGCAGACGGAGCTCGGGCAGCGTCAGCGCCACCCGGCGCGGCAGTCCCTGAAGGGTGCCGGCGGGTGCGGGGGGAGCGGTGGCGAGGTCAACGGTCGGCATGTGCTCACAGTCCCGGGAGGGTGACGGTCAACCAGTCCTTGTGCCCCGGCTTCGGGGGCACGAACCGGTCGAGGAGGCGGTCGGTGTCGGTGGGCTCGCGGGTGATGCCGGCGGGGTCGTCCTGCCGGTCCAGCTGGGCGATGCGGGTGCGCGCGTCGGTCACCAGCGCGGAGGCCTTGCGCTCGGTGCCGGCGATCGAGTCCTTGAGACGGTCGACCTCGGAGAGGTGGCGTTCCAGCGACTCGGCGGCGTTCTCGTGCCGGCTCGCACAGTCGCGCAGGTGCGCGGCTCGGTCGTGGATGCGCGACCTCATGTCGGCGGCGGCACGTCCCTGCCAGTCGAGGGTCTCGAGCCGGGCGACCAGGCGGTCAGCCAGCGTCCGGACGTCGGTGCCCTGCTCGCGCAGCTGGGCGGCCCGCTTCCGCATGGCGGCGGTGTCGCCGTACATGAATCACCCCTTCGGTCGGGGTGCCTCCTGCCCCGATGGTTGCCCGCTAAACCAACGAGCTCGAGATAACCCGCGCCGGTCCAGATCGTTGACCCTCCCGAACGCGTCACTCGAGGGAGTCATCATGGCGAGAACCACCCGGGTCCTGGGGCTGACGATGGTGTCCGCCCTGACCGCCGGTGCACTGTCCGTGGCCGGCCCGACCGCCGGCGCCGGGCCGACCGCCGGCGCCGGGCCGACCGCCGGCGCCGGGCCGACCGCCGGCGCCGACCCGGTCTCGCAGACCCTGGTGCAGCGGGCGGCCGCACCGCCGGTCGCCGCGGACGGGCAGCCGGCCGCGGGTGAGGTGCGCCGCATGGTCTACGTCGGCAACAACTGGGACGGCACCGCCGACCTGGTCACGCCCGGCAGCTTCGAGCGCAAGGCGCGCCTCGACATCGTCCCCGACAAGGACGAGCGGATGGCCGAGATCCTCACCAGCCCCGACCGGCTCGCCTACTTCCTCGCGGTCCGAGAGGCGATCGGCGAGGGCCACGACCAGTTCGTGGACGACATGTACTCCACCAACGACGGCCGGATGCTCATCGTCTCCCGCCCGAGCTTCGCCGACGTCGTCGCGATCAGCCTGCGCACCCAGGAGATCGTGTGGCGGTTCGAGGTCGACGGCTACCGCTCCGACCACATGGCCATCTCGCCGGACGGCCGCCGGGTGGCGGTCAGCGCGAGCACCGCCAACGTGGTGCACGTGCTGCGCACCCGCGACGGTCGGGAGGTGGGCTCCTTCGAGAGCGGCGGGTCGCCGCACGAGAACGTCTACATCGACGGTGGCCGCAAGATCCTGCACGCCAGCATCGGCATGGTCTACAGCCCGCTCGACCGGCCGGAGGCGGATCCCACCAAGCAGGAGCGGGTGTTCCAGATCGTCGACGCCAGGACGTTCACGGTGCTGCGCCGGATCAACGTCCGCACGGCGCTCGACGACCGCGGGTTGAACCGGGTGAGCCACGCCGTACGCCCGCTGACGCTGTCGCCGAACGAGCACAAGATCTACTTCCAGGTCTCGTTCTTCCACGGCTTCTTCGAGATGAGCCGCCGCAGCGGCAGGATCACCCGCGTCAAGCGGTTGCCGAACCTCGTTCCGGACACCCCCCGTGAGCAGTACCTCCTCGACTCCGCGCACCACGGCATCGCGATGAACCCTGCGGGCACGAAGATCTGCGTCGCGGGCACCATGTCCGACTACGCGACCGTGGTCGACCGCAGGACCCTCAAGCGCGGCGCGCTGCTCGAGCGTGGGCTCAAGCCCTACTGGGTGACGCCGAGCGCCGACGGCACGAGCTGCTACATCTCGTGGAGCGGCAGCGACACGGTGTCACGGATCTCCTACGCGACTGGTCGGGTCACCAGGAGCGTCAAGGTCGGGGACCACCCGCAGCGGATCCGGAACGGCTTCCTGGCGGCGGGCTACCTGCGCCACCTGCGCTGATCGCGGCCGGGGCGCACGACCCCGATAGGATTCGGTCCTGCCACCAGAAACGAGGTGACCGTGTCCTTCGACACCAACCAGCTCGACGAGTTCCTGCTGCTGGGGTCCCTGGTCACCTTGCTCGCGATCCTCGCGGTGCGGCTGTCCTCCCGGGCCGGCCTGCCGAGCCTGCTCATCTACCTCCTGATGGGCGTGCTGCTGGGCGAGTCCAGCCTGGGCATCCAGTTCGAGGACGCCCAGATGGCGCACGCGCTCGGGTTCGCGGCACTGGTGGTCATCCTGGCCGAGGGTGGCCTGACCACGAACTGGGGCGAGATCAAGCCCCAGATGCGGATGGGCGCCTCGCTGGCGACGGTGGGCGTCGCGGTCAGCGTCACGCTGGTGGCGGTCGGCGCGCACTATCTGCTCGGCCTCCCCTGGGAGCTGGCGATCCTGCTCGGCGCGGTCACCTCGCCCACGGACGCTGCGGCGGTGTTCTCGGTGCTCCGGGTGGTGCCGCTGCCCCGGCGGATCACGGGCGCACTCGAGTCCGAGTCCGGGCTCAACGACGCGCCGGTGGTCGTGCTGGTCACGTTGATCTCCACCGGCGCGGCGGCCGACCACGGCGTCCTCGCCATGGTCGGCATCATCGTCTTCGAGCTGGTCGCGGGCGTGCTCCTCGGGCTGGCGGTCGGCTTCGGCGGGGCCTGGGTGATGCGCCGCGCCGCGTTGCCGTCCTCCGGTCTGTATCCGCTGGCGATCCTGTCCCTCACGGTCGTGGCCTACGCGGCCGGCGCCACGCTGCACGCCTCCGGCTTCGCTGCGGTGTACGTCTCCGCACTGGTGCTCGGCAACGCCGACCTGCCCCACCGGGCAGCCACCAAGTCGTTCTCCGAGGGGGTGGCGTGGCTGGCGCAGATCGGGCTGTTCGTGATGCTCGGGCTGCTGCTCTCGCCGGACCGGATCACGCTCGGGATCGTCGGGCTCGCCGTGGTCGCCGGCTTCCTGCTGACCATGGTCGCTCGGCCGGTGTCGGTGCTGATCAGCGCCTTCGCGCTGCCGATGCCCTGGCGGGACCTCACGTTCATCTCGTGGGCCGGGCTGCGCGGCGCGGTCCCGATCGTGCTCGCCACCATCCCGCTCTCGGAAGGCGTCGACGACGCCGAGAAGCTCTTCGACATCGTCTTCGTGATGGTGGTGATCTACACGCTGCTGACCGGGCCGACGCTGTCGACGGTGGCCCGGATGCTGCGCGTGGCCCGGCGCTCCGAACCCCGGGACCTCGACGTCGAGGCGGCGCCGCTGGAGCGGATCGCCGCAGACCTCCTGCAGATCAAGGTGAGCCCGGTCTCCCTCCTGCACGGCGTCGAGGTCGGCGAGCTCCGGCTGCCGCGCGGCGCCTCGGTCGCGCTGATCATCCGCGACGGGGACTCGTTGGTGCCCGAGCACCGAACGGTCCTGCGTCACGGCGACGAGCTGCTCGTGGTCACCCCGCGGAAGGTGCGGGCCACCACCGAGGAACGGCTGCGGCAGGTGTCGCTCGGGGGACGCCTGGCCCAGTGGCTCGGCTCGGACGAGCAGCCACCGCCGGGTCACCGGTGAGGCTCAGCTGACGGGAGGGCTGCAGATCTTCGTCGGGCCGGCGGCCTTGGTCCTGCTCGGCGCCTTGGGCAGCTTGGTGATCTCGAGCTTGTCGCCGACCACGACGACGATCCCCGGGCCGAGGGTGGGCTGGTCGGCGAAGACCTTGATGCCGGTGCCGAGGTGCCGGGCGACCAGTCGGGCGGCAGCGTTCCGGCGGGTGTCGGCCCACACCTGGGCGCGGATGATGTCGGTGCCCTCGGGGGCGTTGCCGCTCGTGCCCTCGGCGAACCCGCGGGCCACCAGCTGCCGCATCACCTGGTTGGCCGCCCCGGCCCTGCTGCCGGCGTTGTAGACGCTGACGGTGATCTCCGCGGCCCGGATCCGCTTGCCGGCGGCGACGGTCCGGTCCTCACACTGCTCGTCCGAGCTCTCGATCAGCGGCTCGTCCGGGAGGTCCGCCGTGAGCGCCCGGACCCCCACGAGGATGCCGACCAGGCAGAGCATGACCAGGACGCCCAGAGTGACCGCCGAGCGGCCGCGCGCCTGCATCAGCCCTCCAGGATCAGGACGCGCGCGTGCAGCACGTTGCGCTGCTGCAGGGCGGCCCGCAGCGCCCGGTGGAGGCCGTCCTCGAGGTAGAGCTCGCCGCGCCACTCCACGACGTGCGCGAACAGGTCGCCGTAGAAGGTCGAGTCCTCGTCGAGAAGGGCCGCGAGCTGGAGGGTGTCCTTGGTGGTCACCAGCTCGTCGAGGCGAACCTGTCGGGGCGCCACCTCCGCCCAGTCGCGCGTGCGGAGCTCGTGGTCGGGGTAGGGCCGGCCGTCGCTGACGCGCTTGAAGATCACGCTCGCGACTATAGCGATGCCGTTCAGGGCGCCGGGAGTGAACCGACGCAGAACGCACGCCGGGGGCGGGCCACGGGTTGAGACACCGCGAATCTCGCTGGCGGGTCAGGCGGCGGGCACCGACAATCGGGACATGCCCAGCACCAACCAGCTGCTCGCCTTCGTGGTCGCCTCGATCCTGTTCATCCAGGTCCCCGGCCCGAGCCTGCTGTTCACCATCGGCCGGGCGCTGACGGTGGGTCGCCGCGATGCGCTGCTCTCGGTGGTCGGCAACACCCTGGGCCTGGTGGTGCAGGTGGCCGGCGTGGCGCTGGGCCTCGGCGCGCTGGTCGCCGCGTCGGCCACGGCGTACACCTCGCTCAAGCTCGTCGGGGCGGCGTACGTCGTGTGGCTGGGCGTCCAGGCGATCCGGCACCGCGGCGACGCTCGTCGGGCGATGACGACCGCCGACCCGTCACCGGTGCGGGGCACCGCCCCGTGGCGGTCCGTGTGGACCGGTGTCCTGGTGGGCGTCACCAACCCCAAGACGATCGTGTTCTTCGCCGCGTTCCTGCCGCAGTTCATCGATCCCGTCGCCCCGGCCGCCCCGCAGCTGCTGCTGCTGGGCGCCGTCTTCGGGGTGCTCGCCGTCTCCTCGGACAGCTGCTGGGCCCTGGCCGCGGGACGGGCCCGCGACTGGTTCGCCCGCGAGCCGCGCCGCCTGGACCGGCTCGGCGCCACCGGCGGCGTGATGATGGTCGGGCTGGGCGCGACGCTGGCCACCACCGGCAGCTCGACGCACTGACGCGACCGTCGCCGCTGGCTAGGGTGGCCGAGTGAACACCCCAACAGACCACTCGCTGCGCTCGCGCTTCGCCGGGGACCCCGCATGAGCGAGACGCCCGCAGAGAACCCCATCGTCGCGGCGGTCCGCCCCGGCTACGCCTTCGACGGACCGGCCCTGGAGCTCGGCGGCCTGATGACCGGCCCGGACGACCTCACCGACGTCCACATCCGGATCCCGCTCGCGATGGTCAATCGGCACGGCCTGGTCGCCGGCGCCACCGGGACCGGCAAGACCAAGACGCTGCAGCTGCTCGCCGAGCAGCTCAGCGCGCAGGGGGTGCCGGTGTTCGCCGCCGACATCAAGGGTGACCTCTCCGGGATCAGCGCCCCGGGGGAGACCAGCGACAAGATCACCGCGCGCGCCGCCGGCGTCGGCCAGGACTGGACCGCGACCGGCTTCCCGGTCGAGTACTTCGCGCTCGGCGGCGAGGGCACCGGCATCCCGCTGCGGGTCACCATGAGCGCCTTCGGCCCGATGCTGCTCTCCAAGGTGCTCGGCCTCAACGACACCCAGGAGTCCTCGCTGGGCCTGGTCTTCCACTACGCGGACCGGGCCGGTCTGCCGCTGCTCGACCTCGCCGACCTCCGGGCCGTCGTCGGGTACCTCACCAGCGACGAGGGCAAGCCGGACCTCAAGGACCTCGGCGGCCTCTCCTCGGCGACCGCGGGCGTGATCCTCCGGGAGCTGATCTCCTTCCAGGACCAGGGCGCCGAGGCGTTCTTCGGGGAGCCCGAGTTCGACTCCCGCGAGTTCCTGCGGCTCAGTCCCGACGGCAGGGGCCTGATCTCCCTCGTCGAGCTCCCCAACCTGCAGGACCGGCCGGCGGTCTTCTCGACCTTCCTGATGTGGTTGCTCGCCGACCTCTTCCACGACCTGCCCGAGGTCGGTGACATCGACAAGCCCAAGCTGGTCTTCTTCTTCGACGAGGCGCACCTGCTCTTCCGCGACGCCTCCGACGCGTTCCTCGACCAGATCGCCCAGACCGTCCGGCTGATCCGGTCGAAGGGGGTCGGCGTCTTCTTCGTCACCCAGAGCCCCACCGACGTGCCCGACGAGGTGCTCGCCCAGCTCGGGTCGCGGGTCCAGCACCAGCTCCGCGCCCACACGCCCAACGACGCCAAGGCGCTCAAGGCGACGGTCAACACCTACCCCACGTCGGCGTACGACGACCTCGGCCAGGTGATCACCGGGCTCGGCATCGGCGAGGCCGTGGTGACCGTGATGAACGAGCGCGGGGCGCCGAGCCCGGTGGCCTGGACCCGACTGCGGGCGCCCGAGTCACTGATGGCCCCGGCGGACGCCGCCGCGATGACCGCGAGCGTGCAGGCGTCGCCGCTGTTCTCGAAGTACTCCGCGGTGATCGACCGCGAGTCGGCCCGGGAGAAGCTCGCCGCCCGGCTCGAGGCAGGTGCGGTGGCCGCGCGGCACGAGGCCGAGGAGAAGGCGGCCGCCAAGAAGGCGAAGTCGGTGCCGAAGCCGCAGCAGACCGGCCGGGCCCCCCGCCGTCAGGAGGACGACGGCCTGGTCCACGACGTGGTCACCTCGGGGGCGTTCAAGGACTTCATGCGCACCGCCGCGCGCGAGATCGCCCGCGGGATGTTCAAGTCCGGGCGCCGTTAGCGCCAGATTCCCGAGGTGGGCCCGACGGCTCAGGTGGTCCCGTCGCTGAAGGCCAGCTGGATGGTCTCGACACCGCGCTCGCGGGTGATCAGCCGGCCGCGACCCGGTGGCTGGGAGATCGGCCGCAGGTTGCCCAGCAGCGGCCCTTCCTCGGGGCTGCCCGACAGCATCAGGCCCGGCATCGCCAGGTCGCGCATCGTCTGGATCACCTGGTCGTACATCGCCCGGGAGGCGCCACCGGAGCGGCGGGTGAGGATCAGGTGCAGGCCGATGTCTCCGGCCTGGGCCAGCAGCGGTGCGAGCGGATGGATCGGCGACCCCTGCTGGGTGGCGACCAGGTCGTAGTCGTCCACGAGCACGTAGGCGTCCGCTCCGGTCCACCAGGTGCGCCCACGCAGCTGCTCGGGGGTGACGTCGGGACCGGGCAGCCTGTTGGTGAGGTACTCGGCGAGGTCCTTCATCGCCGGCCCGGCCTGGGTGGCGCTGGTGAGGTAGTCGAGCTGGTAGTCCTCGGGGATCTCGCCGAGCAGCGACCGCCGGTAGTCGACCGCGATGATCTGCGCCTCCTTGGCGGACCGGGTGCGGACGATCTCCTGGACGATCGAGCGCAGCAGCGCGCTCTTGCCGGACTGACCGTCGCCGAGCACCAGCAGGTGCGGCTCGCTGGCCTGGTCGAGCCCGACCGGCGCCAGCTCCTTCTCGTTGATGCCGAGCAACAGCCGGCCCTCGTGGGTCCCCGCGGACGCGGCCTGGGCGCGCACCGCCTCGAGCGAGATCTGCGCGGGCAGGAGGCGGAGCTTGGGGCCCGTGGGGCCGCGCCAGGCCGCCGCGCTGCGCCGGACCAGGTCCTCGATGCCGTCGCCGAGGTTGGACGCGTCCGGGGTGGAGTCGACGCGGGGGAGCGCGCCGAGGAAGTGCACCTTGCCGGTCATGATGCCGCGGCCCGGGCGGCCGGTCGGCACCAGCTGCGCGACCTTGCGGTCGATCTCGGAGTCGAGCGGGTCCCCGAGGCGGAGCTCGAGCCGGGTGCCGAAGATGTCGCGCATCGCCGAGCGGAAGTCCGCCCACCGGGCGGCGGCGACGAGCAGGTGCATGCCGAAGGTGAGGCCGCGCTGGGCCAGCGACTGCAGCTCGAGCTCGAGGTCGTCGAAGTCGGCACGCAGGGTGCTCCAGCCGTCCACCACGAGGAACACGTCGCCGTACCCGTCGTCGGCGCGGCCTTCGGCCCGCCGCGAGCGGTAGGTCTCGATGGAGTCGATGCCCTGCGCCCGGAAGTACGCCTCGCGGCGGTCCACGACGCCCTTCACCTCCGCCACGATGCGGCGTACGACGTCCGGCTCGGAGCGGGTGCCGATGCCCGCGACGTGCGGCAGGCCGTTGAGCGGGGCGAACGTGCCGCCGCCGAAGTCGAGCACGTAGAACTGGCTCTCCTGCGGGGTGGTCGTCATCGCGAGGCTGGAGACCATGGTGCGCAGCAGCGTGCTCTTGCCGCTGCGGGGACCGCCGACGACCGATGCGTGCCCGGCGGCCCCGGTCAGCGAGATCGTCATCGTGTCCCGGCGCTGCTCGCGCGGCCGGTCGACGGTGCCGAGCGGGATCGTCAGGCCGCCGAGGCGCCGCCACATCGGGGAGACGAGGCCGAACTGCCGCTGCTCCTCGAGGTCGGGCATCAGCTGGTCGAGGGTGTCGGGTACGTCGAGGGGCGGCAGCCACACCTGGTGCGCGGCCGGGCCCTGGCCGACCATCTTGGAGACGGCCACGTCGAGCAGGGACTCCTGGTCCCCCTGCTGCGCCACCGGCCGCACCGCGACCTCGTCCTCCGCCGGCTCCAGGGAGAGCACCTCGGCGATCGTGAACGGCAGGATGCCACGCAGGTTGCCACCCTCGTCGCGGCGGATCGGCGCCCGGCCCGAGGGCGGCCCCGAGACGTAGGCCGCCTTGAACCTGAGCAGCGTCGACTGGTCCGGCTTGAGGTAGCCCAGCCCCGGGACGGCGGGCAGCTCGTAGGCGTCGGGCACCCCGAGCACCGTGCGTGACTCGGCGGCCGAGAAGGTGCGCAGGCCGAGGCGGTAGGACAGGTGCGACTCGAGGCCGCGGAGCCGACCCTCCTCCAGACGCTGGCTGGCCAGCAGCAGATGGAGACCCAGCGACCGGCCGAGGCGGCCGATGGCGACGAAGAGGTCGATGAACTCGGGCTTGGCGGTGAGCATCTCGGAGAACTCGTCGACGACGATGAACAGCGACGGCATCGGCGCCAGGTCCTCACCAGCGGCGCGGGCCTTCTCGTAGTCGCGGATCGAGGCGAAGTTGCCGGCCTCGCGGAGCAGCTCCTGACGGCGCACCATCTCCCCGGACAGGGCGTCCTGCATCCGGTCGACGAGGGTGAGCTCCTGCGAGAGGTTCGTGATCACCGCGGACACGTGCGGCATGTCGGACATGCCCGCGAACGTCGCGCCGCCCTTGAAGTCGACGAGCACCATGTTGAGCTGCTCGGGGGAGTGCGTCATCGCCAGCCCCAGCACCAGCGTGCGGAGGAACTCCGACTTGCCGGAGCCGGTGGCGCCGATCACCAGGCCGTGCGGGCCCATGCCCTGCTGGGCGGACTCCTTGATGTCGAGGTGGACCGAGGCGCCGCTCTCCGCGACGCCGATCGGCACCCGCAGCCGGTCCCGAGCGGGGCGCGTGCGCCAGGCCGTGCCGGTCTCGAAGGTGTGCACGTCGCCGAGGCCCAGGAGGTCCATGAAGTCGGTGGGGCCGGCGCTCTCGCCGTCACCGCCGGTCGAGACGGTGTGCAGCGGGGCGAGCCGGCGCGCGAACGCCTCCGCGATCGCCAGGTCGCACTGGTCCGCGAGTCCGCGGATGGGCTCGGCGCGCATCCGCAGCGCGGTGACCGGGAGCTTGCCGTCCTCCGCGGGTGCGTTGGCGAACTCCAGCCGCAGCCGGGTCGGGTCGTCGAGCTCGTCCCAGCGCTCGGGGAGGTCGATGAGCGTGACACCGTGCAGCCCGTCGGGCGGGATGATGTGGTTGCCCGGGGGCAGCTTGCCGCCGTCGATCACCAGCAGGATGTGCGGGGTCGGCGGGGCCTCGTCGGCGCCGAAACGGGGCCGGTCGCTGAGGTCCGGGGGCAGCATGGTGCCCAGGTCGTCGAGCGAGGTGGTCACCATCCGGCGCGGGCCGACCGCATCGCCCTGCTGCCCGCTCAGCGAGTGCGGCAGCCACTTCAGCCAGTCCCAGTGCGCCAGGTGGTCGTCGGAGCAGAGCACCGCGATGGCGAGGTGCTCGGGGTTGTGGAAGGCCGCCGCCGAGCAGACCATCGAGCGGGCCAGGGACCGGGTGGACTCCTCGTCGCCGGTGAGCTCGACGCGGTCGAAGGCACGCAGGTCGATGGAGGCGGGCAGGTTGGGCTGCACGCGGTGCACGACGAGCAGCCGGTGCAGGGCGGACGCGGCGGCCGGGTCCACCTGCTCGATCGGGGCGCTGTCGGGTGGCACCAGCTCCAGCGACAGCGGCTGCGCCGACAGGCCGTAGCGGACGTGCAGGAAGTTCTCGTCGCTCGGGGCGTGCTCCCACAGCCGCATCCGGTCCTCGGCCAGCGCCGGCAGCGCGGACGGGTCGGGGTGGTGCCAGGTCAGGGTGGCGCGCTGCTGGTCGGCGGCACCGCGGGCCACCTTGCGGATGTTGGCGAGGTACTGGAGGTACTCCGTGCGGGAGCCGGTCAGCTGCTGGGTGCGCTGCTTCCGGGTGCGGTCGATCTGCACCACGATGAAGCCGATCGTGGCGAACAGGAACATGCCGGCCGCGATCATGGCGCGCGGGTTGCTGCCACCGGAGGTCTGGCTCATGCCGGCGACCAGCACGATCGACCCGACGCTGCCCAGCATCGGGATCGCGGTCATCAGCGCGTTGCCGGCGCCCTCGTGAGCCTGGAGCTCGGGAGGTGCCTGCAGCTTGATCTGCCCGCTGGGCATCTCCGGCGGCTCGAGCCTCTGTCCGCTGCGGAGCGTGGTCACGCGTCCCCCTTGTCGACACCGAGCAACGTGCGCAGCCGGCGTTCATCGTCTGCGTGCGGACGATCCTAGGCCGAAGTGCGGCGGACCGGGACCGGTCGGCGTACTACGCTCTCCTCCCAGCAGCCGAAGGGGGACGTCGTGACGGGATCCGCGACCACGGACACCATCGCCGTGACCGTGCACGGACCCTCCGGCGCGCTCGACCTCCTGGTCCCGGTCGGCGCCGCGGTCGCCGACGTGGCCCGCGAGTACGCCGCCCACTGCCGGCTGCCGCACCCCCCCGGCCTGGTCACGCCGGCCGGGCGGCTGCTCCCCGAGTCCGTCGGCCTGGAGTCGGTCGGCCTCGAGTCGGGGGCCGTGCTGGTCGCGACCTTCGGTACGCCGCCGCCGCTCACCACCCCGTCCCACGACCGGTCCGCCCAGCGCACCGGTGACCACCCCGTGGGGATCGCCGCCGCGCTGTGGTGCACGGTCGCCGCGGTCACGGCGCTGCTCGCCGGCGTGCTCGCCGCGGGCGCCGACCAGACCCCACGTCGGACCACGATCGTGCTGTTGGTGCTCGCCGCGGCGAGCGGCGTCGTACCGACCGGCCGGTACGCCGCGCAACGCGCCGCCGCGGCACCGGCCTTCGCCGCCGCCGCCGCGTTCGCGGCCGCCTGGCAGCCCGGCGCCGCCCGGCTCCCGCTCCTGGTCGGCATCGCCGGCCTGGGCGCGGCGGCAGCCGCCGGCGCGACCCGGGCGGCCGGTGCCTCCAGCCGGGAGGTGCAGAACGTCTGGATCGCGGCCGGCATCGGCGGCTTCCTGGTCTCGGGTGCGACGGTGCTCGCCGGCTTCGCCCCCCAGGTCGCCTGGGGCGTGATGGTGGTGCTTGCGCTGCTCGCCGCCCGCTCGGTGCCCGCCTACGCGGTGGATGTCCCCGACCAGATGCTGATCGACCTCGAGAAGCTCGCGGTCACCGCGTGGTCCGCCCGCGACCGCACCACGGGGCGCCGCGGCCGGATGATCATTCCCGAGGCGGGCGTCCGCGACCTCCTCTCCCGTGGAGCCACGATCGTCGACGCCGCCTGTGTCGCCATCCTCGTCGCGGTGGTGGTGGCCGTCCCCGGCCTGCTCGCCACGGCGACGCTGGACCTCGACCGGCTCGGCGCCGCGGCGCTGGTGTTCTTCGCCGGCGGCGGGCTGCTGCTCGCCGCCCGCAGCTATCGCCACGTCCTGGCCCGCTCGCTGCTGCGCGTCTCCGGTCTCTACGCGTGGACGGCACTCGTCGTCGCGCGCCTGGTGGACGCACCCGAGCGCACCCAGTGGTACGTCGTGGGCACCGTGCTGGTGCTCGCCGCGGCGGTGCTCGTGGCGGCGGTGGCCACCGGCCGGGGCTGGCGGTCGGTGTGGTGGGCGCGCCGTGCCGAGATCGGCGAGTCGCTGTGCGGGGCGTTCGCGGTGGCCTCGCTCGTGGTCGCCGCGGGGCTGTTCCGTCACCTGTGGGAGGTGACCTCGCGCATCGCTCCCTGACCCCTGTGGGAAATCGAGGACCGATGTTTAGCACCCGCCGGTGGGGGTAATCCACTGAACGGCGGCGCATACCACACCCGGCCGCAGGCAGACGTTTCAGCAGACATGTCCACACGAGATGGCTCGAGCGGTAGGTCCGACTCGGGGGAAGGAAATCATCATGGGCGGCAGCTCCGGAATGAAGAAGACAGACCAAGTCCTCCACGCCGCGTCGCAGGACATCGCGACGACCAAGGAGGAGCTGATGGGTCGGATCAAGACCCTCCGCGGCCGCCTCGAGGCCCTCAACGGTCAGTGGGAGGGACGCGGACAGGTCGCCTTCCAGGGCGCGATCCAGTCGTGGCAGAACACCGCCGACCGGGTCATCGGCGCGATGGACAACTTCAAGGCGAACCTCGACGGCTCCGAGGCGACCTACGACGAGTCCGAGGACACCGTCGCCGGAGGCCTGAACCGCTACCAGAACGGCCTGGCCGGCTGAGGCCGGCTCCAGGACTAGGAGACTGAGACCATGGGAAACCTGAAGGTTGGCTACGAAGCCCTCGACGGCGCCGCGTCCGACATCAAGCAGGCCGCGCTGGACATCGAGGACAAGATCACCGCGATGGAGAAGCGCATGCAGGGCCGGCGTGACGAGTGGACCGGTTCCGCGTCCGCCGCGTTCGACGAGGCCCGGCTGCAGTGGGACGGGGCGATGAACGACATGAAGGACATCCTCACCGACATCGCCCAGACCGTCGGCCTCTCCAACGCCGAGTACCAACGCGCCGAGGCCGCCAACGCCCGTCGCTTCCAGGGGCACTGAGCCCCGGACGGAGGGGGTCACCGTGACGGTGGCCCCCGTCCGCAGTTCTGACCGCTCACCGTCGTCTGCAAGGAAACACGATGCCCGCCTTCGAGATGTTTGACTTCACCGAGGTCATCGAGTCCGTCTCCCGCATCCTCGAGGTCAACCCCGAGGACGTGAAGGAGCTCGCCGGGACCACCAGGACGACTGCCGAGGACCTGCTGTCCGACAAGCAGTTCAGGTCGCTCCAGCTCGACGCGTCGATGCTCGGCGGGTTCTCGACCGCCCAGGCCGTCGTCAGTGCCCACGGCACCGCGCACCAGGTCGTGATGAGCACGCTCCAGGGCGTGAACGACGACCTGATGGCGTTCGCCGCCTATCTCGACAAGTCGGTCGAGGGGCTCGGCGACGCCGACGACCTCAGTGCCACCAGCCTCGAACAGCTCGCGAACGTCGAGTTCGGCGAGGCCGGTGAGCAGGCCCGTCGCGCGGCGCAGGAGCAGTACGTCCCTCCGTCGGACACCTGAGGGCGCGCTGCCGGCCCGTGAGCGCTACGCCCACTCCCAGGTCGCCAGGATCGCGTCGATGACGGCCTGCCGCTCGGCCCGTGAGCCGGCCAGTGAGATCTGGAACGAGACCTGCTGACCCTCGCGGACCACGCCGAACTCCTCGGTGAACACGTCGCCCCCGGCCTTCGCCGTGAAGTGGTAGGCCGGCTGGCCGGCGATCTCGGCGTCCGCGGCGCGCTTGCGCTGGGTCCCGGTGGTGGCGAAGCTGGTGAAGTTGGCCTTCGCGACCTCCTCCAGCGGACGGACCTCGCCGGACAGCTCCCCGAAGAACAGCCGCTCGTTGCCGGCCCCGGCCGGGTTGGTGTACTGGTCGACGAAGTCGGTGCTGAAGGCCTTGTCGAAGGTCCAGCCCTCGGGGACGTGCACGGTGAAGATGTCTCCGGTGACCACCGGCCCGGTGGCGGCGGGAGCCTCCGTGGGCGTCTCGTCGGTGGGCGACGACGTACTCGTCGCCGACGCCCCGGAGCGGGACTCCTTGCCGTCCTCCTGGCAACCCACCAGCGCCAGGCACACCGCGATCGCGGCCACCGTCGCCTGGAACACCCGCATGTCACACCCCCGAGCTCGCCGGACCGATAGGGAGCCGCCGACGCTAGCAGGAGGTGATCGGCCGGATGAACCGGCTTCGGGGAGGGATGTTTGGGTCTCCTCGCGCCGGGTATGCAGGTGAGAGGCACCCCGGCTACGGGGACCCATGGTGTCGAGGAGGAGTGGACCCGATGGTGCAGGCAGCAGGTGACGGCGGCGGAGGCGGCGGGAACGCCGGCCCCCAGGAGCTCAAGCTGATCCAGGCCTACCAGGCGAACCTCGAGTCGCTGCAGACCGCGGCGACCTCGTGGTCGACGGGTGCCGGCCTCCTGACGATGGTGGCTCGGGCGCTCGGTGCCCAGGCCAGCCAGCTCGAGTCCAGCTTCGGCCCGAACAACCCGACCGGCAAGGCGGCCGCCGAGCGCTACCGCGAGGTGCAGGCCAAGGTCGCCAAGCGGGCCACCGAGATGGAGACCGCCTCGGGAGCCCTGGGGCACACGCGCTCCGGGCTGGTCGCTGCCCAGGCCGACTACGACGCCCTGCCCCCGGTCACCACGAACCCGAACGAGCCCCAGTCCGACCTCGAACGACTGATGGACCCGGGCGGCGGCCTCAAGCAGGCGAAGTACGACGGCGAGCGCGCCGAGCGTGAGAAGGCCGCCGGTGCCGCCCTGACGAGGCTCGACACCCACTTCGACAAGTCCGCGACCGACCTCCGCACCGTGGCCGGGGACCGTCCCAGTGACGGCGGCGGTGGTGGTGGCGGCGAGTCCGGCGGGAGCAGCCCGCTGTCCGGCCGTGGCGGCGGCACCCACACGGTCTCCGGGGCCGACGGTGGCGGCAGCACGGGTGGTCGTTTCGCCGAGGACACCGGCGGGGTGGTGACCGACGTCGGCACGCGCGGCCCGCGTGACGTCGACGGGCCCGGCGGCGACGCCGGCACGGACACCCCGACGCCCACGCAGACCCCGACCACGGTCACTCCGATCGGCGGTGACCTCTCCGGCGGTACCGAGGTGAGCTACGGCGGGTCGACCACAGGGGGCGGCTCCTCCATCGGCGGCGCCTCGGCCACCCCCACCTCCGGGTCCGGGGCGGGCGTGACCTCGGCGATGGGCGCTGGCGTGGTCAGTGGCGCCGGCGCCATCGCGGCGAGCCGCGGCGGTGCCCCCGCCACCCGGGCCGTGGGCGGCTCCAGCTCCGGTGCGATCGGCCGCTCGTCCAGCACCGCCGCCCGCGGTGCGATCGGTCGCGGCGGCTCGATGGTGCCCGGCCAGAGCTCCGCGGCAGGACGCAGTGGTGGTGCCGGTCGCGGCGCCGCCGGCGGTCGCGGTGGCCTGGCCGCGGGGCAGGGCCAGGGCGCCGGCAGGAACGGCGGTCGCGGCGGCATGGCCGCGGGGCAGGGCCAGGGCGCCGGCAGGAACGGCGGTCGCGGCGCGTCGGGCGCGCGTGGCCGGGGCCCCCTGACGGCCGGCCAGGGCGGACGCGGCAAGAAGGACGACAAGGACGTCACCCAGGAGCACCTCGCCTTCGCGGACGAGGAGAGCTGGCTGGACGACGAGGGTGCCAACGACTCGGTCATCGACTGAGCGCCGGCGTTGCCCGGAAGCCGCGGCGGAGGCAACCTCCACGAGGGTCCGCAACCCGCCCGGCCGACGGGTGATCCGCAGGTAGTCTGACGTCCGCGGACCCGAAGGCAGGGCCGTCACGCACGCACACGATGAACGGGGAGAGATGTCCCACGCCGCGACATCAGCCGGTACCTCGGGGTTGGTCCGGGTCACGGTTGCCTCGGGAACGCGCCGGGTGGACCTGGTGCTGCCCGGGTCGGTGCCGGTGGCCGAGCTGGTGCCCGAGCTCGCCCGCAGCGTCGGCCTGCTCGACGCCGCCACCGTCCACGGCGGCTACCGGGTGCTCACCCAGGACGGACGCCATCTCGCCAGCGACGCCGGCCTGACCATGCAGGGCGTCGAGGACGGCGGGCTCCTCACGGTCGCCGCCGGCGTCGACGACATCCCGCCCCGGGTCTACGACGACGTGGTCGAGGCGATGTCGGACGCGGTCGAACGCGACCTCAGGCCGTGGGAGCCGGCGGCCGGACGGCGTACGGCGCTGACGGCCGCGACCCTGCTGCTCGCCCTCGGTGCGTTCGCGTTGCTCCTCCAGCTCGGCTCCGCGGTCGGTGCCGCCGCCGCGGTGATCATCGCGGTGCTGCTCGTGGTCGGCGCCGTCGTGCTCAGCCACGCCCAGCACGAGCGCGAGGCCTCGATCTGCCTGGCCTGGATGGGTGCGGCGTACGCCGCCGTGGCCGGCCGGATGCTGGTCCCGGACGGCGCGCTGTTCGGCTACCCGGTGGCGGCGGCGGGCGCCGGAGCGATGATCGCGGGAGCGGTCGCGGTCGTCGGGCTGCGCGCCGGTCGGGCGCTGATCATCCCGGCGGTCGTGGTCGGCAGCATCTTCGCGGCGGTGGGCCTGGTGATGACCACCACCACCGTGGACGCGGCGGTCGTCTTCACCACCGTGCTGGTGCTGGTCGTGGTCGCCGGCAGCGTGCTGCCCTGGCTGGCGCTCGGCGCCACGCGCACCAACGTCGAGCAGATCTACTCCCACGCCGACATCACCAACGAACCCGCCCCGATCGACCCGACCGTGGTCCGCGAGGACGCCCTGGTCGGCCACGAGATCCTGCTCGCGGTCTCGGCCACCGTCGGTGCCCTGCTGGTGCTGACCGCTCCGCTGGCGGTCACCCTCGGTCTGTCCGGCACCCTGGTCGCGGTCGCCGCCTGCGTGGTGGTGATGCTGCGCACCCGTCAGTACCGCACCGGCTCCGAGGTCCTGGTCGGCCTCGCCTCCGGGATCCTCGGGCTGCTCGCCACCGCCGGGGCCGTCCTCGTCGTGCACCCGGACTGGCGGGCCACGGTGGCCGTGGTCCTCGCCGCCGCAGGGGGGCTCCTGCTCGCCGCGACCCTCGTCCCGGGCAGCGCCTCGGTGCGCCGCGGCCGCCTCGGCGACGTCGCCGAGGTCGCCTCACTGGTCGCCCTCGTGCCGATGCTGGTGCTCGCCGTGGGCCTGTTCGACCGGGTCCGGGGGTGACCCACCGTGTCGACCAAGCGTGACCTGGTCGAGGCGCACGCCTTCAGCCGGCGCCGTCTCGTCACCGCCTTCGTCAGTGGCGCCCCGGGGGGGCGCGAGGTGGAGCCGAACCGTCCGGCGCGGGCCATCATCGGCGGCGTCGCGGTCGCCATCCTGCTGGTCGCCGGCGCCGCGATCGCCGGTGTCTTCTCGCCCCGGACCCCCGCCAACTGGCGCGACTCCGGCATCGTGATCGCCAAGGAGCGCGGCAACAACTACGTCGTCATCGAGGACGGCGACCCGCTGCGGCCCACGGACCCGGTCTCCGCACGGCTGATCTTCGGCTCGGAGGCCGAGGCACGCAGCGTCGCCCAGGACGAGATCAACAAGGTCGAGATCGGTGACGACATCGGCATCTTCGGCGCGCCCGACAACCTGCCGTCGACCGGCCTCCTCGTCGACACCGGCTGGAGCGCCTGCATGAACGACGCGGGCGGGGCGCAGTTCCGCATCGACCGGCGCCCGGCCACCCAGCCGGCTCCCTCGGCAGCGGTCACCGTCCAGGGACGTGACGGCACCCGCTACCTGGTCGCCTCGTCGGGCGACGGGTCCGGGGCCTACCGGCTCGACCTGGGCGCCGGCCGTCGGGCCAACGGCATCCTCGCCCGCGTGGGCCTCGCCTCCGCGCCGACCTACGACGTGCCCGACGAGTGGCTCAACCTGTTCCCGGCCGGTCCGGCCCTGTCCATCGACGCTTTCGGGGTCTCCGGTGTCGGCCGGCCGGCGCCGTACGCCGACCAGCTCGGCGACCCGGGACTCGAGGTCGGCCAGCTGGTGACCTACGTCGGCAAGACCTACGTGCTCGACGAGCGGGTGCCCGTCGAGGTGGCGCCGTTCGCGGCCGCGGTCTATGAGATCGTCTCCGGCGAGTCGCCGGCCGAGATCGACGCCTTCGACGCCCGTGCCGAGCCGGCCGCGGACCTCGCGGTGTGGCCGGCCGCCGAGCCGGTGGCGCTCGCCGCCGAGCCGTGCGCGGTGCTGGACGCCGCGGAGGGGCGCGCCTCCCGCACGCTGCTGGCCACCTCGCCGACCGGTGAGGCGAGTGCGCTCGGGGTGGGCGAGGCGATCCGCTACAGCGTGGCGCCGGGGCAGGGAGCCTATGTGCGCACCGCCGGGCACGGTGACGTCTCCGGTGGCCAGCAGTGGGTCGTCGACTCCGGTGGCACCCGCTACCGCCTGGGCGGCAAGGGAGTCGAGACCGCCGACAAGCTGGGGTACGCCGGCTACGACGTGCCGACCATCCCCGACGCCTGGATCGAGCAGTTCGGTTGCGGACCCGAGCTGTCCACGGCCGCGGCGATGGCCGAACCCGACGCGGAGGCGGCGACCGGCTCGTGCGAGCAGTGAGGACCGACCCGGGCGCCGCGAACGGCCCACGTCCGGCCCACCGTCCGGGCCACGGTCCGGTCGCCGTGCTGGCCGCCGTCCTGGCCGGCGCGCTGGCCGCCGTCCTGGTCGGCGGGCCGGCCAGCGGCCTGGCCCGGGCGCGGACCGTCCCGGCCGCCGGGGAGAACAACTGTGGGCGTGACGTGAGCGACCCCGGGCAGCCGACGCCGGACGAGAGGCCCGCCCGCGCCGTGCCCGACCTGCTCCGCCTGGACGAGGCGCACCGGATCAGCCGCGGGCGGGGAGTCGGCGTCGCGGTCGTCGACTCGGGCGTGGACGCCACCACCGGCGTCGTGGACGTCCGCGGCGGCCTCTCCGTGGGCGGCGCCCGGGCCGGACGCCCCGAGGACGCGCACGGCACCATCGTCGCGGGGCTGGTGGCCGGGGACGACGCGAAGCGCGGCATCGTCGGCCTGGCTCCGGACGCCCACGTCGTGCCGATCCGGATCCTCGACGGGGACTCCGAGATCGTGGACGAGGGCCTGCGGCTCGAGTCCGACAGCCTGGCCGCCGGGATCCGCGAGGCGATCCGGCTGCGCACCGCCCACGACATCCGCATCATCAACCTGTCCCTGGTGCTCGACGCCCCCAGCGCACCGGTGGCCGACGCCATCGAGGCCGCGCGGAGGGCGGGGATGCTGGTCGTCGCCGCGGTCGGCAACCGCCCCCCGGACGAGTCCGGGAGCGGCCCCGCCGACCCCTATCGGGTGGGAGAGCGGGAGGTCCGGTTCCCGGCGACCGAGAAGGGCGTCCTGGGGGTCACCGCCCTCGACCCGGACGGTGACCTGGACCCCACGTTCGTGTGGACCGGCCCCGGCACCGACGTCTCGGCACCGGCGGTGCGGGCCCTCAGCGTCACCGTGGGTGGCGCCGCGTGCGGCATCGTCGACGTCGCCTCGAGCTGGGCGACCGCCGAGGTGAGTGGGCTGGCCGCGCTGCTGTTCGCCGAGGACCCCGCGCTGACGCCGGCCCAGGTGAGTACGCGGATCATGGCCACCGCCCGCGGCGCGCTGAACGACAGCGCCCTCGACGGGCACGGCATGATCCAGCCGCTCGAGGCACTCACCGCCGACCTCGACATCGCGAGGGACGGCCGGCTGCGCCGGGCCCCGGCGTACGCCGCGCCGCGCAACGAGGTCACCGCCCCCGACCCACCGCGGGACATCGCCGCGGAGTCCCGCGAGACGATGCTGTGGTGGGCCCTCGGAGCGGGCGGCGCCATCGTGCTCGGGCTGCTGCTGCGCCCGCTCACCGCCCGCCGCCGCACCTGAGCGGGGGAGCCCAGCGTGGTCCGACCTGATTGCTCGGGTGTCTCGGCGGCGCGACGATGGGTTCGCGACAGTCCACCTACCAACCGTCAACCGGACACGTGGAGTGATCGTCATGACTGAACGCCACATCACGGTGCGACGTCGCATGGCGGCGTCCCGGGTTCCCTGTGGTCCCTCTACGCCGACGTCCCGAATCTCGCGCACCACTGGAGTGGCCTCAGAGCCAACCGAGCCATCGGCGACCAGACCAGCGGCGTGGGCGCTCGCCGCCGCGTCGAGATGAAGCCGGTCGGCAGCATGGACCAGACCGTCACCACCTGGGAGGAGGGTCGCAGGATCGACACCCAGAACCTGCCCAGCCTGTCGGTGCCGATCAGGCGGGCAGAGACCACGAACGCCGACCTGGTCCGGATCCGGACCAGGTCGGCGTGCTCGCAGGTCGGCCCCTGCGTCGGGTGGCGGAGGATAGGGGATTCGAACCCCTGAGGGCTGTTAACCCAACCCGCTTTCCAAGCGAGCGCCATAGGCCACTAGGCGAATCCTCCGCGGAGGAGATTACCGGTCAGCGCGGAGGCGGAGAAATCGAGGACCCGCGAGGTCGCTTTGGACCCCGTCGCGCCCCTGACCTAGACTCCCTGCCAACCCCCCGTGCGGCGGCATCTCGCTGAACTCCCCCAGGGCCGGAAGGCAGCAAGGGCAGGTGAGCTCTGTCGGGTGCATGGGGGGCCTCTGCATTTCCGACCCGATCGACCCGGTGCGCACCGCGCTACCGGCTGTCACCCCGGATGGTTAGGGTTCACAGCGTGGAAGCTCCGCTCGCCCTCTACCGCCGCTACCGGCCCGAGACCTTCGCCGAGGTCATCGGCCAGGACCACGTCACGGAGCCGCTGCGGGCCGCGCTGGCGAACAACCGGGTCAACCACGCCTACCTCTTCTCCGGGCCGCGGGGCTGTGGCAAGACCACCTCGGCCCGGATCCTGGCCCGCACGCTCAACTGCGATCAGGCGCCGGTGGCCGATCCGTGCGGTGAGTGCGACTCCTGTCGCGACCTGGCCCGCGGGGGCCCCGGCTCGATCGACGTCATCGAGATCGACGCCGCCTCGCACGGCGGTGTCGACGATGCGCGGGACCTGCGCGAGAAGGCGTTCTTCGCCCCGGTGCGCAGCCGCTACAAGGTCTACATCATCGACGAGGCCCACATGGTCTCCACGCAGGGGTTCAACGCCCTGCTCAAGCTGGTCGAGGAGCCGCCGGAGCACCTGCGGTTCATCTTCGCGACCACCGAGCCCGACAAGGTGCTGCCGACGATCCGGTCCCGCACCCACCACTACCCGTTCCGGCTGATCCCGCCGCGGCTGCTCTCCACCTACCTCGGCGAGCTGTGCGAGGCGGAGGGGGTGCCGATCGAGACGGCGGCGCTGCCGTTGGTGGTGCGCGCCGGCGGGGGGTCCGCCCGCGACACCCTGTCCGTGCTCGACCAGCTGCTCGGCGGCGCGGGCGCGGCCGGCGTCACCCATGAGCTGGCCACCGGCCTGCTCGGCTACACCCCCGACTCGTTGCTCGACGAGATCATCGAGGCGTTCGCGGCCGCCGACGGCGCCGCGGTCTTCGGGGTGATCGACAAGGTCGTCGAGACCGGCCAGGACCCCCGTCGCTTCACCGAGGACCTGCTGCGCCGGCTGCGTGACCTGGTGATCGTCGCCGCGGTCCCCGACGCGCCCGCCTCGGGTCTCATCGACGTCGCCGAGGACGCGGGGGAGCGCCTGGTCGCCCAGGCCGCCCGGTTCGGCGTGCACGACCTCAGCCGGGCCGCCGACCTGGTCGCCGCCGGGCTCACCGAGATGCGTGGCGCCACCGCGCCCCGGTTGTTGCTGGAGCTGATCTGTGCGCGGGTGCTGCTCCCCGGCGCCGACGACTCCACCGACGGCCTGGTCGCCCGTCTCGACCGCCTCGAGCGGCGCCTCACCATCACCCCCACCGGGCACGTCACCCCCGCCGCACCCGCCCACCAGCCTGCCGCCCGATCGGCAGCCCCCGCCCCCCGCGAGACGGCTCCGGCCGAACCCGCCCGGGCGCCCGCGCAGCAGCCCGGGCGCCCGGTCCCAGTGCGCCCGGTCCCAGTGCGCCCGGTCCCGGTGCGCCCGGTCCCGGTGCGCCCACCCACGAGCCGGCGCCCGTCGCCGAAGCCGACGACTGGCCGACGGCGGCGGGCGCGCCCCCGCAGCAGGACACCGCCGGCGCCGCGGCCCCGGAGGGACGCCCCGACGAGAGCGCCCCCGTCGAGGTGCCGGAGACCCCAGCCGCGGAGGACGCGGCGACCCCGGCCGGCAACAACCTCAGCCTGGTCGACGTACGCCGCCTCTGGCCCGACATCGTCGACGCCACGAAGCTCAAGCGTCGGGTCACCTGGATCCACCTGACCCAGCACGCCCAGGTCGTCGCCGTCGACGCCGCGACCCTGACCCTGGGCTTCGGCAACGCCGGAGCCCGTGAGTCCTTCGTCAACGGCGGCAGTCCCGAGATCGTCCGGCAGGCCGCGATCGACGTGGTCGGCGCGGACTGGCGGGTCGACGCGATCGTCGACCCGGGTGCCCGGGCCGACGCACCGCCACCGCCCCCGGAACGGCCCGCGGACCCACCGGAGGAGGCCGACGCGCCCCCGGCGCCCGAGCAGCCGCCTCCGGTTCCGACGGCCACCGCCTCACCCGAGGTCGTCAGCGCCGCCCGCGGCGCGATCGCGCCGACGAGGACAGGCGGCGCCGCCGCGCCGGAGCCGGGTGACCGTAGGCCCGCCGACGCCGATGTCGACCGTGACGACCCGGACGTCGATTCGTCCGGCCTGGCCGGTGCCGAGCTGCTGCAACGAGAGCTCGGCGCGCAGATCATCCATGAGATCAAGCACGACTGAGGCGAGAGGCACGAGATGACCCAGAATCCCTTCGGCGGCGAGGGCGGCTTCGACATGAACGCCCTGCTCCAGCAGGCCCAGCAGATGCAGGAGCAGCTGATGAGCGCCCAGGCGAGGCTCGAGGAGACCGAGGTCGAGGGCACCGTCGCGGGCGGCGCGGTCACGGTGAAGGTCAGCGGCACCGGGGACCTGCTCGCCGTGAACATCCGCGGCGGCTTCGATGCCGACGACGCGGACGACCTCACGGACCTCGGTGACATGGTCGTCGCCGCCTGGCGCGACGCGAAGGCCAACGCCGACACCCTGGCCGGCGAGCAGCTCGGCCCCCTGACCGGTGGCCTGACCGGTGGCCTGACCGGTGGTCTGGGCGGTCTCGGCGGCGACGCCGAGGACGGTCCCGGCGAGATCCCCGGCGGCGGCCAGCCGCTCGGCTTCGGTGGCACCCCGTCCAGTGGGCCGGGCGCGCCCGGCCAGGGAGGGTAGCCCGCGTTGTACGAAGGCATCGTCCAGGACCTGATCGACGAGCTCGGTCAGCTGCCTGGCGTCGGGCCCAAGAGTGCCCAGCGCATCGCGTTCCACCTCCTCGCGGCGGACCCCGCCGACGTACGCCGCCTGGCCGAGGTGTTGATCACGGTCAAGGAGAAGGTGAAGTTCTGCTCGACCTGCTTCAACGTCTCCGAGGACGAGCAGTGCCGGATCTGCCGGGACCCTCGGCGTGACCCGGCGCTGCTGTGCGTCGTCGAGGAGTACAAGGACGTGGTCGCCATCGAGCGCACCCGCGAGTTCCGGGGTCGCTACCACGTGCTCGGCGGTGCGATCTCGCCGATCGACGGCATCGGTCCCGAGCAGCTGCGGATCCGCGAGCTGATGATGCGGCTCGCCGACGGGACGGTCACGGAGGTCATCCTCGCCACCGACCCCAACCTCGAGGGTGAGGCCACTGCGACGTTCCTCACGCGCAACCTGCGGCCGATGGGGTTGCGCGTCACCCGACTTGCTAGTGGACTGCCCGTGGGTGGTGATCTCGAGTACGCCGACGAGGTCACCTTGGGAAGGGCCTTCGCAGGGAGAAGATCAGCCGATGACTGAGCCACCGGTGACGACGACTGGGCAGACGACTGGGCAGACGCCTGGACTGGCGCCTGGACTGGCGCCTGGCCGGGCCACGGGGCTGGACCCCGAGCTCGAGGAGTTCGCGGGACAGATCGCGGACCAGATCGAGAGCTTCCTGGTCGCGTTGCAGGCGATCGTGCGGGACGAGGACGGCAGCAGGGCCATCTCGCTGCTGCTGCTCGAGGTCAGCCAGGTGCTGCTGGCCGGAGCCCGGCTGGGAGCCCAGGCGGACTTCACGCCCGAACAGGAGTACCAGCCCGACGTCGGCCCCGACCCCGACCTCGACGCCATGCGCCTCAAGCTGGCGAAGATGCTCGACGGCGTCGACACCTACGTCTACAACTTCGACCCCTACGCGCCGGAGCTGGTCGCCTCCCAGCTCTCCGACGACCTGACCAGCATCGCCACCGAGGTCGCCAACGGGCTGCGCCACTACCGCGCCGGCAACGTGCAGGAGGCGCTGTGGTGGTGGCAGTTCTCCTACGTCGCCTCGTGGGGCAACAGCGCCAGCGCCACCCTGAGGGCCCTGCAGTCGATCGTGGCCCACGACCGGCTCGACGCCGACTTCACCGGCGACGAGGACCAGGTGGCGGCGGCCAATGAGATGTTGGAGAGGCAGGCTGTCGACCCCCGGTAGAATCGCCGGTCGTGGTCGGGACAGCCCGGCCGGTCGTGTCGTCGTACCCGTGAGGAAGTCGTTGTGGGCATTGTCGTGCAGAAGTACGGCGGCTCCTCCCTCGCCGACGCCGCCAGCATCAAGCGGGTGGCCCGCCGGATCGTGGAGAGCAAGCGCGCCGGTCACGACGTCGTCGTCGCCGTGTCGGCGATGGGCGACAGCACCGACGAGCTGCTGGACCTCGCCAACGACGTGAGCCCGCTGCCGCCGGCCCGCGAGCTCGACATGCTGCTGACCGCCGGCGAGCGGATCTCGATGGCGCTGGTCGCGATGGCGATCTCCGACCTCGGCTTCACCGCCCGGTCGTTCACCGGCTCGCAGGCCGGCGTGATCACCGACTCGGTGCACGGCAAGGCCAAGATCATCGACGTCACCCCGGGCCGCATCTCCACGGCGCTCGAGGACGGCCACGTGGTCATCGTGGCCGGTTTCCAGGGCGTCAGCCAGGACACCAAGGAGATCACCACGCTCGGTCGGGGCGGCACCGACACCACCGCGGTCGCGCTCGCCGCGGCCCTGCACGCCGACTACTGCGAGATCTACACCGACGTCGACGGCGTCTTCACCGCCGACCCGCGGATCGTGCCGACCGCACGGAAGCTCGACCGGGTCTCCTACGAGGAGATGCTCGAGCTGGCCGCCTGCGGCGCCAAGATCCTGCACCTGCGCTGTGTGGAGTACGCCCGCCGCTACGACATCCCGATCCACGTCCGCTCGTCATTCAGCCATCTCGAAGGCACCTGGGTGGTGCCGGAGTCCGCGCAGGACCAGTCCGAGGGAGAAGCCATGGAACAGGCCATCATCGCCGGCGTCGCGCACGACAGCAGCGAGGCCAAGATCACCGTGGTCGGGGTGCCCGACAAGGTGGGTGAGGCCGCGCGCATCTTCGAGGCGCTGGCCGATGCCCAGATCAACCTCGACATGATCGTGCAGAACATCTCGGCCGCGGCCACCAGCCTCACCGACATCTCGTTCACGCTGCCCACCACGGACGGCCAGACGGCGATGCAGGCGCTGGCGGCGCTGCGCGACGAGGTCGGGTTCGCGTCGCTGATCTATGACGACAAGATCGGCAAGATCTCCCTGATCGGTGCCGGGATGCGCTCGCACCCCGGCGTCAGTGCGAAGTTCTTCTCCGCGATCGCCGCCGCCGGCACCAACATCCAGATGATCTCGACGTCCGAGATCCGCATCTCGGTGATCGTCGACGAGGCCCAGGTCGATGCGGCCGTCGCCGCGGCCCACACCGCGTTCGACCTCGACGCCACCGACGTCGAGGCCGTCGTCTACGGAGGATCCGGGCGATGACGACACCCCACACCTCACCCCGCCCCGTCCACCTCGGCATCGTGGGTGCGACCGGCCAGGTGGGCGACGCGCTGCGGCGGATCCTCGCCGAGCGGAACTTCCCGCTGGCCTCGCTCCGGTTCTTCGCCTCGGCCCGTTCGGCGGGCACCACGCTGCCCTGGGGCGAGGGCGAGATCACCGTCGAGGACGCCTCCACCGCCGACATCACCGGGCTCGACATCGCGATCTTCAGCGCGGGTGGCAGCACCTCCACGGCGCTGGCACCGAAGTACGCCGCCGCGGGCGTGATCGTGGTCGACAACTCCTCGGCCTGGCGGATGGACCCCGACGTGCCGCTGGTCGTCTCGGAGGTGAACCCGGAAGCGGTCGCCGAGGCGCGCAAGGGCATCATCGCCAACCCGAACTGCACCACGATGGCCGCGATGCCGGTGCTCAAGCCGCTCCACGACGAGGCCGGTCTCCAGCGGCTCGTGGTGTCGACGTACCAGGCCGTCTCCGGGTCCGGGCTGGCCGGCGTCGAGGAGCTTGCCGGCCAGGTCGAGGCCGCCGGCGACGCCCGCTCGCTGGCCGTGGACGGCGGGTCCATCGACTTCCCGGCGCCGGTGAAGTACGCCCGCACCATCGCCTACAACGTGCTGCCGCTGGCCGGCTCGATCGTCGACGACGGACTCGGCGAGTCCGACGAGGAGCAGAAGCTCCGCAACGAGTCCCGCAAGATCCTGGGCATCCCCGACCTCCGGGTCTCGGGCATCTGCGTGCGGGTGCCGGTCTTCTCCGGTCACTCTCTGGCGGTCAACGCCGAGTTCGCCCGATCGTTGACGGTCAAGCGTGCCGAGGAGATCCTCGGTGACGCCCCGGGCGTGGAGCTCACCGACATCCCGACGCCGCTGCAGGCGGCCGGCAAGGACCCGTCGTACGTCGGACGGCTGCGGCACGACGAGGGCGTCGACGACGAGCGCGGCATCGCGCTGTTCATCAGCAACGACAACCTGCGCAAGGGCGCGGCACTGAACGCGGTGCAGGTCGCCGAGCTGGTCGCCGCCCGACTCTGAGCGCCCGGCCTGAGCCCGGGTCAGTCGATCTCGGCGCTGGTGAACTTCTCGGTGACCCAGTGCGAGAGCGCATATGTTGCCGCGCCGACCAGCGGGATCACCACCAGCATCCAGGTGGAGAGCAGCACGTCGATCAGGAACAGCAGGCTGATCACCGCGATCAGGCCGACGGCGAGGAAGCTGATGCTCATCGACTCGGCGATGCCCCAGGCGGCGAGCATCACCTTGCCGAGCATGACCATCGCGGCCAGGATGAGAAGCAGCATCAGCAGGCCGATGCCGCCACACGACGGGGTGCCCGTCGCCAGCTCGCAGCCCTGCAGCCCCAGCCAGGTGAGGCCGACGGCGAGCAGGCCCACCACGGCGCCGGTGACGGCGGCGGCCGCCGGCGCCGGGATCTCGGGCAGCGCGAACTCCCGGCGGGGCCTGTCGGCGTCCCGGTCGCTCTGCGCCTCGGCATCCGGCCGGTCCTCATCCGGCCGGTCCTCGTCGACCCGGGTGGTCGTCGCCGGGACCCGGGCCGCGTCGACGGCGGTGTCGTCCCCGGTGCCGTCATCGGCCGAGACCTCGTCGGCGAACAGCGGGGGTGGGGACTGCTCCGGCGCCGACCTGACGGGCGGCGGGACCGCCGGAGTGGACTCCTCGGCGGGCTCCTGGTCGGCGGGCTCCTGGTCGGCGGGCTCCTGGTCGGCGGGCTCCTGGTCGGCGGGCTCCTGGTCGGCGGGCTCCTGGTCGGCGGGCTCCTGGTCGGCGGGCTCCTGGTCGGCCGCCGGCTTGCTCGTGCGACGGCGCAGCAGGCCGCCGAGGGAGGGCATCTCCAGGGAGGGCGCCTCGGCGTCCTCCCGGTCCTTGTCGGCCATGGCGGGCAGTCTGCCAGAACATCGGCCGCCCGAGGCCGCATCCGAAATGACCGAACGCGCCCGACCCACAGGTCGGACGCGTTGTGATCCCGGGAGATCCATCGGTCGGGCTGACAGGATTTGAACCTGCGGCCTCCTCGTCCCGAACGAGGCGCGCTACCAAGCTGCGCCACAGCCCGATTGCCCCGCTGGAGCCGTCGTGGACGACCGCCGTGCAGAGCAGACGCGAGCATACCCGAGCCCGATCGCCGCACCGAATTCACCCTCCCGCCGCGGACCGGTTCTGTGGCATTGTCGGCGCGGAGGCACCCGGACCCGGGTGTCTCGCCTGTCGGGAGGCGCGAGTGACCACGGTCGAGGACCAGCAGCGGGGCAGCGGTGCCGAACCCCGAACGACGGCTGGCGAGCGCGCGACCGTGCTCCGGCTCCTCCTGGGCAGTGCCCTGATGCTGTTCCTGGAGCTGGCGCTGATCCGGTGGCTGGGCGCCAACATCGTGCACCTCTCCTACTTCACCAACTTCGTGCTGCTCGGGTCGTTCCTCGGCATCGGGGTGGGCTTCCTCATCTCGCGCAAGAGCTGGTCGATCCTGCCGTGGACGCCGGTGCTTCTGGCGGTCCTGGTCGTCGCGGTGCGCTTCTATCCCGTGTCGATCGACCGCACCGGCCGGGAGGTCATCTTCTTCACCGCTCTCGACACCACGGGACCACCGGCCTGGGTGGTGCTGCCGGTGGTGTTCCTGATGAGCGCGGCGATCCTCGCCGGCCCGGCGGAGGCGGTCGGTCGGTGCTTCGCCACGCTGCCGCCGCTGACGGCGTACCGCTGGGACCTGGTCGGCTCACTGATCGGGATCTCCGGCTTCACCCTTCTGTCGTACTTCTGGGCGCCGTCGGTGGTCTGGGGCGTGCTCGTCGCGATTGGATTCGTGGTGCTGGTGCGCGGCCGCTGGCGGGCGCTGGCCGGGGTGGCCGGCGCGGTGATGGTGGGGGCGCTGCTGCTCGAGACGGTCGCCTCCGGCGTCTCCTGGTCGCCGTACTACAAGATCACCACCGAGGACGTGAAGGACCCGGACAACGGGACCCGGACCTACATCTCCGTCAACGGGGTCCCGCACCAGTCGATGTCCCCGGCCGAGTGGAAGCTGACCCGCGCCTCCGAGATCTATCGCGCGCCCTACGAGCACCGTGCCGACGCACCGCTGCGCAACGTCCTGGTGGTCGGCGCGGGATCCGGCTCGGACGTCTCGATCGCGCTGACGAAGGGCGCCGAGCACGTCGACGCCGTCGACATCGATCCGGCCATCGTGAAGATCGGCGTGGACCGCAACCCCGACGGGGCCTACCAGGACCCGCGGGTCGACCGGCACATCAACGACGGCCGGGCGTTCCTGGAGAACACCGACACGAAGTACGACCTGATCCTGTTCGCGCTGCCCGACAGCCTGGCGCTGGTCAGCGGTGCCTCGCAGATCCGCCTGGAGTCGTTCCTGTTCACCGAGGAGGCGCTCTCGGCCGCCCGGGACCACCTCACCGACGACGGCGTGTTCGCGATGTACAACTACTACCGCGAGAGCTGGCTGATCGACCGGCTCGGCGGCACCGCGGCGGCGGCGTTCGGCCACGACCCGTGCATCGACACCTTCAACAAGGCGACGGCGGTGGTGGTCGCGGCCAAGGACCCGGACAACCAGCGCTGCGGTGCCGACAACCACGCGCTGCCGGCCTCCTCCATCGCGCCGGCGACCGACAACGAGCCGTTCCTCTACTACGACGGGGGCATGCTGCCCACGATCTACGTCTGGGCCCTCGGCGGCATCGTGCTGCTCTCGCTGGTGCTGGTGCGGATCTTCGGTGGTTCGTTCCGCTCCATGCGGCCCTACGCCGACCTGTTCTTCATGGGTGCCGCGTTCCTGCTGCTGGAGACCAAGAACATCGCGACCTTCGCGAACCTCTTCGGCACCACCTGGATCGTCAACGCGATGGTGTTCGCCGGGGTGCTGCTGATCGTCCTCGCGGCGGTGGAGACGACGCGGCGGTTCCGCACGCCCCCACTTCCGGTGGTGTTCGCCGGGATCGCGGTGTCGCTGGCGATCGCCTGGCTGGTGCGTCCCGAGTGGCTGCTGGAGCTGTCGTTCTGGCCGCGGCTGGCGGCGGCGACGCTGCTGGCGTTCGTGCCGATCTATCTCGCCAACATCGCGTTCGCCAAGCGGTTCGCGGTCTCCGACAACTCGCAGTCGGCGTTCGGCATCAACCTGCTCGGCGCCATCGTCGGCGGTTGCCTGGAGTACGCCGCGCTGCTCACCGGCTACCGCAACCTGCTGGTCGTGGTGGGCCTGCTCTACCTGCTGGCGTTCCTGCTCAAGCCGAAGGACACGCTGGCGCTCACGCCGGGCGTGCGGTCAGCGTGACCAGGCTGGCCTCCGGTCGACAGGCCACGCGCACCTGCACGTAGGGGCTGGTGCCGATCCCGGCGGAGACGTGCATCCACGTCGAGCCGGGGTCGCCGGGACGGGAGCCCGCCGGGTGCCGGTGCAGGCCCTTGGCCCGGGCGGTGTCGAGGTCGGAGTTGGTGGTCAGCGCGCCGACGAACGGCAGACAGACCTGACCCCCGTGGGTGTGTCCGGCCAGCACGGCGTCGTACCCGTCGCGGGCGAACTGGTCGAGGACCCGGAGGTACGGCGCGTGGGCGACGCCCAGCCGCAGGTCGGCGTCGTCCGGCGCCGGGCCGGCCACCGCCCCCAGGTCGTCGTAGCCCAGGTGCGGGTCGTCGACGCCGGCGAAGGCCAGGGAGCTCCCCGCCACGTCCAGCCGCCCCGCCCTGTTGCTCAGGTCGAGCCAGCCGGCGGCCCCGAACGCGGACCGCAGGTCGCGCCACGGCAGCTCCGCGGAATCGACGGCCCGCTTGCCGTCGTCGGGCAGGACGTAGCGCAGCGGGTTGCGCATCGTCGGCTCGAAGTAGTCGTTGGAACCGAACACGAAGACACCGGGGCGCTCCAGCAACCCGCCCAGCGCGTCGACGACCGCCGGCACCGCATCGCGATGGGCGAGGAAGTCGCCGGTGCCCACGACCAGGTCGGGCTCCAGTCGGGCCAGGTCGCGGACCCAGGCCTGCTTGCCGCGCTGCGTCGGGGTCAGGTGCAGGTCCGACAGATGCAGCACCCGCACCGGGCCGGCGCCGGGCGGCAGCACCGGGATCTCGACCTCCCGCAGCGTGTAGGCGCGCGCCTCCGCGGCGGCGTACCCGAGGGTGGCGAGGCCGGCGACGGCACCGAGGCCGAGAAGGCGGGGGAGGAGCACGGGGCAAGGCTGCCACAATGGCGGGCATGAGTGCTCTCAAGGACCGTCTCCGCGCCGACCTGCCGGCCGCCATCAAGGCGCGCGACGAGGTGCGGTCGTCCACGCTGCGCATGCTGCTCACCGCGATCACCAACGCCGAGGTCGCCGGCAAGCACCAGGTCGAGCTCACCGACGACGACATCGTCGGCGTGCTCTCGACCGAGGCGAAGAAGCGGCGGGAGGCCGCGGTCGCCTTCGAGGAGGGCGGACGCCCCGAGATGGCGAGGAAGGAACGCTCCGAGCTCGAGGTGCTCGTCGACTACCTGCCGCAGCAGCTGAGCGACGACGAGGTCGCCGAGATCGTGCGCGCCGCGGTCGAGCGGACCGGGGCCGACGCCGAGGGCATGCGGGCCATGGGCAAGGTCATGGGCGTGGTCCAGCCGCAGGTGAAGGGCCGGGCCGACGGCGGCAAGGTCGCGGCCGAGGTGCGCCGTCAGCTCGGCGCCTGACGCGGCCGGCAGCTGAGGAGCCCCGGCCCCGGGGGTGATACTGGGGTTCCGGGCCTGTTTCCCGAGTCCGCCAGCGGGCACTATCGCTGGTGGGGGTGTTGCTGTCATGCGCACACAGGCTGTTCGATCTGCGGTGGTTGCGGGGGGCGCTGTCGCTGCGCTCCAGCTCGCCTACTACACGGTGTCCTCGGGGCCGGGCTGCAACCTGGCCGCCGGCTCGCGGACCGCCTGCTTCCAGGGCAGTCTGGCGGTGGCCGCCTTCGGGGTCACGATGATGCTGATCGCGGTGACCTGGGGCTTCCGGCTGTTCGTCAGCCGTGAGTCGGCGCTGGTGGGCACCCTCGTCACGGTGAGCGGTGTGTACGCCCTGGTGGCGGTGGGCCTGGAGCCCGGCTGGGGTGCATCCGACCCGGTCTCGGTCCTGGTCCCGCTGCTGGCCGGGGCGCTGGCGTTCGGCTACATGCAGGTGGCGCTGCGCCACCCCGTCGTCTGACCGACCGCGGGCCCAGGTGGGCCGCGGTCAGCGGCGACCGTTCCCGTTGCCGCCGTTCCCGCGGGGCTTCTTCTTGGGCTTCTTCTTCGGCGGTGGGACGTACGGCGAACCGTCCGACGGGTAGATCGTGACCGTGTCGCCACTGGACGTGCTGTTCCCCGAGGACGGGTAGCTGCCGGCGATGATCCCCCGGTCGAGTCGCGAGTCGATCTCGCCGCCCACCGCCACCGTGAACCCGGCGCCCTCGAGCACCGAGGTGGCCCGGTCGATGGTCATGCCGTAGGTCGCGGGCACCGAGACCAGCAGCCCGGTGATCTCGTCCGCCGGGGGCGAGGCGAAGTTCTCGTCGGGCAGCCACTGCTCGACGACCTTCATCGCGTCGCCCCACATGGGGCCGGCGGTGCCGGAGCCGGACGCTTCGTACAGCGTGCGGCCACCGATCTGCTTGCCGACGATGGTGTCGGGGCTGCCCTGCTGGTTGGCGCCGGCGATCATCGATGCGGCAGCCAGGTTGGGGGTGTAGCCGACGAACCACACCGACTGCTGGCTGTTCGTGGTGCCGGTCTTGCCGGCCGAGACCTGGGCGGTGTTGATGCCGGCGTTGTTGCCGAAGCCGCCGGGCTCCATCACGCCGCGCAGCACGTCGTTCACCGCGTCGGCCACCGCGCTGGGCAGCACCTGCTGACACTGCTTGGGGTAGGTCTTCACCACGTTCTTGCGGGTGTCGAGGATCTCGGTCACCGGGCGTGCGGAGCAGTGCAGGCCGCGGCCGGCGAACGTGGCGTAGGCCTCTGCCATCTCGAGCGGGGTGACGTCGGCGACGCCCAGGGTGAACGTCGGCACGCGCTCCGGCGACCCCTCGGCACCACCGGTGGGGCTGGTCAGGTTGACGCCCATCTCCTTGGCCAGGTTGAACGGCTCGCACAGGCCGGTCATCTGCTCCAGGCCCATGAAGAACGTGTTCACCGACTCCCGGGTGCCGGTGTAGAGGTTCTTGTTGCCCGAGGTCGTGGAGTTGGGGATGTCGAAGGTGCCGTAGCCGTAGGGCTCGCCGTCGCAGTCCTCGAAGTCCCGCTCCTGGAAGGTCTTCACCTTGGGCGAGTTGATCGTGGTGTCGAGGCCGATGCCCTGCTTGATCGCGCTGGCGAGCACGAACGCCTTGAACGTCGACCCGGCCTGGAAGCCGCGGGCGCCGCCGACCTCCTTGGGCACGAGGTAGTTGATGAACGTCTCGCCGTCGGCCGCACTTCGTCCCATCGGCCGCGACTGCGCGATGGCGCGGACGTCGCCCGAGCGAGGCTCCACCATGGCCAGTCCACCGATGGCCGACTCACGCGGGAACACGTGCGACGACACCGAGTCGTCGGCGGCCTTCTGGTAGCGGAGGTCGATCGTGGTCTGGATGGTCAGGCCACCGGACTGCAGCAGGTCCTCGCGGTCGTCGGGCGTTTTGCCCAGGGCGGGGTCGCGCTTGAGGTACTCGACGACGTACTTGCAGAAGAACGGCGACGTGGAGAACATGCAGCCGTTGCGGTTGGCGGTGACCTTCAGCCCCAGGTCCAGCTTCGCTGTCTTGCGGGCCCGCTTCGGGCTGATCACGTCGAGCTGTGCCATCCGCTTCAGCACCGTGCTGCGACGGGAGATGGCGCGGTCGGGGTAGAGGGTCGGGTCGAGCCCGACGGGGTCCTTGACCAGGCCGGCGAGCAGGCTCGACTCGCGCAGGTTGAGCTTGCGCGCGTCCTTGGAGAAGTAGTGACGGGCGGCGGCCTGGATGCCGTAGACGCCGTCACCGAAGTAGGCGATGTTGAGGTAGCGCTCCAGGATCCAGTCCTTGGAGTGCTCCTGCTCGAAGGCGATCGCGTAGCGCAGCTCGCGGAGCTTGCGCGCGAAGGTGTCCTCCATCGCCGCCTGGCGCTGCTCGCCGGACTTCGCCTGGCTGAGCAGGGTCAGCTTGACCATCTGCTGGGTGATCGACGATCCACCCTGGACCACGCCGCCGACGGCCTTGTTGGTGACGAACGCGCGCAGGGTGCCCTTCAGGTCGAGGGCGCCGTGCTGGTAGAAGCGGTAGTCCTCGATCGAGACGATCGCCTCCCGCATCACCCGGGACACCTGCTTGAGCGACACGTTGACGCGGTTCTCGTCGTAGAGCGTGGCGATGGTGGTGCCGTCCACCGCCAGGATGCGGGTGCGCTGGGCGAGCGTCTCGGTCTCGAGGCTCGCCGGCAGGTCGTTCATCGAGTCGGCCATGTTGCGGGTGCCGATGCCCACGACCCCCGCGAACGGGATGGCGAGACCGGCCACGACGACACCGAGGATCGCGGAGACGGCCACCATCGAGGCGAGGTGCGTCAGCACGCGACGGGACGCGGAACGACCCTCGTTGACTTCGGACATGGGCCCCAGAGTACGGGAGGGGCCACGCGGTTCCCCAGTCCTGAGGTGGTCGGACTAGTTCCATGTGACTAGAAGGATTGACCGCACTGCGTCTGTTTCAAAGTGAAATCATTACCTACCTTTCATTGTGGGGATTGGAACTTTCCATCTCGGATATGGACTGGAGTCAGCTATGTGGGTAGAAGATTGGGCACCGGCCGCCGCGTGTCGGCAGGCGCAGCCGGACGAGCTCTTCGTCCGGGGCGCCGAGCAGAACAAGGCCAAGCTCGTGTGCGGCGGTTGCCCCGTGCGCACCGAGTGCCTGGCCGAGGCGCTGGACAACCAGATCGAGTGGGGCGTGTGGGGTGGCATGACCGAGCGTGAGCGGCGTGCACTGCTGCGTCGTCGCCCGGTGGCATCGTGGCGCAGCGTGCTGGAGGCCGCCAAGGCCGGCCAGCCGCAGCCGGCCGTCTGACCCGGTCACCGGGACCGGGGGGTCCCAGCCAGCAGGTCACCGATGCGACGCAGGCCATCGAGGTCGTGCACGTCGGTGGACAGGGCCGGCACCACGGCGGTGGGTACCGCCGGGTGTGCGGCAGCGAAGCGGGCCCGTAGTCGGGCCTCCCGCTCCACCATGCGCGCCCGGTCGGCATGCAGTCGCAGCAGGCCCGCCGTGAGCCCCGCTTCGTCGCCTTCGCGGCGGAGCCGCTCGGCAGCCGCCATCGCCCCATCCGCGGAGAGCGAGCTGGCCGAGGCCTGGGCGGCCCGATTCACCACGAGCCCGGCCAGCGGCATGGCGTCACCGCTCAGCCGCTCGACGAAGTACGCCGCCTCGCGCAGCGCGTCCGGCTCGGGCGCGGCGATGACGAGGAACGCCGTACCGTCCGCCTGGAGGAGCTCGAAGGTCTTCTGCGCCCGGACGCGGAAACCGCCGAAGAGCGTGTCGAAGGCGGCCACGAACGTCTGCATGTCCTTGAGCACCGTGGCACCGAGGATCCTGGTCAGCGCGGTGGTGATCAGCCCCATCCCTGCCGACATCAGCTTCGCCGGACCGCGGGCCGGGGCCAGCAGCAGTCGGATGAACCGACCGTCGAGGAAGCTCGAGAGCCGCTCGGGAGCGTCGAGGAAGTCCAGCGCCGAACGCGACGGCGGGGTGTCCACGACGATCAGGTCGTAGGCGCCGGTCCGCTCCGCGTCGCGGTGGAGCTGGCCGAGCTTCTCCATCGCCATGTACTCCTGGGTCCCCGCGAACGAGCTCGACAGCGCGATGTAGAACGGGTTCTCCAGGATCTGCCGCGCCTTCTCCGGACTGGCCTGGCTCTCGACCACCTCGTCGAAGGTGCGCTTCATGTCGAGCATCATCGCGTCCAGGCTGCCCTGGCCCGTGGCGGCACCACCCACGTCGGGCACCGGGCGCGGGGTGTTGTCGAGCGCCTCGATGCCCATCGCCTGGGCGAGCCGCCGGGCCGGATCGATGGTCAGCACGCAGACCTTCCGCCCCCGCTCGGCGGCCCGGAGCGCCAGCGCGGCGGAAGTGGTCGTCTTGCCGACCCCGCCCGAGCCGCAGCACACGATGATCTGGGTGCCGGGATCGTCCAGGAGGGCGTCGATGTCGAGGGGGTCGGCGTGGTCGCCGGTCGCGACGAGCGGCCCGACCCGTGCCCGGGGAGTCTGTTTCATGGGCTATGCCATCCCCTGGGCCTTGAGGAGGGCGGCGAGCTCGTAGAGCCCGCCGAGGTCGACGCCGCCCGGCAGCCGCGGCAGCTCGTACGTCGGCACGCCCAGGGCGGCGACCAGGCGGCGTTGACCGTCCTCCAGCGCCCGGCGTTCCGCGTGGTCACGGGCCTCGCCCAGCAGACCGTCGAGCAGCTGGGCGTCGACGTCCAGCCCGGTCGCGGTGAGCTCCTTGCCGACCCGGTCCCGGTCCAGCGTGCCGGAACGCGCCGCCACGAGGTCCGCACTGCCGAGGTCGCGCGGCCGGAGCAGGTTGACGATCACGCCACCCACCGGCAGCCTCGCCCGGCGGAGGTCCGCGATGCCGTCCGCGGTCTCCTGCACCGGCATCTCCTCCAGCACGGTCACCAGGTGCACGGCGGTGCGCGGTGAGCGGAACAGCGTCATCACGGTGTCGGCCTGCGTCTTGATCGGCCCCACCTTCGCGACCCCGGCCAGCTCGCTGTTCACGTTGAGGAACTGGGTGATCCGTCCGGTCGGGGGCGCGTCCAGCACGATGGCGTCGTAGTCCACCCCGGTGCGGCTGGAGCGGCCCTTGCGGCGGTCGTGCCGGGCGGCCTCGAAGACCTTGCCGGTCAGCAGCACGTCGCGGACGCCCGGCGCGATGGTGGTGGCGAAGTCGATCACACCGAAGCGGTCCAACGCCCGGCCGGCCCGGCCGAGGCGGTAGTACATGGCGAGGTACTCCAGCAGGGCGGACTCGGCGTCGATGTGGAGCGCGAAGACGTTGCCGGCCCGGCCCTTCGTGCCGGCCAGGCCGCGGGCGATCCGACGCTCCTCGTAGGGAAGCGGGTCGACGTCGAACATCTGGGCGATGCCCTGACGGCCCTCGACCTCGCAGAGGAGGACGTTCTTGCCGGTGCTGGCCAGGGCGAGCGCGAGCGCGGCGGCCACCGTCGACTTGCCGGTGCCGCCCTTGCCGGTGACCACGTGCAGGTCGACCCTCGGCCAGTCGGTCGCGCGCGGGGGGCTCACCCTGCCGAGCCTAGGGCCACCCCGGGGGGCCGTCCGCCCCGACGTCCGTGGCTAGGATCACAGCGAAGGTCGCCGCGGTCCGTCCGCGGGCCGGAAGCAGGGCCGGAGGCAAGCCCGCAAGCAGGGCCGGAGGCCAGCTCGGCCGGACGGCCGCGACAGAGGGAGCAGTCACGTGGACAAGGTGGTGGGCAGCGCCGCTGCGGCGGTCGGCGACATCGGGTCGGGGTCGAGCCTGGCGGTCGGTGGCTTCGGGCTGTGCGGGATCCCGTCGGTGCTCATCGACGCGCTGCTGACGCAGGGGGCGACCGACCTGCAGGCGATCTCCAACAACTGCGGCGTCGACGACTGGGGCCTGGGCCGGCTGCTGATGGAGAGGCGGCTGCGCCGGATGGTGTCGTCGTACGTGGGGGAGAACAAGGAGTTCGCCCGCCAGTACCTCGCCGGCGAGCTCGAGGTCGAGCTCACCCCCCAGGGCACCCTCGCCGAGCGGATGCGGGCCGGCGGCTCCGGCATCCCGGCGTTCTTCACCGCCACCGGCGTGGGCACCCAGGTCGCCGAGGGCGGGCTGCCCTGGAAGTACGACGACTCCGGCAACGTCGCGGTCGCCTCGCCCGCCAAGGAGGTCCGGGTCTTCTCCACCGCCGACGGTGACAAGGAGTTCGTGCTCGAGGAGGCGCTGGTCGCCGACTTCGGCCTGGTCCGGGCCTGGAAGGGCGACCGGCACGGCAACCTCGTCTACCGCGACTCCGCACGCAACTTCAACCCGTTGGCCGCGATGTGCGGCCGGATCACCATCGCCGAGGTCGAGCACCTCGTCGAGCCGGGCGAGCTGGACCCCAACGACGTGCACACCCCCGGCGTCTACGTTCAGCGCGTCGTCGCGCTGACCGAGGAGCAGGCCGGCGACAAGCGGATCGAGAAGCGCACCGTGCGGCCCCGTCCCGAGAACAGCCCCGGCGGCACCGACGCAGAGCAGGAGAACTGAGATGCCCTGGACCCGTGAGGAGATGGCGGCCCGCGCCGCCTCGGAGCTGTCCGACGGCTCCTACGTCAACCTCGGCATCGGCCTGCCGACGCTGGTGCCCAACTACGTCGCCGACGACGTCGAGCTGGTGCTGCAGTCGGAGAACGGCATCCTCGGCGTCGGTGCCTACCCGATCGACGGTGAGGAGGACCCCGACCTCATCAACGCCGGCAAGGAGACCGTGACGCTGCGCAAGGGCGCGTCGTTCTTCGACTCCGCCACCTCGTTCGGGATGATCCGCGGCGGCAAGATCGACGCCGCGATCCTCGGGGCCATGCAGGTCTCGGCGACCGGCGACATCGCCAACTGGATGATCCCCGGCAAGATGGTCAAGGGCATGGGCGGCGCGATGGACCTGGTCCACGGCGCCAAGCGCGTGATCGTGCTGATGGAGCACGTCTCCAAGGACGGCTCCTACAAGATCGTCCACGACTGCTCGCTGCCCTACACCGGTCTGCGGGTGGTGCAGCGGATCATCACCGACCTCGGCGTCATCGACGTGGTCGACCCGGCCACCGGCGAGGTCGCCGGCTCCGGCACCCTCGGCGACCGGGCCCTCCGGCTGGTCGAGCTGGCGCCCGGCGTCACCGAGGACGAGATCCGCGAGAAGACCGAGCCCGAGCTTCTCAGCTGAGCACCCGGGTGCGGGCGGCGGTGACGGTGGCCAGGACGCCGATCGCGACCGTCACCACGAACACCGCGAGGAACGGGTCGGCGCCGGCCCGCTCGGTGACGCCGAAGGCGATGCCCGACACGGAGAGCGCGAGGGCCGCCCCCAGCGAGTCGGCGATGGAGATCGCCGAGGAGTTGAAGCCGCGGTCGCGGTCGGTGGAGGCGTCGAGCATCGCGACGCTCGTCCGGGGGTAGCCGAGGCCCATGCCTGCGCCCGCCACGACGTAGGCGGCGATGGCCAGCGTGGGATTCCCGTGGGTCCACACGACGAGGGTGAGGCCGGTGCCCCCGGCCAGCAGCAGGCCGCTGCCCCAGCGCATCGCGGCCACGTGCGACACCCGAGTCCCGAGCCGGGCCTGGAGCTGGCTGGCGGCCGCCCAGACGATGCCGACCAGGGTCAGCGACAGGCCCGCCCGAGCGGCCGTGAGGCCCCACTGCTCCTGGAGGACGAAGACGATGTAGGCCTGCGCGGCGAAGAACGCGCCGCTCATCAGGCCGCGGGTGCCGATCACCGCCGGCAGCCCGCGCCGCGCGACGAGCGTGCCCACGGGGACCAGTCGGTGGAGCGCGATCAGCACGAGAGCCAGGGCGCCGAGCGCGAGGAGCCCGTTGGTCGTTCCCTCGGCCGAGCCGAGCAGTTCCAGCGCGAGTACGGCGGTCGCTGCGACGCCGGCCCATCCGAGCCGGGACCGGGGCGCGGGGTCCCCGCAGCACCACTCCCCGAGCCTGCGCAGCGCCGGTGCGATGAGCAGGGCGGCGAGCGCCACGAGCGCCACGGTGCCGAGGAACACCCAGCGCCAGCCGGCCGCCTCCGCCACGAGGGCCGCCAGCGCCGGGCCGAACAGGGCGGGCAGGACCCAGGCCGCCGCGAAGCTCGCGAACACCGCCGGCTGCATCGCAGCGGGGAAGGCCAGGCCGACGAGCACGTAGAGGCCGACCGTCAGCGCGCCGCCGCCGAGACCCTGGAGCACCCGTCCGGCCACCAGCACCTCCATCGACGGCGCGGTGCCGCACACGAGCAGGCCGAGCGAGAAGAGGACGAGGGAGACCAGCAGCGGGATCACCGGGCCCCGACGGTCGCTCCACGTGCCGGCCGCCACCATGCCGACGACACCGCTGGCCAGGGGCGCGGCGAAGCTCAGCGCGTAGAGCGCCACGCCGTCGAGCTCGTCGGCCACCGTCGGCATCACGGTCGTGACGGCCAGCGCCTCGAAGGCGACGAAGGCGATCAGCGAGAACATGCCGATCGTGGTGGCGGCGTACGCCGGGGCCAGGAGACGGGTGTCGGCGTCCGCCTCGGGCCGGGGCGGTGTCGAGATCGGGGCAAGGGTCATGAAGAAGAAGGTAGAACTTCAAGCGAACTTGAAGTCAACAACAATTGTTTCGTGCCGGCTGTGAGAGGGAGCACAGCAGGACGCGATCGTCAGCCACGCTCCCGCGCGGTGGTCAGCCCGCGACCGACCCAGACCCGCAGCTGGTCCGCGGACCTGACGGCGTCCTCGTGCACGTGCAGCCAGGAGCGCGACTCGCGACCGCCCATCACCATCGGCGCGACATGGGGCTGGGACAGAAGCGTGTCTCGGTCGTCGCTCGCGACCTGCACCAGCAGCCCGCCGTGACCGCTCGCCGCCACCGCCAGGTGTCCGTCGACCAGGAACGACAGTCCACCGAACATCCTCTTCTCCTCGACCACGCCGGCACCGCGGACGGCGGCGCGGACCCGGTCGGCGAGCTCCTCGTCGTAGGCCACGGCCCCATTCTTGCTCCTGTCGGCCGCGAGTAGGGTGCCAGCCATGACGAAATGGGAATACCTGACGGCGCCGATCCTCACGCACGCCGCGAAGCAGATCCTGGACAACTTCGGCTCCGAGGGCTGGGAGCTGGTGCAGATCGCTCCGGGCATGAGCCCGGAGAACCTGGTCGGCTACTTCAAGCGTCCGGTCGAGGCATGAGCAAGGTCGAGGACGCCCTGGCGGCGATGGGTCTGGAGGTCCCCGCGGTGGCCAAGCCGGTGGCGGTCTACATCCCGGCCGTACGCAGCGGCAGCCACGTCTTCACCTCCGGCCAGCTGCCGATGCGCTCGGGCGAGCTGATGGTCACGGGCAAGGTCGGTGGGGAGGTCAGCGAGGAGGAGGCGGTCGCCTGCGCGCAGCAGTGCGCGCTCAACGCGATCGCCGCCGTGAAGGCCGAGATCGGCGACCTGGACCAGGTCAAGCGCATCGTCAAGGTGGTCGCCTTCGTCGCCTCCACCCCCGACTTCACCGGTCAGCCCCGGGTCGCCAACGGCGCCTCGGAGCTCTTCGGCAAGGCCTTCGGCGAGGCCGGCATCCACGCCCGCTCGGCGGTCGGCGTACCGGTGCTGCCCCTCGACTCGCCGGTCGAGGTCGAACTGATCGTGGAGGTCTAGGGCGTGCTGCCGCTGCCGCCGCAGCTCGTCGCGCAGGCCCGCGAGTACGCCGACGGCACGCGCACCCCGGCCGAGCCGCGCGACGCGGCCACGGTGGTGCTGCTCCGTCCCGGCGCCGGCGGGCCCGAGGTCTACCTTCTGCAGCGGCAGACCACGATGGCCTTCGCGGGCGGCATGTGCGTCTTCCCCGGCGGCGGCGTCGACCCGCGTGACTTCGACACCTCGCTGGCGTGGGCGGGACCCGACGCCGCCGAGTGGGCGCGCCGCCTCGGCACCGACGAGGCCACCGCTCGTGCCCTGGTCTGCGCGGCGGTGCGCGAGACGTTCGAGGAGTCCGGCGTGCTGCTGGCCGGCCCGTCGTCCGGCGCCGTCGTCGCCGACACCACCAGCGACGACTGGGAGGCCGACCGGGTCGCGCTCGAGAGCCGCGCGCTCTCGCTGACCGACCTGCTCACCCGCCGCGGGCTGGTGCTGCGCTCCGACCTGCTCGGTGCCTGGGCCGGCTGGCTGACCCCGGTGTTCGAGCCGCGGCGCTACCGCACCTGGTTCTTCGTCGCCGACCTCCCCGAGGGTCAGCGCACCCGCGACGTCTCGACCGAGTCCTCCCGGGTCACCTGGCTGCCCGCCCGCGACGCGGTGGCCGCCGTCGACGAGGACCGCATCTTCATGCTGCCGCCGACCTACCTGACCTGCCTGGAGGTGGCGGAGTACGCCGACCCCGACGCGGTGCTGGTGGCCGCCGGGGACCGGGTGGTCGAGATGTTCACCCCGGAGCTCACGGGCGAGGGTGACGCCGTCACGCTGTCGCGACCTGTGGACCTCGAGCCGCTGATCGAGCGGCACCTGTCGTGAGCTGGGCCGGGGGCCCGTTCGGCGAGGTGGCCGAGTGCGTGCTGGCCCCGAACGCGAACATCATGACCCTCGACGGCACCAACACCTGGGTGCTCCGCGCTCCCGGGTCCGACCGGTCGGTGGTCGTCGACCCCGGACCGTCGATCCAGCGGCACCTGGCCGCCGTCGAGCGGGCCGCGGGACCGGTGGCCGCCGTGCTGCTCACCCACCACCACGCCGACCACTCCGAAGCGGCCCGCGAGTTCGCCGAGCGGGTCGGCTGCGGCGTGCGGGCGCTGGACCCGGCGTACCGGCTCGGCTCCGAGGGCCTCGGCGAGGGCGACGTGGTGAGCGTCGGGGACCTGGAGCTGCACGTCGTCGCGACACCGGGGCACACCGCGGACTCGCTGTCGTTCGTGGTGCCGTCCGAGCGCGCGGTGCTGACCGGGGACACCGTGCTCGGGCGGGGGACCACGGTGGTCGCGCACCCGGACGGCGAGCTGGGCGCCTACCTCGGGTCCCTCGACCGGCTGCACCGGTTGGCCGAGGCGCACGAGATCACCACGATCTGGCCCGGGCACGGGCCGGTGATCGACGACGCCCTAGCCGTCCTCGACTTCTACCTCGCCCACCGGGCTGAGCGGCTCGCCCAGGTCGAGGCCGCGGTCGCGCGGCTCGGGGTGGACGCCGTTGCGGACGACCTGCCCCGCCAGGTCGTCGAGATCGTCTATGCCGACGTCGACCCGGTGCTGTGGGGTGCCGCCGAGCTGTCCGTGCGTGCCCAGCTGGCGCACCTCGCGGGGACCGGCCGGTAGAGTCCGGAAAGCCCGACCGACCGACTTTTGGGAGCCATCCGCATGCCTGAGCCGCTGCAGAACGACGAGCCGACCATCGGCCGGTTGGTCCATGACGCGAGTCGCGACGTCTCCTCGCTGGTCAAGAAGGAGATCCAGCTCGCGAAGTCGGAGCTCCGGCTCAGCGTCAAGGCCGGGGGCCTGGGCATCGGCCTCTTCGCCGCGGCGGGGTTCCTGCTGGTGCTGGCCGTGATCATGTTCTCGATCTTCCTGGCCTACCTGATCCACTGGAACGGGGACGGTCTCGCCCTGCAGTGGGCCTATCTGATCGTGTTCGGCGGGTACGTCGCGCTGGCCGGGCTGCTGGCCTTCCTCGGCATCCGGTCGGTCAAGAAGGTCCGGGGCCCCGAGCGCGCCATCCACCAGGCCCAGGAGACCAAGGCCGCCCTGCGCCGCCGCTGACCGACTCGTTGAGTGGCGGGTGCCACCCGCCGATCAACGGGGTGGCCGGCGCGATCCGACTGACTCGACGAGCCGGGCGGGGAATGTCGTCCTAGGCGGCGCAGTCTCCGGTGCGGACCTCGCCGTCGGCGGCCAGGCCTGCCGCAGCCGCCTCACGCACCTGGTTCGCGGTCAGCGCGTAGCCGGTGTCGGCGTCGGTGACCGACGCAGCGAAGACGACCCCGGTGACCTCGCCGGCCGAGGACACCATGGGACCACCCGAGTTGCCCGGCCGGATCGAGCCCCGCAGTGAGAACACCTCGCGCAGCACCGAGCCGCTGCCGTAGATGTCGGGGGACCGCAGCCGCTGCTGCGCACGGATCCGCACCGGCTGCACGTCGTACGGGCCGTCCTGCGGGTAGCCGAGCACCGCGCCACCGTCGCCGGACTGCGCGGCCGGGTCGAACCGCAGGTGCGGGCGGTCGATGCCGTCAATGGCCAAGACCGCCACGTCGAGGTCCTCGTTGTAGTAGACGACCCGGGCGTCGACCTCCTCGTCGCCGACCACCACCTCGGGGTCGGAGACCCCGGCGACCACGTGGGCGTTGGTCATCATCCGGTCGTCGGAGAAGAGGAAGCCGGTCCCCTCGACGCCGCGGCCGCACTTGTTCTCGCCGCGGATCTTGAGCACGCTCGCCTCGGCGTCGACCACGTCGGGGTCGTCGGCGATGCCCCGCGGCGGCGGGCTCACCGAGGTGATCCGCTCCCGGGCGAAGGGCTCGAGGTAGCGGGGGAAGAAGCTGGTGCCGACCACGGTGTTGAACGCCTGCAGCGCCTGACCGGCGCGCTCCGGCAGCACCTCGTTGACCTTGGCGAGCACCGCGGAGTTGCGCACCTGCGGGGTGATCGCGCCGATGCGCGTCCCGGAGACCGCGACGCCGAGGGCCCAGGCGACCAGCAGCACCGCGAACGCGGACAGCGCGGCACCGCCGACGGCGTCGACGGCCCGGGCCGGTTGCCAGGTGATCTGGTCGCGGACCTTCGCGCCGGCGAACTGGAGCAGGGCCTGGCCGAGCGTGGCCGAGAGGATCACGATGAACAGCGCGCCGAGCGAGACCCACAGCGACGGCTCCGCGTCCCCGAGGGCCCGCGGCGCCAGCCAGATGCCCAGGAGGCCGCCGAGCAGCAGCCCGACGGTCGCGAACGCACCCGTGACGAAGCCCTGCCAGTAGCCCGAGAGGGCGTAGGCGAGGACGAGCAGCACCAGCAACCAGTCGAGGAGGTTCATCGTCCCGGGCCCTCCTCGAAGCTGGTGTTGGGTGCGGGCAGCGTCGGCGGGCTCGCGCTCGTGCTCGTGCTCGTGCCGAAGATCATCCGGTCCTCGAGCTCGAACGTGACCTCGGGGTCCCAGGCACGCGTCCACCCGAGATGATCGAACAGTCGGGAGATGATACCGGCGGTGAACCCCCACAGGACGAGGTCGCGCCGCGGGCCGATCAGGAAACCCGGGCCGATCCGGCCGATCGGGTGCACCGTGGTCATCCGGTGCGCGGGATCGAGCAGCTCCGCGATCGGCACCCGCAGCACCCGGTGCACCTCGTCGGGGTCGACCACGCTCACCGGGGTCGGCTCCCGCCACCAGCCCAGGACGGTGGTGACGGCGAAGTTGCTGGGTGGCAACCACAGCTCGGGCAGGGTGCCGAAGACCACCACACCGTCCGGGTCGAGACCGGTCTCCTCCTGGGCCTCGCGCAGCGCCGCCGCGGTCGCGTCCGCGTCGGAGGTGTCGATCGAACCGCCCGGGAAGGAGACCTGGCCGGGATGGGAGCGCATGTGATGGGCGCGCTCGGTCAGCAGCAGGTCGGGGCCGGAGTCACCCTCGCCGAAGAGCATGAGTACGGCGCCCTCCCGGGCGTCGGAGCCCGCGGGCGGGACGTAGCGAGAGAGCTCGTCGGCGGTGATCGTGGCGGTCGCCTCCCGGACCGGCTCCAGCCAGACGGGGAGGGTGGCGCTCCCGTGGCTCGGCGGATGGTCGATCACAGGGTCACCCCCAGGCTCTCCTCGACGATGTCCTCCAGCTGACGCAGCGACTCGATGACCACGAACTCGCGGAACACCACCTCGCCGCTCGCATCCACGACGGCGGTGAACGGCAGGCCGCGGAGGCTGGGGAACGGCGACTTGAAGTCGAGCTGGGCCTGGGGGTCGGCGAGCAGCGGGTAGGTCACCCCCGTCTCGCGGGCCAGCTCGAGGGCCTGCTTCGGCTGGGTGTCGTTGTAGTCGATGCCGAGGATCGAGACGACGTCCCCGTGCTTCTCCTGGAACCTCTGGAAGATCGGGAGCTCCTCGCGGCACGGGGCGCACCAGACCGCCCAGAGATTGACCAGCATCGGCCCGCCGAGCGTGGCCAGGTTGACCGAGGGGCCACCGCCGAGGCAGGACAGCGTGACGTTGGGCAGTCCCCCGTCGACCTGGCTGGCGTCACCCGGGGCGCAGTCGGCGATGCCGGCGCCGGCCCTGAGCCGGCGCAGCTCGGGGGTGTCCACATCGACGTTCGCCGCTCCCGGGCGGGCGGCTCCGCTCGTGCCCGGGTCGTCGGAGGTGGGGGCGCATCCGGAGAGGACGACCGCGAGCACGGCGGCCACCAGCACCGGTGACCTCATGCGGGGCCCCGGTGACATGCGGAGCGCGGCCTCATGCCCGACCCTCGGTGCGGACCAGCTTGGCGGCCACGGCCGCGTCGGTCGGGCCCTCGCCGTACGCCGGGCACCAGCGCGCCACCGGGCAGGCGCCACAGGCGGGGTTGCGGGAGTGGCAGACCCGGCGACCGTGCCAGATCAGGTGGTGGCTGAGCATCGTCCAGTCGCGTCGCGGGAAGAGTGCGCCGATCTCGTGCTCAGCCTTGACCGGGTCCGTCTCCGTGGTCCAGCCGAAGCGTCGGGCCAGCCGACCGACGTGGGTGTCGACGGTGATCCCGGGGATGTCGAAGGCGTTGCCGAGCACCACGTTGGCGGTCTTGCGGCCGACGCCGGGGAGCTTCACCAGAGCGTCGAGCCGGGGCGGCACCTCGCCGTCGTGACGCTCGACGAGCGCCTGGGAGAGCTTGAGGAGCGACTCGGTCTTGGCCCGGAAGAACCCGGTGGGCTGGATGATCTGCTCGAGATGCTCGCGCTCGGCGCCGGCCATCGCGTGGGCGTCGGGATAGGCCGCGAACAGGGTCGGACGGACCCCGTTGACGCGCCGGTCGGTGGTCTGGGCGCTCAGCACGGTGACGACCAACAGCTCGAAGGCGTTGGCGAAGTCGAGCTCGCAGCGGGCGTCGGGGTAGGCCTCCGCAAGGGCGCGGTCGATCTTGCGCGCGCGGCGTACGAGGGAGGTGTCGGGCACGCGCACAGCCTACGTGGGGGCGCGGACAGCATGAGTGCGAGAGCCAGGAGTGGGAACGTAGGCGTGGCGTGGGTCATCATGTGATCCGTCCCACGGCTAGGATCGGCCCCGGACCACACCAGGACATGGAGGAACTCGTGGACAACGACGTGCTTCGTCAGGCCCCGCTCTTCAGCGCGCTCGACGACGAGGCGGCCACCGCACTGCGGGCCTCGATGTCCGACACCACGCTGCGGCGGGGTGAGGTGCTGTTCCACGAGGGTGACTCCGGCGACCGGCTCTACGTCGTGCTCGACGGCAAGGTGAAGCTCGGCCGCACCTCCTCCGACGGCCGGGAGAACCTGCTCGCCATCCTCGGCCCGGGCCAGATGTTCGGGGAGCTGTCGCTCTTCGACCCGGGCCCGCGCTCGGCGACCGTCACCACCGTGACCGACGCGACCTTCGCCTCCCTCTCGCACGAGGACCTGCTGCGCTGGCTCGAGGGGCGCCCGATGGTGGCCCACGGACTGCTCACCCAGCTGGCCGGCCGGCTGCGCAAGGCCAACGACGTGGTCGCCGACCTGGTCTTCTCCGACGTGCCCGGCCGGGTGGCCAAGGCGCTGCTCGACCTGGCCGACCGCTTCGGCCGCACCGCCGACGACGGCGTGCACGTGCACCACGACCTCACCCAGGAGGAGCTGGCCCAGCTGGTCGGTGCCTCCCGCGAGACCGTCAACAAGGCGCTCGCGGACTTCGCCTCGCGCGGCTGGCTCCGGCTCGAGCCGCGCTCCGTGGTGATCATGGACATCGAGCGGATGTCGCGCCGGGCGCGCTGACCCGCCGGCGTACGACGCACGGCCCGCCGCCCTCGGGTGCCGGGCCGTTTCCGCGCAATTGTTGGGAAGTGGCCCTCGGGTTGCCCGGAGCAGGGCCACAACCGCGCAATTGTTGGGATGTGGCCCTGCTCCGCAGCAGGATCAGGCGTCGTCCGACGAACCCGAGGACAGTCCCTTCGAGATCATCTCCATGACCGAGCTGTCGGCAAGAGTGGTGACGTCCCCGACCTCACGGTTCTCGGCGACGTCCTTGAGCAGCCGGCGCATGATCTTGCCCGAGCGGGTCTTGGGCAGCTCGGCGACGATCATGATCTGCCGCGGCTTCGCGATCGCGCCGATCTCCTTGCGGACGTGGTTGCGCAGCTCCTCGACGATGTCCTTCCCGCCGTCGCCCGCCTCGTCGCGCAGGATCACGAAGGCGCAGACCGCCTGGCCGGTGTCCTCGTCCTTGGCCCCGACGACCGCGGCCTCGGCCACCTTCGGGTGCGACACCAGCGCCGACTCGATCTCCGTGGTGGAGAGCCGGTGGCCCGATATGTTCATCACGTCGTCGACCCGGCCGAGCACCCAGAGGTCGCCGTCGTCGTCCTTCTTGGCGCCGTCCCCGGCGAAGTAGTATCCCTGCTTCTTGTACTTCGACCAGTACGTCTCGACGTACCGGTCGTCGTCTCCCCAGATCGTCCGCAGCATCGCGGGCCACGGTGCGGTGAGCACGAGGTAGCCCCCGGACCCGTTCGGCACCGACTCACCCTCCTCGGTCACCACGTCGGCCGCCACCCCCGGGATCGGGATCATCGCCGATCCCGGCTTGCCGTGCGTGACGCCCGGCAGGGGGCTGATCATGATCGACCCGGTCTCGGTCTGCCACCAGGTGTCCACGACCGGGGTCCGGTCGCCGCCGATGACCTGGCGGTACCAGATGTAGGCCTCCGGGTTGATCGGCTCACCCACCGAGCCGAGGATCCGCAGCGAGGACAGGTCGAACCCGTCAGGGATCTCACGCCCCTGCTTCATGAACGACCGGATCGCGGTGGGGGCGGTGTAGAACACCGTGACCTTGTGGTCCTGGATGATCTTCCACCAGCGGCCCTTCTCCGGGCTGTCCGGCGTGCCTTCGTAGAGCACCTGCGTCACGCCGTTGGCCAGCGGACCGTAGACGATGTAGCTGTGCCCGGTCACCCACCCGATGTCGGCGGTGCACCAGTAGACGTCGGTCTCGGGCTTCAGGTCGAAGACCGCCCAGTGGGTGTACGCCGACCCGGTGAGGTAGCCACCGGTGGTGTGCAGGATGCCCTTGGGCTTGCCGGTGGTGCCCGAGGTGTACATGACGTAGAGCGGGTGCTCGGAGTCGAAGAACTCGCAGGTGTGCTCGCTCGAGGCGCCGTCGACGACGTCGTGCCACCACACGTCGACCTCGTCGTCCCAGGCGACGTCCTGGCCGGTGCGGCGTACGACGAGCACGTGCTCCACCACGTCGGTCTTGGTGCGCGCCTCGTCGACGGCGGGCTTGAGCGCGGAGGGTGCGCCGCGGCGGTAGCCGCCGTCGGAGGTGATGACCACCTTCGCCTGGCAGTCGTCGAGGCGGGAGGCCAGCGCGTCGGAGGAGAAGCCGCCGAAGACGACCGTGTGGGGGGCGCCGATCCGGGCGCAGGCCAGCATCGCGATGACCGCCTCCGGGATCATCGGCATGTAGATCGCCACCCGGTCGCCGGCCACGACACCGAGGTCGGTGAGCGCGTTGGCGGCCTTGCACACCTCGTCCTTGAGGTCGGCGTACGTGAGGTCGCGGGTGTCGTCCTCGGGCTCCCCGACCCAGTGGATCGCGACCTGGTCGCCACGGCCGGCCTCGACGTGCCGGTCGACACAGTTGTACGCCGCGTTGAGGGTGCCGCCGACGAACCACTTGGCGAACGGCGGGTTGTCCCAGTCGAGGACCCGGTCCCACTTCGTGTCCCAGTCCAGCCTCTCCGCCTGCTCGGCCCAGAACGCCTCGGGGTCGCCGGCCGCCCGTTCGTAGGCCTCCTCCGTGAGGTTGGCGTGCTCCACGATCTCGGGCGGCGGCGCGAAGCGGCGTTCCTCGTGGCCGAGGTTGGACAGGGTCTCGTTCTGGTCGCTCACGATCTCTCCTGACACGTCTGCGGAAGTTCTGGGGCTGCGGGGGTGGTCCCTCGCCAGCCTAGGGTGGAATTTTCCCGGCGACGAGGGCGTCGTCGCGCGGGGGAAGCATGACCCAGCGGGGGTTGGTTCCCGGTTGCCCGAGTGCCGACCCGGCACAAGTTGCGCCAGGTCGAGTGCCGACCCGGCACAAGATGCGCCAGGTCGAGTGCCGACCCGGCACAAGATGCGCCGGGTCGGCGGGTGGCTCAGTGCTTGATGGCCACTTCGGCGCCCGCGCCCGTGAGCGCGCGGACCTCGAGCTCGGTGAAGCGGTCCTCGGCCTCCGGCTCCGACGACGAGATGCTCCCGAGGTAACCCAGCAGGAAGCCGATCGGGATCGACACGATGCCGGGGTTCTCCAGCGGGAACCACGAGATGTCGATGCTGGTGGGCAGCAGGGACAGGTTCTTGCCGGTCACCGGGTCGAGGCCCTTGCCGGACATGATCGGCGAGAAGATCACCAGACCCACCGACGAGATCAGGCCGCCGTAGATGCTCCAGACGGCACCGCGGGTGTTGAACCGCCGCCAGAACATGTTGTAGACGATCGCCGGCAGGTTCGCCGAGGCGGCGACCGCGAAGGCGAGCGCCACCAGGAACGCGATGTTCAGCTTCTGGGCCGGGATGGCGAGCAGGATCGCGATCAGACCGATCACGCCGGCGGCGATCCGGGCCACCTTCAGCTCCTCCTTCTCGGAGGCCTGCCCCTTCCTCCAGACGCTGTTGTAGAGGTCGTGCGCCACGCTGGCACTGGAGGTCAGAGTCAGCCCGGCCACCACCGCGAGGATCGTGGCGAACGCGACCGCGGCGATCACGGCCAGCAGGATGGCGCCACCGGTCGACCCGGCGCCGCCTCCCACCGTCTCGGCCAGCAGCGGCGAGGCGAGGTTGCCGCCCGAGGCCGCGGTCCGCTCGTAGTCGCCCTTGTTCAGCATCGCCGCGGCACCGAAGCCGAGCACCAGCGTGAACAGGTAGAACGTCCCGATCAGACCGATCGCCCAGAGCACCGACTTCCGGGCGTCCCGCGAGGTCGGCACCGTGTAGAAGCGGATCAGGATGTGCGGCAGTCCGGCGGTGCCCAGCACCAACGCGATGCCGAGCGAGAGGAAGTCGATCTTCGACGTCGTGGAGGCGCCGTACTTGAGACCGGGCTCCAGGAACGCCTGGCCCTTGCCGCTGTTGCTGGCGGCCGTGCCGAGCAGGTCGGACAGGTTGAAGTTGAACTCCACCAGCACGAGTACGACGATCAACGCCGAGCCGGCCATCAGCAGCACCGCCTTGACGATCTGCACCCACGTGGTCCCCTTCATGCCACCGACGGTGACGTAGAAGACCATCAGGATGCCGACCGCGAAGATCGTCACGTTGATCATGAACTGGCTGTCGATGCCGAGCAGCAGCGAGACCAGCGCACCCGCGCCGACCATCTGGGCGAGCAGGTAGAAGATCGACACCACGACCGTGGACAGTGCGGCGGCCTGACGGACCGGGCGCTGCTTCATCCGGTAGGCGAGCTGGTCGGCCATCGTGTAGCGGCCGGAGTTGCGCAGCATCTCGGCGACCAGCAGCAGCGCCACCAGCCACGCGACGAGGAAGCCGATCGAGTAGAGGAAGCCGTCGTAGCCCGAGAGTGCGATGGCACCGGAGATGCCGAGGAAGGACGCGGCGGACATGTAGTCGCCGCCGATGGCCAGGCCGTTCTGGAAGCCGGAGAAGTTGCGGCCGCCGGCGTAGTAGTCCGCGGTGCCGGACGTCTGGCGGCTGGCCCAGAAGGTGATGCCGACGGTCAGCGCGACCACGGCGAGGAACAGGGCGGTCGTGAGGACCTGGTGGTCCGCGGCCATCACCGTGGGACCGATCAGCTGCGCGTTCATGCGCCCTCACCTCCGCGACGGTTGATGGTGTAGTCGTCGTCGAGCTCGCGGGCCAGCGGGTCCAGGCGCTTGTTGGCGAAGCCGCTGTAGACGTAGGCGAGCAGGAACGTCGTGAGGAACTGCAGCAGCCCGAACACCAGGGCGACGTTGATGTTGCCGACGACCTTCTGGCTCATGAAGTCGGTCGCCCAGTTCGACATGACGACGTACAGGAGGTACCAGGCCAGGAAGGCCACGGTCGCGGGGATGACGAAGCCGCGGTAGCGGCGGCGGAGCTCGGTGAACTCGGTCGTCTGGTGCAGCCGGTCATAGACCGGGTCGTGCCTCTCGGCCTGGTCGTGTGCGGTCACGGAGGTCCCGTCCCTTCGGTGGCGTGGTCGATCCGGCAGATCGCTGGGCATGGCGCTCGGTGGTCCGAGGTGTGACGGCCATCACCGTGACATCCGGGGGGCATGCCGGTGCAGGGGTGCGGGCAGGTCGTTCGCCGGACGGGGCGCCGGCATCGGCGAACGGCAGGTTCGGCGCGACGAACGGTTGCGCGGTCGCGGCAGAGGGCGACTCAGCCGCGGTCGAGCGCGACGGCCTCGGGGGTGTGCAGCCGCACCATGAACCGCAGCACGTGGACGGGCACCCGGGAGCGGGTGGCCAGCGAGACGCCGACCATCGTGCCGAACGCCAGCGGCACCGACCAGGCGGCCGGCTGGCCGAGCAGCACCGCGGTCCAGCCGGTGGTGGAGGCGCCGCCGAGGGCGTACGCCACCCCGGTGCCGGAGCCGAGGAAGCCCACGGCCAGGCCCGCGAGGGCGCCGACATCGGTGAGGCCGCGCCACCAGATCCCCAGCACCAGCAGGGGGCAGAAGGTCGAGGCGGCAACGGCGAACGCCAGCCCGACGGCCCGCGCCACCCCCACGTCGGGGGCGAGCAGCGTCAGCAGCGCCGGCACCGCCACCGCCACCACGGTGGCCAACCGGAAGGCGGTGACGCCCGACAGCCCGGCCCGGCCGAACACGTCCTGGGACACCACCCCGGCCACCGCGATCGACAGCCCCGACGAGGTGGACAGGAACGCCGCGAACGCGCCGGCGGTCACCAGCGCGGCGAGCAGCTCGCCGCCGGTCCCGGGCACCATCAGCCGCGGCAGCTCCAGCACGAGTACGTCGGAGCGAGCGGACTCGCCGTACACCCGGCCGAGTGCGCCGTACACCGGGGGAAGGAGGTAGAAGATGCCGAGCAGGGCGAGCACCACGAGCGTCGTCCGGCGGGCGGCGCGGCCGTCGGGGTTGGTGTAGAAGCGGACCACCACGTGCGGCAGGCCCATGGTGCCGAGGAACGTCGCCACGATGAGGGAGTAGGTGAGGTAGAGGCCCTCGGCGCCGCCGTTGCCCAGCGGCAGCGACCAGAGCGAGGCGCTGTCGCCACCGCGGCTCGCGTCGGCGGGGTTGGGGGCGCCGTCGCCGATCCAGACCCCGAGCAGCACCACCGCGGGGACCAGCAGGGCGGTCAGCTTGAGCCAGTACTGGAAGGCCTGCACGAACGTGATGCTGCGCATCCCGCCGGACAGCACGTTCACCAGCACCACCACGGCGACCACGACCGCACCCAGCCAGCGTGGAGCGCCGAGCGCGGCCTCCATCACCAGGCCGGCGCCCTGGAACTGCGGCAGCAGGTAGAGCCAGCCGATGGCCACCACCAGGAGAGACGACGCGGCGCGGACGCGGGGTGAGGCCAGCCGGGCCTCGGCGAAGTCCGGCAGCGTGTAGGCGCCCGACCGGCGCAGCGGCGCGGCCACCAGGACCAGCAGCACGAGGTAGCCGGCGGTCCAGCCGACGGGGTACCAGAGCATGTCGGCGCCGAAGGCGAGGACCAGGCCGGCGACGCCGAGGAAGGACGCCGCGGAGAGGTACTCGCCACCGATCGCCGAGGCGTTGAGAGCCGGGCGGACCGTCCGCGAAGCCACGAAGAAGTCGCTGGTGGTGCGCGAGAAGCGCAGCCCCCAGGTGCCGATCGCCAGGGTGGCCACGGTGACCAGGACGACGGCGACGATGCCGGGGGCGGTGCCGTTCACGGTTGCGCCGGTCCGGTCGCCGGACGGTCGACGGCAGGCCGTTCGGCGATGTCGACGAGCTCGGCGAAGTCCTGCTCGTTGCGCTCCGCGCGGTGGACGTAGCCGCGACCGAGCAGACCCAGGAACGGGTAGACCAGGCCACCCAGCACCAGCCAGGCCAGGGGCACCCCGAGCACGCGGACGTCCGCGAGTCCGGGGGCCACGTGGAAGGCGAGGGGTACGCCGACCGCGAAGACCACGACCGGCAGCAGCGTCCGCATCGCCAGCCGCAGCTGGGAGCGGATCAACGAACCCATCAGCACGGACCCCAGCAGGGTCTGGTCGTCGATCTCGCTGGTGCGCGGCCGGCGGATGCCCGCCCGCTGCGGCGGGCCGGTGACCCGGACCCGCTCGGGGACCGGCTCGGTCACCGCCGGCTCCGGGTGAGCAGCTCGCGCAGCTGCGGGGTGTGCCGGCGGCTGACGACCAGGTCCGCCTGGCCCACCACGACGGTGCAGCGGCCGCCCTCCATCCGCACCTCGTCGACGTGGGCCAGCGCGACCAGCAGCGACCGGTGGATGCGGACGAAGCCGGCCGGGCCCCACTCCTCCTCGAGCTGGGTCAGCGGCCGGCGCAGCAGGTGGGAGCCGTCGGCGGTGTGCAGCCGGGCGTAGTCGCCCTGGGCCTCGACGTAGCGGATGTCGGAGCGGTTCAGGAAGCGGGTCACGCCGCCGCGCTCGACGGGGATCTGCTCGTCCTCGTCGGCGGTGGTGTGGTGCGCCCCCTCGACCACGCGACGTACGGCCTCGGCGAGCCGCTCGGGCCGGACCGGCTTGAGGACGTAGTCGACGGCGCGGAGCTCGAACGCGTCGACCGCGTGCTCCTCGTGGGCGGTGACGAAGACGATCGGCGGCGGTGTCTTGAAGCGGGCCAGCACCTGGGCGAGCTCGAGCCCGGTCAGCCCCGGCATCTGCACGTCGAGGAAGATCGCGTCGACCTCCAGGTCCTGGAGCAGCCGCAGCGCCTCGGTGGCGGAGTCGCAGGTCAGCACGTCCTGGACGCGGGGGTCCCGGGACAGCAGCCAGGAGAGCTCGTCGAGGGCCGGGCGCTCGTCGTCGATGACCAGCACCCGCAGTGGGGTGCTCATGCGTGGACTCCGGGGGCGAACTTGGGCACCCGGACGATCACCTTCGTGCCCGCGCCGGGGGCGGTCTCGACGACGAGGCCGTACTCGTCGCCGAACGTGGCGCGCAGCCGCGCGTCGACGTTGCCCAGGCCCACCGAGTCGAGGGCGGTGTCGCCGGCGAGCGCCCGGCGTACCTTCTCCGGGTCCTCGCCCGCCCCGTCGTCCTCCACCTCGATGACGCAGGACTGGTCGAGGTCGCGGGCCACGATGGTGATCCGCCCGGTGCCCTGCCCGGCCAGCCCGTGGCGTACGGCGTTCTCGACCAGGGGCTGGATGCAGAGGAAGGGTACGGCGACCGGCAGCACCTCGGGGGCGATCCGCAGCGTCACGCCGAGCCGGTCCCCGAACCGGGCCTGCTCGAGGAGCAGGTAGCGCTCGACCGAGCGGAGCTCCTCGGCGAGCGTGGTGAACTCGCCGTGGCGCCGGAAGGAGTAGCGGGTGAAGTCGGCGAACTCCATCAGCAGGTCACGGGCCCGGTCCGGGTCGGTGCGGACGAACGACGCGATCGCACCGAGGGAGTTGTAGATGAAGTGCGGGCTGATCTGGGCCCGCAGCGCGCGGACCTCGGCCTCCATCAGCCGGGTGCGGGAGGCGTCGAGCTCCGCGAGCTCGAGCTGGCCGGAGACCCACTGGGCGACCTCGTCGGCGGCCCGGACGAGGCCGGCGGTGAGGTTGTCGGTGAAGACCTGGAGGGTGCCGACGATCCGGTCGTCGACGACCAGCGGGCTGACGACGGCGGTGCGGACGGGACAGCTCGCGGTCAGGCAGGTCAGCTCGTCGCGGTCGGCGACCCGGGTGGCGCCACCCTCGACGGTGGCGGCGGCCGTGGAGGACGTCTGGGCGGCGTGGTGGCGGCCCAGCCCGTCCCAGGCCAGCAGCCCCGCGGTGTCGGTGAGCGCGACCGCGGGCGAGCCGAGCAGCTGGCGCAGGTGCTTGATGCTGCGTTCGGCGCTCTCGGTGGTCAGCCCCTCGCGCAGCGCCGGCGAGGCCAGCGACGCGGTGTGCAGGGTGCGGAAGGTGGCCCGGTCGGCCTCGGTGCCCAGGTGGGTACGCCGACCCCGCAGCAGCCGCATCGGCTCAGCGGAAGTCGATGAGCAGGAGGTCGGAGTCCGACCCGTCCTGGACGACGGGGTCGACGGCTGCGTTCGTGGCGACGGTGGCGTCGGGGCCCGTGTCGCCGTCGCCACCCGGGTTCCCGTCGGCGGTGTCGGGCTTCTCCTCGTCGAGGGCGCGCGGCACCTGCCAGGCGGACTCGACGACGGTGGCCTTGAAGCAGCGGCTCACCCACGGCATCTGCATGCCGTCGGCGCCGCGGCCGTAGTCGGCGTACAGCGCCATCGCGTCGGCCAGCAGCCGCTCACGCTCGCCGGCGTCGCGGTCGGCGAGCTCGGCGCGGACCAGCTGCTCCAGGGAGGCGGTGTTCACGATCTCCCACCACTTCCAGGACTGCTCGCTGACGAAGCCGAACAGTCCGGAGGTGACCAGGTCGGCCGCGGGGTCGTCGCCGGCGACCGCGGTGCCGAGCACCCGGTCGAGCTTGCGGGCCCAGGGGATGCGCTGGTTGCGGTCGTGGCAGACCAGCGCGACCTGCCCGCCCGGACGGAGCACCCGGGCGACGTCCTGGAGGTCGGCCGGCAGGGAGCGGGCGGCGACGACCACGTCGACCGAGCGGTCGGGCTGCGGGAGCCGGTCCGGGCGTCCGGTGGGGGCGGTCACCTCGTGGCCGGCGGCCTCGAGGGCATCGGCGATCTCGCGGCTCCCGAGCACCACCACGGTCCGCGGCGTCGGACCCGCGAGCCAGGCCACCGCGTCCTCGGGGAACGCGGGCCGGTCCTGCGGGGCGCGCGGGGTGTCCATTGCCCCGAGGCTACCCCGTGGGGGCCTCGGTTCCGCGGCCATCCTCGCGTGCCATCCTTCCGGCCATGAGCACTGTCACCGGCCCGGACCCACTCGGCGGACTGGCCGCGCTGGAGGGCGTGCCCTCGGCGTACGCCGCGGCGCGCGACGGCGTCGACGCACTGCTGCGCGACCGGGGGCTCCGCCGGACCACGCCCGAGCAGACCGCGGAGGCACTGCTGCGTGGCGCCTGGGCGTCGGGGGTGCTCGACGGCTCGGGCTCGTCGCTGGAGGAGGTCCGGGAGGCGGGCGGTGACGAGAGTGCCGCGGCGGCGGTCCGGGTCTCGAGCGAGATGCTGGCGCTGGTGCCGGTGGTGTCCCGTTCGCCGCTGCAGGCCTTCGCCCGGCTGCATGCGCTGGCGGCGTCGGGCACGCTGCCCGACGACGAGCTGGGCCGGCCCCGGTCCGAGGAGGCTTCGGACCGGCTGCGTCGACTGGCGTCCCGGCTGGTCGCGCCGACCGCCGCGCCGGCGATGCTGGTCGCCGCCGTCGTGCACGGCGAGCTGGCCACCGCGGCGCCGTTCGCCTCCCACAACGGGATCGTGGCCCGGGCCGCCGAGCGTCTGGTGCTGGTCGCGCGCGGCGTGGACGAGAAGTCCCTGCTGGTGCCGGAGGAGGGACACCGCCGGCTGCGAGCGGAGTACGAGTCGAACCTGCGGGCCTACGCCGCGGCCGGCGGCAGCGCCGGCGTACACGCCTGGCTGCTCTACTGCGCGGAGGCCTACACGCTGGGGGCCGAGGCCAGCCCGGTGCGGGGCTGAGCGCCGAGAACGGATGGCCCGGGTCGGCACATGCAAGCGGCACCCGAGTTCGAAAATTCGGGTGCCGCCGCTGACACGCAAACCTGTCGGTTACCAAGCTGCATTCGCTCCAACTGCTGCCCCGGGAGTATCCCGATGACAAGCGCCCTGTAGGAAGGGTAGATCGATGCGTGGGTACCCGGTTCACGTGCGGGTTCTTGAGTTGTTGTCTTCGTTTGTACGCCGCTTCGCGGGGTAGTTCAAGGGGTTGACATCGCGGCCCGTCCATGGGTCCGAGGTGGTGTCGACCGCGGCCAGAGGAGACGACTAGACGGTCTGGCTCCGGCGGCGGATGTTGACCAGGATCGCGCCGCCAGCGACCACCACGCCGCCCACGGCGAGCGCCGCGAGCGTGGGCCTCCCGGCGGGCAGCCGCATCCGGCTGCCGAGGGTCACCGGTTTGGCGAAGAGGAGGACCGGCCAGCCCTCGCCGGTCGCGACCCTGCGCAGCTCCTTGTCCGGGTTGACGGCGTGGGGGTGCCCGACGACCCGGAGCATCGGGACATCGGTGACCGAGTCGCTGTAGGCGTAGCAGCGGGCGAGGTCGTAGCCGCCGTCATCGGCCAGCTCGCGGATCGCCTCGGCCTTGGTCTCGCCGTAGGCGTAGTAGTCGATCTCCCCGGTGTAGCGGCCATCGAGGACCTCCATCCGGGTGGCGATCACCCGGTCCGCCCCGAGCATCTCGCCGATCGGCGCGACCACCTCGGACCCGGAGGTGGACACGATGATCACGTCGCGCCCGGCGAGGTGGTGCTCCTCGATGAGGCCGACCGCCTCGGCGTAGACGATCGGGTCGACGATGTGGTGCAGGGTCTCGGCGACGATCTCCCGGACGGTGGCCACGTCCCAGCCCGCGCACAGCTGCGACATGAACGCCCGCATCTTCTCCATCTGGTCGTGGTCCGCACCGCCGACGAGGTAGACGAACTGGGCGTAGGCGCTGCGCAGCACGGCACGGCGCGAGATGAGGCCGCCGGCCTGGAACGGCTTGCTGAACGCGAGGGTGCTCGACTTCGCGATGATGGTCTTGTCGAGGTCGAAGAACGCCGCGGTGCGGTGGCCGCGCTGTTGTACGCCGATCGGTCCGCTCGCGGACACCGGGGGCGCAGCCATGGCGTCATCCTAGGTCGGCGCGGGCGCTGCGCCCCGCTGCGACCCGGTATTCGTGCACAGGCGTACGCCGCGCGGCGATCGTCCACAGGTCGCCGCACGCGCGCCGTCGTACGTCGTCGGCGCCGGGCAGATTCGGCGCATGACCTCGCCCCTGATCATCACCCGCGACGAGACCCTGCTCGACGAGATGTTGCGGCTGACCGCTGCTGCCGGGGTGACCCCGGAGGTGGCCGCGGATCCCGGTGCGGCCCTGCGCAGCTGGTCCGCCGCGCCGGTCGTGCTGATCGGCGTCGACGTCGCCGCCGAGGTCGCCGAGCTGGGTCCGCCGCGACGGATGTCGGTGCACGTCGTCGGCTGGGGCCGGGTGCCCGACCACGTGTTCAAGGTGGCCGTCCGGGTCGGCGCCGAGAACGTCGCCGAGCTGCCGCGTTCCGACGCCTGGCTCCTGGAGCTGCTCGCCGACGCCGGCGAGCGGGCGGCGCGCGACGGGGTGACCGTGGGGGTGGTGGGTGGTTCCGGGGGGAGCGGCGCCACCACCCTCGCCTGCGCCCTGGCCCTGGTGGGTGGTCGGTCGGGTCCGACCTGCCTGATCGACACCGACCCCCGAGGGCCCGGCGTGGACCAGGTGCTCGGTTTCGACCGCATCGACGGCGTCCGCTGGGACGCGCTGCAGCAGACGACGGGGCGACTCAGTGCCCGCGCCCTGCATGACGCGCTGCCGCGGCGAGGGGACCTCGGGGTGCTCACGTGGACACCGGGCCCGCAGGGATCGCTGCAGGCGTTCGCGGCCCGCGAGGCGTTGTCCGCGGCGGCGCGCGGGCACGACCTGGTGGTGCTCGACCTGGCCCGGTCGGGCGGTCCGGTCGTGGAGGAGCTGATGGCGCGGTGCCACCACCTCGTGGTGACCGCGCGCGCCACCATCCCCGGCTACGCCTCGGCGGCCCGGACCGTGGTGGGCGTGTCCGCCTCCGGGCCGGTCGGGCTGGTGGTGCGCGGCAGGGGCGTGGACCCGGTCGAGGCGGCGAGCGTCCTCGGGGCGCCGGTGCTCGCCACCATGGCGGACCAGCGAGGCCTGGACGAGTCCGTCGACCTCGGGCTGGGACCGGTGAGATCGCGGCGCAGCGGCCTCGGTCGGGCGGCCGAGCAGGTGCTCGCGGCACTCACCGACTCCGGGCGGGTCCGGTCGGCGAGTGGAACGGCCGCGTGAGCGATGCGCTGCCCGCGGGGCTGCTCGAGGACGTCCGGGACCGACTGGCGGTGCGCGGCGACGCCTGCACGCCCCAGCACGTCGCGGCCGCGCTGCGCGCGACCGGACGCCCGGTCGGCGACGCCGCGGTGCTCGCCGTCCACGAGGCACTGCGGCGGGAGGTGGTGGGCGCGGGCCTGCTCGATCCGCTCCTCCGTGAGCCGGGGGTGACCGACGTCCTGGTCAACGGCGCCGACGAGGTCTGGTTCGACCGGGGGCGGGGCCTGGAGAAGTCGAGCGTGCGGTTCCGCGACGAGGAAGCGGTGCGGTCACTGGCCCAGCGGCTGGTCGCCGCGGGCGGCCGCCGCCTCGACGACGCGAGCCCGTGTGCCGACGTGCGCCTGGCCGACGGCACCCGCTGCCACGCCGTGCTCGCGCCGGTCGCACGACCCGGGACCCTGGTGTCGTTGCGCGTCCCGCACCGCGCCGGCCTCTCTCTGGGCGACCTGGCCGGGCGGGGCACGCTGACGCCGGCTGGACTGTCGCTGGTACGCCGGATCGTGGCCGCGGAGCTGGCGTTCCTGGTCTCCGGCGGGACCGGTTCGGGCAAGACCACCCTGTTGGCCGCCATGCTGTCCGAGGCGGACCCCGACCACCGGCTGGTGCTGGTCGAGGACGCCAGTGAGCTGCGGCCGCGCCACCCGCACGTGGTCGGCCTGGAGGCCCGTCCGGCGAACATCGAGGGTGCGGGTGCGATCGTGCTGCGCGACCTGGTCCGGCAGGCGCTCCGGATGCGTCCCGACCGACTCGTGGTCGGGGAGGTCCGCGGCGCCGAGGTCGTCGACCTGCTGGCGGCGCTCAACACGGGGCACGAGGGGGGCTGTGGCACCCTGCACGCGAACGCCGCGGCCGACGTCCCCGCCCGGGTGGAAGCCCTGGCGCTCGGTGCGGGTCTGGGTCGCGACGCGGCACACAGCCAGTTCGCCTCGGCGATCCAGACGGTGCTGCACCTGACCCGTGACCGCTCCGGAAGGCGTCGGCTCAGCGAGGTGGCGGTGCCGTTCCGGGAGCACTCCGGCCTGGTCACGATGCGCCCCGCCGTCACGTTCGCCGCCGACGGGAAGGTCGTCGAGGGTCCCGGTGCGGGCCCACTGGCGCGGTGGCTGGCGCCGGATGACGAGCGGCAGCCGGGGGTCCGCTCCGTCACGGAGCCGGATCGCCGTGCCGGCAGAGCGGCTGACAGCCTCGACGCGCGGGCGGGCCCGTGATCGTGCTGGTAGCGGCTGGCCTGGCTGGCCTGGGTGGCCTGGGTGGCCTGGACGGGCTGGGTGGGCCGGGTGGTCCGGGGGCCGCGATGCTGGCCGGGCTGGCCGCGGGGTTGCTGGTGCCACCGCGTCCGGTCCGCCGAGCGACCCTGCGGTGGCCGGCGCTGCTGGTCGCCGCGACGATCGGTGCCGCACTCGCGGCGGCAATGAGGCCCGACCGGGTGGTGCCGGTCCTGCTGCTGGTCCTCGCCGGTGCCGGGGCGATGGGCTTGCGGAGCCGGCGTCGGGCCGCGGGGCGGGCGGGCGACCGGGCGGCCCGGGTCCAGGAGGCGTGCGAGGTGATGGCCGGGGAGCTGGCGGCCGGGCTGCCTCCGGGTCGGGTGCTCGCGGCGGCGGTGGGGGTGTGCCCGGAGCTCGCCCCCGTGCTCGCCGCGCACCGCCTCGGAGGGTCCGTGCCTGGGGCTCTGCACCTGGCGGCTGCCGCGCCGGGTGCGGGGGACCTCGCGCTGGTGGCGGCCGCCTGGCAGGTCGCCCACCGCAGCGGAGCCGGCCTCGCCGAGGCCCTCGCCGGGGTGTCCGAGGCCCTCCGCGAGCGGCAGTCCCTGCGACGTCTGGTCGGATCCGAGCTCGCGTCGGCCCGGGCCACGGCCCGTCTGATGGTGGCGTTGCCGGTGCTCACGCTGCTGATGGGGTCGGGCATCGGGGGCGACCCGGTCGGCTTCCTCACCGGCTCGCCCGGTGGATGGGCCTGCCTGGCCGGGGGCCTCGGCCTCGGGCTGGCCGGGCTCGGCTGGATCGAGACGATCGCGGGCGCGGTCGAGGAACGGGCGGCATGAGCGTCGGGTCTCTCACGGGCGCGTGCGTGCTCGCAGCCCTGCTCGCGGGGCTCGCCGTGATCTGGGCGGTCCCGTTCCCGGTGTCCCCGCCGGTGCCGGGCCGGGCCGTGGCTGCCCCCCGCGGCGATCCGATGATCCGGCACCGGCTCCTGTGGTGCCTGGCGGCCGGGATCGCGGGCGTGACGCTGGTGGACGGAGCGGCCGGGTGGGCGGTCGGTGTGTGCGGCTCCATCGCACTGTGGCGGGTCGTGGGCCGCGCCGAGCCGCGCGACGTACGCCGCGCGCGGGAGCTGGCTCGTCGGCAGCTCCCGCACGTCGTACTGCTGCTGGCGGCGGTGCTGCGCGGAGGTGGGTCGGTGGTCTCGGCCCTGGGTCAGGTCGGCAGCGCCCTCCCAGGTCCGGCCACCGTGGCGCTGCGCCTGGCCGAGGGTCGGCTGCGGGTCGGCGCGCCGGCCGCGGAGGTCTGGTCCGACCTCGCCGGCGACCCCGCGCTCGGTCCGCTGGGGCGGGCGCTGGCCCGGAGCGAGTCCACCGGTGCCTCGGTGGCCGACACCGTGGCCCGGCTCTCCGAGGATCTGGGCCGGACCCACCGGGCCGAAGTGGAGGACCTGGCCCGATCGGTCGGGGTGAAGGCGGCCCTGCCCCTCGGTGTCTGCCTGCTGCCGGCCTTCCTGCTGGTCGGCATCATCCCGGTCGTGGTGGCCTCGCTGGCGGCGCTCGACTGGTGACCGGGCCCGCACGACCCGGTCTCCGTGCACAGGCGAGCTACCGGCCGCGGTCGTCCACAGGGCTGCGTCGCCGCGCCCGTCCCCGAGGGCGGCCGGGACGAGGCTGGACCTTGACCGGCCGCGACCGCGGCCCGGACACAGGGTCGCATGGCGGCCGGGAGAAGGAGGACAGATGCGAGACCGGGACGAGCGCGGGATCACCACGGCGGAGTACGCCGTCGGCACCGCCGCCGGGGCGGGGCTGGCCGGGGTGCTCTACCAGCTCGTGACAGGAGGTTTCGGCGACACCATGCTCCGCACGATGTTCCGGCACGTGCTCGGCATGCTGGGCATCGGGTGAGACGTGACGAGCGGGGGGCGGTCACCGCCGAGACGGCCATGGTGCTGCCGCTCCTGATCGCGGTCGCCCTCGCGATGGTCTGGTTGCTGACGGTCGGGCTCGCGCAGATGCGGGCCACCGACGCGGCTCGCGAGGCGGCCCGCGCACTGGCGCGGGGCGAGTCCGTGGCCCGAGCCGAGCAACTTGCCCGGCAGGCCGCACCCGGAGTTGCGGTGCGGGTCGTGCGGTCGGGCGACCAGGTCAGGGTGGTCGTCGAGCAGGACCTGGCCCCGCCCGAGGGCTTGCTCGGCCACCTGCCGGGTGCCGACGTGCACGCCGAGGCCATCGCACTGCTCGAGGACACCGGGTCCGTCGATGACACCGGGCCGGGGCCGTGACGGCCGGCGACGCCGACGGGAGCAAGGTGGCGGTCCCGGGAGAGCGACCACGGCGGTCCCAACCCGGCTCGGCCAGCATGCTGGTGATCTCGCTGGTGGGGGTGCTGGTGCTGGTCGGGCTCGGCGCGGCGTTCGTGACGGCCACCGCGGCGGCCCATCGTCGCGCCCAGTCCGCGGCGGACCTCGCCGCACTCGCCGGGGCGACGGCCGCACAGGATGGCGAGGACGCCTGTGTCACGGCCGCCCGGGTGGCTCGGGGAAACGACGCCGACCTGGTCGACTGCGCGATCCAGGGCGACGACGTCCTGGTGACGGTCCGGGTGGCGAGCCCCGAGCTGGCCGGCCACGGATGGCCGGTCGTCGGCCGGGCGCGCGCCGGCCCGGGCACCTGAACCCTGGGACTGCCCGGCACGGTCGTGATGGCCGCGCCGCGATCGATCCCGCCATGTCACTCGCCTCGTGCGCCCAAAGGACTACATGTCGCCGACCGACCGGTCAGAAGTGATGACCCCCCGGGGTGGTGTCGTGACAAAGGGGACGAGGCCCCATCGGCTGCGCCGCCATGGTGAGCCGGTCAGCAAGCCCACCGGGGGGTGGCTCGGGACACCCATTCATCTTCATCCGAATGGAACACAACATGAACAAGACGACCAAGGGCGCCTTGGCGGCCACCACGGCAGGGGTCCTGCTCCTGGGGGGCGCGGGCTCGCTCGCGTTCTGGAGCGACTCGCTCACCATCGGCGGGAGCACCATCTCGGCCGGACACATCTCGCTCGACGACACCACCTACGGCCTCTGTGCCGAGGCCGACTGGATCGTGGACGATGCCGAGGCACCCGCGAGTGCGGTCTTCGACCCCTCCGACGGTGCGCTGGTGCCGGGCGACTCCATCACCAAGACCTGCACCTTCGACATCAACGCCGTGGGTGACCACCTGCGCGCGACCCTGGAGGCCACGGGCGGCGAGGAAGAGAAGCCGGCCGGCGGCACCGACCTCGCTTCGTTCGTCGAGACCACCGCGGAGTTCACCGTGGACGACAAGACGTCCCTCGAGATCACCGACGACAACGACGGTGACGAGCTCGAGGCCAAGATCACCCTGACGTTCCCCGAGGGCAGCGAGGACAACGACTCTCAGGAGGCGTCCCTCGACCTGAGTGCCTACACGGTCTCGCTCACCCAGGTCCACGACTGAGCCGAGCCGACGGATGGTCCTCCCGCGGGGCGTCGCCCTTGGCGGCGTCCCGCGAGGGGCCCCGGAGGTCTCGACTCGAGCCGACATGAGCGCACACCCGACAGTCCGTGGTGTCACCCGATGGGGTGGCCAGGCTCTTGCCTGGCTGGTCATCGTGGTGGCCCTCGGCGTGCTCTCCCTCTGCGTGCTGGTGCCCCGCGTGGGCGGCGGCACGCCGTACACCGTGCTCACCTCCTCGATGGAGCCGGACTTCCCGCCAGGCACGCTCGTCGTGGTCCGTCCGGTCGCCCCCGAGGCGGTCGACGTCGGTGACGTGATCACCTTCCAGCTGGTCTCCGGCCAGCCCCAGGTGGCCACCCACCGAGTGGTCGCGATCTCGGCCGCGCCGGACGGCACGATGGAGTTCGTCACCCAGGGCGACGCCAACCCGCGGCCGGACGAGGACGTCGTGGTGCCCGCGCAGGTCAAGGGCAAGCTCTGGTACGCCGTGCCGGGACTCGGGCGCGCGAACCTGCTCGTCGACGACGTGCAGCGGCACGCCGCCACCCTCCTGGTGGCCGGTGGTCTGCTCGCCTACGCGGCGGTCATGGTCGCCGGCTCGGTGCGCGACAGGCGCCGGGATGCCGTCGCCCGCGCCGCTGACGTCCGGTCGCGAGCGGTCGAGCAGCGAGCTGAGGTCGTCGGATGAGGCGGCTGGCGGGGTGTGTCGCCGCCTTCCTGCTGCTGTCGGTCGGGCACGCCGCGTCAGCGTCGGCGGCGGACGAGGTGCTGGTGAGCAACACGGGGGTCGACTTCTCCCGGGACCTGTCCCAGCCGTTGTTCGATCCGGCCCTGCGCTGGGTGCCCGGTGATGTCCGCTCGGCCACCTTCTTCGTCAAGAACAACGGCGCCGACCCGGCCGCGCTCACCCTGAGCATCCTCGACGACGAGGCCGGGCGGCTGCTCGAGTCCGGGGCCCTGGACCTGCGGGTGAGCAGCGGGAGGACCCGCTGGTCGACCGACCCGAACTCCGCGGGCCGCGGACGGAAGTCGCGGACAGTGCTGGGTCGGGGACGGTCCTTGCCGGTCACGGTCCGCGTCGCGTTCAATCCCAGCTCGGCCAACCCGACCCAGGCGCTCACCAGCGAGCTGCGGCTCCGGGTCGGCCTCACGCAGACCGGCCGCTACGGCGTCGACCCGGGGACCAGCCCGGGCGACATCACGGACGCCACGGGCCGCGACCCCCGTGCCGCCACTCCCGGCGGCCTGCTCCCGGACACCGGCGCACCGGCCGGGCTCAGCTGGCTGCTCCTTCTCGGATCCATCCTTCTCGGCACCGGGTTCGCCCTGGTGGCCCGCCGCACTCACAACGACGGAGACTCCCATGCCCACTGACACCACCTCGCGCCGCGGGCGCACCCTGCGCGGCCTCCGGTCCCGACGCACGCGCGCCCTGTTGAGCCTCGGCGTCGTGCTCGGGCTCGGCTCGGTCTCGACTCTGGCCTACTGGACCGACTCGGCCACGCTCACCGGGGGCACCTTCGCCTCCGGAACCATCGATCTCAAGCTGGACTCGGTCGACAACAACCCGTCGAGCTTCTCCACCGCGCTCGCGATGAGCAACATGGCGCCCGGCCAGTCCAAGGCTGTCGTGGTGCCCGTCCAGAACAACGGCAGCGTGAGCTTCACCTACGTCGCCGCCGGGATCTCCAACAACATCGCGCCCAACGCCGGCATCCTGGCGTCGCTGCTGGAGTTCCGGGTGGTCCCGCTCGGCTCGGTCACCGGCAGCAGCCCGACGCAGACCTGCACCGGGACCCCGTCGTTCAGCGGCAGTCTGGGCACGTCCACGTCGGTGATCACGACGGCGCGGACCCTGGCGCCGGCGGCCAGCGAGAACGTCTGCATCCAGGCGACGCTGCCGGTGGGCGTCACCACCGGCCAGAACAACACGGCGAACACCGTGTTCACCTTCACCGCGACCTCGACACCGTGATGAACGACGCGATGGAGAGCACGCCCGGCGCCACTGCGGCGCCGCCGAAGGACGCGGGACCGACCGCGTCCCCGACGGTGCCGGTGAGGAAGACCCCTGCGGAGAGGCCCCCGCCTCCAAGGTGCCGGCGAAGAAGGCGCCGGCGAAGAAGGCGCCGGCGAAGAAGGCGCCGGCGAAGAAGGCGCCGGCGAAGAAGGCACCGGCGAAGAAGGCACCGGCGAAGAAGGCACCGGCGAAGAAGGTGGCCGCCGCGAAGGCGCCCGCCGCGAAGGTGCCCGCCACGAAGGTGCCCGCGAAGAAGGCACCGGCGAAGAAGGTGGCCGCCACGAAGGCGCCCGCCACGAAGGTGGCCGCCGCGAAGGTGGCCGCCGCGAAGGCGCCCGCCGCGAAGGTGGCCGCCGCGAAGGCGCCCGCCACGAAGGCGCTCGTACTCGCGAAGGCGGTGCCCGCTGCGACGCTCAAGCCTGCGGCAGTCAGCGCGGTGCCGGACCGGGCCGTCGCGCTCGCGGCGGTCGACACCCGGCCCACGACGGTCAGTGTCCCGCTCGGCGCTCCGGGGCCCGGGGCCCTGCGACCGCCCGTCATGGAGCCGGAGGGCTTCCCTGACGGCATCGAGGCGGGGCGTCAGGTCGCAGCCGCGCTCAGGTCGAAAGCGCCGCTGCCGCCCGACGAAGCGGCCACCGCCTGCCCGGCACCGCCGATCGGGCCGCGTCGAACGGCACGACGGGCCCGGCTGGCCGAGGTGATGCTCACGGTCGGTGCCATCGCCGGCGTCATCTGCGTGCTCGTCGCCGTCGCGGCGTACGCCTTCCAGGTGCACCTGGTGGTCTTCCGGACCGGCTCGATGTCGCCCGCCATCGAGACCGGCGCGCTCGCGGTCTCCCGCACGGTGCCGGCGACCGATCTCGCCGTGGGCGACGTGGTGACCGTGCGCTCGTCCTCGGGACAGCGGATCACGCACCGGATCCAGGAGGTGACCACGGTCGACGACGGCGTCCGTCTGGTGCTGCGCGGGGATGCCAACGGTGTCGACGACGCCCTGCCCTACGAGGTGACCGAGGCGGACCGGGTGATGGCCTCGGTGCCGCGCGCCGGCTTTCTGGTCGCCTGGCTGTCGGGTCCGATAGGGATCTTCGGCGGCGGGCTGCTGGTCGGCCTGACGCTGCTCATCGCGTTCGGCCGCGGTGGCGGCCCGACCCAGGGCGACGGCCGGGCCCAGGGTGGTACGGCGCGGGACGGAGCGACGCGCGACGGAGCGACGCGCGACGGTGCGGCACGGGGTGTCAGCGGGATCACCGCGGCCGCCGTGGTCCTCGGGATGGGTGCCTCGATCTCCACCGTGGCCACCCACCGGGACACCCTGGCCAGCTGGACCAACGGCGGCACCGCCACCAGCGGGATCCTTGCCACCGGCACCTGGGGGACCCCTCCGGCGGCCCCCGTGATCACCGGCTGCACCAAGGCCAACGGCGGCCAGGGCAACACCATCCGGTGGACCGCCTCTCCGGACCCGACCACGTTCGTGGTGCAGTACACCGGCCTCACCCACCTGCCGCAGACCATCGCCGGGACGCTGCGGACCGTCGAGCTCGACGAAGGTCTCAACGGTGAGACCGGCACCTTCCGCCTGGTCGCGATCAACGCCGGCGGCACCTCGCCCGCGTCGAACCCGGTGAGCTACTCGGGCAACGGCACCAACAAGGTCTGCACGGTGGGCTGACGCCGGGCGTTCACCGCCGACCCAGCAGGACGTCGAGCAGGTCGACTGCGACCGCCTTGTCGAGGGGGTGGTTCTGGTTGCCGCACTTGGGCGACTGCACGCAGCTCGGGCAGCCCTCGGCGCACCCGCAGCCGAGGATCGCCTCGCGGGTGGCGCCGAGCCAGTCCCGGGCCACCGCGTAGCCGCGCTCGGCGAAGCCGGCGCCGCCGGGGTGGCCGTCGTAGACGAACACCGTGAGCTGGCCGGTGTCGGGGTGCAGTGCCGTTGAGACGCCGCCGATGTCCCACCGGTCACAGGTGGCGAAGAGCGGGAGCAGGCCGATCGAGGCGTGCTCTGCCGCGTGCGCGGCACCGGGCAGGTCGGCGGCCGCCAGACCGGCGTCCTCGAGGACAGCAGCCGGCACGCTCCACCAGACCGCCGCGGTGCGCAAGGTGCGCTCGGGCAGGTCCAGCGGCTCCTCCGCGATCACCTCGCCCGACGGGACCCGGCGCTTGAGGTAGGACACCACCTGGTGGGCCACCTCGACCTCGCCGAACGAGAGCCGGCAGCGACCCCACGGTGCGTGCTCGCGCTCGGCGAGGATGCGGATGTCGGTGACCTCGCGGGCCGCGGTCGAGTGGTCGGGCTCCGCCCGCTCGATGATCGCGACGTGCTCGTCGAGGTCCAGGGAGAGCACCAGCCAGGTCTCCCCGAGGTGGACGTAGACCGCACCCTCGTGGGCGGTCCCGTGCGCGGCAGACGCATCGACGGTGCCGACGACGCGGCCGGTGACGGTCTCGACCAGCTGCACCGCCCGGCCACCGCTGGAGCGGATGTCGGCGAGGTCGCTGGCTCGGCGCCGGTCGGTCCAGAACCACCGCGCCGAGCGGCGCCGCAGCAGTCCTGCCTCCGTGAGCCGGTCGACCGCCTCGCGAGCCGTCGACCCGAACAGGGGCAGGTCGGCCTCGGTCAGCGGCGCCTCCTCGGCCGCCGCGCACAGGTGCGGCCCCAGGACGTAGTGGTTGGTCGGGTCGAAGACGGTGGCCTCGACCGGACGGCCGAGCAGCATCTCGGGATGGTTGACCAGGTAGGTGTCGAGGGGGTCGTCGCGGGCGACCATCACCCCGAGGGCGTCCTGCCCGTTCCGCCCGGCCCGGCCTACCTGCTGCCACAGCTGCGCCCGGGTGCCGGGGAAGCCTGCCATCAGCACCGCATCCAGCCCGCTCACGTCGATGCCCAGCTCGAGTGCGCTGGTTGCGGCCAGGCCGACCAGCCGCCCGGACCGCAGCGCCTGCTCCAGCGCTCGGCGTTCCTCGGGCAGGTAGCCGCCGCGGTACGGCGCCACCCGGTCCACGAGCTCGGGGGCCACCTCGGCGAGGAGGGCCGCGGTGGTGCTGGCCACCGTCTCCGCGCCGCGGCGGGACCGGATGAACGCCAGCGTGTGCACGCCCTCGACCACGAGGTCGGTGAGCAGGTCGGCGACCTCGGAGCTGGCGGCCCGCCGGACCGGGGCGCCGTTCTCACCGAGGTGACCGGTGAACGGCGGCTCCCAGAGCCCGAGGACCACCTCGCCCCGGGGCGACGCGTCGGTGGTGACCGGGGTGACGTGGTGGCCGGTCAGCCGTCCGGCCAGTACGTCGGGCTCGGCAACCGTGGCGGAGGCCAGCACGAACGTCGGATCGGCACCGTAGAGGGCGCAGACCCTCCGCAGCCGCCGGAGCACGTGGGAGACGTGGGCACCGAACACGCCGCGGTAGTGGTGACACTCGTCGACGACGACGAAGCGCAACGCGCCGAAGAACCGTGCCCACCGGGCGTGGCCGGGCAGCATCGAGCGGTGCAGCATGTCCGGGTTCGTGAGGAGGTATTCACCGTGGTCACGCGACCAGTCACGCTGCTCGTAGGAGCTGTCGCCGTCGTGGGTGGTGGCCCGCACCCCCAGATCGAGCTCGAGCAGGGAGGTCAGCTGATCCTGGGCCAGCGCCTTGGTCGGCGCCACGTAGAGCGTGGTCGCGCCCCGCTCCCCGCGCCTGCCACGCCCCGCGAGGCTCGCCGACAGCGCGGGCAGCTGGTAGGCCAGCGACTTGCCGGAGGCGGTGCCGGTTGCGACCACCACGTGGCGGCCCGCGTGGGCCAGCCCGGCGGCGCCGGCCTGGTGCGCCCAGAGCCGATCGGCGCCCCCGCCGACCAAGGCCGCACGCACGGCGGGGTGCACCCAGTCCGGCCAGGGCGCGTACGTCGCGTCGCGCCGCGCCAGCACCTCGACGTGGGTCAACCGCTCGGCGCGATCACCCGCGGCCAGACGCTCCAGGACCCCGCGGACGGGGCGCTGTGGGGGGAGCGTGGCGGAGCTCATTGCGCCAGTGTGGCAACCCGCGCCGACACACGATGTGAGAGGACCGCTGCGCAAGAAGTGACGACCGTGGTTTGATTGGGGAGACGCATCGGGGCGAACGGGGGCTTCGACGCACGGAGGGCAGCCATGCGGCGCCTGGAGGAGACTTGTGGACCTGACTCTTGAGACACGCGATGCGGATGGCGTGACCATCGTCGCTGTCGGGGGCGAGATCGACGTCTACACCGCGCCCAAGCTCCGCGACCGGATCACCGAGCTGGTCGCCGATGGCGTCTACCACCTGATCATCGACATGGAGCAGGTGGAGTTCCTCGACTCCACCGGGCTCGGCGTGCTCGTGGGCGGCCTGAAGAAGGTGCGTGCCCACGACGGCTCCCTGCAGCTGGTGTGCAACCAGGAGCGGCTGCTGAAGATCTTCCGGATCACCGGGCTGGCCAAGGTCTTCACGATCCACGAGTCGGCGGAGTCGGCCACCACCGCAGGCTGATCCAGCCCCCGCCACCTCCAAGGGTGGCCTGTGTGGTTCCGGTCACACCCTCGTGTCCGTACCGGTGCGGCCGTGCGTAGACTCCGCCACGCATCTGTCACCAGCATCACACTCGAGGAGAGACATGACCGGGATCCACCCCGCTGTCGTGGAGGTCTCCGGAGGCAATCTCGTTCTGGTCATCGTCGTCGCCCTGATCGCACTCGGTGCGCTCGGTCTCGCCGCTGTGTTCCGCAACGAGGTGCTCGCCGCCGGTGAAGGCACCGACAACATGAAGCGCATCGCCCAGGCGGTCCAGGAAGGCGCCAACGCCTACCTGACCCGGCAGTTCCGCACACTCGGGATCTTCGCCGCGGTGGCGTTCTTCCTGTTGCTGACGCTGCCCGCCGACGACACCACCATCCGGATCTTCCGTTCGGTCTTCTTCATCGTCGGTGCCGGGTTCTCCGCCACCGTCGGCTACCTGGGCATGAACCTCGCCGTCCGCGCCAACCTGCGCGTGGCCGCGGCTGCCGAGAGCACCGGCCGCGAGCCGGCCATGAGGATCGGCCTGCGCACCGGTGCCATGGTCGGCATGCTCACCGTCGGACTGGGCCTGCTCGGCGCCAGCCTGGTGGTGCTGATCTTCCAGGACGAGGCACCCGACGTGCTCGAGGGCTTCGGCTTCGGTGCCGCGCTGCTCGCGATGTTCATGCGGGTCGGCGGCGGCATCTTCACCAAGGCCGCGGACGTCGGCGCGGACCTGGTCGGGAAGGTCGAGCAGAACATTCCCGAGGACGACCCGCGCAACGCAGCGACGATCGCGGACAACGTGGGCGACAACGTGGGCGACTGCGCCGGCATGGCCGCCGACCTCTTCGAGTCGTACGCCGTGACCCTGGTCGCCGCGCTGATCCTCGGCTCGCAGGCCTTCGGCGACAAGGGCCTGGTGTTCCCGCTGCTGATCCCCGCGATCGGCGCGCTGACCGCCGTGGCCGGTGTCTACCTCACCAAGCCCAAGGCGGGCGAGAACGGTCTGACCACGATCAACCGGTCGTTCTACCTCTCGTCCGGGATCGCGGCGGTGGCCAGCGTGGTGCTGTCCTACCTCTACCTCCCGAGCAGCTTCGCCGACTTCGACAACATCGCGGCGGACCTCGCCTCGGCCGAGGGGGACCCTCGGTTCATCGCGGCCTCCGCGGTGGTCATCGGCATCGTGATGTCCGCGGGCATCCTGGCCCTGACCGGCTACTACACCGGCACCGAGTACCGCCCGGTGAAGGACGTCGGCAAGACCTCGCTCACGGGAGCGGCCACGGTGATCCTGTCCGGGCTCTCGGTCGGCTTCGAGTCCGCGGTCTACACGACGCTGGTGATCGGCGCCGCGGTGTTCGGTGCCTACCTGCTCGGCGGTGCCGCGCTGACGGTGTCGCTGTTCGCGGTGGCGCTGGCCGGCTGTGGACTGCTGACCACGGTCGGCGTGATCGTGGCGATGGACACCTTCGGCCCGGTCTCCGACAACGCGCAGGGCATCGCGGAGATGTCCGGCGACGTCAGCCCTGAGGGCGCCCAGATCCTCACCGAGCTCGACGCCGTCGGCAACACCACCAAGGCGATCACCAAGGGCATCGCGATCGCGACCGCGGTGCTGGCGGCGACCGCCCTGTTCGGCTCCTACGCCACCTCGGTGTTCGAGTCGCTGCGTGACGCCAACCCGACCACCGACGAGGCGAACCTGCTGGACTTCAGCGTGTTCAACCCGGCGGTCCTGGTCGGCGTGCTCCTCGGCGCGGCCGTGGTGTTCCTGTTCTCCGGCCTGGCCATCAACGCGGTCGCCCGTGCGGCCGGCGCGGTGGTCTACGAGGTCCGCCGCCAGTTCCGCGAGATCCCCGGGATCATGGAGGGCACCGGCCGTCCGGAGTACGGCAAGGTCGTCGACATCGTCACCAAGGACTCCCTGCGCGAGCTGGTCACGCCGGGCATCCTGGCCGTGCTGGCGCCGATCGCGGTCGGCTTCGGTCTCGGCGCGACCGCGCTGGCAGGTTTCCTCGCCGGAGCGATCGGCACCGGCACGCTGATGGCGGTGTTCCTCGCGAACTCCGGCGGCGCCTGGGACAACGCCAAGAAGCTCGTCGAGGACGGCAACCACGGCGGCAAGGGCTCGGCGGCCCACGAGGCGACCATCATCGGTGACACCGTCGGTGACCCGTTCAAGGACACCGCCGGCCCGGCGATCAACCCGTTGATCAAGGTGATGAACCTGGTCTCGCTGCTGATCGCGAGCGCCGTGGTGTCGATGAGCGTGGGCGAGGACCAGAACGACGCGCTGCGCATCACCATCGCGCTGGTGGCCGTGGCGATCATCGCGACGGCGGTCTACATCTCGAAGCAGCGCGAGGTCACGCTCGGCGACGACCAGCCGGTCGAGCGCCAGGCCAACGCCTGACGCGCACCATCGGGGCAGGGCCCCACCGACACACCGAAGCGGCGTCCGTGGTCATCCACGGGCGCCGCTTCGGCTTCGTGGAGAGACCCCGAGAGAGTCCCGACCCGGGCCGGTTCGCCGAGGCGAGTCCTGCCCGGGTCGAGCACCCCCGTGCGCGCCGCCGGAGCGGCGCTTCAATCCCCCCGCCGCGAGCGTAGGAGACGCCGAGGCTCCGCGGGCGGGACCGGAGCCAACTCCGACCGGACGGCTTTCACTCGGGCCATGCCGATGACCCGGACGGACTACCGATCGGTCTGACGGGAGGCCTGGAGCGGGACGCACTCGAAGCCGCTGCCCTAGTGGTAGAGGGATCCGCCGTGACCACCCGGTCACGGGGGTTGCCCGTCCCGACCCCGCATGCGTGCTGCGAGGATCGCCGGATGAGCACACCTCCCGACCGCGTCGCGCTGATCTCGGACGTGCACGGCAACCTGACCGCGCTCGAGGCGGTGCTGGCGGACATCGACGCCCGCGGCATCGACCGGATCTTCAACCTGGGCGACTACGTCGGCAAGGGGCCGCGCGGGCGCGAGGTCGTCGACCTGTGCCGGGAGCGTTGCGAGGTCAACCTCCTCGGCAACTGGGACGACTTCCTGCCCGACCCGGACCGTGCGTTCGACTCCGAAGCCCTCCGGTGGTGGACCGCCCAGCTGGGTCCCGGTCAGGGGGAGTGGCTGCGGGCGCTGCCGTTCAGCCACGACTTCGTGATCAGCGGCCGCCGGGTCCGGTTGTTCCACGCCTCGGAGGAGACCGTGCACCGTCGGGTCCGCTTCGACCACGACGAGGCGGAGTTCCGGGCGCTGTTCACCAACACACCGGCGACCGGTGACGGCCCGCTGCCCGACGTGGTCGGGTACGCCGACACCCACGACCCCTACTACGAGACCGACCACGACCGGCGGACCGTGTTCAACACCGGCAGCGTCGGCAACTGCATGCACGACCCGACGCCGGTCTACGTCGTGATGGAGGGCGTGCTGGACAGTCCCGAGGAGGCGGCGTTCTCCCTCCAGTTCGTCCGGGTGCCCTACGACGTGGAGGCCGAGCTGGAGGTCGCGGCCGCGATGGGGCTGCCGGAGCTGGCGGGCTACGAGCTCGAGCTCCGGCACGGCATCTATCGGCGCAACCTGACCGAGCCCGAGGGTGAGCGCCGGACCTACCACCGCGGCCCGGTCGGGGCGGAGGCGTGAACGGCGACGTCGCCGGACGGCTCCGTGCCGCCCTCGAGGCGGCCGGCTACACCTACGACGGGGTGGCTGCGGCGCTCGGCCCGGAGGCGCACGCGGCGCTCTCCCGCAACGAGACGGTGCCCGGACTCCGCAGCACCGGCGGCGGCTCGCCGGTCGAGACGCTGACTCGGATGTTCCTGCTCCAGCGGCCGGTCCCGTTGGGCGCCGCGGAGACGGCACTCCCGGGCCTCGTGGACCCGCTGTGCGCCGAGGGCCTGCTCGAGCGCAGCGTCGGTGAGGTGGCCGCCCGGCTGGACTGCCGCCCCTACTCCGAGGACGACACCGACCTCTGGGTGATCAGCGACCTGACCCCCGGCCTCGACGGCGCCCCCAACCGGGTCGGCGCCGACCATGTCCTCGGCATCAGCTCCGCGTCCTCCTCACTGGCCCGGCTCACGCTCCGCGAGCCGGTCGGCCGGTCGCTGGACCTCGGCACCGGCTGCGGAGTGCAGGCGCTGCACCTGGCCGGGCACAGCGACGCCGTGGTGGCCACCGACGTCAACGCGCGGGCCCTCGGGATCGCGCGCCTCAACGCACTCCTCAACGGGGCGACCAACATCGAGGTGCGCGACGGTTCCTTCTTCGCGCCGGTGGCGGGGGAGGCCTTCGACCTGATCGCGACCAACCCGCCGTTCGTGATCTCGCCGGCCACCGGCGACCGGCTGGTCTACCGCGATTCGGGGCTCCCCGGCGACCGGGTCGTCGAGGACATCGTGCGCAATGCGCCCGCCCATCTCACCGACGGCGGGTGGTGCCAGGTCCTCGCCAACTGGGTCGTCGAGCGCGGCCGCCCCTGGGACGAGCGGCTGGCCGGGTGGCTCGACGGCTGCGACGCGTGGACCGTGCAGCGCGAGGTCGTCGACCCCGCGACGTACGTGGAGATGTGGCTCAAGGACGCCGGATTGCAGGGCGGCGCCGACTACGTGCGGCGCTACGACACCTGGCTGGCCTGGTTCGAGGAGCAGCGCATCGAGGCGGTCGGCTTCGGCTGGATCAATCTGCGGCGCACCGGCGCAGAGCGACCCGAGGTGCGCTTCGAGGAGTGGCCCTACGACGTGGAGCAGCCGATCGCGCCGACGATCGCGGACTGGGGCCGCGCGGTCGACGACCTGCGCACCCTGGACGACGATGCACTCCTGACCCGGCACCTCGTCAGGCGCCCCGACGTACGCCAGGAGACCGTGGGTGAGCCCGGCGCCGCGGACCCGGAGCACATCGTGCTGCGCCAGCAGCGCGGCCTCCGGCGGGCGCGCACGGCGGACACCGTCGAGGCTGCACTCGTCGGGGCCTGCGACGGGGAACTCAGGGTCGACGCGATCCTCGGCGCCCTGACCGGACTGCTCGGGTTGGACCCGGCCGAGGCCCGGACGGCGTACCTGCCGGTGCTGCGGGAGCTGCTCACCGAGGGATTCCTCGAGCCGGGCTGACGGTCAGGCGGTGGGTCGAGCGGCGCCGCGAGCCCGTCGACGGCGCGGTACCCGTTCGGCACTCCCTCGACGAGGGCGACGATCCCGTGCCGCCCTGCTCTGACCCGGCTCAACCGCGTTCGGCGGCGTAGTCCAGCCCGGCGGCGTCGAGCGCCGCCCGCAGCCGCGCGAGGGCGAACGGTCCGACCCCGTGCAGCGCGGCCGCCGCCGCCTCCGGATGCGCGGCGAGGGACTCGAGACTGGTGATCCCGGCGGCGGTGAGCGCGCGCGACGCCGGCGCGCCGACCTTGGGGAGGGGAGTCCCGACTCGCGCCGGTGCCTGCGCGCCACCGCCGAGGACGGCGGCGCCACGGGGAGTGAGCAGGTAGCCGATGTCGAGGGACTGGGTCAGGCCCCTCTCCTTCAGCTTGCGGACGTCCCGCTTGAAGCTCGCCGTGTCACGGCCCACCTCGCCCGCCAGCTCCGGGGCCCGCCGGCCGGGGTGCTCGCCGATGATCGTCAAGCTGGCCCGGGTCCACGGCTCGCCGGCCGCGGTGTCGAGCCGGTCGAGCCACGCCCGGAGCCGGGCGGTCTCGGCCTCGTCGGGGACCGTCTCGCGCAGCGCCTCCCGCGGGTCGGCGCCGGCCCAGCGCAGCCCGACCCGGTGGATCGGGTCGTCCGGCCGCGCCGCCAGCGCGGCGACGAGTGCCTCCAGGGACGCGGCGCCGGCCCGGCGCGCGTCGTCGGCGCTGATCGCCAGTTCCGCGACGACGTCCACCGAGGTCACCTCCACCAGCCCGACCCCGGTGCGCATCCGGGTGCCCACCCGGACCCGAGGCCGGCCCCAGCGGCGGAAGGCGAGGTCGACGTCTCCCCGCCGGATCGCCTCCAGTTCCGCAGGTCGGATCATCATGCGGCCAGTCCACCACGAGACCGTGAGAGCGTCACGGAGGGATTCCACGGCGAACCCCGTTGCGGTGACGCGCTACCGTAAGCCGCCAAACGCCGCTGTGTCGGCGTCGGCAGAAGCAGGGAGCAGGAGAAAGTTCGTGGCACACAAGCTGGTCATCGTCGAGTCGCCCGCCAAGGCCCGCACCATCGCGGGGTACCTCGGCGACGGCTATGTCGTCGAGTCCTCGATCGGCCACATCCGCGACCTCCCGAACAACGCCGCGGACACCCCCGCCAAGATCAAGGACAAGCCGTGGGGACGGCTCGCCGTGGACGTCGACGACGGCTTCACCCCCTACTACGTCGTCCCGCGTGACAAGAAGAGCCACATCTCCAAGCTCAAGGGCCTGCTCAAGGACGCCGACGCTCTCTACCTCGCCACCGACGAGGACCGCGAAGGCGAGGCGATCGCCTGGCACCTCCTCGACGAGCTGAAGCCCAAGAACATCCCGGTGCACCGGATGGTCTTCCACGAGATCACCAAGCCGGCCATCACCGCGGCGGTCGCCAGCCCCCGCGAGCTCGACATGGACCTCGTCGAGGCCCAGGAGGCCCGCCGGATCCTCGACCGTCTCTATGGCTACGAGGTCAGCCCGGTGCTGTGGCGCAAGGTGATGAGCGGCCTGTCCGCCGGCCGCGTCCAGTCGGTCGCGACCCGGCTGGTCGTCGACCGCGAGCGGGATCGGATGCGCTTCACGGCCGCGTCCTACTGGGACCTCGAGGGCACCTTCGACGCCGGCTCCGGTCACGAGCAGCGGATGTTCCCCGCCCGCCTCCACGCCCTCGACGGTGCCCGGGTGGCCCGCGGCTCGGACTTCGGCCAGAACGGTCAGCTCAAGAAGCCCGACGGCATCGTCCACCTCGACCGTCGACGGGCGGAGGAGCTCGCCGCCGGCCTGCGCGACACGACGTACGACGTCCGCTCGGTGGAGTCCAAGCCCTACAAGCGGTCTCCCTACGCGCCGTTCCGCACGACGACCCTCCAGCAGGAGGCCAGCCGCAAGCTCGGGATGAGCGCGTCGGTGACGATGTCGGTCGCGCAGCGCCTCTACGAGAACGGCTTCATCACCTACATGCGCACGGACTCGACCACCCTCTCGGGTGCGGCGATCGGCGCGGCCCGCGACCAGGTGCGCGAGCTCTACGGTGCCGAGTACCTCCCCGACAGCCCTCGCACCTATACCTCCAAGGTGAAGAACGCCCAGGAGGCGCACGAGGCGATCCGGCCCGCGGGCGACCAGTTCCGCACCCCGGCGCAGACCGGCCTGACCGGCGAGCAGTTCCGCGTCTACGAGCTGATCTGGATGCGCACGGTCGCCTCGCAGATGCGCGACGCCACCGGCCAGTCGGTCTCGATCCGCTTCGGCGGTGCCGCGACCAGCGGCGAGGACGTGGTGTTCTCCGCGTCCGGCCGGGTGATCACCTTCCACGGCTTCCTCAAGGCCTACGTCGAGGGGACCGACGACTCCGCCGCCCGCGACGACCAGGAGACCCGCCTCCCGGCGCTCGCCGAGGGGGACCGGGTCACCGCGGCGTCGCTCTCCGCGGACGGCCACGAGACCAAGCCCCCGTCGCGCTTCACCGAGGCCACGCTGATCAAGGAGCTCGAGGACCGCGAGATCGGCCGGCCGTCGACGTACGCCTCGATCATCGGCACCATCCTCAACCGCGGCTACGTCTACAAGAAGGGCACCGCGCTGGTCCCGGCGTGGCTGGCGTTCTCGGTGACCCGGCTGCTGGAGGACCACTTCAGCCGCCTGGTGTCCTACGAGTTCACCGCGGACATGGAGGACGTCCTCGACGACATCGCCGGCGGCCGCAAGGACAAGGTGACCGAGCTCGGCGAGTTCTACTACGGCTCCAACAACGTCAAGGGCCTGCACCCGCTCGTCAACGGGCTCGGTGAGATCGACGCCAAGGAGCTGGCGACGTTCCCGATCGGCGGCGCCGACTCCGGCATCGCGCTCCGGGTCGGCAGGTACGGCCCCTATCTCGAGGGCCCCGACGACGACGGCGAGGCGGCCGCCAAGCGGGCCAACGTGCCGGAGGACCTGCCGCCCGACGAGCTGACGCTGGCCAAGGCCAGGGAGCTGCTGGAGAACCCGGCCGGCGAGGAGATCGACCTGGGCACCCACCCCGACACCGGCCTCCGGGTGGTCGCGAAGAACGGCCGCTTCGGTCCCTACGTGACCGAGCTGCTGCCCGAGGACGCCCCTGGTGGAAAGAAGGGGGGCGCGAAGCCGCGCACCGGGTCGCTGTTCGCGTCGATGTCCTTGGACACGGTGACCATCGACGACGCGGTCAAGCTCCTCTCACTCCCGCGGGTGGTCGGCGAGGACGCCGAGGGTGTCGAGATCACCGCCCAGAGCGGCCGCTACGGGCCGTACCTCAAGAAGGGCACCGACAGCCGCTCGATCGACTCCGAGGAGAAGCTCCTCACGATCACGCTCGAGGAGGCGCTCAAGATCTACGCCCAGCCCAAGCAGCGTGGCCGGGCCGCCGCCGCGGCACCGCTCAAGGAGCTGGGCGACGATCCGGTCTCCGGGCAGCCGGTGGTCGTCAAGGCGGGCCGCTTCGGCGAGTACGTCACCGACGGCGAGTTCAACGCGACCCTCCGCAAGGACGACTCGGTCGAGTCGGTCACCCTGGAGCGCGCGGCCGAGCTGCTGGCCGAGCGCCGGGCCAAGGGCCCGGCGAAGAAGGCCGCCAAGCGGGGCGCGAAGAAGACCACGGCCAAGAAGGCCGCGAAGAAGTCGACCACCAAGAAGTCGACCACCACGAAGACCGCCGCCACGAAGACCGCCGCCACGAAGACCGCCACGAAGACTTCGGCGAAGAAGTCCTGACCGCGCCCGCGCGGTGTCGGCCGCGCCACCTAGGGTGGTCGCCGTGAGCCCGGCAGCCGACGACCACCCAGGGGTCTGGTCCTCGCACGGCGTCTTCGTGTGCTTCGAGGGCGGCGAGGGCGCGGGCAAGTCGACGCAGTCCAAGGCGCTGCGGGAGTGGCTGGAGAGCCAGGGGTACGCCGTCCGCCTCACGTTCGAGCCCGGCGACACCGAGGTCGGCCGCAAGCTGCGCCAGATCGTCCTCGACCCGGCCACCGGGGAGCTCGCCCACCGCACCGAGGCACTGCTCTACGCCGCAGACAAGGCCGAGCACGTCGACACCGTCGTGCTCCCGGCGCTGGGGCGCGGCGAGGTCGTGGTCACCGACCGCTACGTCGACTCCGCGCTGGCCTACCAGGGCGCCGGGCGTGATCTGGAGACCGCCCACGTGGCCTGGCTCAACCGCTGGGCCACCGGCGATCTGCGCCCGCACCTGACCGTGGTCCTCGACCTGGCGCCCGAGCACGGCCTGGGCCGCTTCGAGGAGCGCGACCGCATCGAGGGCGAGTCGCAGGAGTTCCACCTGCGGGTGCGGGACGCGTTCGGCGCGATGGCCGCCGCCGACCCCGAGCACTACCTCGTCGTCGACGCGCGGTTGCCGGCGGTCGAGATCGCGGGCCGGGTGCGGGACCGGGTGGTGCCGCTGCTCGCACAGGCGGACCGGGTCGGAGGCGCCCGATGAGCCCCACCTCCGCGGCACCTGTCTGGGACACCCTGGTCGGGCAGCGCACCGTCGCGCGGTCGCTGGCCACCGCGGCCGGCGGGCACGGCATGAGCCAGGCCTGGCTGTTCACCGGCCCGCCCGGGTCCGGTCGGTCCAATGCCGCGGTCGCCTTCGCGGCGGCCCTGCAGTGCGAGACGCCCGCGCCGGCCGGCCCGGGCTGTGGCAGCTGCCACGCCTGTCGCACCGTGCTCGGCGGCTCCCACGCCGACGTGTCGGTGATCCGCACCGAGAAGCTCTCGATCGGCGTCGACGAGGTTCGGCAGCTGGTCCGCCGGGCCGCCCTCGCCCCGGTCGGCAGGCGCTGGCAGGTCCTCGTCGTGGAGGACGCCGACCGGCTCACCGACCAGGCCTGCAACGCGCTGCTGAAGTCCATCGAGGAGCCCACCGACCGGACCGTCTGGATCCTCTGCGCGCCGACCACCGAGGACGTCCTCCAGACGATCCGGTCCCGGTGCCGGCTGGTGACGCTGAGCACGCCCACCGCGGCCGAGGTGGCGGCGTACCTCGTCCGCGCGGACGGCGTCGCCGAGCCGCTGGCCTGGCTCGCGGCCCGCGCCAGCCAGGGGCACATCGGCCGCGCCCGGGCGCTGGCCCGGGACGAGGCGACGCTGCGCCGGCGCCACGACGTGGTCAGCCTGCCCGTGGGTCTCACCACCCTCGGCGCCTGCATGAACGCCGCGACCAACCTCCACGAGGTCGCCAAGGAGGAGGCCGAGCAGATCACCGGCGAGCTCGACTCGGCCGAGAAGACCGACCTCGACACGGCGTACGGCGTGGTCGAGCGCGGGCGGCGTCCGCGCGAGTACGCCCCCGCCCTGTCCGCCCTCGAGAAGGGCCAGAAGACGCGGGCGAAACGACGGATCCTCGACGTGGTCGACCGCGGCCTGATGGACCTGGTGTCGGTCTACCGCGACGCGATCGTGGTGGCCACGGGCGCCGGCAGCGAGCTGGTCAACGAGGAGCTGCGGCGTGACGTCGAGCGGCTGGTGCGGGTCACCACGCCGGAGGAGAACCTGCGCCGGATCGAGGCGATCTTCACCGCCCGCGAGCAGATGCTCGAGTTCAACGTCCCGGCGCAGTTGGCGCTGGAAGCCATGATGGTGTCCTTGCGCCTACCCGAGGGGAGCCGTCCGTGAAGCGCCTGGTGGTCCTGCTCGTGCTGCTGGTCCTGGTGCTCGGCGGGAGCGCTGCGGTGGCCCTGCAACTCGCGGGCGACGACAGCCGTTCGGGCACCCTGGGCGGCCCGGCCGCTCCGTCGGCGTCGCCGAGCGGCTCGCCCTCGACCTCGCCCGGCGGGCAGGACGCTCCGGATCCCGAGCTGCAGACGTTCTACGACCAGCAGCTCGCCTGGGAGCCGTGCGGCTCAGGCAACGAGTGCGGCACCATCGAGGTGCCGCTCGACTACGCCGACCCGACCGGGAAGAAGATCGAGCTGGCCCTGTTGAGGAACCCGGCCGACGAGCCGGACGAGCGCGCCGGCAACCTCGTGGTCAACCCGGGCGGCCCCGGCTCGCCCGGCACCGACTACGCCAAGAACGCCGACTTCGCGTTCGGTGCTCCGGTCCGCGACGCCTTCGACATCATCGGCTTCGACCCGCGAGGCACCGGCTCGAGCACCGCGGTCGACTGCCTGACCGATGAGCAGCTCGACGGCTACATCGCCACCGACCCCGACCCGGACACCCCCGCGGAGGTCAGGGAGTTCTCCGGCTGGCTCAAGCGGATCGGATCGGGCTGCTCCAGCCGCAGCGGCGACCTGGCGGCACACGTGTCCACGGTCGAGGCGGCCCGCGACATGGACGTGGTCCGGGCCGTGCTCGGCGACGACGAGCTCAGGTACTTCGGGGCCTCCTACGGCACCAGGCTGGGGGCCACCTATGCCGAGCTCTTCCCCGACCGCGCCGGCCGGCTGGTCCTGGACGGAGCCGTGGACGTCTCCCTGACCAGCCGCGAGTCCAGCCTCCAGCAGGCGGCCGGCTTCCAGACCGCCCTGACGGCGTACGTCGACGACTGCCTGGCCGATGCCCCGTGCTTCCTCGGCGGTGACCGTCAGGCGGCGCTCGACCGGATCACCGAGTTCCTCGACCAGGTCGACCGGCAGCCCCTCACCGTGGGCGACCGGCAGCTCGCGATCGGCAACGCGTTCTACGGCATCGTGGCGCCGCTCTACAACGACGACTACTGGGACACCTTCCTCACCCCCGGCCTCAAGGACGCCTTCGACGGCGACGGCAAGACGCTGCTGATGCTGTCCGACTTCTACGCCTCGCGCGCCGCGGACGGGAGCTACGACAACAACTCCGCCGAGGCGATCTACGCGATCAACTGCCTCGACGACTCCTCCTCCGTGCCGGTCGGCAGGATCCCCGGTGAGTTCGCCGCGTTCGAGAAGGCGTCGCCGACCTTCGGGCGGGTGTTCGCCTGGGGCCTGGCGGGCTGCCGCGACAGCCGGGTCCCCGAGGCCGACCCGATCGAGCTCGACGGGTCCGGCGCGCCCCCGATCATCGTGGTCGGCACGACGCGTGACCCGGCCACGCCGTACGCATGGGCGCAGGCGCTGGCCGAACAGCTGGAGTCGGCGGTGCTGCTGACGCGAGACGGTGACGGTCACACGGGCTACAACATGGGCAACACGTGTGTCGACGAGACCATCGAGGGCTACCTCATCGACGGGGACGTGCCGAGCAAGGACAAGGACTGCGGGTCCTGATTTCCGCGCCCGGCCGGACGGGCCCTACACTCGTCCCTCGTGCCTCCGGGCACGCGCCGCCTTAGCTCAGTCGGTAGAGCGTCTCACTCGTAATGAGAAGGTCGTCGGTTCGATTCCGACAGGCGGCTCCACCCATGGACGCCTGGGAGACAAGGGCCGGACCGGCGAGCGGACTCGGACCGGTCTGCTCCTCCGTCGCTGCGAGACTGTGCCGGTGATGAACCGGGCCGCGGCCGCCTTCGTCGTCCTCGGGCTCATCTGGGGCAGCAACTTCATCTTCATGAAGTGGGCCTCGGAGACGATCACCGCCGCGCAGATCACGCTGCTGCGGGTCCTGTTCGGCTTCCTTCCCGTCGCGGTGTACGCCGCGGCACGAGGCGCGTTCGACCGGCGGCACGCGCGGTACGTCCACCACTTCGTGGTGATGTCCCTGCTCGCCACCAGCGTCTACTACTTCGCGTTCGCTGCCGGGACATCACTGCTCCCCTCCGGCATCGCGGGAGCGCTCAGCGGCGCGATCCCGCTCTTCACGTTCCTCGGTGCGGCCGTCTTCCTGCGCAGTGAGCAGGTCACGCCGCGGCGACTGCTCGGCGTACTCATCGGCTTCGGCGGCGTGCTGCTCATCGCGCGTCCGTGGGCGACCGACGGCGCCGTCGACGTGACCGGCGTGCTCTACATGCTGCTCGGCTCGGCCAGCGTCGGCCTGTCGTTCGTCTACGCCAAGAAGTTCCTCAGCGACCTGGGCATCCCGCCCGCCGCCCTGACGACCTACCAGATCGGCCTCGCGCTGCTGACCCTGGTCGTCGTCACCGACCTGGACGGCATCACCGCGGTGGCCGAGGACCGTCGGGCGACGATCGGGGTGGTGGTCGGTCTCGGCATCCTGGGCACGGGCGTGGCCTACATCCTCTACTACTACATCGTCGACCACCTCGGGGCCGTGACCGCGTCGAGCGCCACCTACATCCCCCCGGTCGTCGCGCTCGCCATCGGCTGGCTTCTCGTCGGCGAGCCCCTGGACGTTCTCGACGCCGTCGCCGTCCTGCTGATCCTCGCCGGTGTCGTGGTGCTCAGGAGCCGTGGCGCCACGCCCGTGACTGCGCCCTGACGACCGGCGGCACGGTCAGCCGGCCACACCTCGGTATCAGTCGATCTCGGTGACGGTGACGACGATGGGGAAGTGGTCGGAGTACCCCCGCTCGTTGACCGGGGCGCCCATGCCGCCGAACGGGATGGGCTTCTTGTAGGCGCCGGTGCTGACCATGGCCCGCGGTTTGAGGATCCTGGCCGTGGTCGGGTTCACCCTGAGGACGGCGTCGTCGACGGCCATGGACTTGTTGGCGAGGAACTGGTCGAGCACGTTGGGCTGGTTGTCGAAGTAGAAGCTTCCCTCGGGTGCTCCGGCGGCACGCCACATCAGGTTCCAGAGCAGCGGACGCTCCCGCGCGGAGTTGACCTTGGTCCGCTGCCGGGTGCTCAGCGCGTGGCGGACCAGGGAGTCGTCGAAGGGTTCGTCGTTGAAGTCGCCCATGGCGAGCACGGGGGTCTCCGGCCCGTGCACCTCGAGCACCCGTTCGTGGAAGTAGCCGAGGGTCTCACCGGCGATCGCGCGGTAGCCCGCGGACTCGTACTGCCCGCCGCTGCGACTGGGCCAGTGGTTGCCGAACACCGCCCACGTCGGGGCGGCCGTGGTCGTGGTGTGGAAGTTGACCTGGACGATCTCGCGGGTGGCGTTGCGCCGCATGACGACATGGAAGAACACCGACTCCTCGAGGGGTGCCGGGACCTGGAACAAGGTGTCGTCGTAGATGAAGGCGACGTCGATGCCACGCGCGTCGTCGGTGTCGGCGTGCACGACCGCATAGCTGCGGGGGGTGGGCAGCGCCGCGTTCACGGCGTCGACGAGACGCTCGACCACGAACCTGTTCTCGACCTCGCACACGCCGAGGAGGTCCGGCCCTGCGCGCTTGTTCATGCCGGCGATCACCGAGGCGAGCTGGTGGATCTTGCGGTCGCGCAGCTCGGGGGTCCAGCCGACGACATCCCTCTGGATGGAGCGGGCCACCTTGTCGGTCCGTCGCCCCAGCGCGAGCGCGTCCTCCTCGTCGAAGAGGTTCTCCAGGTTCCACCAAGCGACGTGATAGTCCCGCACGCGCCCTCCTCGGGGTCGGGCCCGAGACTCGATCACCCTCGACGCTACGCCCGGGAGCCGGCGTTCCGGCAGACCCGGATGGGCCCGCCCTCCCGGGGCCTCCGGATATTGATGCGGGAGGGCCGCTCTGCGGGGCCTACAGTCTCCGGCGGAAGGGAGTTCCGATGACGTTGAGCAGCGACCGGACCGCCCGGCCCGTGCTGGTGCAGTACGCCCAGCTGCTGGCCGGCTGCGCCGTGCTCGGGGTGGGCGTGGCCCTGATGCTGGAGGCAGCGCTGGGATCGGACGGCTACTCGACCCTCGTCAACGGCCTGACCATCGCGTCCGGGCTCGAGTTCTGGCAGCTCAACATCGTCGTCGGCGCCGTCTTCGTCGGGCTGGCCTGGGCGCGGGGCACCCGCCCCGGGCCCGGAACGCTCGTGCAGTGGTTCCTCGTCGGCTTCGTGATCTCCGCGATGATGGCGGCCATCCCGGACGTGACCTCGATGCCGCTGCGGATCGCCATGCTCGTCGTCGCCCTGGCTCTCATCGCGGTCGGGGTGGCTGCCTACCTGGCGAGCGCCACCGGAGCCGGCCCCGCTGAGGCGATGGCCCTGGCCTGGGACCCGCCGATCCCGTTCCGGTGGAGCTACAACCTCGTGCAGTTCGGTGGTGCCCTGGTCGGGTGGCTGTTCGGTGCGGCCGTCGGACCCGGCACCGTCGTGGTGTTCGTGCTGCTCGGGCCGGCTGTCGACCTGGTGCGCCGTACCCTCCCGGTGCTGGAACGCGCGCCGGTCTCCGCCGGGCGCTGACCGGTCTCCGTGGCCCGGCCGGCGTCGTCCCGGACCTGACGGAACGGTGTTGCCGCGCGCCGGCTGCCCCGAGAGCCGGCACAGGCCGGACCCGGGAGAGGGGGTCCGGCCTGCAGCAGGTGCGGGCGTGTGCACCCGGGTCGGGGACGGTTATCCGCGCAGACCGTTCATGTTGCCGGCGCTGATCGCGGTGTAGCGCAGGGACCGGCCGGGGTCGGCCGATCCGCCAGGGGCGTTGTCCTGCTCGTAGTTGGCGTTGTGCGAACCCTTGGCGCCCTGCTTCTTGAAGAAGGTGCCGAAGTCGATGTCGCTGCCGGGGTCTCCGAACGGGACCATGGTGTAGCCGTTGCCCACGCCGGTCGGTTCGGCGGTCCGGTCGCCGTCCTTGGCGTGGTAGAGCGGGTAGCGGTGCGTCTGCTTCGCCACCGTGGCCAACGGGTCGAAGAGGTCCTGGACCCGCTGGCCGTTCTCGTCGTACCGCCAGCGGTGCTTGTGCTGCGCGACGTGCGCCCAGTAGATGTCCATCTCGACGACCACCAGCTGCGGGTTCGTGACGTCGAGGTAGTGCTGCATCAGGCGCTTGCCCGACTCGGCGCGCACCTGGATCGGTGTGATCGGCGCTCCCGTCACCCGGTCCTGGGTCACCGTCACCATCGGACCGTCCTGCAGGAAGTTGTACGCCGGGTCGTGGTTGTGGGTGTACATCTGGATGCCCCACCTGCTGCTGAGCAGGTTCAGCGCCTCCCACTTCTCCCCGGCGACGGTCCACGGCTCGATGTTGCGGTTGTTCGCGCTCGTCGGGTCGCCGCCGGTGCCCATGTAGGGCATGCCGAGGATCGAGGCGAACTCGAGCTCGGTCTGCAGCCGGTCGTAGTCCGCGGCCGTCATCGTCCCGCCGGCGCTGTTCGGGCCGTACCAGGTGCTCGGGATGAAGCCGTGGTTCCCGATCGCCTCCAGCCCGTTGTCGTCGAGGAACCCGCGCAGCACGCCGGCATGGGCCAGGTAGGCAGCGCGACCCTCGGGCGTGGCCACGTAGCCCGCCGAACCGCCGGGGTTGTTGGCGTTCTGCCCGTATCCGGCGAACTCGACCTGCTCGATGCCCACCGCGGCGAAGTACTCGAACAGCTCCTTCCACCCGCCCGGCAGCGGCACCAGCGGCCCGAGATCGCTGGGGTCGGCCGGGAAGTCGGCGCCGCCCAGGTAGCCCACCGTGGGCGAGCCGGTGGCGATGCCGAGGCGGCCGGGCACGTCGCGCTGGGTGTAGGTGATCGTGCCGACCTTGGAGGGCGGGATCAACCGCCCGCCCTTGCCCTCGGGCGGCGCGGCGAAGGCGCTTCCGGAGGCGACCGGGGCCAGGGCCACGGCGGCGGCTCCCGCGGCGGCGCATCCGAGCAACCTGCGACGGCTGAGCTCGTGTGGTGTGTTCATCACTGTTCTTCTCTCTGTGTAGGAGATCTGGTGTCCACTGCTCTCGCGGGGACCGGGACGGGCGCGTTCCCCGCGTCGGTGTCTCAAGGGGTGGCGATACCGGTGCCTCCGAACTCCACCCAGCTGAGGTTGAAGAAGTCGAGGCGGACCGCGGCGAGGAAGAGCGGGAGGAGTCGTCTCATGGCGGGCCTTCGTCTCGGCGGTCGGCGGTGCAGTCGGTAGCAGCCAGACCGTGACCCGCATCACGGTCGATCTGCCGGGGACGGTAGTCCTCCTCGAGTGGTACCGGCTAGGGGTTGAGCCGAAAATTCTCATACTTTCAAATTCTGGTGGACAAAGTGTCGGGTGATAGGGGACGCGTCCCGGAGCCGCACGGCACCGCGGAGGTGCAGAAGCGCCAACTGGCCCAGACCACTCCCTCACACCTATTCGCCTATGGATGACGAAAGTCAGGCCACCTCCGGCGAAACGTCTTCCGGCTGGTGCGAAAGGGGCGTTACCGTGCCCTCGTCACGTCGCCGTCGCGGCGACGGGACCCGGACCGGTGGGGGCGTCCTTCCCGCAAGGGGCGTCCCCACCGCCGGGACTTGCGCCGCAGACCTGCGAAAGACTGCCGTCACCGGCTGCCGTGGCATCATCCGAACCATGGCGCACGTACTCTCCGGCCGGGCAGAGACCCCCACCCAGTCCAAGATCCTGACCTTCGTGCGCGACGAGGGGCCGTTGTCGCGCATGGATCTCGCCGCGCGTCTCGGCGTGTCCCGCACGACCGTGGCGGCCGAGGTCGGACGGCTGGTCGAGCTCGGACTGGCCGTCGATGGTGGACCGGCCGCCTCGCGGGGCGGCCGGAGGTCGACCCTGGTCGACCTCGACGCCGGTCTCCGTTTCGTGGGCATCGAGCTCGGTGCCACTTCCATGCGGGTGGCGGTCACCGACGGCAGGCTGGCCGTGCTGACCCGCGCCTCGACGCCGAAGGCGGACATCCGTCGCGGTCCCGAGCCGGTCCTGGCTGAGGCGATCGGCCTGGTCCGAAAGCTGCTGGCCGAGCAGGGCGTGGACCGGCCCGCGGGGTTGGGGATCGGCGTACCGGGGCCGGTGGACTTCCACGCCGGCGTGCCGGTCTCGCCGCCGATCATGCCGGGGTGGGACGGGTACCCCGTGCGGGACGCGCTGTCGCGCGAGCTGGGGTGCCCGGTCCTGCTCGACAACGACGTGAACGTGATGGCCCTGGGCGAGCAGCACACCGGGGTGGCGCGGTCGGCGTCTGCGTTCCTGTTCGTCAAGATCGGCACCGGCGTCGGGTGTGGCATCGTCGTCGACCGCCATCTCTACCGGGGCGCCGACGGCTGTGCCGGGGACATCGGTCACATCCGCACCGAGCAGGGCGGACCGATGTGCGCCTGCGGGAACCGGGGATGCCTCGAGGCCTTCTTCGGTGGTGCCGCGCTGGCGCGTGACGCCACGGCTGCTGCCGAGGCGGGACGGTCCGCGGTGCTGTCGGAGCTGCTCGAGCGGGACGGCGAGCTGAGCGCCGAGCACGTCTCGCAGGCGCTCGGCCTGGGCGACGCACTCGCCCTGCAGCTCACCCGTGACGGCGGCAGGCGCGTGGGAACGGTGCTGGCCAACCTGGTGTCGTTCTTCAACCCCGGCCTGATCGTGATCGGGGGCGGCGTGGCGGGCCTGGGACACACCCTGCTCGCGGAGATCCGCGGCGCGATCTACCGGCAGTCCCTGCCCCTGGCCACCGGGAATCTGCCCGTGGTGCTGAGCGAGCTCGGCGGCGACGCCGGCGTGGTCGGGGCCGCCCGCCTCATCAGCGATGCGGTGTACGCCGTCGCCTGATCACCACTTTCGCAAGTAATTTGCGAATTACTCTTGCCAACTTTCGTTTGGCGGCCTAGGTTCTTCGACACAGCGACGTGACGACCGTCACGCCCCGAGGCGAGGAGACCTGGTGAGCGTCGATCCACACCGCTCCTCGCCGCAGCGGTCCGCACCCGGCCGCGACGGCGCCGACCAGGCGCTGCTCCGGATGCGCGGCATCGTCAAGACCTTTCCCGGGGTCCGCGCACTCGACGGGGTCGACCTCGACGTCCGTCCCGGTGAGGTGCACTGCCTGCTCGGCCAGAACGGGGCCGGGAAGTCGACGCTGATCAAGGTGCTGGCGGGAGCCCACCGCCCCGACCAGGGAGACATCGAGTGGCGTGGCGAGGCGGTGACGCTCGGGACGCCGGACGCAGCCATCGGTCTCGGCATCTCGACGATCTACCAGGAGCTCGACCTGGTGGGCGGTCTCACCGTGGCCGAGAACATCTTCCTCGGCCACGAGATGTCTCGCGGCGGACTGCTCCGCCGCGGTGACACCAGGGCCGCCGCGCGGGCGTTGCTGGCGCGGCTCGGTCACGACGAGATCCGGGTCGACCGCGAGGTGGGCACCCTGCCCGCCTCGGGCCAGCAGATCGTCAGCATGGCGCGCGCCCTGTCGCACGACACCCGCCTCATCGTGATGGACGAGCCCTCCGCGGCGCTCGACCAACAGGAGGTCCAGACCCTGTTCCGCGTGATCCGTGACCTGACCGCGCAGGGTGTCGCGGTCGTCTACATCTCTCACCGGCTCGAGGAGATCCGCCAGGTCGGGGACCGCGTCACCGTCCTCAAGGACGGCCGCACCGTCGCCACCGACCTGCCCGCCCGGGACACCGCGACCGCGGACCTGATCCGGCTGATGACCGGACGGGACATCGAGTACGTCTTCCCGGACCGACCGGCGACAGACCCGTCCGCCCCGATCGTGCTGGAGGTCGAGGGACTCGGTCTCGTCAAGAAGTTCGCCGATGTGACGTTCTCCGTCCGGGCCGGCGAGATCGTCGGTCTCGCCGGCCTCGTCGGCTCGGGTCGCTCGGAGATCCTCGAGTCCGTCTACGGAGCCCGGCGGGCGACGCAGGGCCGGGTGCACGTCGACGGCAGGCGCCTGCGGCGGGGATCGGTCGGAGCCGCGGTCCGGTCCGGGGTCGGCCTGGCCCCGGAGGAGCGCAAGAGCCAGGGGCTGCTGCTCGACCAGGCGATCTACCAGAACATCACCGTGTCGAGTCTGGGCCGCTTCGCCCGCGCCGGTTTCCTGGACGGCGCGGCGGAGCGTACGGCGGCCGCCGAGCTGACCCGGTCGCTCGACGTACGACCGGTCGGGGTGAAACGCCCGGTGCGCACGCTGTCCGGAGGCAACCAGCAGAAGGTCGTGCTGGCCCGCTGGTTGCTTCGCGGCTGCCGGGTGCTGCTGCTGGACGAGCCGACGCGCGGGGTCGACGTGGGTGCGCGCAGCGAGATCTACGCGCTGATCCGGTCGCTGGCCGACAGCGGAGTGGCGGTCGTGGTGGTCTCGAGCGAGATGGAGGAGGTCCTGGGTCTCGCAGACCGGGTCCTGGTCATCCGTGAGGGCCGCGTGGTCCATTCGGGCCCGGCTGTCGAGATCGACGAACACGACGTGCTCAACCTCGTGCTGGAAGGAAGTAGGGCCTGATGTCGCAGCATGAGACGGCGCCTGTCGCCGCAGGGAACGAGCCGGGAAACGCCCCGCCCGCCCAGGAGCCGCTGTCCGGCAGCGGTGCCCGCCGGTCGCGTGGAGTCCTCGGCGGGCTGATGGGCTCCTCGGTCGGGCGCAACCTCGGCCTCGTCGTCGCCCTCTTCCTCCTCTGCCTGGTCGGTGTCGCCACCGCGGGCGAGCAGTTCGCGAGCACGGACAACGCGCTCACGATCCTGCGGCTGGGCGCAGTCATCGGCGTGGTCTCGGTGGGGATGACCTTCGTGATCACCGGCGGCGGCATCGACCTCTCCGTGGGCGCGATCGTCGCGCTGTCGTCCGTCTGGTCGACCACTCTCGCCACCCAGACGATGGCCCGCGACAACCACTGGACGGTGATCGTGTTCGCCGCGGTCGTCGTCGGAACCGCGTGTGGCCTCGTCAACGGGCTGCTGATCGCCTACGGGAGGGTGGTCCCCTTCATCGCCACGCTCGCGATGCTCGCCGCCGCCCGCGGTCTCGCGGAGATCATCGCCCAGCGCCGCACCCAGATCGTCGACGTGCCGGGCTTCACGGACTTCTTCCGCTCCGAGCCGCTCGGCGTCCCCGTGCTGGTGATCATCTTCGCCGTGGTCGCCGTCGTGGGCTGGGTGGTGCTCAACCGGACGACGTTCGGCCGGCGTACGTTCGCGGTCGGCGGCAACCCGGAGGCCGCCCGCCTGGCCGGCATCGACGTACGTCGGCACACGGTCGCGCTCTACGCGATCGTCGGGCTGTGCTGCGGGATCGCGGCGGTCATGATCGTCGCCCGCACGACCACGGGCTCGTCCACCCACGGCACCCTCTACGAGCTCGACGCGATCGCGGCGGTGGTCATCGGCGGCACCCTGCTCTCGGGTGGCCGGGGCACGATCGTCGGCACCGTCCTCGGCGTGCTCATCTTCACCACGCTGTCCAACGTCTTCACCCAGAACAACCTGTCCAGCTCGGCGCAGTCCGTCGCCAAGGGACTCATCATCGTCGCCGCGGTACTGCTGCAGCAGCGGCTCGCGTCGCGCAGCAACAGCGGCACCTAGCGCCACGACCGACCCTCTCGGACCTCCGCACACTCCTCACGAACCGACCTTTCACGCAACCAAGGAGCCGAACATGTCCCGTACCGCCCAGCACCGCCGGCTTCGGCGGGTCACGGGGGGCGCCATCGTCGCCCTCCTCCTCGTGGCCGGCTGCACCAGCAACTCCTCCGACAGCGACTCCGACAACGACCGCACCCGGGCCGTGTCGAACAACGACGACCCGGGCGAGAAGGTCGTGATCGGCTTCTCGGGTCCGGCGGCCGACCACGGCTGGCTGGCTGCGATCAACAGCTCCGCGCTCGCCGAGGCCAAGAAGTACGACGACATCGAGCTCCGGGCCGCCGAGGGCACCAACGACGCGAACCTGCAGATCAGCCAGATCGAGACCTTCATCAACGACAAGGTCGACGCGATCGTGCTGCTGCCGACCGACGGCGCCGCTCTCACCGCCGTGGCCACCAAGGCGATGGAGGCCGGCATCCCGGTCATCAACGTCGACCGTGAGTTCTCCTCGCCGTTCGCCGCTCGCACCACCATCCTGGGCGACAACTACGGCATGGGCGTCTCGGCCGGGACGTACGCCTGCCAGGTCGTCGAGGAGAAGGGCCTCGAGGACGCGGTCATCGCCGAGATCGCCGGCCTCGACTCGCTGCCGCTCACCCAGGACCGCTCGAAGGGCTTCAAGGACGCCCTCGAGGCGTGCGGCCAGAACGTCGACAACCGGGTCGCCGCGGAGTTCACCGTCGAGTCCGGGGAGAAGGTCGCCTCCAACCTGCTCCAGTCCGTCCCCAAGATCGACGTCATCTGGAACCACGACGACGACCAGGGCGTCGGCGTGAAGGCGGCGTTCGAGAACGCGGACCGTGACGAGTTCGCGTTCATCGGTGGCGCCGGGTCGGCCAACGCCATGCGCTGGATCAAGGACGGCTCGATGGCCGCGACCGTGATCTACCCGCCGACCCAGGCCGCAGACGGCATCCGGTTGGCCCGCCTGATCGCGCAGGACAAGGGCTTCTCCGACCTGGTGCAGGTCGAGGTCCCGAAGCGGATCGTGTTGAACGCTCCGGTCGTCACCGAGGAGAACGTGGACGAGTACATGGACCTCGGGTTCGAGTCCTGAGCACCCGGGCCGGCCGGCGCACCCGCGTCGGCCGGCCCCGTCCGCCCCGTCTCCGCGCTCTCGCGCCCGAACCTAAGGAACAGTCACATGACCTCGACCGCCCCGGTCCTCGGCGTCGGACTTGTCGGGCATGCGTTCATGGGTGCCGCCCACTCCCAGGCCTGGCGATCCGCACCGCACTTCTTCGACCTGCCGCTCCGGCCCCGGCTGCGGGCGCTGTGCGGCCGCGATGCCGACCGGGTCTCGCTCGCGGCCGCCAAGCTGGGCTGGGAGTCGACCGAGACGGACTGGACGCGTCTGCTCGAGCGCGACGACATCGACCTGATCGACGTCTGCACGCCGGGGGACACCCACGCCCAGATCGCGATCGCCGCACTGGATGCGGGCAAGCACGTGCTCTGTGAGAAGCCCCTGGCCAACACCGTCGAGGAGGCGCGGGCCATGTCGGTCGCCGCCGACCGGGCCGCCGCCCATGGGATCCGGGCGATGGTCGGCTTCACCTATCGTCGGGTGCCCGCTGTCGCCCTGGCCCGCCGCCTCGTGGAGCAGGGCCGTATCGGCGATGTCCGACACGTCCGCGCGCAGTACCTCCAGGACTGGCTCGCCGATCCGACGACGCCGATGAGCTGGCGTCTCGAGAAGGACAAGGCGGGGTCCGGTGCGCTGGGTGACATCGGCGCCCACATCATCGACCTGACCCAGTACCTCACTGGTGACTCGATCGGCTCGGTCAGCGGATTCATGGAGACGTTCGTGCGGGAGCGGCCGCTGCCAGACTCCGCACCCGGGCAGGTCACGGTCGACGACGCGGTCAGCTTCCTGGCGCGGTTCGGAGGCGGGGCCATGGGAGTCTTCGAGGCGACCCGGTTCGCCACCGGCCGCAAGAACTCGATCCGGATCGAGATCAACGGGTCGCGGGGCAGCCTCGCCTTCGACTTCGAGGACATGAACGTGCTGGAGTTCCACGACGCCACCGAGGACGGCCGCACCGCAGGGTTCCGACGCATCCTGGTCACCGAGCCCGAGCACCCGTACGTCGGTCACTGGTGGCCCGCCGGCCACGGTCTCGGCTACGAGCACGCCTTCACCCACCAGGTCGTCGACCTGGTGACCGCCATCAGCCGCTCCGAGCAACCGCTGCCGTCGTTCGCCGACGGGCTCCAGGTGCAGGGTGTCCTTGCCGCCGTCGAGCGCAGCGCCATGCTGGGGACCTGGGAGAAGACCGTTGTGCCCGCCGTCGCGGCGTGAGGGCAGGACCACCACCGACCGGAAGGACCCATCATGACCCGACCCATCACGCTCTTCACGGGACAATGGGCGGACCTCCCTTTCGAGGAGGTCTGCCGACTGGCCTCCGGATGGGGGTACGACGGCCTGGAGATCGCCTGCTGGGGTGACCACTTCGACGTCTGGCGAGCCGTCGAGGACGACGCCTACCTCGCCGCCAAGTCGGCGGTGCTCGCGAAGTACGACCTGAAGGTGTGGACGATCTCCAACCACCTGAAGGGCCAGGCGGTCTGCGACGACCCGATCGACCAGCGGCACCAGGACATCCTGCCGAGCAGGATCTGGGGCGACGGCGACGCCGAGGGGGTGCGCCGGCGGGCGGCCGAGGAGATGAAGATGACCGCTCGGGCCGCGCGACGGCTCGGCGTCGACACCGTCGTGGGGTTCACCGGCTCCTCGATCTGGAAGTACGTCGCGATGTTCCCGCCCGCGACGCAGTCGATGATCGATGCGGGCTACCAGGACTTCGCCGATCGCTGGAACCCGATCCTCGACGTGTTCGACGCCGAGGGGGTCAGGTTCGCCCACGAGGTGCACCCCTCGGAGATCGCCTACGACTACTGGACGACGGTGCGCAGCCTCGAGGCCATCGGTCATCGCGACGCGTTCGGGTTGAACTGGGATCCCTCCCACTTCGTGTGGCAGGACCTGGACCCGGTCTCGTTCCTGTGGGACTTCCGGGACCGGATCTACCACGTGGACTGCAAGGACACCAAGCTCCAGGTCGGGAACGGCCGCAACGGCCGGCTCGGCTCCCACCTCGCCTGGGCCGACCCCCGGCGGGGCTGGGACTTCGTCTCCACCGGACACGGTGACGTCCCGTGGGAGCGCTGTTTCAGGATGCTCAACCACATCGGCTACCGGGGTCCGATCTCGGTCGAGTGGGAGGACGCCGGCATGGATCGCCTGCGGGGGGCGCCCGAGGCCCTGGAGTTCGTGCGCTCCCTGGCCTTCGACGCCCCCGAGGCTGCCTTCGACGCGGCGTTCGCCACCACGGACTGAGCCTCCTCGGGAGCCGGAGGCGCACCCTGGTGTACGAAAGGTCTGCGTGGGTCTGGCGCGTCGACGCCCCCTGAGCGATGGTGGGTCCATGGGCTGGTGGCTTCGCGGCGCCACCGTGGGGTGGTGCTGCGCGATCCTCGTGTCGACCGCGGGAATGGGGCGGGTCGGCTCCACGGGAGTGCTGCCCGGATCCCCCGAGCGGCCGCCGGCCTCGGTCACCCGCTCTGAGTGGCAGCCTCCGCTGCGGACAGCCGGGGCCCGCCGCGCGTCGACGACACCCGTGTCCAGCACCGCTCGCCGCCGGGGTGCCGCCCTCGAGGTCGCGGAGCCGTTGCTGCAGGCGTACCGGACGGCCGCACTCGTGGTCTCGCCCGCCTGTCACCTGCCGGTCTCACTGCTCGCTGCGATCGGCCAGGTCGAGTCGGGCAACCTGGCCGGGCACCGGCTCGATGCCCGGCACCGGGCGGTCCCGCGGGTCATCGGCCCGGCGCTGGACGGCGATCCGTTCGGCCGCGTCCCCGACACCGATGACGGGGTCCTGGACGGCGACCGGAAGTGGGACCGGGCCGTCGGCCCCATGCAGTTCCTCCCGGCCACCTGGATCGCGTACGCCGTGGACCTCGACGGCGACGGGCGCCTCGACCCCCAGGACGTGGAGGACGCCGCCGGCAGCGCGGCGGTCTACCTGTGCCAGTCCGGAGGGGACCTGGCCGAGCCGGCCTCCCTGCGCACGGCGGTGCTGACCTACAACCACTCCCGGGCGTACCTGCGACTCGTGCTCGCCTGGATGGCGGCGTACGACGAGGCCGGGCTGACCGCGGGCTCCCCTCAGGCCACGCTGCCCGCGGTGCTGGTCCGACCCGCCGTGGCCCGGATCGCACCCGACCGGACCCCTGCGCGAGCCAAGGCCCGGAGCCGCGCACCGGCGCCGAAGGCGCACGCCGAGGCGCAGGTCGCCGCCGTCCCCCGGCCCGCGAAGCCGTCGAGGCCCGGGCGAGACCCGGTGCGGCCCGGCGGCACCTCGCCGTGGCCGGTCGACCTGCCCCCGCCCCCTGAGGAGGAGCTCCCGCCGTGCGTGACGGATCCGGAGCCGACCGACCCCCCCACTGACCCGCCGGTGACCGACTCGCCCACTGACCCGCCGGTGACGGACCCGCCGGTGACGGACCCGCCCACTGACCCGCCGGTGACGGAGCCGCCCGCGGACCCCGAGCCGTCTCAGACGGCCTCGACGCCGACCCCGGCTGCTGAGCCGGGCGATCCGACGCCGGGGGTCTGCGAGCCGGAGGCACCGGGCGACCCCGGGACACCGGGCGACCAGACACCGGGCGACCAGACACCGGGCGACCCCACCGACCCGGCCGCTCCGGTCGAGCCCGCGGAGCCGTGTGTCACCTGCGCGCCCTGACGCGGGACGAAATGAGAAGTGCCCCGCAGGCGTCTCGGGTCACCTGCGGGGCACGGCCCACTCTGGCCCAACTACGGGCCCGTTGTCTCGGTTTTCCGGCAACTGATTTCATCGGTCTAGGCCACGATGCCGGGCGAAGTCGATGCTTCTTGTTGCATTCGCCACCGAATCCGTCCTCGGAGACGCGGAAACGGCGATGAATCGGAGCATCGGACCCTCGATCAGGCCGACCTCAGCAGCCGCAGTACGGCGCGCTCGGCGGCCCCGCGTTGCTCGTCGGGGTCCTGCTGCCTGCGTCGCGACGACGGCGAGATGGTGATGCCCCGCTCGTACAGCTCGATCACCCGAGGGTCGATGTAGGAGCTGCGGGCCACCGACGGCGTGTTCCCGAGGTAGCCGGCCACCTCCTTGACCGCAGCGCTGAGGGCCCGTCGCCGCGAGGCCCGCGTGTCGCCGGGCTCCTCGGAGTCGGCCAGCGCCACGGCGGCCATCACGGTCGCGTGCCAGGTCCGGAAGTCCTTCGCGGTCACCTCCAGCGCGGTCACCTCGCGCACGTAGTCGTTGACGATCGCCGGTTCGAGCCGCTTCCACAGCCGGCCGTCCTTGTAGGCCAGCAGGGCGTCGTCGTGCTGGCTGCGCCGCCGGCGCAGGATGTCGATCGCGGCGAGCACCAGGGCGTCGTCGATCTCGATGAGGTGCTCGATGCCGGACTTTCCGGTGAACTCGAAGACCAGCGTGTCACCCTCGCGGCGGACGTGCCGGCGCTCGAGGCTGGTCAGTCCGAAGCTGCCGTGCGTGTCGGTGTAGACGTCGTTGCCGATCCGGAAGTAGCCCAGATCCAGGAGGCGTACGGCGATCGCGGACGCGCGCTCACGGCTCATGTCCTCGGTGGACAGGTCGTCGAGCAGCCGCCGTCGCACCTCGGCCAGCACCCGCCCCAGCCGCATCACGCGCTGGTACTTGAGGAGGTCGCGCCGGGCCCGCCAGGCCGGGTGGTAGAGGTACTGCCGCCGTCCGGCCTCGTCGGTGCCCACCGCCTGCAGGTGTCCGTTGGGGAACGGGCAGACCCACACGTCCTTCCACGCCGGCGGGATGACCAGGTCCCGGACCCGCTGAGCATCCTCCGCCGGGAGCCGCATCCGCTCGGTGTCCAGGTAGGCGAAGCCCGTGCCGGCCCGGCGCCGGGTCCACCCCGGCTGGTCGGGCGAGACCGTCCGCAGTCGGACCATGCTGGCGTCCCTTCTCTGGATCCCGGAGCCCGGATGTACCCCGCCCCGGCGGTCGGCATGTCACCGTCCCACCCGCAGCTGCCTCCCGACGAGGTGTCGATTCTTGCTCGTCGAGGTGTCACTTCTTGCGCGCTCGTGCGCAAGACGTCACTTCTCGGCCCGCAAGAACTCACACCTCGGCGGGGTTGATAGGTTGGGCGGCACAAGACAGGGGAGCCCTCCTGACCCGCCCTTCGGCGCGGCGTACGGGAGAGCTGAGAGTGCGGATCCGCCGCAGACCCTCAGGACCTGATCCGGTTAGCACCGGCGAAGGGAGTCGGAATGCTCCGCCATGCAACGGCTGCTGCCGTCACCACCATCACCGCCCTCGCGCTGTCGGGCTGCACGCTCGCGGCCGAGAAGGCCGACGAGAAGGAGTCCGGGGCGGAGGCCGGCTCGACCGTCGTCCTCGTCACCCACGAGTCGTTCAGCCTCCCCAAGGGCCTGAAGCGAAGGTTCGAGCGGGACACCGGGCTGACGCTCGACGTCCGCACCTCGGGCGACACCGGCACGCTCACGAACAAGCTGGTCCTCACCAAGGAGAACCCGATCGGTGACGTCGCCTTCGGGGTCGACAACACCTTCGCCTCGCGGGCGCTCGACGAGGACGTGTTCGCGGAGTACGCCGCGGAGCTCCCCGCCGGCGCGGAGACCTACGCCCTCGAGGAGGGCGGTGACCGGCTCTCCCCGGTCGACCAGGCCTCCGTGTGCGTCAACGTGGACACGCGCTGGTTCGCCGACCACGACCAGACGCCGCCGCAGACGCTCGACGACCTCGCCGACCCGGCGTACCGGGACCAGCTGGTGATCCCGGGCGCTCCCACCAGCTCGCCGGGCATGGCCTTCCTGCTCGCGACGGTCGCGGAGTACGGCGAGGACGGCTGGCAGGACTACTGGTCACGGCTGATGGACAACGGCGCCAAGCTCACCAGTGGCTGGAACGACGCGTACTTCGTCGACTTCACCGGCGGCGCCGAGAAGGGCACCCGCCCGATCGTCGTCTCCTACGACACCTCGCCGGCGTTCACGGTGGACGAGAAGAGCGGCACCTCCACCACCGCGGCGCTGCTGGACACCTGCTTCCGCCAGGTGGAGTACGCCGGGGTGCTGGCCAACGCGACGAACCCCGAGGGCGGCCAGGAGGTCGTGGACTTCCTGCTCAGCGACGAGGTCCAGGCGGCGCTGCCGGACAGCATGTACGTCTTCCCGGTCTCCGACGCCGTCGAGCTGCCGACGGACTGGGCGACGTACGCGACGCGGCCGGAGACGCCGTACGACGTCGACCCGGGCACCATCGCGGAGAAGCGCAAGGACTGGCTGACCGAGTGGACCGACGTCACGAGCCGGTGAGGCGGTCCCCGCGTCGCCTGCTCACCCTCGCCGCGCTCGCGGCGGGTCCGGTGCTGGTGCTCGGCGTCTTCTTCGTGCTCCCGGTCAGCGGGATGCTGGCGCAGGGGCTGTGGCCCGACGGGACGTTCGACCCGGGCGGCGTGGCCGAGGTGCTCCGGCGCCCGCGGACGCACCGGGTGCTCTGGTTCACGCTGTGGTCCGCGGCGGTCGGGACGGTGCTCACGGTGCTGCTGGGGGTGCCGGCCGCGCACGTGCTCTATCGGTTGCGGTTCCCGGGTCAGCGGGCGCTGCGCGCCGCGCTGCTGATGCCGTTCGTGCTGCCGACCGTGGTGGTCGGGGTCGCGTTCCGGCAGGTGCTCGGCGCCGGCGGGCCGCTCGCCGGGCTCGACCTCGACGGGACGCCCGCCGCCATCATCGCGGCACTGGTGTTCTTCAACCTCGCGGTCGTGGTCCGCACCGTCGGCACCGCGTGGGAGAGCCTGGACCCGCGCCCGGCCGAGGCCGCGGCGGCGCTGGGTGCGCCGCCCGCCACGGTCTTCCGCACCGTCACGCTGCCGGCGCTGGCCGGCCCGATCGTCTCCGCGGCCAGCGTGGTCTTCCTGTTCTGCGCCACCGCGTTCGGCGTGGTGCTGGTGCTGGGCGGGCTGCGCTACGCGACCGTCGAGACCGAGATCTACCTGCTCACCACCCAGCTTCTCGACCTGCAGGCCGCGGCCGCGCTGTCGCTGCTCCAGCTGGTCGTGGTGAGCGGCCTGCTCTACGTCGCCGCCCGGTCGCGTGCGAAGGCCACCGTCGTCGCGCGGCGGCGGTCCCGGCTCCGGCGCCCGGCGAGGTCCGACGTACCCGCCGTGCTGGTGACCCTGCTCGGCCTCGTGCTGGTGACCGTCCCGATCGCCACCCTGGTGGCCGGTTCCCTGCGCGTGGACGGTGGCTGGGGGTGGGACAACTACCGCGCACTGACCACCACCGGCACCGACGAGGCACTGCTGGTCCCGGTGACCGACGCGCTGGCCAACTCGCTGCGCACCGCGGTCGACGCGACGTGGATGTCGGTGGGCGTCGGCCTGCTGGTCTCGCTCGTGGTCACGCGCCGCTCGCACGGGGGGGCCGAGCGGCGCCTGCGAGCCGGCCTCGACGGCTTCTTCATGCTGCCCCTCGGGGTCTCGGCGGTGACGCTGGGCTTCGGCTTCCTGATCACCCTCGACCAGCCGCCGGTCAACTTCCGTGACTCCCCGCTGCTGGTGCCGATCGCCCAGGCGCTGGTGGCGCTCCCGCTCGTGGTGCGCACCATCGCGCCGGTGCTGGCCGGCATCGACGACCGGCAGCGCCAGGCGGCCGCGTCGCTCGGCGCCTCGCCCTGGCGCACCCTGCTCACCGTCGACCTCGCGGTCCTGTGGACCCCACTGGTCGCCGCCGCCGGGTTCGCGTTCGCCGTCTCGCTGGGGGAGTTCGGCGCGACCTCGTTCCTCGCGCGCGACGAGCACCCGACCGTGCCCGTCGTGATCTTCCGGCTGCTCGGTCATCCCGGCGCCCAGAACTATGCGATGGCGCTGGCCGCCTCGGTGGTGCTCGCGGCCGCCACCGCCCTGGTGATGCTCGCCGTCGAACGGCTCCGGGTGCCCGGCGTGGGAGGGTTCTGAGGTGCCGAACGGACTGAGCGTCACCGACCTCACCGTGCGGTACGACGGTCTCGCGGCGGTCGACGACGTCTCGCTGGACTTGCCCCGGGGCGAGGTGCTGGCCGTGCTCGGCGCGTCCGGCTGCGGCAAGTCGACGCTGCTGCGAGCGGTCGCCGGGCTCGAGCAGCCGAGCACCGGCCGGATCGCCTTCGACGATGCCGACCTGGCCGGGACCCCGACCCACCGCCGCGGGTTCGCCCTGCTGTTCCAGGACGGCCAGCTCTTCGACCACCAGAGCGTCGCCGCCAACGTCGGCTACCCGCTGCGGATCCGGCGCCGCGGCCGCGCGGCGGTCGCGGCCCGCGTCGAGGAGCTGCTCGACCTGGTCGGCCTCACCGGGTTCGGGGACCGGGCGCCGGCCACGCTGTCCGGTGGTGAGCGCCAGCGGGTCGCGCTGGCCCGCGCCCTCGCGGTGGAGCCCCGCCTGTTGCTGCTCGACGAACCGCTCTCCGCGCTCGACGCCGCGCTGCGCGAGCGACTGGCCAGCGACCTCCGCGAGATCCTGACCCGGGCCGGCACCACCGCGCTGCTGGTGACCCACGACCACGAGGAGGCGTTCGCGGTGGCGGACCGGATGGCGCTGATGCGGGCCGGCCGGCTGGTCCAGCAGGGCACCCCAGCCGAGGTGTGGGCGGCGCCCGCCGACGCGGAGGCGGCCGGGTTCCTGGGCTACGCGACGGTCCTCGACGGCGAGCGGGCGGGCGTCGTACTCGCCGCGGCGGGCGAGGGCCGCCGCGGCCAGGTGGCACTGCGCCGCTCGGCGCTGCGGGTGGACCCCGCCGGAGCACTGGCCGGGCGCGTGGTGTCGGCGCGGGCCACCCCCGAGGCGACGCGCCTCGTCGTGGACGTCGTGGGGGTCGGTGAGGTGGCCGCGGTGGCGTCCGCGCCGGCGCCGGGTCCGGGCGAGGACGTCCGGCTGGCCGTGGACGTGGCCCGGGTGGCCGTCATGCCACTCGACTGATCCCTGGCACGGTTCCCTAGACTGCGGACGTGTATCGCCGGGCCTACGTACTCCTCGTCGGAGTCGCATCGCTGATGGGCGCGCTCGCGTTGCTCACCGCGTTCAGCCTGGACAAGCGCCTGGTGGACCCCGAGGGCTTCCTGGGGCCCTCCTGGCTGCGGCTGCCGCTGCTCGTGCTCGGCGCGCTCGCGCTGGACATGCTGCCGCGGATCATCTGGATCGCGAAGGGCAATCCCAAGGCCGCGCGCAAGGTCGTCGTCGAGCGCTGGCACTCCCACTGGAACCGCGAGCGGCTCACCCTCGTCGTGATGGGCCTGACCTGCTTCTACATCACCTACGTGAGCTACCGGAACCTGAAGTCGTTCCTGCCGGAGGCGGTCGGCCTCAAGAAGTACGACCGGCCCCTGCACCTGCTCGACCAGGCGCTGTTCTTCGGCAACGAGCCGGCGCTGGTGCTCCACGACATGCTCGGCACCGGGATCCTCGCCCACCTCCTGTCCACCATCTACCTGTGGTTCCTGCCGATGGTGCCGCTGGTGCTGACCGCCTGGCTGATCTGGTCGCGCAACATCAGCTACGGCTACTGGTTCGCCACGTCGCAGTGCCTGGCCTGGAGCCTGGGTACGGCGTCGTACTACGCCCTGCCGACGCTCGGCCCCGGCTTCGAGTACTCCTGGCTCTACCGCGACCTCGACAACACCGGCACGACGCAGCTGATGGATGCGCTCTACTCGGGACGAGAAAACGTGCTGTGGGTCGGCATCGAGGACAGCGTGCAGTCGGTGGCCGGTTTCGCGAGCCTGCACTGCGCGATCACGCTGCTGGTCGCCCTGATGGCGCAGTACACGATCCGGGTCCGCTGGGTGCACTGGGTGCTGTGGATCAACTTCGGGGTCACCGTCGTGGCCACCCTCTACTTCGGCTGGCACTACGTCGCCGACGACATCGCGGGCATCGCGATCGCGCTGCTCTCGTTCTACCTCGGCGGCCTGGCCTCGGGGCAGAAGTTCGACCGTCACGGGCTCTCCAGTCACCCGACGACGACCACCTCGAAGGTGCCGGTCGACGAGAGCGGCTGAATTACAACTCTGTAGTTCGTCAAGTCGACACGCCGTTAAAGTTGAGAAAATTGTAGAAAACCGTTTCCCTTGTGACTGCTGAGCATTAGCGTGCTCAGAGTGCCTCGGGCGATGGGGAAGTCGCCCGAGGCCTCTCACACCTCTAAGGGGACCTCACCGTGCGACCGAGCACCACCGGACGATCGCTGCCGCTCGCCGTACTCGTGGGCATCCTGCTGCTCGTCCTGAGCCTCGGCACGCTGGCGCCGGCCCAGGCGGACCCCGAGCCCGACACCCCCAGCCGGGCCGAGGTCGACCAGGCCAGGCAGGAGACCGCCGGCAAGAAGCGTGACGTCTCCGCGGTGCAGGCCGACCTCGTGTTGGCCAACCAACGGCTCCAGGGCGCCGGCGTCCGGGCCGCCCAGGCCGCCGAGGCCTTCAACGCCGCCCGGTGGAGGCTCAGCGAGGCCCGCAAGGACGCCACCGCCGCCGCCCAGCGGGCCACCCGCGCCGAAGCCGAGCTGAGCGTGCACGAGGAGTCGTACGGGCAGGTCATCGCCGCGACGTACGAGATGTCACCCGGGATGAGCACCCTGTCCGCGGTCGTCGGCCAGGACGGCATCGACGGAGTCGTCGAGCAGGCCAACACGATGTTCGAGATGACCGCGTCGATGGACGACCTCCAGATGCAGTTCGAGGCCTCGCAGTCGGTGGCCGTGCTGGCCCGCAACGACGCCGACGAGGCCAAGCAGAGCGCGGCGGCCCTCGAGTCCGAGGCGGCCACCGCCAAGCAGGCCGCGCAGAACGAGGAGGCGGCCGCGCTGGCCGCGTCCGAGCAGGTCGCCCAGGACAAGGGGGCGCTGCTGGTCGAGCTGTCCCAGCTCCAGAGCATCTCGGTCTCCCTCGCCACCCGCCGTCAGTCGGCCCTCGAGCTCGCCGCCCAGCAGCGCGCCGCCACGGCAGCGGCCACCGAGGACCCCGCGCCGGCCACGCCGACGGCCGCCACGCCCACGGTCCCGGCTCCCGCCGACCCGGCAGGAACCGACCCCCAGCCGGAGCCCCAGCCGGAGCCCCAGCCGGGCCCCGGCCCGGAGCCTGGCCCCGACCCGCAGCCGTCGCCCGACCCGGCGCCGGCCCCGGTCCCCAAGCCGAAGCCGGACCCCAAGCCTGCCCCCCAGCCCGCCCCGGCCCCGCCGGCTCCGTCGGTGTCGGGTGCGCAGCGCGCGATCTCCTTCGCCCGCGCCCAGATCGGCGAGCCCTACCGCTGGGGCGCGGCCGGGCCGGGCACCTGGGACTGCTCGGGCCTGACCATGAAGGCCTGGCAGTCCGGGGGGAAGTACCTTCCGCACTACTCGGTCGGCCAGTACGGCGCCGGCACCCCGATCCGCTCCTCGCAGCTGCGCGCGGGTGACCTCGTGTTCTGGGGCTCGTCGTCCAGCCCCGGGTCGATCTACCACGTCGGGCTCTACATCGGCGGCGGACAGATGATCCACGCCCCGCGCACGGGACGCGACGTGACCCAGGAGTCCGTGTACTACTGGACGCCGCCGAACTTCTTCGCCCGCCCCTGACTCCTGCTGGGGATCTGCTGGCACAGTTGGCGCATGGTCTATGAGCAGCCCGAGGTCGACGTCGCGGCGGTGACCGCGGTGCTCGACGGCACGTACGTCGACATCCGCAACCTGGTCCGCAAGAACCTCGTGCAGGCCGCGGGGATCCTCGAGGACCAGGAGAACCTCGGCACCGACGAGTTCCGCGACCGGGTCCGTGACCTGGTGGTCGAGATGGCCGCCACCGGCCAGACCGGCATGGGGTTCCCCGAGGAGTACGGCGGCGGGGGCGACATCGGCGCGTCGGTCGCGGCCTTCGAGACGCTCGCCTTCGGCGACCTGTCGGTCCTGGTCAAGGTCGGCGTGCAGTTCGGGCTGTTCGGCGGCGCCATCCTCCAGCTCGGCACCAAGCGGCACCACGACGCCTACCTCGCCGACCTGATCACCGGGAGGCTGATGGGCTGCTTCGCGATGACCGAGACCGGGCACGGCTCCAACGTGCAGGCGCTCGGCACCACCGCGACGTACGACCCGGCGACGCAGGAGTTCGTCATCCACACCCCCGACGACAGCTCCCGCAAGGACTACATCGGCAACGCCGCCCGGCACGCGGACGTGGCGGTGGTGTTCGCCCAGCTCGAGATCAACGGGTCCTCCGAGGGGGTGCACGCGTTCGTGGTCCCGCTGCGGGAGGGCGGCGCGGTGCGGCCCGGCGTACGCATCGAGGACGACGGGCCGAAGATGGGCCTCAACGGCGTCGACAACGGGCGGATCTGGTTCGACCAGGTGCGGGTGCCCCGCGACGCGCTGCTCGACCAGTTCGCGGCGGTGGACGCCACGGGCGCCTACACCTCTGCCATCGCGGACCAGAACCGGCGCTTCTTCACGATGCTCGGCACCCTCGTGCAGGGCCGGGTCTGCGTCGGCGGCGCATCGATCAACGCGGCCAAGGTCGCCCTCACCATCGCCATCCGGTACGCCGACCGGCGGCGGCAGTTCGCGGCGACCTCCGACGAGGAGCAGCTGCTGCTCGACTACGGCATGCACCAGCGGCGGCTCCTCCCGTTGCTGGCGCGCACCTACGCACTGCACTTCGCGCAGGAGGTGGTCGCCGGTGACCTGCACGCGGTGTTCTCGGGGGAGTCCGACGAGGAGCGGGACCGCCGGGCGCTGGAGTCGCGAGCGGCCGGCACCAAGGCGCTGGGCACGTGGCACGGCACCCGCACCATCCAGGAGTGCCGCGAGGCCTGCGGTGGGGCCGGCTACCTCTCGATCAACCGGTTCGCGGCTCTCAAGGCGGACACCGACGTGTTCACCACCTTCGAGGGCGACAACCACGTGCTGCTGCAGCTGGTCGCCAAGGGGCTGCTCACCGACTACTCGAGCGAGTTCTCCGACCTCGACCAGTTCGGGATGGTGAAGTTCGTGGCCGGGATGGCCGTGGAGACCATGGTCGAGCGCACCAGCGTGCACAAGCTCCTCGAGCGGATCCGCGACGTGCTGCCCGGTGGCGACGAGTGGGACCAGGAGGCCGGGCTCCTCGACCCCAACTACCAGCTGGCGATGTACCGCTTCCGCGAGGAGCACATGCTGGCCGGCGTGGCCCGTCGGCTCAAGCGCGGCATCGACGCCGGGATGAACCCGGGCGAGGTCTTCTCACGCGTCCAGGACCACGTCATCGGCGCGGCCCGCGCGCACGTCGAGCGGCTGGTGCTGGAGGCGTTCGTCGAGAAGCTGGCCGGGCTCGAGGACGGTGACACCAGGGTCGCGCTCGGACTGCTGTGCGACCTGCACGCACTCAGCGGGATCGAGGCGGACCGCGCCTGGTTCATGGAGCACGGACGCATGTCGAGCCCGCGCGCCAAGGCGATCTCCCGGGAGGTCGCGGACCTGTGCCGCAAGCTGCGCCCGATCGCCGTCGACCTGGTCGATGCCTTCGGGGTGCCCGAGGAGATGCTGCGCTCGCCCGACCTCGTCGGTCCTGGTGGGGACGCATGAATTCCCCGGGCGGCCGGTGATTTCCTGTCCGGTCAGGCAATGCATTCCCTGACAGGACAAAGATCTCCCTGACAGGTTCGACCCACCCCGCCCAGCCGACCCGGTTTTCGACCACAGGGCGCCCGTTGTGCGGGCTTGTCCACAGACGTCATGGATGACGGCGCGGCCCAGGGCCACGGGACCGGACCCTGTGTCCATGGACGAACGACTCACCACCCGCGGCATCGACCTGGGCCTCTTCACACGGCCAGAGGTCCTCGCTGCGGGATACGACGACAACTACATCACCCGCATGGTGCGGTCTGGACTGTGGCACCGGATCCGCAATGGAGCGTTCATCGCGAAATCTGGGTGGGACCGACTCGATGAGGTCGATCAGCATCGCGTCCGCGCCCGTGCTGTCCTGCGCCAGGCCCGCGCGGAGGGAGTTCTCTCCCACGTCTCGGCGTTGGCTGAGCTCGACGTCCCCTTCTGGGACCTGCCGCTCGATGACGTCCACCTGACCCGGTTCGACCAGCGCGCCGGTCGTCGCGAGGCCGGGGTCTGTCAGCATCGAGGACGGCTGCTGGTCGACGACCTCACGCGCCGCAACGGCGTGATGGTGACGTCCCCCGTGCGGACCGCACTCGACATCATGGCGAGCACCGACACCGAACGCGGTCTCGTGGTCGGGTGCGGCATGGTCAGAGCGGGGCTGTGCACGTTGCCACAGATGGAACACGCCTACACCGTCACTGAGCCTCGGGCGCATTCGCTCGCCACCCGCGTCGTGCTCGGGCTGGTCGACTCGAGGCTCGAATCGATCGGTGAGGTGCGAACCGCCTTCCACTGCTGGGCGCAGGGGTTGCCGCGTCCGGTTCCCCAGTTCGAGATCCGGGAGAACGGCCGTGTCGTCGCACGCCTCGATTTCGCCTGGCCCGAGCATCGCATCTGGGTGGAGTTCGACGGGCGGAGCAAGTATGTCGACCACCTCCGCGCCGGTGAGACCGTCGCGGACGCCGTGCTGCGGGAGAAGCATCGCGAGGACACGGTGCGACGGCTCACCGGATGGATCTGCATCCGGATCACGTGGGCAGATCTCTACGATCCAGAGCGGTTGGCCCGGCGGATCCGGAGGGCGATCAGCGACCAGGCAGTGGCCTGACGTGTCAGGGAGATCTATGTCGTGTCAGGCAAAGCATTCCCTGACACGACAGTATTTCCCCGGGCGGCCGGGGAAATTCCGCGCCGTCAGTGGCCGTCGGTCTTGGCCCGCTCGAACGACGCCAGGACCTCTTTCTCGGCCTCGTCGCGGCCGACCCAGTTGGCGCCCTCGACGGACTTGCCGGGCTCGAGGTCCTTGTAGACCTCGAAGAAGTGCTGGATCTCCAGCCGGTCGAACTTCGAGACGTGGTTGATGTCGCGCAGGTGCTCCAGGCGTGGGTCGTGCGAGGGCACGCACAGCACCTTGTCGTCGCCGCCGGCCTCGTCGGTCATCCGGAACATGCCGATCGCGCGGCAGCGGATCAGGCAGCCGGGGAAGGTCGGCGCCTGCAGGATGACCAACGCGTCGAGGGGGTCGCCGTCCTGGCCGAGCGTCTCCTCGATGTAGCCGTAGTCGGCCGGATAGGCCGTCGATGTGAACAGCATCCGGTCGAGGCGGATCCGGCCGGACTCGTGGTCGACCTCGTACTTGTTGCGCTCACCCTTGGGGATCTCGACCAGCACGTCGAACTCCAGCACAGCTTCCTCCACATGTCGTCGGGCGGACTCGGGCGCTCTGACCAGACCGGAGGTCGGCCACCCGGCAACGGTCGTGACCCGGAGGCCAGGCCCAAGCCATCCTCCCGCACAATGGGGGCGAACACGTACTCGGAAGGGAGAATTCGTGGGTCGAGGTGACGCACGCCACCCCCCTCGACGGATTTTCCGATGGGGTCCGGTGGTGGTGGTGCTGGCGATCCTGGCCGCCGCGTTCGCGTCCTTCCAGTACGACGTGCCCGGCCGGCTGGGCTGGTCGGACCAGGAGGCCGGGCCCGCTGCGGTCGAGCCGCCGCCGGGGCTGGAGCTGCCCGCGCTGCCGACCCCCGAGCCGGTCGCCGCGTCCCTCACCGGCGGCGCCGTCGCCAAGGCCAAGGTCCGCGCCGCCCTGGCGCCGTACCTCGAGGACCCCGACCTGGGCTCCCATCTCGTCGTCGCGGTCGCGCAGCCGGGGCGCCAGCAGATCTTCTCCTCCGGCACGGGCCCCGCCATCCCGGCCTCCACGATGAAGCTGCTCACCGCGGTCGCCGCACTCGAGTCCCTGGGTCCGGATCGACGTTTCGCCACGCGTGTCGTGCGGGGCGCCACGAAGAAGGACGTGGTCCTGGTGGGTGGCGGTGACCCGTACCTGACGCGCAAGGCGCCGTCGGCGTCGGCGTACCCGCGCCCGGCGGACCTGACCACGCTGGCGGGGCGGACGGCCACCGCGCTCAAGGAGGACGGGCGTCGCTCGGTCCGGGTGCGCTTCGACGACAGCCTCTTCACGGGACCGACCGCCAGCCCCACCTGGCCCGCGTCGTACGGCGACGTGGCCGCGCCGATCACCGCGCTCTGGGTGGACCAGGCGGCCCGGCAGGGCGGCTCCGGCTTCGAGTCCGACCCCGCTGCCGCCGCGGCCGGGGTGTTCGTCGAGAAGCTGCGGGCGGCCGGCATCACGGTGACGGGCACCCCCGTCCGCGCGACAGCGGCTGGGGCAGGGGACATCGCCAGCGTCTCCAGCCCGCCGGTCTGGCAGGTCGTCGAGAAGGTGCTGGCCACCAGCGACAACGAGGGAGCCGAGGTGCTCGCCCACCACGTCGGTGCGGCCGAGGGCTTCGCCGCGTCGTTCGGCGGCGGGATCCGGGGCATGTCGACGGTGCTCAGCCGCCTCGGCGTGCCACTCGACGGGGTGAAGCTGCACGACGGCAGCGGTCTCTCCCGCGCCAACCTGCTGACTGGCGACGCCCTGCTCGCGGCGCTCGACCTGGCCGCGGCGCCGGAGCGGCCCGAGCTGCGGGCCGTGGTGACCGGGCTGCCGGTGGCGGGATTCACCGGCTCGCTGGCCTATCGCTTCGACCAGGGCGAGCGGGCCGGACGCGGCCGGGTTCGAGCCAAGACCGGCACCCTGTCCGGTGTGCACGGCCTGGCCGGGGTGACCAGCGACCGCGACGGCAACGTCCTCACGTTCGTCCTCCTGGCCGACCGGGTCCGGCTCGAGGACACCCTGGATGCCCGCTCCACCCTCGACGACATGGCGGCCGCCCTCGGCGCCTGCCGTTGCTCCGCCTGACCCCACCAACGCCCGGTGCGGCCCGCAAGAAGTCGCACCTCGGCGCGCAAGAAGTCACACCTCGGCGCGCAAGAAGTGACACGTCGGCGGGGAGGTGCTGGGTGGCCGCGTAGGGTTCCGGCATGAGTGAGCAGCCCGACTCCCCGTCGATGATCGACTGGGACCTCGCGGTCCGGATCGGGTCCAGGTTCGCCGGGGACGGCCCGGAGATCACCCGGGCCGAGGCGGACCACGCGGTCGCCGAGCTGCGGGCGGACGCCGACCGGTCCACCGGGCTGGTCCGCGACTTCACCGGCCTGAGCGCCGGCGAGCGCACCGCTCCGGTGCTGGTCGTCGACCGGGCCGGCTGGGTGCAGGCCAACGCCGACGGGTTCGCCACCATCCTCACCCCCCTGGTCGACAAGCTCGCCGACAAGAAGGGCCGTCCCGGTCCGGTCGGCCTGGCGGTCGGCTCCCGGGTCACCGGCGCGGAGGTCGGCCTGCTGCTCGGCTTCCTGGGCTCCCGGGTGCTCGGCCAGTTCGACCCCTTCCACGGGGACGCCGGCCGGCTGCTGCTGGTGGCCCCCAACGTGGTCCACGTCGAACGCGAGATCAAGGCCGATCCCACCGACTTCCGGCTGTGGGTCTGCCTGCACGAGGAGACGCACCGGGTCCAGTTCACCGCGGTCCCCTGGATGCGCGACCACCTCCGCTCCGAGATCACCAGCCTCACCGACACCGTCGAGCCCGCCCGGATGCTCGAGGACGGCCTGAAGCGGGTCGGCGACGCGATCCGCGGCGACGGCGGCAGCCTGATGGACATGATGAGCAGCCCGGAGCAGAAGGAGGTCATCGACCGGATCACGGGCGTGATGTCGCTGCTCGAGGGGCACGCGGACGTGGTGATGGACGGCGTCGGGCCCGACGTGATCCCCAGCGTGGCCGCGATCCGGCGCAAGTTCAGCAAGCGCCGCAAGGGCGCCGGGTCGCTGGACCGGATGGTCCGCCGGCTGCTGGGGCTGGAGGCCAAGATGGCGCAGTACCGCGACGGCGCGGTCTTCGTGCGCCATGCCGTCGACACCGTCGGCATGGAGGGCTTCAACGCCGTCTGGGCCGGCCCCGAGAACCTCCCCTCCAGGGCCGAGATCATCGACCCGGGCGCCTGGGTGGCCCGCGTCCACGGATGATCCGCCGATGACGCTCGACCCGGCCCTCGCCGCGGTCCGTCTCGCCGTACGCCGCGCGCTCGTCGACGTCGGCGACCAGCCGGTGCTGGTGGCCTGCTCGGGCGGCGCGGACTCGCTGGCCCTGCTCGCCGCCTGCGTCTTCGAGGCCCGTAGCACCGCCTGGCGCGTGGTCGGCGTGACCGTGGACCACGGCCTCCAGGAGGGCTCCACCGAGCGGGCCGCCGCCGTCGTCTCGCAGATGGCCGCGCTCGGGGCCGACGAGACGATGTCGGTCCGGGTCCGTGTCGACGCGCCCGGGGTGGGCCCGGAGGCGGCCGCCCGGGAGGCGAGGTACGCCGCGCTCGGGCAGGCCGCGGCCAGCCTCGACGCGCATGTCGTGCTGCTCGGCCACACCCTCGACGACCAGGCCGAGACCGTGTTGTTGGGACTGACCCGCGGCTCGGGTGGCCGCTCGCTCTCCGGCATGCGGCGCTGCTACGACGACTACCGGCGGCCGCTGCTCGACGTCACCCGCGTCCAGACCGAGGCGGCCTGCCGCGCCGAGGGCATCTCGTGGTGGGACGACCCGCACAACGACGACCCGCGGTTCCTGCGCTCCCGGGTACGCCGCTCGGTGCTGCCCGTGCTCGAGCGGGAGCTCGGGCCGGGGGTGGTGGCCGCCCTGGCCCGGACCGCGGACCAGCTGCGCGCGGACACGGAGGCGCTCGACGACCTCGCCGAGGCGCTGCTGGACCGGACGCGGAGCGGCACCGGCCTGGAGGTCGCCCTGGACGCCTCGGCGCTCGAGGCGCAGCCCCCGGCACTGGTCTCCCGAGTCCTGCGCCGGGCAGCCCTGGACGCCGGAGCGCCGGCCGCCGAGCTGTTCGCGGTCCACGTGGCGGCGCTGTCCGGCGTGCTGCACGGCACGGTCCGCGGCGAGGTCCAGCTGCCCGGCCACCTCACGGCGTACCGCGCGGGGGACACCCTGCGATTCCGGCGTACCGCTGTGGCAGGCTGAGGCCCATGGACTCCGCCCACATCGAGAGCGATCTGGTCAACATCCTCTTCACCGAGGAGGAGATTCAGGCCAAGCTCGTCGAGATGGCCAAGGAGATCCAGGACGACTACGAGGGCAGGGACCTGCTCATGGTCGGCGTCCTGCGTGGCGCGGTCATGGTGATGGCCGACCTGGCCCGGTCGCTGGACCGACAGCTCGAGATGGACTGGATGGCGATCAGCTCCTACGGCTCCGGCACCAAGTCCAGCGGCGTCGTGCGGATCCTCAAGGACCTCGACACCGACATCACCGGTCGGCACGTGCTCGTCGTCGACGAGATCATCGACACCGGGCTCACGCTCAGCTGGCTGATCTCCAACCTCTCGAGCCGCAACGCAGCCAGCGTGGAGATCGCCACCTTGCTCCGCAAGCCCGAGGCGCTGGCGATGCCGGTCGAGCCGAAGTACGTCGGTTGGGACATCCCCAACGAGTTCGTGGTCGGCTACGGGCTCGACTACAACGAGAAGTACCGCAACCTGCGGTGCATCGGAACCCTCGCCCCGCACGTCTATTCCTAGTCCGAACCTCGCCCGAACGGTTGTCCTGACCCTGTAGCGTCAGTCGTCACAAGGTCGCCGCTCAGCGCTGTTCTGGGCTGTTTCGAGAGAAGTCTGTGAAGCGCATAGTCAAAGGGCCCTGGCTCTGGATCGTCATCGGTGTGGTGGGCGTGCTGCTCGCCCTGCAGTTCCTCGCGCCCGATGGGGGGTACGACGAGATCAAGACGTCGCAGATGGAGGAGTACATCACCTCCGGCGACGTCGAGACGATCACCTTCATCGACAACGACCAGGAGATCCGCGCCGAGCTCGACTCCGGCGTCGAGCGCGACGGCGGCAACAAGGTCGTCACCCACTGGATCACGGGTCAGCAGCGTGACTTGGTCAACCTCGCCAACGAGCAGGTCGGCGAGGGCACGATCGAGGACTACAACTCCGAGAACCCCCAGCCCAGCCTGATCGGCTCGCTGCTGGCGACCCTCCTGCCGTTCGCCCTGATCATCCTGCTGTTCGTCTTCCTGATGAACCAGGTCCAGGGTGGTGGCGGCCGGGTCATGCAGTTCGGCAAGTCCAAGGCCAAGCTGATCACCAAGGACATGCCGAAGACCACGTTCGCGGACGTCGCCGGGTGCGACGAGGCGATCGAGGAGCTCTCCGAGATCAAGGAGTTCCTCCAGGAGCCGGCCAAGTTCCAGGCGGTCGGCGCCAAGATCCCCAAGGGCGTGCTGCTCTACGGCCAGCCCGGCACCGGCAAGACGCTGCTGGCCCGCGCGGTCGCCGGCGAGGCCGGGGTGCCGTTCTACTCGATCTCCGGCTCCGACTTCGTCGAGATGTTCGTCGGCGTCGGCGCCAGCCGCGTCCGCGACCTCTTCGAGCAGGCCAAGGAGAACGCCCCCGCGATCGTCTTCATCGACGAGATCGACGCCGTGGGCCGGCACCGCGGCGCCGGCATGGGCGGCGGTCACGACGAGCGCGAGCAGACCCTCAACCAGCTGCTCGTCGAGATGGACGGCTTCGACGTCCGTGGCGGGGTCATCCTGATCGCCGCCACCAACCGTCCCGACGTGCTCGACCCTGCGCTGCTGCGCCCCGGCCGCTTCGACCGCCAGATCGGTGTCGACGCCCCGGACCTCAACGGCCGCCACCGGATCCTCCAGGTCCACTCCCGCGGCAAGCCGATGGCACCCGACATGGACCTGCTCAGCGTGGCCCGTCGGACCCCCGGCTTCACCGGCGCCGACCTGGCCAACGTGCTCAACGAGGCCGCGCTGCTCACCGCCCGGCAGAACGACAAGCTGATCAACGACGAGGCCCTCGACGAGGCCATCGACCGGGTCATCGCCGGCCCGCAGCGGCGCACCCGCCTGATGAGCGAGAAGGAGAAGCTGGTCACGGCCTACCACGAGGGCGGCCATGCCCTGGTGGCCGCGGCCCTGCCCGGGAGCGACCCCGTGCACAAGGTGACGATCCTGCCGCGCGGGCGGGCGCTGGGCTACACGATGGTGCTGCCCGACACCGACAAGTACTCCCAGACCCGCGGCGAGCTGCTCGACAAGCTGGCCTACATGATGGGCGGGCGCGCGGCGGAGGAGATGGTCTTCCACGACCCGACCACCGGCGCCGGCAACGACATCGAGAAGGCCACCAACCTGGCCCGGGCGATGGTCACCCAGTACGGCATGACCGAGCGTCTCGGCGCGGTCAAGCTCGGCGACTCCAGCTCCGAGCCGTTCCTGGGACGCGACATGGGCCACGCCCGTGACTACAGCGAGGACGTCGCGGCGCTCGTCGACGAGGAGGTCAAGGGGTTCATCTCCCTGGCCCATCAGGAGGCCTTCGACATCCTCGTGGAGAACCGCGACGTGCTCGACGCGCTCGTGGTCGCCCTGATGGACCGCGAGACGCTGGACAAGGAGGAGGTGGCCGAGGTGTTCGCCGCGCTGCGTCGCCGTCCGGTGCGCCCCGCGTGGACCGGCTCCCCGGACCGGGTGCCCTCGACGATCCCGCCGGTGGCCTACCAGCCCTCACGCAACGAGCAGGAGCGCGAGAGGGAGCGCCGCGAGGCCGATTCACCGGTCCCGCCGGCGCCCGATGCCGCCGGGCCGACCGCGGGTCCGGACACGGTGCCGCCCGCCACGGTGCCGACGCCCGACGACGTGCCCCCGCCGCGACCGTTCGACCTGCCGCCGGGGGAGGGCCCCGGAGCGCCGGGACCCGGAGACCCTGACGGCGGTCCTCGTCCGTGATCGACCCGATCGACCGCACCGAACGTGACCCGGCCTCGCTGCCTGCCTACGACCACCCCCGCGCCGAGGCCGCGGTCCGCGAGCTGCTCGCGGCCATCGGCGAGGACCCCGATCGGGAGGGCCTGCGCGAGACCCCGGCCCGGGTCGCGCGGACGTACGCCGAGCTGACGGCCGGTCTCCGGCAGACTCCCCACGACGTACTCACCACGACGTTCGACATCGGCCACGACGAGATGGTGCTGGTCCGCGACATCGAGCTGTGGTCGATGTGCGAGCACCACCTGGTGCCGTTCACCGGCGTAGCTCACGTCGGCTACATCCCGTCCGAGAGCGGCAAGATCACCGGCCTGTCCAAGCTGGCCCGGCTGGTCGACGTCTACGCCAAGCGCCCGCAGGTGCAGGAGCGGCTGACCACCCAGGTCGCCGACGCGCTGATGGAGATCCTCGAGGCCCGCGGTGTGATCGTGGTCATCGAGGCCGAGCACCTCTGCATGACGATGCGTGGGGTCAAGAAGGCGGGTGCCCGCACCATCACGTCCGCGGTCCGCGGCATCATGCACAACGCCGCGACCCGGTCCGAGGCCATGGCGCTGATCCACAGCGGCCGCTGACCGATGGACGACCCGCTCTCCCCCCTCGGCAGACCGCGGCTGATGGGCGTCGTCAACGTCACCCCCGACTCGTTCTCCGACGGCGGTCGCTGGGACACCACCGACGCGGCGGTCGCCCACGGGCGGACGTTGCTGGACCAGGGTGCCGACCTGGTGGACATCGGCGGCGAGTCGACCCGGCCCGGCGCCACCCGACCGTTGCTCGCCGAGGAGCTCGACCGGGTCGTGCCCGTCATCGAGCAGCTGGCCGGGGCCGGCGCCTGCGTGTCGGTGGACACCATGCGCGCCGCGGTTGCGGAGGCGGCCTGCCGGGCCGGTGCCCGCGTGGTCAACGACGTCTCAGGCGGCCTGGCCGACCCCGCCATCCTGCGGGTGGTGGCGGCGTACGACGTCACCTACGTGGCGATGCACTGGCGGGCGCACAGCGACCGGATGCAGGACCTGGCGGTCTACGACGGCCCGGGAGGCGTGGTGGGCACGGTTCGGGACGAGCTCGCCGAGCGGGTCGCCGCGGCGGTGGCGGCCGGGGTGCCCGAGCAGCGGATCGTTCTCGATCCGGGGCTGGGTTTCGCCAAGACCGGCGATCAGAACTGGCAGCTCCTGCGCGGGCTGGAGGAGATCAGCGCACTGGGCCGGCCGCTTCTGGTCGGGTCCAGCCGCAAGTCCTTCCTCGGCAGGCTGCTCGCCGACGGAGACGTCCCGCGACCGGTCGACGAGAGGGAGCACGCCCACGTGGCGCTGACCACGCTGCTGGCCGCGAGGGGGGTGTGGGGTCTTCGGGTCCATGACGTGCGTGCCAGCATGGACGCCCTCCGGGTGGTGTCCCGGATGGACGCCCGACGAGACCGCGGACAGGAGCAGGAGACGTGAGCGACGATCCCGTCGAGACGCCTGGCGCCCCGACTCCCCACGATGAGCTCGCGATTCGCGGCATCGAGTGCTTCGGCCACCACGGCGTCTTCGACGTCGAGCGACGCGAGGGGCAGAGCTTCGTGATCGACCTCGTGATCGGCCTCGATACCCGTGCCGCGGCGGCCTCCGACGACTTGCATGACACCCTCGACTACGGAAGTGTCGTGACCTCGGTGAAAGCTGCCGTGGAGACAGAACCGGTCGACCTGATCGAAACCCTGGCCCAACGGATCATGGACGTCTGCCTCGTGGACGGCCGGGTTGCCTGGGCGCGGGTCACCGTTCACAAGCCGGATGCCCCCATCGACGCGACGTTCTCGGACGTCGCGCTGACGATTACCCGAAAGAGGACGTGAGGGCCGTGACTGAGACCCCCAATCCGCACATTGTCGACACCGACACCCTGACCGGGGAGATGCACCCGATCCGGCGTGCGGTGCTGGCACTGGGTTCCAATCTCGGGGAGCGGATGGCGAGCCTCCAGGGTGCGGTCGACTCCCTCGCCGACACCCCCGACGTCTGGGTGACGGCCGTCTCCTCGGTCTACGAGACCGAGCCCGTCGGGATGCCCGACGACGCGAAGCAGTTCCTCAACGCCGTGGTGCTCATCGACACCACGCTCCCCGCGGCGACCCTGCTCGACCGCGCGCTGGCGATCGAGGACGCCTTCGACCGGGTCCGCCCGGTGGAGCGCAACACGCCGCGCACCCTCGACGTCGACCTGATCGTGGTGGGTGACCGCCGCGCCCACGACGACTTCCTCACGCTGCCGCACCCGCGGGCCGGCGAGCGCGCGTTCGTGCTGATGCCGTGGCTCGAGCTGGAGCCCGACGCCGTACTCCCCGACGCCGGTCCGGTCGCCGACCTCCTCGACGCGACCGACCGGAGCGGCGTCAGGCGCCGCGAGGACCTGGCGCTCGAGCTCCAGTAGCCCCGGGTGAACGAACAGCCGCCGGTCGACGACCAACGCCTGCGCCCGACCGGGGCCGGAGTGCTGCTCGGGTGGGGGCTGGTGGGACTCATCGGCGGCTGGCTGGTGCGGCCGGTATCGGCCTGGGCCGACGGCACCGCGCCGATGGTGACGTGGCTGCAGGTGCTGGCGCTCTTCCTGGTGGCGGCGATCCTCGGCGCGACCGCCTGGGCCACCTGGCGCACCCTGCACGTGCACGGCCAGCGGCTCGAGCCGTACCGCGCCGTCAACCGGCTGGTGCTGGCCAAGGCGTGCGCGCTGGTGGGCGTGCTGGCGGCGGGTGGGTACGCCGGCTACGCGCTCAGCTGGGTCGGGATGGCGGCCGAGCTGGCGGACCAACGCATGCTCCGATCCGGGGTCGCGGCCGTCGGGGGAGCGCTGACCTGCGGCGCTGCGTTGCTGCTCGAACGCGCCTGCCGGGTCGGCCCCGACCAGGACGAGCCCTAGCCCAGATCGGCGATCAGAAGCTTCGTATTTCCCGGTCGAGGCCAGGCCAGGCGCGATAACATGCGTCACACCACTCACATCCGACCGTGCGTGTCGGGTCCGCTCGAAGCGTGGCGAGCCCTAACCTGACCGCATGGCTTCCCCCAACGCCCGACGCCGTCAGCGCAGCACGCGCGTGACGGTCGCTGTTGCCTTCATCATGATCGCCGCCCTCGTCGTCGCCGCCGCGGCGGTCGGTGGCTCGTTCCTCGTGACCGCCCTCGCCGCCGCTGCCGCCGTCGCCCTCGGGGCCGCGGCCACCAAGATCACCCACTCCGAGCTGATCCAGACCCGGGTCGAGTCCGCCCGCGACCGGGCCGAGCAGGCCCAGGCCTACCGGGCACTCACCGCCACGCGGACCGCGGAGAACGAGCAGTTCGCCGCGACCATGACCGAGCGCGTCGCCAGCAGGCAGAAGCTCATCCACGAGCTCGAGGGCGAGCTCGCCCTGGTACACACCCGGCTCGCCGCCTCCACGCTCAAGCAGGGCCTCGAGGCCCGGCGCGCCGACCAGGCCGAGGCCCGGGTGCTCGCCGAGTCCGCCAAGCTGGAGGACGCCGAGCACCGCGCCGCCGAGGCGATCGTGCTCGCCGCCGAGCTCGAGCAGGAGATCACCGACCTCAAGGCCGAGCTGACCGCGTGGGAGACCTCGGCGTCGATGCCGCTGCGCAAGCACGCCTGAGGCCCGTCGAATCCACTGGGTGCCTGGTGGACCGTGCGCCTACCTCGCGAAACAGCGCGCGGTAGGCGTCGGAACCACTAGGTGCCCAGCGGTTCCGGCGTCTGCGCGGAGACCGAGGCGCGGAGCGCCCGGTGGACTCCGTTGGGCGTGAGGACGCCGATGAAGGCCGGGCCCTCCTTGACGCCGATCACCGCCTTGTCCTCGCGCATCAGCAGCGCCAGTGCGTCCTCGAGGCTGGCGTCGGCATCGATGGTGCCGCCGAGCTGGCCGGCGGAGACGCCGTCCATCGGCTCGAGGTGCTCGCGGGTGATCGGGGTGACCGCCAGCCGGCGCAGCCCCCGGGACGCACCCACGAACGACGACACGAAGTCGTCGGCGGGCCGGCCCAGGATCGCGGCGGGTACGTCGTACTGCGCCAGGCGGCCGCCCTCGGCGAAGACCGCGACCCGGTCGCCGAGCCGCACGGCCTCGTCGATGTCGTGGGTGACCAGCAGCACGGTCTTGTCCAGATCGCGCTGCAGCCTCAGGAACTCCTCCTGCAGCCGTCCGCGGATCACCGGGTCGACGGCGCCGAACGGCTCGTCCATGAGCAGCACCGGCGGGTCCGCGGCCAGGGCCCGGGCCACGCCGACCCGCTGACGCTGGCCGCCGGAGAGCTGGTGCGGGTAGCGGTCGCCGTACTGCGCCGGGTCGAGGCCCACCAGGTGCATCAGCTCGTGCGCCCGCTCCCGCGCCTTCGCCTTGGACTCGCCGTAGAGCAACGGCACCGTCATCACGTTGGTGACGATCTTCTGGTGCGGGAACAGCCCGACCTGCTGGATGACGTAGCCGATGCCGCGGCGCAGCGCGACGGGGTCCTCCCCGGTCACGTCGCGGCCCTCGATGAAGATCCGCCCGGTGCTCGGCTCGATCAGCCGGTTGACCATCTTCAGCGTCGTGGACTTGCCGCAACCCGACGGGCCGACCAGGCAGACCATCTCGCCGCGGGCCACGTCGAGGTCGAGCTCCTGCACCGCGACCGTGCCGTCGGCATAGGTCTTGCCCACGCCCTCCAGCCTGATCATCGGATCTTCGGTAACGTCCATGCCGTGACCCTACTTGGCAGCGCGGCGGCCACCACTGCGTTCGCCGGGTCGGCGGGCGCGCCGTCGTCGGGGGCCGCCGAAGCGAAGTGCTACAGCGCCGTGGTCAACGAATGGGTGTGCAAGGACTACTTCGTCGACCGCCAGGACGAGCTCGTCACCGCGACGCGTGAGCACCTGGTCATCACCGTGTTCGCGGTGCTGCTCGGCCTGGCGCTGGCGATCCCACTGGCCCTCCTCGCGCGGCGCTCGGCCCGGGTCGAGAGTGTGGTGCTCGGGTTCTGCACCGGCGTCTACACGATCCCCTCGCTCGCGCTGTTCCCGCTGATCGTGCCGTTCACCGGCCTGAGCCGGACCACCGTGATCATCGGCCTCGCGCTCTACTCCCTGACGATCCTGGTCCGCAACACCACGGAGGGCCTGCGCGGCGTGCCCGACGACGTGATCGAGTCGGCGACCGGGCTGGGCTACTCCCGCACGAAGCTGCTGCTGCGCATCGAGCTGCCGCTGGCCCTGCCGGTGATCATGGCCGGCCTGCGGATCGCCACCGTGTCCACCGTGGCGCTGACCACCGTGGGTGCGCTCGTCGCGTACGGCGGCCTCGGCAACCTGCTCTACAACGGCGTCACCAACGACTTCCGTGCCCAGGTGCTCGCCGCCTCCCTGATCTGCGTCGTGATCGCGGTGGTCCTGGACGCCCTGCTGCTGGTCGTCCAGCGGACGCTCACGCCCTGGACCCGCGGCGCGGGGAGGGCGGCATGAACCTGTTCGCCGACACCTGGACCTACCTCGCCGACGGTTCCCACTGGACCGGGGACGGCGGCCTGCTCGACCTGCTCGTCGAGCAGCTGCTGCTCACCGTGGTCGCACTCGCGATCGCCCTCGTGATCGGCCTGCCGATCGCGCTCTGGCTCGGCCACCTCGGTCGCGGCGGTTTCCTGGCCATCAACATCTCCGGCGTGGGCCGCTCCATCCCCACCTTCGCGGTCCTGGCGCTCCTGGTGCTCTGGGAACCGGTCGGCTACGACGAGTTCGGGCCGTTCGGGCGGGCCGGGCTGGCGACCCTGATCGCGTTGGCACTGTTCGCGCTGCCCCCGATCGTCACCAACACCTACGTCGGTGTCGACGAGGTGCCGCGTGACATCCGCGAGTCCGCGGACGGCATGGGCATGCGGGGAAGACAGAAGTTCCTCCGGGTCGAGCTGCCGCTGGCCCTGCCGTTGATCGTCTCCGGCGTCCGGCTGGCGCTCGTGCAGGTGTGGGCCACCGCCACGATCGCCGCCCTCGTCGCCGGCCCGGGTCTCGGCAACGTGATCACCGCCGGCTTCTTCAACGGCGACTACCCGCGCGGTCTCGCCGGAGCGGTGGTCGTCGCCGCGGTCGCCTTGCTGCTTGAACTAGTCTCTGCGTGGGTACAGCGAGCAGTTCAGTCATGGGCTCGACCGGACACGCGTGGCTCCATGCCGCGGGACACAGAAGGTGAACAGGATGAAGCTTCGACGGATTCTGGCCGCAGCACTGACAGCGACGCTGGCGATGACCGCCGCATCGTGCGCGGGTGACGATCTCAGCAACGACGACTCAGGTGGCGGCGACAAGGGCGACGTGACGATCTCGGGGCAGAGCTTCGACGAGGCCGTCCTCGTCGCCAACATGTACCAGCTGCTCCTCGAGAACGAGGGATACACGGTCGAGCAGAAGCTCGTGAAGAGCCGCGACCAGTACCTCGGCGAGCTCACCAAGGGCAACGTGGACATCGTCCCGGAGTACGTCGGCGGCATCGTCGACCTGCTCAACACCCTGGAGAACGGCGCGGACGCCGACCCGCTCACCACGCCGGACGCCCAGGAGTCGATCGACGCCGCGCAGCCGCTGCTGGAGAAGAACTCGGTCACCCTGCTGGAGCCGTCGGAGGCGACGGACACCAACGCCTTCTTCGTCACCCAGGACTACTCCGACAGCAACAGCGTCACGAAGCTGTCCGACCTCGAGGGCACGGCGGTCGTGCTCGCGGCCGCGCCCGACTGCGAGGGCCGCGCCGACTGCGAGGGCGGCCTCACCCAGGAGTACGGCATCGACGTGACCAAGGTGCTGCCGCTCGGCTTCGGCGGCGCCGCGACGTACAAGTCGGTGCTCGACGACGAGTCGCAGCTCGGCCTGACCGCCACCACCGACGGCTCTCTGGAGGCGCAGGGTCTGGTGCTGCTCGAGGACGACAAGCAGATCCAGCCGGCCCAGAACCTGGTGCCCGCGATCAACTCCGACTGGCTCGCCGACAACGAGGAGGTCGAGGACGTCCTCAACGAGCTGATGTCGACGCTCACCACCGAGGACCTCGCCGAGCTCAACAACCGGGTCTCTGTCGAGCGCGAGAAGGCCGCCGACGTGGCCCAGGACTACCTGAGCGAGAAGGGCCTGCTGTAGTCGTCCTGGGGCGCGACGTAGGTCTCCCACGGCGGGCTCTCCCGGGCGTGGGCGGATCGGATCCCGCCCCCCGCGCCGGGTAGAGTGCCCGCCGTGCCTGACCTCCCCGACGCCAACCGGAACGACGGCGTACGTCGTGTCGCCCGCAAGGTCCGTTCGCTCGTCTCCTCCGACGACACCGGTGAGCCCCGGACGCCTGGCCCCGCCGAGCCCGGGAGCGCACCGGACCGGGGGGCGTCGACGGTCTCGCCCGGGAAGGCCGCAGCGCGAGGCGAGCGCCGCGTCGACCGACGGTTCGCTCGGGCGTTCTGGCGGGTGGGCCGGACCGTCCTCGGTTCGGAGCGCCTCCCGGATGCCTGGGAGGGCATGGCCTTCGACCAGGAGCTGGGCAAGGAACTGACCGCCCGGGTGCGGCGCGTCTCGGCCGAGGCCGTGTTCGTCGAGAAGGTCCGCACCGGCGCGCCCGTGCTCGACGCCGCCGTCGCCACCGTGCGCGCCCTGATCGACATCCGGGACACCCAGGGCGCGCGTGCCTTCGCGGTGAGCCTGTCCGGACTCGCTGAGCTGACCTTCCTCGAACCGTTGGGCCGCGGTCTGGTGGCTCACTTCCGGCTGCGCTACCGGATCGCCTGGGACCAGTTCAAGCTCGTCCCGCCCGAGCTGCTGGCCCGGCACGCGCCCTGCGAGGCCGTCGACGGCGCCTTCGTCGAGAACACCGCGGAGTCGAGGGACGTCGCCCTGGCGATCGTCGCCCGGCCCGACGAGCTCGGCACCCGTGAGCTCCCGGCGCTGGCCGGGCGCTTCCAGGTCGCCGGCTATCCCGACGTCGCCCGTCGTCTGGTGGAGGAGGCGGAGCGCCGGGACCCCGCCGAGCTCGACGACGAGGCCCGCGAGTCGCTGGCCAACCAGCGTCGCTGGACCCACCCGGTCGCCCCGGAGCCCGGCCCCGAGGGTGCGGTCAGCGTCGGCGTCATCGACTACCTGTCTCCGGACACCATGCGCGCCTCGCGCAACCTGGGCGACTACGTCCAGACCCTGGCCATGCTCGGCAACCTCGCCCGGTTCCGGCACACCCGCTTCCACGGGGCCGACGGCCTCGGTGAGCTGGTCACCAGCCTGCAGGACCGGATCCGGCCGGAGCTCGAGCTGGAGGAGGGCCATGGGGACGTGCACCTGGTCCCGGTGAACCGGGACTTCAGCGACCGCGACCCGATCCCCGAGAACACCTGGATGATCGCGTTCGGCTGGCACATGCACCCGCTGTTCCGCATCCGGCACGGGCTGCCCTACCACCCGCACGTGAACCCGGTCTTCGTCTCGTTCCACATCAACAAGACGCCGTTGCTCACCGACGAGGCCATCGCCTACCTCCGGGCCCACGGCCCGATCGGCTGCCGCGACTGGACCACGGTCGACCTCCTGCTCAGCGCCGGTGTGGACGCGTTCTTCACCGGCTGCCTCACGACGACCGTGAACGCCGTGTTCCCCGACCGCGACGAGGTCGAGGACACCGAGAACTCCGTGGTCGCCGTGATCGACCTGCCCCGCTCGGTCGTCAAGGTCGCGCGCCGGCCGGTGGAGATCGTCACCCACGCGGACCCTGTCTACCGGCGGCTGGGGCTCGTGGAGGGGATCGCGGCCGCCAGCGAGCTGCTCGCGGACTACCAGAGGCGCTACCACCGCGTCGTCACGAGCCGTCTGCACTCCTACCTGCCCGCGACCTCGCTCGGCGTGCCGGTGAGCTTCCAGCCGCACGTTCCGGGCGACGTACGCTTCGAGGGGCTGCACGGCATGGAGCCGCAGCTGCCCGCCTTCGAGCAGATGCGCGACGGGATCCGAGAGCTGATCGCGCTCACCTTCGGCCGGATCGTGGAGGGTGGCGAGCGCGAGGAGATCTACGCCTACTGGCGCGAGCTCACCGCTGACCGGGTGGCCGAGGCCAAGGAGCGCTTCGAGGCGCCACCGCGTCCGTTCCGCACCGCCGTCGACCTGGCCGCCCACGTCGAGCAGGTGCGCGCCGGCCGGCGCGCCTGGGGCCCGCACGCCACCGTCGACCCGGCGGAGGTGACCGACGTGGCGGTGAGCCTCGACGGCAACTTCAAGGCGATGCTGCCGGTGACCCTGGAGTCGCTGGTCAGCAACGCCTCGGGTCCGGTCCGCCTGTGGGTCACCGGCCGTGGCCTCGACGAGGACTACCAGCGCTGGGTGCACGAGGCGTTCCCCGAGGTGCCCATGACCTTCCTGCCCTACGACGGGATCGACTACGGCGTCGTCGGCCGGCTGATCCGGCACATCACCGTGGCCACCATGGACAGACTGCTGCTGCCGGACGTGCTGCCTGACCTCGACCGGATCACCTACATCGACATCGACACCGTGACCGAGGGTGACGTCTGCCGGCTGGCCGGGATCGATCTCGGCGGCAAGCCGCTGGCCGCGCGGACGACGCCGTTCTCGGGCGCGTTGATCTGGCGGCAGGCCGGCAACCATCTCGACCCGGACCGGGCTGCCGAGTTGCGCCGCACGATGTGCGCCCGGCACCCCTTCGACTTCCCCACGTTCAACGCCGGCGTTCTGGTGCTCGACCTGGCGCGGATGCGCGCGGACAGGTTCGTGGAGACGTTCGTGCCGATGGCCGCCGAGTACGGCCTGAACGACCAGGACATCCTGATCGCCTACGTCGGCGCCGACCGGCATGAGCTGGAGCCCCGCTGGAACGCCCTGCCGGTGCACGAGGCGGTGACCGACGACGGCGTGATCCACTACGCCGGGGCCGGCAAGCCGTGGGAGGACGACCTGGTGCCCGACGGGTTCCACTGGACCAGGTACGCCGACCGGCTGGCCGCGCGGGTGGGGGCACCGCCGACGACCCCGCAGGCCACCCAGCCGCGGTGACGCGGGTGGGTGTTATCGGCCGGGTTCGCAGCCTGGGTGCCGCTCTGGCCCGCAGAGGCGGCCGCGCGAGTCCGCATCCGTCGTCGCCGCCCCCCGCACGGGTGCCGACCCTGAGCGTGATCGTGCCGATGTTCGAGGTGGAGGCCTACCTCGCCGCGTGCCTGGACTCGATCCGCGAGCAGGACTATGACGACCTGGAGGTGCTGCTGGTCGACGACGGGTCCCCGGACGGCTCGCGCGCGATCGCCGAGCAGTACGCCGCCCGCGACGAGAGGTTCCGGGTGGTCGCCCGGCCGAACGGCGGCCTCGGCGCCGCCCGGAACACCGGCATCCGGGAGGCCCAGGGCCGGTTCCTGACCTTCGTGGACTCCGATGACGTGCTGCCACCGCACGCGCTGCGGGCACTCATGGACTCCGTGGAGGCCTCCGGTTCGGACATCGTGGCGGGCGGGGTGAGCCGCTTCGACAGCACCCGCCGCTGGCAACCGTCGTGGGTCGAGGCCGTCCACGACGTCCGCCGGACCGGTATCACCATCGACGAGCACCTGCCCCTGCTGAGGAACCTCTATACGTGGAACAAGGTCTTCCGGCGCGACTTCTGGGACGAGCAGGGCCTGTGGTTCCGCGAGGGTGTCGCCTACGAGGACCAGCCGATCGTCACCCAGCTCCTCGTCCGGGCCGCCTCGATCGACGTGATCACCGACGTCGTCTACCTCTACCGCTCGCGCGACGACCGCAGCTCGATCAGCCAGCAGACGGCCACGATCGGCGACCTGAAGGCGCGGATCCTTGCCTGGCAGGTCAGTCGGGAGACGTTTCGTCGAGAGCTGTCCGAGGACCTCCACCTGGCCTGGTTGGCCACCCTGTTCACGACCCATTTCCACTGGTACCTCACCAGCCCGGGAGTCGAGGACGACGCCTACTGGGCGATGCTCCGGACGGCGATCCTGGACTTCACCGAGGATGCACCGCGGGCGATCTGGGACGGGACCGAACCGCACAAGCGGGTCCTGATCGAGCTCGTCCGCCAGGATCGGCGCGCGGATGCCCAGGAGTTCGTCCGGCAGCATCCCGCGAACCCACGCAAGTGGCCGACCTCGGTGCGCGACGACGGTGTGCTCCTGCACCTGCCCTACTTCGGCGACCCCGGGCTCGACGAGGACCTCTTCCTCCTGCACCCGGACCAGCTGGAGCTGGTGCACCTGGCGGAGGGCTTCGCCTGGACGGAGGGCGACGGGAGCGGCGTCGGCCGGCTGTCCGGCTGGGCCTTCCTCACGAAGGTCGACCTGTCCGGCACGAGTGCGGTCACCGACGTCGTCCTGCGCAACGAGCGCACCGGTGACGAGGCCGTCTTCGAGGCCACGCGACGACCCGACCTCGTGCTCCCGCCACCGGCGGACGACGCGTGGTGCGACTACCGCCCGGGCACGTTCGAGGTGGATCTCCCCCTGGGCGACGTGCTCGCCGCGGGCACCCAGCAGGACCTCTGGCGGGTCTGGATCCGGATCACCATCGGTGGGTTCAGTGTCACCGAGCCGATGACCAGGGTGCTGCGCAACAACGGCGCCGGTGTCATCGCCGCTCATCGGCAGGACGACGGCAGCCGGCTGGTCGCCGACCTGGTCGCCGGGAGCCCACTGGGCTTCCGGGTCGACCGCGCCGGGATCGACGTACAGGGGGCGGAGGTCGACGGCCGCGCGTTCGTCGGCCGGCTGACCGGCGCCGGCCGGTCCGAGGTCGAGATCGTCGAGCTGCGCGCCGGGCCACTCCGAGCGCAGGCGTCACCGGACGCGTCCGGTGAGCTGCGTGTCGAGCTGCCCGCGGGCGACGGGCCGCCGCGCCCGGGCCGGCCACGCACCTGGCGCGTGCGCGCCAGGCGCCACGACGGCACGACGTGCGGGTTGGTCCCGACCGAGGAGCTTCCCGGGCTGGTCGGCCGGCTCGGCCCGGCCACCAACAGGCAGGGCGAGCTGGTGGTCACCGAGTGGTCGCTCGGGGTCGAGGCGGTCCAGTTCGACGTCCAGGACGACGGGACGCTGCTGGTGCGCGGCCGCACCCACGGCGATGTCGACACGCTCCGTCTGGTCGCCGCGGGTGCCGGCGTGCGAGGTGAGAGCCCGGCGTGCGCGGTGCGGGACGGCCGGTTCGAGGCGGTGCTGGAGCTGCGCCACGACCTCTACCGCTTCGGCCGTCTCCCGTTGCCGGCCGACGAGTACGACGTCCTCGCGCTGGTGCGTGCCACCGATGACGAGGCAGAGGTGGAGGTGCCGGTCCGGATCACGCCCTCCGTGGCGGCCCGTCTCCCGGTTGCGGTGGACACCGGTGTCCACGAGGGGCGGGTCCTGCGCGGGCCGGAGTCGCGGGCACGCGTCCACCTCGTGCGGCCCCTGGGCCCGGATCGGGGCCGGCTCCAGCAGCACCGGCTCAGGACGGCTCCACGGACGGCGGGCATCGAGCGGTGCCTCGTCGTGCGCTCCTACTCGGGAGAGCGCGCCACCGACCACGGGGTATCGGTGCAGTCCGAGCTGCGTCGCCGGGGCTCCGACCTGCCCGTCTACTGGGCGGTGCACGACCACGCCATCCCGGTGCCCGACGGCGGCATCCCCGTCATCTGGAACAGCCGGGAGTGGTTCGACCTCCTGGGCCGGGCGAAGTACTACCTCGACAACACGCACCAGCCCGACTACCACCGCAAGCCCGAGGGCCAGATCGTCATCCAGGCCCTCCACGGGTACCCCTTCAAGAGCATGGGGCGCCCGCACTGGGAGAGACTGCGGCTCTCACCGGAGCGGATCGAGTCCTTCGACGATCGGACCGCCGAGTGGGACTACCTCGTGTCGCCGGCCCGCTACGCCACCGAGCTCCTGGTCAACGCCTTCGGCTACCACGGCGAGGTCCTGGAGATCGGGTACCCGCGCAACGACGTGCTGCTCTCGCCCGACGCCGACCACCTCCGGGCGGAGGTCCGGGCCTCGCTCGGGGTGGCCGAGGGCCAGACGGTCGTCCTCTACGCACCCACGGCCCGCGAGCCCCTGTCCGGTGACGACGAGGTCCCACCGGTCCCCGGCCACTTCGACTTCGCGCAGGCTGTCCAGGCTCTCGGGGACGACGTCGTGTTCCTGGTGCGTGGGCACGCCCCCCACCGCCGCGCTACGCGCGGAGCACCCCCGGCACCAGGATGTGTGGACGTCACCGACTACCCCGAGGTCTCCGACCTGCTGCTCGCCGCCGATGCCGCCGTCCTCGACTACTCATCCCTCCGCTTCGACTTCGGAGTGACCGGCAAGCCGATGATCTTCCACGTGCCCGATCTGGAGCAGTACCGAGCCACGCGGGGGTTCCTCCTCGACTACGAGCCCACCGCCCCCGGTCCGCGGGTTGCCACCACCGACGAGGTCGTGCGACACCTCGCGGACCTCAGGTCGGTCCGCGACCAGTACGCCGCGGCCTACTCGACGTTCCGCGCGGACTTCCTCGACCTCGAGGACGGCCACGCGGGCCGGCGTCTCGTGGACGCGGTCTTCGCGCCACGTGGCGACGCATGAGCCACGGTCGCAACGCGCGATCCGTTCCGGCGGGCCGCCCGGAGGTGCACTAGGGTGGCTCGGTCCGATCGACGGCCGGGAGGGGTGAACCCGGCAAGCACGCAGAGGAACAGTGTGAACTCGACAGCCTCCAGGATCATCCGCGCCGCCAGGTCCCGGGTCCGCCATGCCTGGCCGGCCCCCGGCCGCGCACCCGACACAGGCGCGACCGGCATGGTCGAGGAGTTCTCCAGGCGCCTCGTCGTCGGATGGGTCTCCGTTCCGGCCGACGCCCCGCCGACGAAGGTGAGTCTCGTCCTCGGTGGGCTCGTGGTCACCTCGACCTACGCCACCGCGGACGCCGCCATGTCCGGGGCGGGCAGCGTGCTGCGGGGTCGGGGGGCGGGTGACGCGTCCCGGCAGTCCCTCGCCCACACGTGGCAGATCCCGACGATCAAGGGACCAGACGACGACCGGCGCAACTCGCGGCAGCAGATCCGCACGTTCTCCTTCCGGATCCGCGGCATCTGGCCCTACGTCAAGAAGAGCACCCGGATCACGGTCCGGGTCGACGGGCGCCCACTCCCGATCTACAAGCACGGCATGTATCTCACTCCACGGCGCAACGGCGCGGAGTCCGTCGAGGCCCTCCGGCAGCGACTGGCGCAGGGTCACGTCCTCACCCAGTGGGGCAGCATCGCCCTGTCCAAGACCCTCGACACCGAGTGGCAGCAGTCGGTGATGCGCCTCTACCAGCGGACCCGGGAGATCCTCGCCGACGAGTTCGGCTACGACGCGTTCCTGGTCTACGGCACCCTGCTCGGTGCGGTGCGCGAGGGCGGCTACATCGGTCACGACGTCGACTTCGACGCGGCCTACGTCTCCAACGAGACCGACGGCCGCTCGGCCGCGGACGAGTTCCAGCGGATCGCGCTCACCCTGATCGAGCACGGGCTCATCGTGGAGGCTCGCCTCGCCACGCTGCACATCAACGACCCCGAGGACCCCGCGCACCGCATCGACCTGTTCCACTGCTACTTCGACGAGGAGGGGGTGCTGCGCTTCCCGTTCGGTGTCGCCGGCTCCTCCCGCTTCACGAGGGACGACTGGCGCGGCACCAAGACCGTCGACCTCCCCGGAGGAACCGGCCTGGTGCCGACGAACGACGAGCAGCTGGTCGCGCACCTCTACGGCGACGACTGGCGACAGCCCAAGCCGGGCTTCAACTGGAACCTCGACCGGACCGACTCCGCCCCGGAGGGGCACCTGTCCCCCGAGCAGCGCACGAAGGTCTACTGGGCGAGCTTCTACAGCCGGAACCGATACACGTCCGGCTCCACGTTCTTCGAGTTCGTGAACGACCTCTCCTCCCTGCCGCAGAACATCCTCGACATCGGCTGCGGCGACGGACGCGACTCCTGCGCCTTCGGCGCCGCCGGACGCACCGTCCTGGGAGTGGACCAGTCGCCGGTCGGCATCGAGCACGCCAGCGCCTACGCGGCCGAGGTCGGGCTCGCGGACAAGGTCGGCTTCCGGGTCTGCGACGTGTCGGACATCGATGACCTGGGACGCGCCATGGAACAGTTCGAGGAGAAGTCGGCCGGTCCGGTCGCGTTCTACATGCGGTTCTTCCTGCACGCGATCCCCGAGCAGGTGCAGGCCGACCTCCTGAAGGCCATCGACACGCACGCGCGTCCCGGTGACTACCTCGTGGCCGAGTTCCGGACGGACAAGGACGAGGCGAACGCGAAGGTGCACACCAAGCACTACCGCCGGTTCCAGAACGCGGAGGAGTTCCGGGACTCCCTGCCCGGATACGGCTTCGAGGTCTCGCACTTCGAGGAGGGCACCGGCCTGTCGCCGTACAAGGGGGAGGACCCGGTTCTGTGCCGCGTCGTCGCCCGACGCTGACCTCGCTCACCCACCGGTGACCCGCACGACATCGACCAAGGACGGAATCCGTGACCCCAGCAGCACAGGGACGACAGGGCGGCTCCCTGGAGCGCCTGGCCGGCCGGTTCCGGCGGCTGGCCGGTCGACGGGCGGCACCGGCCACTGACGCCCAGAGGCAGGACACCCTGGTCGCGCTCGCGCGGAGCCGGGCCGAGGGAGTGACCAGGCCGGTGGCCGTCCTGTTCGCCCTGTCCGACGGTGCCTCCGCCGAGCTGGCGGCGGCGCTCCGCGACGTGGCCGGGGGGCCGGTGGTCGAGGTCGACATGACCGACCCGTCTGCCGCGCACATCCGGTTGACCGCCCTCGGACCCTTCGCCCTGGTCGTCGATGCGATCCAGGACCGGAGGACGCGGGCCCGGCGCTTCCAGGACGTGTTCCACCACGTCGCCCCCGGTGGCGCTCTCGTGGTGCGCGACGTGCCGGAGCAGGCGGTCGCCGACCCGCAGCGTGGCTACCGGGGGCTCAGCGGGCTGCTGGGTGCCATCGAGGAGGCCCGTCGCGCAGGTCGGCCGGGACCGGTCAAGCCCGGCACGCCGCCGCCGACGGCCGCGGAGCTGGTTCGGCAGGACGCCTGGTTCCTCGCGGAGGCGATCGAGACCGCCGAGTCGGTCGACGGGCACCTCCTCGTCACGAGCCGTGGGTCGCGGGCGCTGGCCAAAGTCGCGGAGGACGAGATCGACAGGCTGCTCGAGGTGCGCGGAGACGGACGCTATCGAGTGCTTGACCTCGTACCCGCCGAGTCGTTCACCTCACGCTGCGTGCTGAACACCAACGCGGTCACGGGCAAGCATGCCCATCCGCGCCCGGGCTACGACGCGCCGCCGGCCACCCTGCGCGAGTACCACGACGTGCAGTGCAACCCCGGCCAGGTGGTGAGCACCGAGCGGGTCATCCTGCCCGACACCTACCGCCACAACCAGCGGGGCCGGCTCAAGAACCGCTACACCGTGGAGGTGGCGCCGCGCTTCGCCGAGCTGCTCGACGACACCCCGCCCACCAGGCTGGCGGGGACCTACTTCCACCTCGACAACGAGCTGCGCGGGCACTTCGGTCACGCGATGACCGAGCAGGTGTCCCGGCTGTGGGCCTGGCCCCGCGCCAAGGAGCTGGTGCCCGACCTCAAGGTCCTGGTGGCGCTCAACAAGGGGCGGGAGATGAAGTCCTGGGAGTACACCCTCCTCGGCGCCGCCGGCATCGCGCGCGAGGACGTCGAGTTCGTCACCGGCCCGGTCCAGGTCGAGACGCTGCTGTCGGCGACGCCGATGCTGTCGATGCCGCAGTACATCCATCCGCAGATCGCCCGCACCTGGCGGCGGATGAGCGACACGTTGATGGCCGGGGCTCCCGACCGCGACTACCCGTCGCGGTTCTTCTGTGCTCGTCGGACCACGAAGCGGGCCTGCCACAACGCCGAGGAGGTCGAGGCCCTCTTCGCCGAGCAGGGCTTCGAGATCGTCTATCCCGAGGACTACCCCATCCCGGAGCAGGCCGCGATGTTCCGGCACGCCGACGTCGTCGCGGGGTACGCCGGAAGTGCGCTGTTCAACGTGCTGTACGCCCCGGAGCCGACGCGGATGGTGATGCTGACCTCGGAGGCCTACACCGCCAGCAACGAGTACATGATGGCGTCGGTGCTGGGACATCGCATCGACCTGGTCACGTGCAAGCCCGACCTCGCCCAGCCCGAGGCCGGGTGGAGCCGGCAGGCCTTCGAGTCGTCGTACACCTTCGACCACGACCGCGAGGGCCGCTTCCTCGCCGAGGTCTTCGCGTCCCTCGGTTGAGCCACGACTGTCGGGCACCGGAGCCCACCGCCCCGCCGTGGACCCCTGGCCCGGTCCGTTAGCATGAGGCGTCCCCCTCGCCCCTCCCCGATCGCCCGCACAGGAGGATCCTTGCGTCCTGAGCGACTCGTTCCCGCGCTCCGACGCATCGACCGACGGCTACCGAACCCGCTCCGTCGTGGCCTGCGGAGCGGCCTGCGTCCGCGACGGGACCGCGACCAGCCGCTCGTGACGATCGTCGTGACGGTCGGCGCCACCGCCGCCGCCCATGTGGACGACGGCCTGCACGCCGTGCGCAGCCAGACCCACCGGCGGCTGGAGATCGTCGTGGTGCCGCTGGAGGGCGCGGACAAGGCCCTCGAGGCCGTGCGCGTCCACGCCCTCGACGACATCCGCCTCCGGGTCCTCGGCGTGGCCCCCGACCGCCCCTCGGCCGCCAACCGCGGTGCCGCGCGGGCCCGTGGCGAGTTCCTCCTCTTCGCCGACGTGACGGACGTGGTGCCGCCGAACGCGGTCGCGGCGCTGCTGGCACCGGTGACGGCCTCGGGTTCCGAGCTGGTGATCGGTCGCCGCCAGGAGGTGCGCGGTCTGGGCCGCACCGTGGTCCAGCCTCCGGACCCGCTGCATGACGAGCCGCGGCAGGGCACCTCGCTGGCCGACTGCCCGACGGCGGTCACGGACCTCGGCGCCGAGAACCGGCTGTACCGACGGTCCTTCTGGTCGGCGGCGAGCCTCGCGTTCCAGCCCGGCGACCGCAGCGGGGCGGGTCTGGCCCTCGACGCGACGGCGCAGGCCCGGAGCTTCGACGTCGTCAAGGACGTCACCTACATCGCCATGAACCGCGCGGTGTCCGCGCCGGTCGGTCAGCTGCGCGACCACATGGACGGACTCGACGCCTGGCTCACCGACCAGCAGGACAAACGACGCAAGATCAGCGCCCTGGGTGACCCTGCGCTGCGCGACCAGTGGGCCTACGCCGCGCTCGACACGTGGGTGCAGCCACTCCTCGACGATGCCGAACGGGCGTCCCCCGGCCAGTGGGAGAGCCTGCGCCGCTACGTCGACGAGCTCGACTCCGAGATGTCCCCGGAGGTGTGGGACCGGCTCCGTGCCGAGTCGCGGGTCAAGCTCTGGCTGCTCCGGCACGACCGGCGTGACCAGCTCGCCGAGTACCTCAGCCGTCGCTGGTTCGAGCAGGGCAACCGCCCGACCGCGGTCGTCGACGGCGAGGTGCACGCCGAGCTGCCCTACTACCGCGACGAGACCGTCGGCATCCCCGACGCGACGTACGCGATGCGACCGGAGGAGACGCCGCTCGTCACGGTCCTCCGCGAGGTGATCTGGGCGTCGCCGCAGCGGCTGGACCTCGTCCTGTTCAGCTGGATCGACTTCGTCGACCACGACGACGAGGAGCCCGACGTCGCCGTCGCGCTGGTCCGGGACGGCACGGACGAGCGCGTGGACCTGAGCGTCACCCGGCACGAGACCCCGCAGGTCACCCACCTGGCCGGACACCGCTACCAGGACTACCGCCGTGGTGGTCTGTCGGTCAGCGTCGACACGGAGGCACTGGCCGCGCTGAGCGGCACGGCCGCGACCTGGAGCCTCGAGCTGGTGGTGCGCTACCGGGGTCTCGAACGCCGTGGCCGGGTCACCCGCAAGGACTACCGAGGAACGGCCGACCTCCTGGTCAGCCGGGTGCTGGCGCCGCGACGGGTCGGTGGGGCCCTGGTGGGACTCGGCTCGACGCCGTCGTCCCCGTTCCTCATCACCGTCCAACCGGCGTTCCCGGTGCGGTTGGTCGGACCCTCCAGCGAGGGACGCAGGGTCACCGGGTCGCTCGAGACCGACCCGGGCGTGACGATCGCCGCCGTGCGACTCACCGGTCCGGAGGGCCTGCGCGCGCAGGCGGTGGTGAGCGCCGGCGCCGCCGGAGCGGAGTTCGCGGTCGACCTTCCGCGCTCGCCCAAGCTGCAGGCGGGACAGACGTGGCAGCTCGAGGCCGTCGACGCCACCGGCACCCGGCACGCGATCGCCTGGCCGGACGGGACGTCCGAGTGGTTGCTCGGCGCGGAGTCCGGGTCGGTGGCCTGGGCCCGTTCGACGACGGGCGGTGCCGAGCTTGTCGAGGCGCTGGGGGTGCTGGTGCTCGAGGACGTCCGGCTCGCCCCCGGGCACCTGGAGGTCGGTGCCAGGTGGCTGGGCCGCGCCCCGGCCGGCTTCCGCCTCGAGCTCGCGACCGCGCGCACCACCCTGCGTGCCGAGCGCGCCGACGAGGGCCCGGCCGGTGCGCTCACCCTGCGCATCCCCCTCACCTGGGACGAGTGGGGTCTGGGCATCGCGCCGGTGCCGCTGGACCGCTACCTGTTCACCCTGACCCACGGTCCCCAGGACGCGCCCGGGCAGCTCATGTACGGCGCCCGGATGCTCGCCGAGACCCTGACCTTCCAGCTCGACCACGACTACCTCATGCGGCCCTTCCGTGGTCGCGGCGAGTTCGGCGTGGTGCTGGCCCGTCCCCTCGGGGACGCCGAGCGCGGACCGTTCCACCAGAAGCAGCTGCAACGCTGGTGCCTGTCGGGTGAGGTGCCGCTCGACCCGGACGCGGTCTACCTGCAGTCCTATGCCGGGGCCTCGGCGACCGACAGCCAGTTGGCCATCCACCACGAGCTGCGCCGCAGCCACCCGCACCTGAAGCTCCACTGGGGGGTGGCCGACCGCTCCAGCACGGTGCCGGAGGGCGCGATCCCGGTGTTGCTCAACAGCCGCGAGTGGTTCCGCGTGCTGGCGCGGTCGACGTACCTGGTCAACAACATCGACTTCGACCGCTGGTTCGTCAAGCGGCCGGGACAGCGGATGCTCCAGACCTTCCACGGCTACCCGTCGAAGTCGATGGGCATCCGGCTGTGGCAGGCCAAGCAGTTCTCGCCGCGCCGGATCGCGGCAGAGATCGCCCGGACCTCGGACGGGTGGGACGTCGCGCTGACCCCCACGCCCGAGATGGACGAGCACTACCGCCGGGAGTACCGCTACGACGGCGAGATCTTCAGTCACGGCTACCCGCGCGACGACGTGCTGGTCTCACCGGACGCCGACCGGATCCGTGAGGAGACCCGGGAGCGGCTCGGCATCCGGCCCGGCCAGACCGCGGTGCTCTACGCCCCGACCTGGCGCGACGACCTGGCCACCAACTACCGCAGCGCGCAGATGGCCAAGCACCTCGACGTGGAGAGCGCCAGCCGGGCTCTCGGCGACGACTACGTCATGCTGATGCGCGGGCACCGCTTCCACGCCCGGGCCGGCCACCACGAGGGACGGTCGACGCGGATGATCGACGTCACGACGTACCCCGAGATCAACGACCTGATCCTGGCCTCGGACGCCGCGGTGCTCGACTACTCCTCGTTGCGCTTCGACTTCGCGCTGACCGGGCGGCCGATGCTGTTCCTGGTGCCGGACCTCGTCAGCTACACCGGAGCGGTGCGCGGCTTCCTCTTCGACTTCGCCGCGAGCGCCCCGGGTCCCCTGCTGGACAAGGCCGAGGAGGTGGTCGCGGCCCTGCGCGACCTCGAGGGGGTCTCGGCGCGCTACGCCGGCGCGCGTGACGCGTTCCACGCGCGGTTCAACTACCTGCAGGACGGACGGTCCGCCGAGCAGGTGGTGGCGAGGTTCTTCGGCCCGGCCCGCTGAGGGCCTCCTCGGGGAAGGGTCAGGGCCACACCCGATGGTGTGCGCGGCCGCCACGGGGGACAGTGGACGTGTCGGGGATCTGCTCCGACGCCGAGCCTAAGGAATCCCGCGATGAACGACATCCAGCAGCGCCTCGCCCACCAGGGCCTCGTCCGACCCCGGGACCGGCGGGTCCTGGGCGGTGTCTGCGCCGGTCTCGGCCGGCGCTTCGGCATCGGCCCCTGGACGGCGCGGCTGTTGTTCGTGCTGCTGCTGATGGTCGTCCCCGGCAGCCAGCTCCTGATCTACCCGATCCTGTGGATCCTGATGCCCTCCGAGGAGAGCGTCAGCTTCCCGACCGGCCCCCCGTCGTCGGCGTAGACGTGGCCTGCTTTCCCCGGTCGACGTAGGCGTCGCCTGCTTTCCCCGGTCGGCCGGGGAAAGCAACGGTTGACGGGCACTGCAACCCCCGACAAGCAACGGAAGTGCCCGTCAACCCGGTGCCCGGTGCAGCCGCGGGCGTCGGAACACCCGGCGGGAGGCGGACCGGGAGGTCAGTCGTCGAAGTCGGCGGTGCCGGCCTGCATCGCGGCCTCGATCGGGTCGGCGCGCCGCAGGTCGATGATGTGCCCCGTGCTGGGGGACAGCAGGGTGTCGACGGACGCGCGAGCCACCGCGGTGGACTCCAGCAGCGACTCCGGCGGCTCCGAGCCGAACGCCTTGGTGCGCATCGGCGTACCGGTCCGCTCCGGGTTGATGCAGTTGACCCGGACCCCGTGCCCGGCCCACTCGTCAGCGAGTGCCTGGGTCAGGTTGACCGTGGCCGCCTTCGCCGAGGAGTAGAGGCTGTAGCCGCTGCGCCCACGGGTGTAGGAGCTCGAGGTGAACAGCAGCAGGCTGCCGCCGGTCCGCTTCAGGTGCGGGAAGAACTCCTGCGCGATCAGGATCGGCGCCACGTAGTTGATCTCGGTGGCGGCGTAGATCGTCTCCTCGGAGGTGTCGACCAGGTCGCCGCGCGGCAGCACGCCCGCGGTGTTGACGACGAAGTCGATCGAGCCGAACCGCTCCAGCGCGTCGGCGGCGGCGGCCGAGATGTCGCTGCGGCGCTCGACGTGGGTCTGCGTGCTCGAGCGGCTGTACGTCGCGACGTTGGCGCCGAACGAGGCGGCGAGGTCTGCGATGTCCGCGCCGATGCCGTAGCTGCCACCGAAGACCACCATCGTCTTGCCGGACAGGGCCTCCCGGTAGTCCTCCGGGGTGAGGGTCGGGAACGGCACGTGCGCGGTCAGCTGGAAGAGCTTGTCGGCGATGTAGACGTCGATCGGCTCGGTGACCTTCATGTTCCGCTCTTCGCCGGCGACCACCCAGATGGGCACGTCGGGGCGGTAGCGCAGCACGACCGAGCAGTCGTCGGTGGCCTCGAAGTCGGGGTCGAGCGCGGCCTTGGCGTAGGCGTCCTTGATCACCGAGGACCGGAACCCCTGAGGCGTCTGGCCGCGGCGCAGCCGGGCCCGCGGCGGGATCGACTCGATGGTGTTGTCGTCGCCGACCTCGACGATCGTGTCCGCGGACGGGATCGCCACGTCCACGGCGTCGTAGGTGTCGAGTGCGTTGAAGCAGTCGGTCACGATGCGCGGGTTGAGCAACGGCCGGACCGCGTCGTGCAGCAGCACCTTGCAGTCGTCGTCGCCGAGGGCGGCGAGCGCCCGGCGGCTGGTCTCGTTGCGGGTCTCCGCACCCTCGAGGATGTCGCGGACCTTGCCGTAGCCGCCGTCACGGGTCATCTGGCGCACCGCGTCGAGGTGGCCGGGGGTCATCAGGACGTAGATGTCGTCGACGTCCGGGTGGGCGTCGAGCACCGCGAGCGTGTGCTCCATGATCGAGCGGCCGGCGATCTTGATCAGCTGCTTGGGGACGTCGAGTCCGACCCGGCTGCCCACGCCCCCGGCCAGCAGCACCGCCACGCGCCTCATTGCCTCGCCACCGTTCTCGTCGTTGGAGTCGGCAGGCAGTCTGGCACACGCGAAACGGGCGGTCGCAGAGACCGTCAGGGAGGCGGGAGGGTTGGACTAGGGTAGCCGCCGTGCCACCCGCCCCCCTTCGTCCCCAGCGCCACCTCGTGCTGCCGCTCGGCGTGCCCGGGGCCAACACCGCGTTCGCCGCCGCGACCGCGCCGGACCTGGCCGCGCAGTGGCGCGACACCGCGGCACTGGCGGCCGGGGTGACCGTCCGCAGCGGGCGCCAGGCCGACGTGGACGCCCCGGGTGCCGGCGAGGACGACGTGGTGCTCTCCGCGGGGGGCGCCAGCGGCGTGCACGTGGTGTACGCCGTCCGGTCACTCGACGATCTCGAGTCGGCCGGCGGGGTGGCCGGGCTGCTGGCGGCCCTCGACACCTGGGCGGACAGCTCGCCCGACCAGCTGAGCGTGGTGGCGGGTCGAGCCGCGGCCGACCCGGGCGCCGTACTCCGCCTGATGACGCTCGGCGGCCCGCCGGCCAACCCGGTGCCGGCGCCCAGCAGCGACGAGGCGATCGCCCTGGTCCGGGTGATGCAGGAGTCGCTCGGTGACCTCGGGCCGGTGCCGACCGTGACCGCGGCTCGGGGCTGCGCCGACGCCGGCGCCTACCTCGACTGGGCGCTGCAGCGAGGTCCGGGCGCACCCGCGGCGCAGCCGCGGATCGACCTGCCCGCCGAGCTCCGCCGGCTCCGGGTGACCCTCATCGGCGACGAGGCGGCGCTGACGCCGGCCCCGACCGCCACGTCACCGGACACGCTGTCGCTTGACCTCGCCGCAGGCGCCGCGATCGCGGTGGTGCAGGGCGTCTTCGACGTCGACCCGGTCACCGCTGGGACCCGAGAGCCCCTGATCGACGCCTCGACACGCGATCTGGCGACCCGGCTGCTGCGCGGGAGGGGCGCGCGATGACCGGCTCCGGCCCCCGAAGTGGGAGCTCCCCCCTGCCGGACGGCGTGCGGTTGCTGCACATCGGTCCCCACAAGACCGGCACCACGACCATGCAGGCCGCGTTCCACCAGAACCGTGAGCCGCTTGCTGCGCAGGGCGTCCACTACCCCGGCAACCGCGCGCACCCCATGACCGCGGTGATGGCCGCCGCCAGCGGTCGCGCGGTGCCCTCGTCGCAGCCCGACGCCGCCAGGAACCGCTGGCACCGTCTCGCCGAGGAGGTACGGGCGTCCGAGGCGCGCGCCGTCGTGCTGAGCAGCGAGTTCTTCTGCGAGGCCGACGACACCCGGATCCGGGCGATCCTCGACGACCTGGCCGCCGACCCCGTCCACGTCGTGATCACCCTGCGGCCCCTGGTGCGCATCTTCGGCTCACAGTGGCAGCAGTACATGCAGAACCGGATGGTCATCTCCTACGAGACCTGGCTGGACGCGATGCTCAACAAGCCGGAGGACGGCACCGTCACGCCGTCGTTCTGGAAGCGGCACCGCCATGATCGGCTGGTCCGCAGGTGGGCCGACGCGGTGGGTGCCGACAACCTGACCGTCATCGTGGTCGACGAGTCCGACCGGCGGATGCTGGTGCGGACCTTCGAGGAGCTCCTCGGTCTCACCGACGGCACCCTCGAGCCCCGCGACCCCGGCGCCAACCGGTCCCTCACCTACGCCGAGGCCGAGCTGCTGCGGGCGTTCAACCGCTCCTATCTCGACCACGGCTGGTCGCACGCCGACTACACGCGGCTGGTCCGCTTCGGCGCGGCCCGGCACCTCCAACAGCGGCGTCCCGCGGCCGACGAGCCCCGGGTGCTGACGCCGGCCTGGGCGGTCGAGCGGGGCAGTGAGATCGGGGCCGAGATGGTGACCGGCATCAGGGCCACGGGGGTCCGCGTGATCGGCTCCCTCGAGGTGCTGGCCGATCCCAACGCGGCGACCGGGGTCGGCGACAACCCCGAGGAGGTCGAGATCCCGTTGGAGATCGCGGCCCGGTTCGCCGCCGGCCTGGTCAAGCACCTCGCCGACGTGCCCGGCCGGCAGGCTCCGCCAGGGCGGGAGGTCGGGGAGATCGAGGCGATCATCCGGACCCGTCACGAGCGGCAGGCGGCCGACCGGGCGGCGGACGACGCCAGCCCGGGCCCCGCGGTCGACGAGGCGAGTCGGGCCGACCTGGCCCGGGAGCTCGGACGGCGCCTCAGTGAGCGGGTCGGCTCCCGTCTCCGGCCGAGCTGACCCGTCAGAAGCCGAACTGCCGGTAGTCCTCGGCGTACAGCTCGCGGAGCCGGGCCTCGAGCTCCGGTGAGATCTCGACGTCGCGGCTGGCGATGCCGCTCAGGTCGGTGCTCTTGAGCCGGTGGCCCACCTCGTTGGGCACGCCGAGGTCGTGGCGCTCGTTGAGCCCGGTCATCATCGTCTCCAGACCGTCCTCGAGGCGGAACACCTCGGTGTCCGGCAGCAGGAACTCGTGCTGGGGCCGGACATGGTTGTCCAGGGTGTACGGGTTCTTCTCGTAGCGCGCCAGGACCCGGTCCGCCCAGGCGCCGACCGAGGCCGCGTCGGTCTTCGTCGGGTCCTTCTGGCGCATGGCGTACTCCGAGCGGAACCGGGCGATCGGCTCACGCACGACCATGAAGCAGAGCTCCACCCGCGAGAGGTCGACCAGCTCGCGCAGCAGCGCGGCGTGCAGGTGCTGGGGTGAGCAGCGGCGTACGTAGTGCATCGAGCCGCGGCCGACCTTGGCGTCACGGAGGTGCATCCGCCAACCGTTGCGGTGGAAGAGCCGTTCGACGGAGGTGCCGCCGGTCTTCGGCACGTGCGGGAACAGGAGGTAGCGCTCGTCCTTGATGAACACCGGCACGTGGGCTCGCTCTCCTAGTTCTGTCGCGGGGCGTTCTGCCCGGGCGGGGCCACTCTAGGCGGTCGACCTCCCGCGATCGCGCGGCCCTGATCGTTCTGCCCGTCCTCCGGTGGGTGTGACCGAGCCCACCGGAGGGTCGGTTCCCAGGGGGAGGGGCGGCGCGTAGGCTCGGGCTTGCAAGCACTGTCAAGCACACCGTCTGGTACCCACACCGGCCCTCTCCGAGGGTGGTCGGCGGGACTGGAACGAAAGGCTGAAGCAGCATGACGCAGACCCCGCAGCACGCCGGCCGGACCCCCGGACACCGCATCGGTGTCGTCGGAGCCGGACGGGTCGGCGCCGTCCTGGCCGCCGCCCTCCGCACGGCCGGCCACGAGATCGTCGCCGCTGCCGGCGAGTCCGGTGCCTCCCGCACCCGCATGGAGACGCTGCTGCCCGGCGTACCCGCGCACAAGCCGAGCGCGGTCGCGCGTGCCTGCGACGTCCTGCTGCTCACGGTGCCCGACGACATGCTCCGCAACGTCATCGACATGCTCACCGCCAGTGGTGCGATCCGCCCCGGCCAGTACGTCGTGCACACCTCCGGACGGCACGGCCTCGACGTGCTGGCCTCGGCGGCCGCTGCCGGTGCCCGCCCGGTCGCGCTGCACCCCGCGATGACCTTCACCGGCACGGACCTCGACCTAGCCCGGCTGCCGGGCTGCGTCTTCGGCGTCACCGCCGGTCCCGACGAGAGCGCGTTCACCGAGGCCCTCGTCGCCGACCTCGGCGGCACCCCGACGTGGGTGCCCGAGGACCGCCGCACGCTCTATCACGCCGGCCTCGCCCACGGCGCCAACCACCTGGTCACCCTGGTCAGCGAGGCACTGGAGATGCTGGCGGCCGCCGGCGCCGACCAGCCGGCCGACACCCTGCGGCCCCTGCTCGAGGCCGCTCTCGACAACGCGCTGTCCTACGGCGATGCCGCGCTCACCGGCCCGATCGTCCGGGGCGACGTCAACACCGTCCGCGCCCACCTCACCGACCTGCGTGACTCCGCCCCGCACACGCTGCCTTCGTACGTCGCGATGGCACGCGCCACCTTGACCCGTGCGGTCGCCGACGGCCGGCTGCTGCCGATCCGGGCCGCCAAGATCTCCGGCCTGCTCGACGCTGCCGTTCCCGGCACCGCAAGCGGCCAGGCCGGCGCCGACCAGTCCGCCGCCGATCGCGCAGTCGCCGACCGGGCGGCCGCGGACCGGGCCGCCGCCGATCGCGCCGCCGCCCGGGCCCGCCTGCAATGACCGCACCGACCGTCGCGCACACGCGCGCGGAGCTGGCCCGCGCCCTCGCCTCCGCGCGATCCGCCGGGCAGCGGGTCGCCCTGGTGCCCACGATGGGCGCGCTCCACGACGGCCACTCCTCGCTCATGCGCACCGCCCGAGACCGGGTCGGCCCCGGGCCGGTCGTGGTGTCGGTGTTCGTGAACCCGATGCAGTTCGCCGCCGGGGAGGACCTCGACCGCTATCCCCGCAGCCTCGACGACGACCTCGAGAGGTGCGCCGCCGCGGGAGTCGACGTGGTGTTCGTGCCCTCGGTGGAGGAGGTCTACCCCGGTGGCGACCCACGGGTCACCGTCGACCCCGGCCCCGACGCAGAGCTGCTCGAGGGCCGCGTCCGGCCGACCCACTTCCGCGGCGTGCTGACCGTCGTCGCCAAGCTCTTCGGCCTGGTCCGCCCGGACGTCGCGGTGTTCGGTGAGAAGGACTACCAGCAGCTCGAGCTGATCCGCCGGATGGTCGCGGACCTCTGCCAGGGCGTCGAGGTGGTCGGTTCGCCGACCGTCCGCGAGTCCGACGGCCTGGCCCTCAGCTCGCGCAACCGCTACCTCGAACCGGAGCAGCGGCTGCGTGCCGTGGCCCTCTCCCGCACCCTGCTCGCCGCGGCCAACGCCGCGCCGCACGGCATCGACGCGGTGCTGGGGTCGGCCCGCGCTGAGCTGCGCCTGGCGCACGGCGTCGACCTCGACTACCTCGAGGTGACCGCACCGGACCTCGGTCCCGCACCGGAGCACGGGGACGCGCGGGTGCTGATCGCGGCCCGGCTCGGCGGCACCCGGCTCATCGACAACATCGCGGTGCGGCTGGGCCCGGCGCCCACCCGCCGCCCCGTCACCACCTCCACGGCCTCGCCCGAGGTCTCCGACCAGGGAGTCAGCTGATGCTGCGCACCATGATGAAGAGCAAGATCCATCGGGCCACCGTCACCCAGGCGGACCTGCACTACGTCGGCTCGGTCACCGTCGACGAGGACCTTCTCGAGGCCGCCGACCTGCTGCCCGGCGAGCTGGTCCACATCGTCGACGTCACCAACGGGGCCCGGCTCGAGACCTACACCATCGCCGGCGAGCGCGGCTCCGGCGTGCTCGGCATCAATGGTGCCGCCGCCCGGTTGGTGCACCCCGGAGACGTGGTGATCCTGATCGGCTACGGCCAGATGGAGACCGCCGAGGCGAGGGAGCTCCGGCCGAGCGTGGTCTTCGTGGACGCCGACAACAGGATGCTCGGCACCGGCTCCGACCCTGCCGAGGCGCTGCCGGGTTCGGGGCTGGAGCGCGGCGACCTCGACCGGCGCTAGCCTGCCCCGATGACCACGCCTCCGTACGCCGAGCTGCCGGGGCGGCTCCGGGCCCCCGCCCCGGGCTGGACGACGCGCTCGGACGTCGTGGTGGTCGGCTCCGGCATCGCCGGCCTGACCGCGGCCCTGCGGATCCGCGCCGACCTCCAGGCCGTGGGCGGCACCGTCCTGGTGGTCACCAAGGACGTCCTCGACGCGGGCTCCACCCAGTGGGCCCAGGGGGGCATCGCCGCGGCGCTGGGTCCGGGGGACACCCCGGACCAGCACGAGCGGGACACCCTGGTCGCGGGCGCCGGCGCCTGCGACCGCGACGCCGTACGCGTCCTGGTCACCGAGGGTCCCGACGCCGTCAGGGAGCTGATCGCCCTCGGGACCAACTTCGACCACACCGCGGCCGGCGACCTCTCGCTGACCCGGGAGGGCGGCCACCACCGTGACCGGATCGCCCACGCCGGCGGGGACGCCACCGGTGCGGAGATCCAGCGGGCGCTGATCGCGGCGGTCGAGGCCGAGCCCGGCATCGAGGTGATCCAGCACGCGCTCGCGGTGGACCTGCTCACCGACACCGCGGGTGGCGTCGCCGGGCTGACCCTGCACGTGATCGACGAGGGACAACGAGACGGCGTCGGCGCCGTGCACTGCCGGGCGGTGGTGCTGGCCAGCGGCGGTCTCGGTCAGGTGTTCTCCCAGTCCACCAACCCGGCCGTCTCCACCGGCGACGGAATGGCGCTCGCGCTCCGCGCCGGGGCCACGCTGCGGGACCTGGAGTTCGTGCAGTTCCACCCGACGGTGATGTGGCTCGGTCCGGACTCCCGCGGCCAGCAGCCCCTGATCTCCGAGGCGGTCCGGGGCGAGGGCGCGTTCCTCGTCGACTTCGAGGGCGACCGGTTCCTGCAGGGCGTGCACGACCTGGCCGACCTGGCGCCGCGCGACGTGGTCGCCAAGGCGATCACCCGCCGGATGATGGAGAGCGGGCACCCGCACATGTGGCTCGACGCGCGGCACCTCGGGGCCGACTTCTGGGAGAAGCGCTTCCCGACCATCCTCGCCACCACGCGCGGCCACGGAGTCGACCCGGTCACGGAGCTGATCCCGGTCGCCCCCGCGCAGCACTACGCCTCCGGCGGCGTCGTCACTGATCTGTGGGGACGCTCGGGCGTGCCCGGGCTCTACGCCACCGGCGAGGTCGCCTGCAGCGGCGTGCACGGGGCCAACCGCCTGGCGTCCAACTCGTTGCTCGAGGGCCTGGTCTTCTCCCGCCGGATCGCCGAGGTGCTGCCGGCCGAGCTCCGGGCCTGGTCCGAGCCGGCGTTCGACACCCGGGACGAGGGCCTGGTCGACGCGGAGGTCCGCGCCGACGTCCAGGCGACGATGACCGCGCGCGCGGGCGTGCTGCGCACCGCCGACGGACTGGCGGAGGCATCCGCGCGACTCGCCGCACTGGCCGGCACCGCCGCCACGACGATCGGCACCCGGGCCTGGGAGACCACCAACGTGCTCACCATCGCCGCCGGCGCCTGCGCGGCCGCCGCGCTGCGCGAGGAGACCCGCGGGTCCCACTGGCGCGAGGACTTCCCCGAGCGCGACGACGCCCGCTGGGCCGGCCACGTCGACGTACGCCTGGGCCCGCGCGGCCTCGACCTCGACTTCATGCCGGTGCCCGCCAGCGACGGCGCCCCGGTGGCGGGCGGCGTCGCATGAGCGGCACCGCCGGCATCGTGGCCACGCCGTACGCCGAGCTGCCGGCGTCGCTGGTCGAGGAGCTGCGCGCGGCCGGCCTGGATCCGGAGGCGGTGCATGCCGCGGTGGCCGCCGCCCTGGCCGAGGACCTGCCCGACGACCGCGGCGACGTGACCAGCCTGGCCACCATTGCGCCGGCGGCTCGCGGCTCGGCGGTGTTCGCCGCTCGGGAGCCCGGTGTGGTCGCCGGCCTCGGCATCGCGGAGCTGGTCTTCGGCTACGTCCTGGGCAGCGAGGCGGTGGTCACCGACCGGGTCCCCGACGGCACCCGGGTGGCGGCCGGAGACGTGGTGATGCGGGTGGCGGGGCCGGTCCGGGGGCTGCTCGGCGCCGAGCGGACCGCCCTCAACTTCGCCTCGCACCTCTCCGGCATCGCCACCGCGACCGCGCGCTGGGTGACCGCGCTCGAGGGCACGTCCGCCCGGGTGCTCGACACCCGCAAGACCCTGCCCGGCTGGCGTGCGCTGCAGAAGTACGCCGTGCGGTGCGGCGGTGGCCTCAACCACCGGTTCAGCCTCTCCGACCTGGCGATGGTCAAGGACAACCACGTCATCGCCGCCGGCGGCGTGGTGCCGGCCTTCGAGGCTCTCCGGTCGCGCTTCCCCGCCGTGCCTGTCGAGGTCGAGGTAACCGACCTCGACCAGCTGCGCGCCGTGCTCGCTTCCGGCTGCGACCGGATCCTGCTCGACAACATGGACACCGCGACCATGGCCGAGGCGGTCCGGATCACCGCGGGCCGGGCCACCCTCGAGGCCTCGGGCGGGCTCACCCTGGACCGGGCGCGCGCGGTCGCGTCGACCGGCGTCGACTTCATCTCGGTCGGAGCGCTCACCCACTCGGTGCTGGTCCTCGACCTCGGCATGGACCTCGAGGAGTCACCATGAGCCCCCAGACCCTGCTGGCCGCGGACATCGGCAACAGTCACACCGTGCTCGGCCTGCTTCGGGCCGGCGAGGTCCTCGCCCACTGGCGGGTCGCGACCGACGAGCGGCGCACCGCCGACGAGTGGGCGGTTCTCGTGCGAGGCCTGCTCCGCGACTCCCCGGACGGCTCCCTCCTCGACGGCATCGCGGTCTGCTCGACCGTCCCTTCGGTGCTGCACGAGTGGCGCGAGATGCTCACCAGCCACTTCGCGGAGGTCCGTGCGGTGGTGGTGGAGCCGGGCATCCGGACCGGGGTTCCGGTGCTGATGGACAACCCCCGTGAGGTCGGTTCCGACCGGATCGTCAACGCGCTCGCCGCCGCCACCCTCTACGACGGTCCGACGATCGTGGTCGACTTCGGCACCGCGACCACCTTCGACGTGGTCAGCGCCCGGGGCCAGTACGTCGGCGGCGCTATCGCGCCCGGCATCGAGATCTCGCTCGAGGCCCTCCGCAACCGGGGGGCGCAGCTGCGTCAGGTCGAGTTGCTCCGACCGCGCACGGTGATCGCCAAGAACACCGTCGAGGCGGTGCAGTCCGGGATGCTCTTCGGGAACGCCTGCCAGGTCGACGGCCTGGTCTCCCGGATGATCGCCGAGCTGGGTGCGGACCCCGACGACGTGACCGTCATCGCGACCGGCCACCTGGCGCCCCTGGTCTACGACGAGTGCGCCGTGTTCACCGAGCACGCACCGTGGTTGACGCTCCTGGGTCTGAGCCTGGTCTTCCAGCGCAACGCCTGAGGACATTTTCCGTGCACACTGCACCCACAGGTCGGTAACTCCGGGTCAATCAGGCCCGTGGGCCCCTTACGTTGCCCCTACCGGCGGAGCAGAATCGACCGACTCTCGTGCATGGGGGGAGACGAGAGCCGGACCGTGCCGGGGCACGGGGGGATTGACCGTCGTTGCCTCGGGGGTGCCGGCGGTCGGGCTGGCGGGGGTCAGTTCGGCCGCCGGGCCCCATCGGGGCCCCGCGCCGATCCGCCGGCCCGTGGACAATTGGTCAATGACCGCCCGAGCCATTCCCGACGTGAATTCGCGCATTCTCCGAAATAGCGGCTAGTGTTTCTTGTGTCTTTTTCCTTTCCGAACAGGAGCTCATTCATGGCGCAGCGCGTGCACGTCGTTCTGGTGGACGACATCGACGGCTCGGATGCCGGCGAGACGGTCACCTTCGGCATCGACGGCTCGACGTACGAGATCGACCTGAACGAGAAGCACGCCACCGCCCTGCGCGAGGCCCTGGCGCCGTACGTCGGCCATGCGCGCCGCAGCGGGAGCGCTCGGCGCAGCAAGAAGGCCGCGGCGGCCACCACAGGTCCGAGCGCCGCGGAGGTCCGCGAGTGGGCCCGCGGCAACGGCTGGGACGTCCCGGACCGTGGCCGGGTCTCGGCCGAGGTGCGTCAGGCCTACGACGCCGCGCATTGATCGTCTCGGCGCATTGCATTTCCGGCTCGGCTCCGCATCGGGGTCGAGCCGGTGCCATTTCAGGGGCACCGACCACTGAATTCCCGGCGGATGCGATCAACCGCATTCCTCGAATTCGTCGGGTCCGTCGGTCGCCGACCGCCGCGCGTCGCCGACGGCCTCCCGATGAGGCACTCGAGCGGCGCCCGTGGCGCGCCGGGGGCGACTGGTCCAGCCGTGGCGTGTTCGCTGAGGGCGGACGGGCTATCCCCCCTGGCGGGAACACGTAGGCTGTCTGACAAGTTGGACTCCTTGTCGGCGCGGTCAGGACTCGCGGCGTCGTCCGAAGAGACTCTGCAGTAGTTCGAGGAACGAGGCGAACATGTTCGAGCGGTTCACGGATCGTGCCCGCCGGGTGGTGGTGCTGGCCCAGGAAGAGGCCCGCATGCTGTCCCACAACTACATCGGGACCGAGCACATCCTGCTCGGGCTCATCCACGAGGGTGAGGGTGTCGCTGCCAAGGCGCTGGAGTCCCTCGACATCTCCCTCGAGGCGGTGCGTGCCCAGGTCGAGGAGATCATCGGCCAGGGCCAGCAGGCCCCGAGCGGCCACATCCCCTTCACCCCGCGCGCCAAGAAGGTGCTCGAGCTGTCCCTGCGCGAGGCGCTGCAGCTCGGCCACTCCTACATCGGCACCGAGCACATCCTGCTCGGCCTGATCCGCGAGGGTGAGGGCGTCGCCGCGCAGGTCCTGCAGAAGCTGGGCGCGGACCTCAACCGGGTGCGCCAGCAGGTGATCCAGCTGCTGTCCGGCTTCCAGGGCAAGGAGAGCGCCGCCACCGGCGCCCCGACCCAGGGGGACGCCCCGTCGTCGTCGCTGGTGCTCGACCAGTTCGGCCGCAACCTGACCCAGGCCGCCCGCGAGGGCAAGCTCGACCCGGTCATCGGGCGCGAGCAGGAGATCGAGCGGGTCATGCAGATCCTGTCCCGCCGCACGAAGAACAACCCCGTGCTGATCGGCGAGCCCGGTGTCGGCAAGACCACGATCGTCGAGGGCCTGGCCCAGGACATCGTCAAGGGCAACGTCCCGGAGACGCTCAAGGACAAGCACATCTACACGCTCGACCTCGGTGCCCTGGTGGCGGGCTCCCGCTACCGCGGCGACTTCGAGGAGCGGCTCAAGAAGGTTCTCAAGGAGATCCGCACCCGAGGTGACATCGTGCTGTTCATCGACGAGATCCACACGCTCGTCGGTGCCGGCGCGGCCGAGGGTGCCATCGACGCCGCCAGCATCCTCAAGCCGATGCTGGCCCGCGGCGAGCTGCAGACCATCGGCGCGACCACGCTCGACGAGTACCGCAAGTACCTCGAGAAGGACGCCGCGCTCGAACGCCGCTTCCAGCCGATCCAGGTCGCCGAGCCGTCGATCGCGCACACGATCGAGATGCTCAAGGGCCTGCGCGACCGCTACGAGGCGCACCACCGGGTGACCATCACCGACGAGGCGCTGGTCTCGGCGGCGACGCTGGCCGACCGCTACATCTCCGACCGGTTCCTCCCGGACAAGGCGATCGACCTCATCGACGAGGCGGGCTCGCGACTGCGCATCCGCCGGATGACCGCGCCGCCGGACCTGCGCGAGTTCGACGAGAAGATCGGCGAGGTCCGCCAGCGCAAGGAGGCGGCGATCGACGGCCAGGACTTCGAGGCCGCCGCGTCGCTGCGCGACGAGGAGAAGCAGCTGATCCTCAAGAAGTCCGAGCGCGAGAAGCAGTGGCGCGCCGGTGACATGGACGTCGTCGCCGAGGTCGACGAGGAGCTCATCGCCGAGGTCCTCGCGGTCGCCACCGGCATCCCGATCGTGAAGCTCTCCGAGGAGGAGTCGACCCGGCTGCTCAAGATGGAGGACGAGCTGCACAAGCGCGTCATCGGCCAGGAGGAGGCCGTCAGGGCGCTCTCCCGCGCCATCCGGCGTACCCGCGCCGGCCTGAAGGACCCGAAGCGCCCCGGCGGCTCGTTCATCTTCGCCGGCCCCTCCGGCGTCGGCAAGACCTGGCTGTCCAAGACGCTCGCCGAGTTCCTCTTCGGTGACGAGGACGCGCTGATCCAGCTCGACATGTCGGAGTTCTCCGAGAAGCACACCGTGTCGCGGCTGTTCGGCTCGCCTCCCGGCTACGTCGGCTACGAGGAGGGCGGCCAGCTCACCGAGAAGGTGCGCCGCAAGCCGTTCTCCGTGGTGCTGTTCGACGAGGTGGAGAAGGCCCACCCGGACATCTTCAACTCGCTCCTGCAGATCCTGGAGGAGGGTCGCCTGACCGACTCGCAGGGCCGTGTCGTCGACTTCAAGAACACCGTGATCATCATGACCACGAACCTCGGCACCCGCGACATCTCCAAGGGCGTCAGCCTGGGCTTCAACCAGGGTGGCGACACCGGGACCTACGACCGGATGAAGGCCAAGGTCGAGGAGGAGCTCAAGCAGCACTTCCGCCCCGAGTTCCTCAACCGTGTCGACGAGATCATCGTGTTCCCGCCCCTGACCAAGGAGCAGATCGTCTCGATGGTGGACAACATGACCGCCTCGGTCGAGCTGCGGCTCAAGGACCGCGACATGTCGCTGGAGCTGACCCAGGCCGCCAAGGACCTGCTCGCCACCCGCGGCTTCGACCCGGTGCTCGGTGCCCGCCCGCTGCGGCGCACCGTGCAGCGTGAGATCGAGGACGTGCTGGCCGAGAAGATGCTCTTCGGCGAGGTCGGCCCCGGACAGATCGTGCTCGTCGACGTGGAGGGCGAGGGCCCGACCGCGACGTTCACGTTCACGGGGCAGAAGGTCGGCACCATGCCGGACGCGCCGCCGCTCGAGGCAGCGGAGCTCCTGTCGGACGTCCGTCCGGTGGAGGGCGAGGGCCCCGACGACAGCGTCGGTCCGGTGGACGTGCCCAAGTCCGAGGAGTGACCCCGTCCCGGCCCGGCGCCTCCGGTGCCCGGTCGGCCGAGAGAACCACCGCTGAGCCGGCACCCTCGGGTGCCGGCTCAGCCGCGTCTCAGGGCAGCGTGTAGCGGGGCTCGGCTCCACGGTCCGTCGGGTCGTCGGCGTCCCGCCGGACCAGCAGGCCGTCGGCGAGCAGGCTCGCCAGCGCCCGCTCGCGCTGCACCGGGTCCTCCCAGGTCGCGTCCAGCCGGTGCTGCGCGACGGCGCCGTCGGTGTCGCGGACCAGGCCGAGCAGTCGGCCGCGGCACTGTCGGTCGGTGCCGGCGTAGGTCTGCACCGTGCGGGCCGGGCCGTCGTACGCCGGGTGGCCGGCCGCACGCCAGGCGCACCGCCCGGCGAGCGGGCAGCGCGGGCATGACGGGCTGTTCGCGGTGCAGACGAGCGCGCCGAGCTCCATCACCGCGACGGCCCAGGTCGCCGCGGTGGCGTCGTCCCCGGGCACCAGGCCGGTGGCCAGGTCGCGCTCGGCGCGGGTGACGGAGGCGGCGGGGAACTCCACGCCGCCCACGGCGCGCGCGAGCACCCGGCGCACGTTGGTGTCCAGCACCACGTGCCGCCGGCCGAACGCGAACGAGGCGATCGCGGCCGCGGTGTAGTCGCCCACCCCCGGCAGCGCCAGGAGATCGTCGTAGTCGGCGGGCACCTCGCCGCCGTGGTCCGCCACGATCGCGGTCGCTGCCGCGTGGAGTCGCAGGGCGCGCCGCGGGTAGCCGAGCCGGCCCCAGGCGCGCACCGCCTCGCCCGGCTCGGCCGACGCCAGCGCGGCCGGCGTCGGCCACTGGAGCAGCCAGGCCTCGTGGACCGGCAGCACCCGGGCCACCGGTGTCTGCTGCAGCATGAACTCCGAGACCATCACCGACCACGCGCTCGCGTCCGTACGTCGCCAGGGCAGGTCGCGTGCGTGCTCGTCGTACCACTCGAGGACGGGGGCGTGGAGATGGCTCATCGGGCTCCGATGCTAGAGGGGAAAGCAATCGGACAGCTCACCGGTGTTGCTCCCCGATCCGACGGGGGGCGCCGCTTACCGTGAGCCCATGAGTGCCGTCACCCGTCCGCGCGGCCCGTTGCCGGCGCGGGTGTACTGGACCCGTCGGCTGCTCGTCGTCGGGCTGGCGTTCCTGCTGGTCTTCGGCCTCGCCCGGCTGCTCGGTGGTGGCAGCGACGGCGAGTCGGCGCCGGACGACACCGCCGCCCAGGTCGCCGCCCGGCCCACGACGACCGGCGCCACGAGCGCGCCGACCCCCACGAAGACCCGGAAGCCCCGCACGACGAAGAAGGCCAAGCCGACCAAGGCGCCGCTCGCGCAGCCCGACGGCCCGTGCGACCCCGCCGAGGTCACGGTGGAGCCGCAGATCACCCGGGCCACGGCGGGCCGTCCGATCCGGATCCCCTTCAAGCTGCGCACCGCGGTGCCGGCCTGCACGTTCACGTTCTCCAACAACACCGTCGCGGTGAAGATCCTCTCGGGCCAGGACCGCATCTGGACCAGCCAGGAGTGCCGGTCGCTGCCAACCGAGGAGGACCTCGTCGTCCGGGCGGACCGGCCCGAGCGGGTGGTGCTGCGCTGGAGCGGCCGCCGTTCGAACGAGGGCTGCGAGCTCCTCTCCGCCGGCTGGGCCCTGAAGGGCTACTACCACGTCATCGCGGCGACCCTGGGCGGTGAGCCGACCGACCGGCAGTTCCGGATGGTCAACCCGTCGCGCCCGACGGAGACCAAGGCGCCGAAGCCCAAGCAGAAGCAGCGGGACAAGAAGCCGGCGGAGTCGCGGCCCACCGACGAGCCGACCGGCACCGAGCGGAACGGCGCCACCGAGCCGAGCTAGACGCCGGGCCGGACGACGGGCCGGCCGACGGGCTCAGACGTAGCGCTCGAGGATGCTCGACTCCGCGAGCCGGGACAGTCCCTCGCGCACCGAGCGGGCCCGCAGCTCGCCGACGCCGTCGACGGCCTGGAGGTCGTCGACCCCGGCGGAGAGCAGCTTCTGCAGGGTGCCGAAGTGTTCGACCAGCCGGTCGACCACGCTGCTGGGCAGCCGCGGCACCTTGGCCAGCAGGCGGTAGCCGCGCGGGGCCACCGCGCCGTCGAGGTGCTCGCTGGCGCCGAGCCCCAGCGCCCGGGCGACCGAGGCCGGGTCGACCAGGTCGGTCGGGGAGAGCGCCTCGAGCCGGGCCAGCAGGTCCTCGGGGCTCTTCTGTCGGCGACCGGGCGGCAGGTAGTCACGGATCACCAGCTCGCGCTCGGCGTCGACGCCGGTCACCAGCTCCTCGAGCTGCAGCGACAGCAGCCGGCCGTCGGTGCCCAGCTCGAGCACGTAGTCCTCGATCTCGCGGGCGATCCGGGTGACCATCTCCAGCCGCTGGGCGACCACCGCGACGTCGCGGACGGTGACCAGATCCTCGATCTCCAGTGCCGAGAGCGTGCTCGAGACCTCGTCGAGGCGCATCTTGTAACGCTCGAGCGTGGCCAGTGCCTGGTTGGCCCGGGACAGGATCTGGCCCGAGTCCTCCAGGACGTGCCGGGTGGCGCCGACGTAGGCCGCGATGATCTGCATCGACTGGGACACCGAGATGACCGGGAAGCCGGTCTGCTTCGCGACCCGGTCGGCGGTCCGGTGCCGGGTGCCGGTCTCGTCGCTGTGGATGGTGTGGTCGGGCATCAGGTGCACCGCCGCGCGGTGGATCCGGGTGACGTCAGCGTCGAGGATGATGCCGCCGTCCATCTTGGCCAGCTCGCGCAGCCCGGTCGCGGTGAAGGGCACGTCGAGGGTGAAGCCGCCGGTCGAGATGGTCTCGACGGTCCTGTCGTTGCCGAGCACGATCAGCGCGCCGGTGCGACCGCGGAGGATGCGCTCGAGGCCGTCGCGGAGCGCGGTGCCGGGGGCGATCGACGCAAGTGTCGCCCGCAGCCGGAGGGCCTCCTCCGAGCGCTCGGGACTGACCACGACCTCCCCCTCCGTGTGCTGTGTGGAATGCGCGGTCAGTCTAGGGGATGGACCCGCTGGTCGCGGGGTCAGCGAGCGCTGAGGTCCGGAGCCAGACGGAGGGGGGCATCGAAGCCCAGACGCGCCAGGGCGGAGCCGATGTCGGGCACGTCGATGACGCGCAGGCCGTTGACCACGCGCTCACCCCCGGTGGCCCCGGAACGCTCGGCCGGGACGACGGCGTACTGGAAGCCGAGCCGGGCCGCCTCGGCCAGCCGCTGCGGCAGGTCACGGACCCGACGGAGCTCCCCGGCGAGGCCGATCTCGCCGATCGCGACGATGCCCTGCGGGGCGGGCCGTGAGTAGGACGCAGACGCCAGGCTGATCGCGATCGCCAGGTCGGTGGCCGGCTCGCTGAGCCGGGCCCCGCCGACCGTGGAGGCGAACACGTCCTGGTTGTGCAGTCGCAGCCGGCAGTGCTGCTGCAGCACCGCGATCACCATCGCCACCCGGGACGAGTCGAGCCCGGAGACGGTGCGCCGCGGCTTGTCGATGGGGGAGGAGGTGACCAGCGCCTGCACCTCGGCCAGCAACGGCCGGCGGCCCTCCATGCTGACCGCGACGCAGGTGCCCGGCACCTGCTGGAGGTGGTTCTCGACGAAGAGGCCGGTGGGGTCGGTGACCGCGGTGATGCCCTCGCTGGACAGGTCGAAGCAGCCGACCTCGTCGACGGGGCCGAAGCGGTTCTTCATCGCTCGCAGCATCCGGAAGCGGGAGTTGCGGTCACCCTCGAAGTGCAGCACCACGTCGACGACGTGCTCGAGCACGCGCGGCCCGGCGATCGAGCCGTCCTTGGTGACGTGGCCGATCAGCACGGTGGTGATGTTGCGGGTCTTGGCCACCCGGATCAGCGCGGCCGCGACCTCCTTGACCTGGGTGACGCCGCCGGGCACGCCGTCGGTCTCCGAGGCCCCGATCGTCTGCACGGAGTCGACCACGATCAGCTCGGGCCGGACCTGCTCGATGTGGCTGAGCACCGCCCCGAGGTCGGTCTCGGCAGCGAGGTAGAGCTCGTCGTGCACGCCGCCGGTCCGGTCGGCGCGCAGCCGGACCTGGGAGGCCGACTCCTCGCCGGTGATGTAGAGGGTGCGTCGCGAGGTCCGGGCGGTCTGCGCGGCCACCTCGAGCAGCAGCGTGCTCTTGCCGACCCCGGGCTCACCGGCGAGCAGGATCGCGGCGCCGGGCACCAGCCCGCCACCGAGGACCCGGTCGAGCTCGGGCACCCCGCTCGCCCGGAACCTCGACTCCGCGACGGAGACCTGACCGATCGGCACCGCCGGGGTGGTGACCGGCCCGGCCTGGGCGCGCACCGTGGTGACCACACCGTGCTCGGCCACCGATCCCCAGGCCTGGCACTCGCCGCAGCGCCCGACCCACTTGCCCGTCTCCCAGCCGCACTCGCCGCAGCGGTACGCCGAGCGCACCTTCGCCTTTGCCATGGGAGCAACCTAGGCGAGGGCACCGACACCACCCGGACCCGCGCCGTGGCATGCTGGCTTCCAGCGATTGGAACGATCAAGAGGGGGTGGCGCCGTGACCGGGACGAGCCGCCGCGGTCCCGTCGTACCACCGACCCTCGCCGACGTCGCCGAGGTGGCGGGCGTCTCGCGCCAGACGGTGTCCAACGCACTGAACAACCCGGACCTGCTGCGGGCCGACACCCTCGACCGCGTGCAGGCCGCGGTCGCGGACCTCGGCTACTCGCCGAACCGGGCCGCGCGCAACCTCCGCACCCGGTCCTCGCACCTCATCGGGATGCGCTACGCGCCGGCCCAGGAGGGCACCGCCAACGCGCTGATGGACCGCTTCGTGCACTCGCTGGTCGAGGAGTGCCGGGTGGCGGGCTACCACGTGCTGCTCTTCGCGGCCGACGACGCCGACCCGGTCGGCGGGTACGACGAGCTGGTCCGCTCGACGGCGGTGGACGCGTTCGTGATGACCGACACCTATCTCGGCAACCCGCAGGCCGCCTGGCTGGAGGACAACCTGGTGCCGTTCGTGGCGTTCGGCCGCCCCTGGGAGGACCCCGGGGCCACCCATCCGTGGGTGGACGTCGACGGTGCCGCCGGCGGCGCGCTGGCCACGACCCACGTGATCGAGCGCGGCCACGAGCGGATCGCCTGGATCGGCTGGCGCAAGGACTCGCGCATCGGCGAGGACCGTCGCGCCGGCTGGTCGCGGACCATGCGGGAGCGCGGCCTGGCCACCACCGGGCTGGCCGCCCGGGTGGAGGACACCGTCGCCTCCGGCCGGGACGCCTCCGCCCTGCTGCTCAGCGAGGCGCGCCCCACCGCGTTCGTCTGTGCCTCCGACACCCTGGCCATGGGCGTCCTGCACACCCTCGCGCGCCGTGGCCTGAGGATCGGCAAGGACGTCGCGGTCGTCGGCTTCGACGACTCCCAGGCCGCCCAGGTGGTGCCCCCGGGCCTCACCTCGGTGCGACAGCCCCTGGAGCAGGTGGCGGTCGAGGTGGTCAGCGCCCTGCACGGGCTGCTGGCGCGGCCGCGCGTCGTACACCCGCCCCGGCTGCTCGACCCGAGCCTGGTCGTCCGGGGCTCGGGCTAGTAGTCCCTGCTCCAGAGGTTGACGGCGTAGTCCACCTCGGTGCCCTCGTGCGCGGCCAGCGCCGCGTCGGCGGTGGCCGGGTCGAACTCGATGCGCACCACCGCTTCGAGGTCCGCCCGGCGCGTGAAGGACCATCGGATGTCGACCGGCGTACGCCGCCAGCCGTGCCCGGACCAGAACCGCTCGACCGCGGCGGGGTCGACGTCGGGATATCCCCGGCGGAACCAGCCGCCGAACGTGGAGCGGGTGGCGTCGTTGTCGATCACGAACGCGGTGCCACCTCGGCGTACGACGCGGTCGAGCTCGGCCAGGCCGGGCTCGCAGCCCGGACCGAAGAAGTAGGCCCACCGCACCTGGACCACGTCGACCGAGGCGTCGGGCAGCGGGATCCGCTGGGCGGCGCCCTGGTGCACGGCGACGTGATCGAGGCGACGGGTACGCCGCCGGGCCAGCGCGACCAGGCCGGGATGCGGCTCGACGCCGATGACCTCGGCCGCGTCCGCGGCCCAGCGGGGGAGGTGGAAGCCGGTCCCGCAGCCGAGGTCGAGGAAGGTGCGGCCGACCCAGGAGGCACGGGTGCGCATCGCCGCCTCGAGAGCGCCGTCGGGATCGGCGGCGCGGTTCTCGAGCTCGTACGTCGCGGTGTGGTGCCAGATGTTCGGGCTCGGCACGGCTCCGTCGACCGAGGCCACGTCCACCTCGCGTCCCTTGCGCCTAGAGCCGGACCAGGCCGTTCGGCGTCTGGAACTTCGCGGCGATGATGCCGGGGATGCCGTGCGGGGCGACCCAGTCCACCTTGACGTCCTCGAGGGGGGCCTCGACGGTCTGGCCGAGCCACTCGCTCACCCGCTGCGGGTCGCCGGCGATCTCCAGGCAGGCAAGGGAGAAGTCACCGCTGCCACCGGCACTCGGGTGGTCGCCCGGCGGGCACTCCCACTGCACGAAGAACGGCAGCTGCGGGTCGGCGATCAGGCCGTTGACGCCGATCTGTCGCCACGTCAGCTCGGTGCCGTCGGGGCGATGCCGGTTCCCGGGTGCCGACTCACGACCGAGTCGGCGCTCGACCTCGGTGATGTCGTCGACCGACACGACCCAGCCGAGCCATCCGCCACCCAGGGCGGAGCGGGCGCGGACGGCCTGGCCGAACGGGGCCTTGTCGGAGGCGGGGTGGTCGAGAACCTCGACGATCTCGAGGTAGGTCGAGTCGGCCAGCGGGAGGATCATGTTGCGGGTGCCGAAGCGTGGGTGGATGCCCCCGTCGGTGAAGTCCTTGCCCAGCAGGCCACCGATCCGCCGCGCTGTGGCCACGAGGCCATCGGGTGCGGCGGCGTACGAGAGATGGTCCAGACGCATGTCAAGCATTCTGAACGCTGCGTGTTCGCGGCGGCGCATCGGGGTCGAGGTTTCTTGACGTCGAGATTCCTGCCCGGGGTCGGCCGGGTGCCCCTCAGCCGGGATCGGCGGGGTGCCGGCCGAGCGGGGATCGTGAGCGCACGTGGGCCTCGGCATGCTCGACCAGCGCGGCGTACCCGGCCGTCCCCATCAGCTCGGTGAGCTCGGCAGCGCTGGTGACGTAGAGCGGCTCGACGGCGACGTGCGCCTCGGTGTTGCCCGAGCAGTACCAGTCGAGGTCGTGCCCGCCCGGACCCCAGCCGCGTCGGTCGTACTCCGCGATCGAGACCTCGGTGTAGGAGCTCCCGTCGGTGCGCTCGACGTCGCGGAACGAGCGCCGGATCGGCAGCTGCCAGCACACGTCGGGCTTGGTCTCGAGCGGGTGCCGTCCCTGCTGGAGTGCCAGGGCGTGCAGGGCGCAGCCGGCGCCGAGGTGGAAGTCGTTGCGGTTGTGGAAGATGCACGCCTCCTGGCCGTCGACCTCCACGGTCAGCGTCTTGCGGGCACCCTCGTCGTCGGTCTCGATCCAGTCCCGGCGGCGGACCCTGCCCGACGGCCGGAGCTGCCAGGTGTCCTCGTCGAGCTGGTCGACGAAGCCGGCCACCCGCTTCTCGTCGGCCTTGTCGGCGAAGTGCGCACCCAGGGTGCAGCACCCCGTGTCCGGCGACGTCTTGTAGATCCCGTGGCATCCCTGCCCGAAGATGCAGGTGTACGCCGAGGTCAGCCACGTCAGGTCGCAGCGGAACATCTGGTCGGGGTCGTCCGGGTCCGGGAACTCGATCCAGGCACGGGGGAAGTCAAGGTCCACTTCAGGCACCGGGCCACCCTACGGCCAGGCGGGGGATACCGTGTCCACCATGAGGTTGGGCGTGCTCGACATCGGTTCGAACACCGGTCACCTGCTCGTGTTCGACGCGCACGGCGGTGCCGCTCCGAAGCCTGCCTACTCCTACAAGGAGCCGCTCCGGCTGGCCGAGCACCTCGACGACGAGGGGGCGGTGGACCAGGTCGGCATCGACGCGCTGACCGCCTTCGTCGCCGAGGCCGTGGTCGTCGCCGAGGACAAGGGTTGCGAGGAGATGGTGGGCTTCGCGACCTCCGCGGTCCGCGACGCGATCAACTCCGACGCCGTGCTCGCGCACGTGCGGCGGGAGACCGAGGTCGAGGTCGAGGTCCTCTCGGGTGAGGACGAGGCCCGGCTGACGTTCCTCGCCGTACGCCGCTGGTTCGGCTGGTCGGCCGGCCGGCTGGCCGTCTTCGACATCGGCGGTGGCTCCCTGGAGATCGCGGGCGGCCAGGACGAAGCGCCGGACGTGGCCTGGTCGGTACCCCTGGGCGCGGCCCGGCTGGCCCGCCAGTTCTTCGCGAACGGCGCCCCCGGCGAGGACGACGTCCGCTCGCTGCGCAGGAAGATCCGCGCCGAGATCGCGCGCGACGCCGGCAACCTGCTGCGTGGCGGCGTGCCCGACCGGGCCGCGGCGACCTCCAAGACGTTCCGCTCGCTGGCCCGGGTCTGCGGCGCCGCGCCGTCCGGCAACGGGCCGCTGGTCCCGCGCACCCTCGAGCTCGCCGACCTCACCAAGCGGATCCCCGACATGATCGCGATGCCCCTGAACAAGCTCGTCGAGCTCCCGGGCGTCTCGGTGGACCGGGCCCACCAGATCGTCCCCGGCGCGCTGGTCGCCGAGGCCTGCATGGACATCTTCGACCTCCCGGCGCTGGAGATCTGTCCGTGGGCGCTGCGTGAGGGCGTCATCCTCGAGCGCTTCGACCACCTGGGCTTCCTCGGCGACTGATGGCTCCCGTGATCGGACTCTCCAGCGCCTCGGTGTATCCCGAGTCGACCGCCCATGCCTTCACCTACGCCGCGCAGCTGGGCTACGACGCGGTCGAGGTGATGGTCGGCATCGACGCCCTCAGCCAGCAGGTCGCCGCGATCAAGCAGCTCTCCGACCACCACGGGATCCCGGTCTGCGCCGTGCACGCCCCCTGCCTGCTGATCACCCAGCGCGTGTGGGGGACCGACCCCTGGGGCAAGCTCGAGCGATCGGCGGAGATGGCCGCGACCGTGGGCGCCGACGTGGTCGTCGTCCACCCGCCGTTCCGGTGGCAGCGCGACTACGCCCGTGAGTTCGTGCAGGGCATCGAGGGCCTCGAGCAGTCCACCGGCGTCGCGTTCGCGGTCGAGAACATGTATCCCTGGCGCGCCTCCACCAAGCGCGGCATGGAGGTCTACCTGCCGGGCTGGGACCCCTCGGCGGAGAGCTACGCCAACGCCACCATCGACCTGTCGCACTCCGCGGTCGCGCACTCCGACCCGGTGGAGATGGCGCGGCGTCTCGGCGACCGCCTCCGGCACATCCACCTCACCGACGGCACCGGCTCGGCCAAGGACGAGCACCTGGTCCCCGGTCGGGGCACCCAGCCCGCCGCGGCGCTGCTCGGTCACCTCGCCGACGCAGGCTTCGCCGGGCACGTCGTGGTCGAGATCAACACCCGCAAGGCGGGCACCACCGAGCAGCGCCGCGTCGACCTGGCCGAGTCGCTGCAGTTCGTGCGTGACCACTTCGTCGCCCGGAGCAGCGCATGACGCTGGGGCAGCCCGACGCCCGGACGGAGGACGGGCCGGAGGACGGGCCGGATGGTCGTGGGCCGGACCGCGGAGAGGGCCGTCCACCGGGCCGCCGGTCGGGCCGGCGCCCGGGCTCGCCGGACACCCGGGCCGGGATCCTCGCCGCCGCCCGGGAGCTGTTCGCCGCCCACGGTTTCGCCGGCACGTCGGTGCGGGCGGTCGCCGCGCAGGCACGGGTCGACCCGGCGCTGGTGCACCACTACTTCGGAACGAAGGACGAGCTGTTCCTGGCCGCCCTCGAGCTGAAGATCGACCCGCGCGAGGTGATGGCACCGGTGATCGCGGGCGGCCCGGAGGGAGCGGGGGAGCGGCTGATGCTCGTCTTCCTGTCGGTCTGGGACGACCCCGACGCCCGGCTTCCCCTGCTCGGCCTGATGCGGGGGGTCTTCGACGCCTCCGGTCAGCGGCTGGTGCGCGACGGCTTCCTCCGGATGGTGCTCGGCCCGGTCGGCACCGGGCTCGGGATCGATGAGCCGGAGCGCCGGATGCCGCTGGTCGCCTCGCAGCTGGTCGGGCTGGTGATGATCCGCTACGTGCTCGCGGTCGAGCCGCTGGCCTCGCTGCCCGCCGAGCAGGTGGTGGCGACGTACGCCCCGACCCTGCAGCGCTACCTGACCGCACCCCTTCCCTGATCCTTCACACCCCTCATCCCTCACCCCCTCCCCGCATCCCCCTCCCCCTCCCCGCATCCCCCTCCCCCGACGAGGTGTCACTTCTTGCGGTCCGAGGTGTCACTTCTTGCGACGCCGAGCGCCAGAACTCACTTCTCGGGGCGCAAGAACTCACACCTCGGCGCGCAAGAAATCACACCTCGGCGCGCAAGAACTCACACCTGGTGCGGGGGGTTGCGGGCGCGGAGGGTTCAGGAGCACAATTCATCATATGGTGAATAAGTCGGACGGCGCCCTGACTGCGGTGGCTGCGGTGGAGGTGGCGGACCTGGTCGTGGTGCGCGGCGGGGCCACGGTGCTGCCGGGGATCTCGCTGGCGGTCCCGGGCGGACAGGTGACCGGGCTGCTCGGCCCGTCCGGCTGCGGCAAGACCACCCTGATGCGCTCGGTCGTCGGGGTCCAGAAGGTGCGGTCGGGCACGGTCACGGTCCTCGGGGAGCCCGCCGGCAGCCGGCCGCTGCGCGACCGGGTCGGCTACGTCACCCAGGCGGCCAGCGTGTACGACGACCTCAGCGTCGCGGAGAACCTCCGGTTCTTCGCCCGGGTGCTCGGTGCCGGCGCCGAGGACGTCGAGCGCAGCATCGCCGCGGTCGACCTCGACCCCGCCGGTGGCCAGGTGGTCGGCAGCCTCAGCGGCGGCCAGCGGTCCCGGGTCAGTCTCGCCGTCGCCCTGCTCACCCAGCCCGAGGTGCTCGTCCTCGACGAGCCGACCGTCGGTCTGGACCCGGTTCTGCGGCGCGACCTCTGGGCGCTGTTCCACCGGCTGGCCGACGGTGGCAGCACGGTGGTCGTCTCCAGCCACGTGATGGACGAGGCCGAGCGTTGCGACCGGCTGGTGCTGATGCGCGAGGGGCGGGTGATCGCCGACGACACCCCGGCCGGGGTCCTCACCGGAGCCGGCGCCACGGACATCGAGGAGGCCTTCCTCACCCTCGTCGAGGCGGACCCGACGACGGGCGCGGCATGACCCCGCGGATCATGCTCGCCGTCTCGGGCCGCGTGCTCACCCAGCTCCGCCGCGACCACCGCACGCTGGCGATGCTGCTGGTGCTGCCCTGCCTGCTGATGTCGTTGCTGTGGTGGATGTTCGAGGAACTGCCCGGTGACAGCTTCGACCGGTTCGGCCCGGCCCTGCTCGCGATGTTCCCCTTCATCATCATGTTCCTCGTCACGAGCGTGACCACCCTGCGAGAGCGCAGCTCCGGCACCCTCGAACGTCTGCTGTCGATGCCGATGGGCAAGGGTGACTTCCTGGGTGGCTACGCCCTCGCCTTCGGGCTGGTCGCGGCCGTGCAGTCGGTGCTCGCGGTGGGCCTGAGCGTCGGGCTGCTCGGCCTCGACGTGGAGGGCCCGGTCTGGCTGCTCACCGTCGTCGCCGTCGCCGACGCGGTCCTCGGCACCGCCCTCGGACTCTTCGTCAGCGCCTTCGCGCAGACCGAGTTCCAGGCGGTGCAGTTCATGCCGCTGCTGGTGATCCCGCAGATCCTGCTCTGCGGCCTGTTCGTGCCCCGGGTCGCGCTGCCCGGTCTGCTGGAGGCGATCAGTGACGTGCTGCCCCTGTCCTACGCGGTCGACGCGATGCAGGAGCTGGTCGTGAGCGAGGCCACGGGCGAGGTGTGGCGCGACATCGCCGTGGTCGTCGGGTTCGCCCTGGCGGCCCTGGGTCTCGGTGCTGCCACGCTGCGACGACGTACGGCGTAGCCTGTCCGTGCCCCGGCGGGACCAGCCCGGGGGACGGAACACGCACAGGGAGAACCATGTCTTTGCTCCGCCAGCCGCTGCTGCTCCTCGCGAGGAGCGAGCGGGTGAAGCAGCTCGTCAGCACGATGCCGGTGTCCTCGGGGATCGTCTCCAACTACGTCCCCGGTGAGGACACGGCGGCAGCGGTGCGGGCGACCGCCGACCTGGTCGCCGACGGGATGACGGTCACCCTCGACTTCCTCGGTGAGGACACCCTGAACGTCGCGCAGGCCGACGCCACCGTGCATGCCTACCTCGACGTGCTGCAGGAGCTCGCGACGCAGGGACTGGCCCGCAGGGCCGAGGTCTCGGTCAAGCTCAGCGCCATCGGCCAGGCCCTGCCCGACGGCGGTCACAAGATCGCTCTCGACAACGCCCGCACCATCTGCCGGGCCGCCCGCAACGCCGGCACCACGGTGACGCTCGACATGGAGGACCACACCACCACCGACTCGACGCTGCAGATCCTCGGCGAGCTCCGCAAGGACTTCCCCGAGACGGGCGCGGTGCTCCAGGCCTACCTCTACCGCACCGAGGACGACTGCCGCCGGCTCGCCCACGAGGGCTCCCGGGTCCGGCTGTGCAAGGGCGCCTACAACCAGCCCGAGTCGGTCGCGTTCCAGGAGAAGCTCGAGGTCGACAAGTCCTACGTGCGCTGCATGAAGGTGCTGCTCTCCGGCAACGGCTACCCGATGCTGGCCACCCACGACCCCCGGATGATCGCCATCGGCACCTCCATCGCGGGTGACTGCGACCGTGCCCAGGGTTCCTACGAGTTCCAGATGCTGTTCGGCATCCGCCCCGAGGAGCAGAAGCGGCTCGTCGCCGCCGGCGAGTCGGTGCGGGTCTACATCCCCTACGGCAGCGAGTGGTACGGCTACCTCATGAGACGTCTCGCGGAGCGACCGCAGAACCTGTCATTCTTCCTGAAGTCCCTCGTCTCCAAGAAGTAGGGAGTCCGCCATGGCCGCGACGCAGACCGCCATCCTCGGTGCCGGCGTCATGGGCGAGACGCTGCTGTCGGGCCTGGTCCGTGCGGGTCGGCGGGTCGACAACCTGCTGGTCGGCGAGAAGCGCCCGGCCCGGGCCCGCGAGCTCGAGGAGCGGTACGGCGTCGCCGTGGTCGGCAACATCGAAGCGGCCCAGAAGGCCGACACGCTCGCCCTGGTGGTCAAGCCGCAGGACATGGGCGGGCTGCTCGACGAGATCGCCCCCCACCTGCGTCCCGGCCAGCTGATCGTCAGCCTGGCGGCCGGCATCACCACCGCTTTCATAGAGTCCCGGGTGCCCGAGGGCGTCGCCGTCGTGCGGGTGATGCCGAACACCCCGGCGCTGGTCGACGAGGGGATGGCCGCGATCGCCCCGGGCTCGCACTGCGACGACGACCATCTCGCCGAGGCGGAGTCGCTGCTCTCCTCCACGGGCAAGGTGCTACGGATCCCGGAGCGCCAGATGGATGCCGTCACCGCGATCTCGGGCTCCGGCCCGGCCTACATCTTCTACGTCGTGGAGTCGATGATCGAGGCGGGCGTCCACCTCGGCCTGCCGCGGGCCACCGCCACCGAGCTGGTCGTCCAGACCCTGGTCGGCTCCGGCAAGATGCTGCAGGAGACCGGCACCCACCCGACCGTCCTCCGCGAGCAGGTCACCTCCCCGGCCGGCACCACCGCCGCTGCCATCCGCGAGCTCGAGGTGCACCGGGTCCGCGCTGCGTTCCTCTCCGCGATGGAGGCCGCCCGCGACCGGTCCCGGGCGCTGGCCCAGGGCTCCTGAGGGACGTTCGGCGCACCCGCACCTGCGGCCCGTCAGCCGCGCACCCGGTCAGACCAGGCCCATGGCGGCCCCGGCGGCAGCCAGCACCGGGGCGCTGACCTCGCGCGCGGTGGCCGCTCCCTCGGCGTACACCCGACGGACGTGCGCGGGGTCCGCCGCCTTGAGTGCGCCGTACGTCGTCAGCCCGACCGGGTCGCCTCCGCAGGCGACGAGGATCTCGAGCAGGTTGGTCACGCCCGGCTTCGTCTCCCGGTCGGCGCGGACGGCGCCGGGGCCGGTGTCGGAGTCGGTGACGGCGCGGGCGATCGTGCGGCGTACGACGTCCGGCGTGTCGAGCAGGCGGACGATGCCGCGGTCGTCGGGCTGGGACTTGCCCATCTTCGTCGTGGGCTCGGCCAGGTCCATCACCCTCGCCCCGGCCGGCGCGACGACGATCTCGGGCACCGTGAAGACCGGTCCGTAGTCGCGGTTGAAGCGCTGCGCGAGGTCGCGGGTCAGCTCGACGTGCTGGCGCTGGTCGTCGCCCACCGGCACCTGCTCGGGCCGGTAGAGCAGGATGTCCGCGGCCATCAGGGCGGGATAGGTGAACAGCGAGGCCCGGGTGGTGGGCCGGCCCCGACCCTTCTCCTTGAACTGGATCATCCGGCTGAGCTCGCCGGTGTGCACGGTCGACTCCAGCAGGTAGGACAGCTGGGCGTGGGCCGGCACCTGGCTCTGCACGAACAGCGTGCTGCGGTCCAGGCCCGCGGCCAGCAGCAGCGTCGCCGTCTCGGTGGTCAGCCGGCGCAGCCGCGCCGGGTCGTGGGGGACCGTGAGCGCGTGCAGGTCGGCGATGCCGTAGAAGCAGCGCGCGGTGCCCTGGCGGGCCCGCATCGGCACCAGCGCGCCGAGCAGGTTGCCGAGGGTGAGGTGCCCGGTGGGCTGGAGCAGGGACAGGACGTGCATGGGATCTCCCGGGTTCATGCGCCCGGGGTCGACCGGCAGTCCCGGAGCTGGTCCGGAGATGCACCACGGCCGCCCGCGGGCGGCCGTGTCGATGGGGTGTGCTCGAGGGTGGTCCGCCGGTCAGGCGGCCCACCATGCGGAGTCGTACGTCGTGAACACGGTCCCAGCGTACTAGCGTCAGGGTCATGGAGACAGGGTGCGGACCGGCGTCGGTCGTCTTCGACGCCACCCTGACCGACTACGACTTCGGCCACGGCCATCCGATGTCGCCGCTGCGCGTCGACCTGACGATGCGGCTGGCCGCGGACCTGGGCGTGCTCGATGCGCTCCGGGTGGTGCCCGCGCCGGTGGCCTCCGACGACCTGCTGGCCACGGTGCACTCGGCCGCGCTGATCGAGGCGGTGCGCGCGGCCGGCCGGCGGCCGGGGCCCGACGATGCGACGTACGGGCTCGGCAGCGACGACAACCCGGTCTTCGCGCACATGCACGAGGCGACCGCCCATGTCACCGGCGCCACCGTCGAGGCCATGCGGCAGGTGTGGTCGGGGGAGAGCGTCCACAGCGCCAACATCGCCGGTGGCCTGCACCACGCGATGCCGGACCGGGTCAGCGGCTTCTGCGTCTACAACGACGTGGCGATCGGCATCCGCTGGCTGCTCGACCAGGGCGCCCAGCGGGTGGCCTATGTCGACGTGGACGCGCATCACGGCGACGGTGTCGAGCGGATCTTCTGGGACGACCCGCGGGTGCTCACGATCTCCCTGCACGAGAGCGGCGAGGTGCTGTTCCCGGGGACCGGCTTCCCCGACGACCTGGGCGGGCCCGAGGCCAGCGGCACGGCGGTCAACGTCGCGCTCCCGCCCGGCACCGCCGATGCCGGCTGGCTGCGGGCCTTCCATGCCGTGGTCCCGCCGCTGCTGCGCGAGTGGCGGCCGGAGTTCCTGGTCACCCAGCACGGCTGTGACTCCCACATCAACGACCCGCTGGCGCACCTGATGCTGACCGTCGACGGACAGCGGGCGACGTACGTCGCGCTGCACGACCTGGCCCACGAGCTCACCGGCGGGCGGTGGGTGGCGACCGGCGGTGGCGGCTACTCCGTGGTCGACGTGGTGCCGCGAGCCTGGAGCCACCTGCTCGCGATCGTCGCCGGCCGGCCACTGGACGTCGCGACGGAGACGCCGGGCGACTGGCGCGAGCACGTGCGTACGTCGCTGCGGCACACCCCGCCGTACCGCCTCACCGACGGGCGCAACCCCGCCTGGCGGCGCTGGGAGGAGGGCTTCGACCCGGACACCGCCCTCGACCGCGCGATCCACGCGACCCGCGCGGGGGCGTTCCCACTGCACGGCCTGGACCCCTGGCCCTGAGAGTCCTGGGGCTGGATGGGGCAGATCGGGATAGATCAGACATTCCCGTGCGTGCAAACCGACACGCCGAGCAACTTTGACGACTTTTCGTAAACCCTTCCCCACGAGTCACATCAGGCCCTATTCTCACGTGAGCGAGGCACGTGGGTCATCGGTGGGGAAGCTGATGGCGTGCCGCATGAAAGTTGTGGTGTGCCATGAACCAGACCGGTGACATCTCCGAAGTGAAGTTCCTGACGATTGCCGAGGTCGCCTCGATGATGAGGGTGTCCAAGATGACCGTCTACCGACTCGTCCACAACGGCGAGCTGCCCGCGGTGCGGGTCGGACGCTCCTTCCGGGTGACCGAGCAGGACGCGAACGAGTACCTCCAGCGCAGCTACTTCGACGCCGGCTGAGCCGACCTGTCAGGGAAATCCATGTCCGGTCAGGGAATGCTTGCCCTGACAGGGCAGGAATTCCCCGGGCGGCCGGTGAATTCCTGCGCGCCCGAGACTGGATTCGGACGGCTGTCCGCCTCCGGTTAGGCTGGGCCGGTCGCCTGGACCCCCTTGTCCAGGCCGACGCACAGCACTGGAAAGGTGAACCGTGGGTTCTGTCATCAAGAAGCGTCGCAAGCGCATGGCGAAGAAGAAGCACCGCAAGCTGCTCAAGAAGACGCGCGTGCAGCGACGCAAGCTCGGCAAGTAAGCCATCGGGTCCATGGGCAGGGTGGTGCTCGTCACCGGGGTCTCTCGTGACCTCGGGCGGCGCTTTGCGCGGGTGGCCGCGAACGACCCTGCCGTGGACCGCGTCATCGGCGTGGACGTGGTGCCGCCGCGCGGTGACATCGGCGAGATGACCTTCATCCGTGCCGACATCCGCAACCCGGTGATCGCCAAGATCATCGTCAAGGAGGATGTCGACACCGTCGTCCACATGAGCGTGATCGCGACCCCCGGCAGTGCCGGTGGCCGCACGTCGATGAAGGAGTTCAACGTCATCGGCACCATGCAGCTGCTCGCTGCGTGTCAGAAGGCCCCCGGCCTCCGGCACATGGTGATCAAGTCGACGACGACGGTGTACGGCGCGAGCAGCCGCGACCCCGCGATGTTCACCGAGGACATGAACCCCAAGCGGCAGCCCCGCTCGGGTTATGCCAAGGATGCCTACGAGGTCGAGTCCTACGTCCGCGGGTTCGCCCGACGGCGCCCCGACGTCCGGGTGACGACGCTGCGCACGGCCAACGTCATCGGGCCGCTCACGCACAGCCCGATCGCGCAGTACTTCCACCTGCCGGTCATCCCGACCGTGCTCGGCTTCGACCCGCGCATGCAGTTCCTGCATGAGACCGACCTGCTCGAGGTGCTCCGCCAGGCCTCGCTCGGGGACTCCTACGGCACCTTCAACATCGCCGGTGACGGCATCATCATGCTGTCGCAGGCGATCCGCCGGATCGGTCGCCCGGCGGTCCCGCTCCCCGGCTTCGCGGTCTCCGGCTTCGGCTCGGTGCTGCGCCGCGCCGGTCTCGCCGACTTCTCGCCCGAGCAGGTGGAGTTCCTGACCTACGGTCGTGGGGTGGACACCACCCGGATGCGCGCCGAGCTCGGCTTCGAGCCGGCGTACACCACCGCCGAGGCGTTCGCCGACTTCGGCGCCTCGCTCGCCCCCGGCCTGACCTCGCCGGGCCGGCTCGCCTCGCCCGACCGGGTGCTCGCGGGCCTGGCCGGCGGCCTCCCGGGTGGTGAGCGACATGGGTGACGCCGAGGTCATCCCGATCGGCACCCGCGGCCGCCCCGGCCGCGGCACCGGCCAGCAGAAGCCCTCGTCGGCGGCCCGCAACCTGGCCCCGCCCGGCACCCGGAAGGTCACCCCGCAGCGTCAGAAGCCCGCCGCCGTGGCCGAGACCGCCGAGGCCGACGCCAGGGGCGACGGGCCCGAGGAGCCGACGCCGCCGGCCGTCGACAGCTCCGCCACCACCGCGGTGGAGCGCACCCCTGGCATCCCCGTCTCCGACTGGCTGGCCGCGCTCACCACGGCCTCGCGGGAGGTCTTCGGGGACAACTGGGAGCCCCGGCTCGCGGAGTTCCTCGCGTTCCTCCGACGCCGGGTGACCGGCGACTACACGATCGACGAGTACGGCTTCGACGCCGAGGTGACCGAGCGTTTCCTCATCGCGGCGCTGCGGCCGATCGCGGACAAGTGGTTCCGCATCGAGGTCCGCGGCATCGAGAACATCCCGACCGAGGGGGGCGCGCTGGTCGTGTCCAACCACTCCGGGACGGTGCCCATGGACGGCCTGATGACGATGGCCAGCATCCACGACCGCACCGGCAGGTTCCTGCGCCCGCTCGGTGCGGACCTCGTCTTCAAGCTGCCGGTGGTCGGCGGCATGGCCCGTCGCTCCGGAGCGACCCTGGCCTGCAACGAGGACGCCGAGCGGATGCTCCGCGGTGGCGAGCTGGTCGGCGTCTGGCCCGAGGGCTTCAAGGGCATCGGCAAGCCGTACGCCGAGCGCTACAAGCTGCAGCGGTTCGGCCGCGGTGGCTTCGTCAGCGCCGCGCTCCGCACCGGCGTACCCATCATCCCGCTGTCGGTGGTGGGTGCGGAGGAGATCTATCCGCTGGTCGGCAACGTGCCCTCGCTCGCGCGGCTGCTCGGGGTCCCCTACATCCCGATCACGCCGTTCTTCCCGGCGCTCGGGCCGCTCGGGCTGGTCCCGCTGCCGTCGAAGTGGATCCTGGAGTTCGGCGAGCCGATCCGGACCGACGACTACGACGAGCACGCCGCCGAGGACCCGATGCTGGTCTTCAACGTCACCGACCAGGTGCGCGAGACGATCCAGCAGACGCTCTACCAGCTGCTGATGAAGCGGGCGTCGGTCTTCCGCTGAGGTTGGGTGGCGCCGGTCAGGGCCGGAGGCCGCCGCCGAGGTCACCGAGCAGCGGGTCGATGACCTCGTCCTCGATCGCCTCGACCGGGCTCTTCGGGGCGGAGGCCGGCTTCTTGCCCAGCACCTTCTTGGTCAGGTCGCGGACCGGACGGTCCCCGTCGGTCTCGGTGGGGGTGGTGTCCTCACCCGGGTCACTGCCCGTGGGCAGGCTGGGGGCCTCGGATCCGCCACCGGACGGGGTGGAACCGCCGGAGTCCCCGGAGGAGTCGCGGTCCCGCGGGGTCGAGGCGGCCGGCGGGGCAGCCGGTGCGATCACCACGGGCGGCGCCGTGGACGTCGTCGGGGAGACGAGTCCGTCGGAGAAGCTGCGGACGAACATCTGCGGCACCTCGGCGATGCCGCCGCCGCACTCGGGACAGGCGGCCGCGGCCCGGTCGTCGATCTGCGTGAGCACCCGGGCGGCGTTCTCGAGGGCGGAGCGCGCGGACGAGGGCACCTGGGACCCGAGCTCGACGAGGGCGTCCATGCTCTCGCCGGTGAACGTCCGGAGCTCGGTCACCGCGTCGCGGTCGCCGGTGCGGTCGTACTCGGCCAGCAGCAGGTCGGCGGCGGCGTCGGCCTGGTCGGAGAAGTCGTCGAGCGTGGCCGGCAGCGCGGCGGTCCCCTCGGCGGAGTTGCGGGACTGGAGCTCGAAGAGCTCGTCGAGCCGCCCGCTGGCGTTGGCGAGCAGCACCTCACCCTTGGAGATCTCGTCGACCTGCAGGGTGCTCTGCGCGCCCTCGATGACCCGCTTGACGGGGTAGAGCGCGTCGCCGGGCAGCGCGTGCTGCGCGGCCACGGCCATCGAGGAGCCGGCGCCGAGCAGGGCGATGGTGCCCGCGGCGATCGCGAAGCGCCGGTCCCGCCGGGAGCGGGGGTGGGCAGGCAGCGAGAGCCGCGTGTCGACGGAGGCCAGCGCGCTCTCGGCCTCGGCCATCAGCGCGGCGCGGAGCTCGGCGGCGAACTCGGGCCGTGGCGCGACCAGCGGGGTGCCGCGCAGGGCGGTCACCAGCTCGACGAGGTTGTCGTGGCGCGTGCCGGTGGCGTCGCCGCCACTGTCCACCAGTGCGGCGAACTCCTCGGCGCGTCGTCGCGCCGGAATCACGGAGGTCATCGCGGTCGTCCCGTCCACTCGAATGCCTGGCAACCCGGGGGTTGCGCCTTCAGCGTGGTCAACGAGGCGTGAACCGGCGAGGTTACGGGCAGAGACGCAGAACTCATGAGGCTCTCAGCCCCTCCGGCAGCAGCTTCGCGAGATTGCGTACGCCGCGCAGCTGCAGCTGCTTGACCGCGCCGTCCGAGCGACCGAGGACCTGGGCGGTCTCGGCGATGCTCAGGCCCTGGAGGAAGCGCATGATCAGGCACTCCTGCTGCTCCTTGGGCAGCCCCCTGAGGGCGGTGAGCAGCGACTCGTTGGTGAGCGCGTCGAGGACCGCGGACTCGGGGCCCTCGGTGGCATCGTCGTGGATGCCCATGTCCTCGGTGGACTGCTCGAGGCGCGTGCGGCCGGCCTTGAAGTGGTCGGTGGTGAGGTTGCGGGCGATCGTCATCAGCCAGGCGCCGAAGTCCTTGCCCTGCCAGCGGAAGGAGTTCATCGACCGCAGGGCCCGGAAGAACGTCTCCGAGGCGAGGTCCTCGGCCAGGCTCTGGGACCTCGTGCGGTAGTAGAGGAAGCGGTAGACCGACGGGTGGTAGTGGTCGAACAGCAGGCCGAACGCGTCCTTGTCGCCGCCGCGGGCCAGCTCGACCAGGGCGATCAGCCGCTCCCGCTCGCCCTCGTCCTCCTCCGACGAGGTGGCCAGGTCAGCGTCGTCGTACCCACCGGAGCCCGGCAGGCCCGGACGCACACCGGCGCGGCCCTCGGCCGTCTCGGCGAGCAGGATGCCGGACCGGTGGCCGGGTCGGGCGGCCGGACGCAGGAAGGCGGCGGCGCCGGCGGGCACCGGGGTCGGGGGAGCGAGGACCGCCAGCACGGCAGCACGCAGGGCATCGAGCCCGCACGCAAGATCGCGCTCTCCCCAACTCATCCAGAGCCTCCCGGTCTGACCCGTTCGGGCCAGTGTGACCTGGCCCCTACGGGCCAGTAACCCAGGGTAGATAAATATGCCGGGTCTGGGAACCGGTTCGTCACCGAATGTGTCCCAGGCCACCCTCGCGGGTGGGACCCCTGGGGCAGGAGTCAACGCGCGCGGCTGCGGCGGATCGCTGCGGCGGCGGCGACGGACCCGCCGGCGGCTCCGGCGACCGCGCTGGCGACCAGCCCGATCCGGGCCGCCTTCCGCCCGGTGCGGTAGTCCCGGACCCGCCAGCCCTGCTCGCGGGCGTGGGCGCGCAGCCGGGCGTCCGGGTTGATCGCGCAGGGGTCACCCACGAGCGTGAGCAACGGCAGGTCGTTGAAGGAGTCGGAGTACGCCGAGCACCGGGCCAGGTCGAGCTCCTCGCGGGCGGCGAGCGCCCTGACCGCCTCCCCCTTGGCCGGTCCGTGCAGCATCTCGCCGACCAGCCGGCCCGTGTAGACGCCGTCCACGTGCTCGGCGACGGTGCCCATAGCGCCGGTCAGCCCGAGCCGTCGGGCGATGATCTGGGCGATCTCGATCGGGGCGGCGGTCACCAGCCAGACCCGCTGCCCCTGGTCGAGGTGCATCTGGGCCAGCGCGCGGGTCCCCGGCCAGATCCGGTGCGCCATCGCCTCGTCGAAGATCTCCTCGCCCAGCTCCTCGAGCTCGGCGACCGTGTGCCCGGCGATGAAGGCGAGCGCGGACGCCCGCGACTCCGCCACGTGCTCGGGGTCCTCCACCCCGACGACGCGGAAGTAGGCCTGCTTGTACGCCGCCCCGAGGATGTCGCGGGTCGTGAAGAACCTGCGCCGGTGCAGACCCCGGGCGAGGTGGAAGATGCTGGCGCCCTGCATCACGGTGTTGTCGACGTCGAAGAACGCCGCGCTGGTCGGGTCGGCGGGGACGTCGAGCGCGGTCTCGACCTCCGCGGCGGCCGCCGCGGCCTCCCCGGCGAGCGTCGACCGCTGCCGCAGGTCGATCGGTCGGGGCGCCTGGCGCCTCTTCTCCGGGGTCACCCGGCCAGCGTATCGGTGTGGAAGGATCTGCCCATGACGAACTCCGTGGCCGACCTGCTCACCGGGGCCGCGCAGGAGCAGCCGGACGGGGTGGCCGTCGTGGAGGCCTCCGGGGGCCGTCGGCTCACCTGGTCCCAGCTCGACGACGAGACCAGCAGGGTCGCCGCCGGCTTCGGTGAGGCCGGCCTGGTCGCGGGCTACCGGGTGATGGTCGTGATGGCCAACCGGATCGAGTTCGTCACCTGCTACCTCGGCGCGCTGCGCGCCCGCCTGGTCGCCGTACCCGTGAACCCGCGGTCCACCGCCGGCGAGCTGGCCCGGGTGATCGCCCACTCCGGCTCCCGGCTGCTGGTCGCCGACGCCGACACCATCGGGGTGGTCCGGGCGGCGATGGACCTGGTGCGTGACCGCGGGGGCGAGCTCGGCCAGGTCGAGGAGGCCTGGGCCCGCGACGCGGTGCCGCCCCTGGTCTTCGTGGTCGGCGCCTCCGCCGGCGAGGGCGAGCGGAGCTACGCCGACCTCACCGCCCATGCCGGTCGGCCGCTGCCACCGCAGCAGGACGCCGAGACGCTGGCGGCCCTCCTCTACACGAGCGGCACCTCGGGTCGACCACGCGGCGCGATGCTCAGCCACCGCGCGCTGCTCGCCAACCTCGAGCAGGTGGCCTCGGTGCAGCCGCCGATGATCACCGCCGACGACGTCGTGCTCGGTGTCCTCCCGCTCTTCCACGTCTACGGCCTCAACGCCGTGCTCGGAGGCACGCTGCGCCAGCGGGCCCGGCTGGTGCTCAGCGAGCACTTCGAACCGGCCGGCACCCTCGACCTGATCGAGGACGAGGCGGTCAGCGTGGTGCCGATCGCGCCACCGGTCTTCGCGGCCTGGCTGCCGATGGAGGACCTGGCCGAGCGGCTCGGACCCGTCCGGATGGTGCTCTCGGGCTCGGCGCCCCTGGCCAGGAACGTGATCGACGAGTTCGTCGCGGCGACCGGTGTGCCGGTGCACCAGGGCTACGGGCTCACCGAGGCGGCGCCCGTGGTCACCTCCACGCTGTGCAGCGACCACGCCGAGGCGGGTTCCGTCGGGGCGGCGCTGCCGGGGATCGACATCCGGCTCGTCGACGACGACGGTCGGCCCTCCGAGGGCGAGGACCCGGGCGAGATCGAGATCCGCGGCGCCAACCTGTTCTCCGGCTACTGGCCCGACGGCGAGGACGGTCCGGACGCCGAGGGCTGGTGGGCCACCGGGGACGTCGGGTTCCTCGACCACGACGGCGACCTGTTCCTCGTCGACCGGCGCAAGGAGCTGGTCATCGTCTCGGGCTTCAACGTCTATCCGATCGAGGTCGAGGACGTGATCGCGGAGGTCGACGGCGTCCGCGCCGCTGCGGTGATCGGGGTGGCGGACGACCGCACCGGTGAGGCCGTGGTGGCCTACGTGGTCGCCGACGGGGACGACGAGGCGGTCAGGGCGGCCGTGGCCGCGCACTGCGAGGAGCGGCTGGCCCGCTTCAAGCGGCCGGTGACCATCCATCTCGTCGACGAGCTGCCCTACACGGTGACCGGCAAGGTGCAGAAGGGCCGGCTCCGGGCGGCCGAGCGGCGCCGTACCCTCGACCTGCTCGGCGACGCGACCACCTCGTGACCGCCCGCGTCACCCTCGTCACCCGACCGGGCTGTCACCTGTGCGACGTGGCCCGGGAGGTCGTCGCCCGGGTCTGCGCCGACCTCGGCGAGACGTGGGAGGAGCTCGACATGGACGCCGACGCGAGCCTGGCCGACCGCTATGCCGAGGAGATCCCGGTGACCCTCGTCGACGGGCGCCAGCACGACTTCTGGAGGGTCGACGAGACCCGGCTCCGGGCCGCGCTCGGGGGCTGAGCGCCACCCCCGACGAGGTGAGCATTCCCACATGTGCTAGCGCGCGCTGCCGCTCAGTTTGTTCTCCAGTTCACAAACTCCTACAGTGATCGAGCCGCCTCGACCGAGGCCCCGGGAACCGTCCGGGGTCGGACCCCGTGCCGGACGGCATCTGGAGACGAGACAGTTGAGCGCGCGGACACCCAGAGACGCAGGCCCTGACCGGGTCGCGGCCGTCGACGGTGTCCCATCGACGGTCGCCGGCAGCCCCGGTCGCCACATCCCCGAGGCCACGGTGGCCCGTCTCCCCGTCTACCTCCGCGCCCTGACCGCGCTCGTCGAGCAGGGCATCGCCACCTGCTCCAGCGAGGACCTGGCCAGCGCCACCGGTGTCAACAGCGCCAAGCTCCGCAAGGACCTCTCCTACCTCGGGTCCTACGGCACCCGCGGGGTGGGCTACGACGTGGACTACCTGCGCTACCAGATCGCCCGCGAGATCGGCCTCACCCAGGACTGGCCGGTCATCATCGTCGGCATCGGGAACCTGGGTCACGCGCTGGCCAACTACTCCGGCTTCCGCTCCCGTGGCTTCCGGGTGGTCGCCCTGCTCGACGCCGCGCCCGAGGGCCACGACGAGCAGGTCGCCGGACTCGACGTACGCCCCTTCGACGACCTCGAGGAGATCGTCGGGCAGCAGGACGTGTCGATCGGCGTCATCGCCACCCCCGCGGTCGCCGCGCAGGACGTCGCCGACCGGCTGGTGGCCTGCGGGATCACCAGCATCCTCAACTTCGCGCCGACCGTGCTGACCGTGCCCGACGGCGTCGACGTCCGCAAGGTCGACCTCTCCATCGAGCTGCAGATCCTCGCCTACCACGAGCAGCGCAAGGGACCCGAGCGCACCGCGGGGGTGACGGCATGAGCACCGCCCCATGCGCGTCCTCGCTCGGCCGCGGTCCGAACGGGGGTCCCCGATGAGTGTCCTGGTCGTGGGCATCTCCCACCAGACCGCGCCCGTCGAGATCCTCGAGCGGCTCGCGCTGGACTCCGGCGGTGTCGCCAAGCTGGTCGGCGACGTCGCGCACTGCGAGCACGTGACCGAGGCCACCGTGCTGGCGACCTGCAACCGGATCGAGATCTACGCCGACGTCGACCGCTTCCACGGCAGCGTCGAGGAGATGTCGCGGCTGCTCTGCGAGCGTGCCGGGCAGGCCACGGGCGACGTGCTCCCGCACCTCTACGTGCACTACGACGACGGCGCCGTCTCCCACCTCTTCCACGTCTCGGCCGGGCTGGACTCGATGGTCGTCGGCGAGGGCCAGATCCTCGGCCAGACCCGCGAGGCACTGCGCCTGGGCCAGGAGCTGGGCACCGTCGGCCCGGCGCTCAACGTGCTGTTCCAGCAGGCCCTGCGGGTCGGCAAGCGCTCCCACGCGGAGACCGACATCGCCCACGCCGCGCCCTCCATGGTCAGCGCCGCCCTCGACCAGGCCGTCCCCGGCGGCAACCTGGCCGGCCTGCGGGTGCTGGTGGTCGGCGCCGGCGCGATGGCCTCGCTCGCCGTGTCCACCGCGACCCGCCTCGGCGCCGCCGAGACCGCGGTCGTCAACCGGACCGAGGGCAACGCCGAGCGCCTCGCCGAGGAGTACGCCGCCCGGTCGGTGCCGATGGCCGCGCTGGCCACCGAGCTGTCCCGCAGCGACATCCTGATCTCCTGCACGGGCTCCGCCGGGGTCGTCGTACCGCTGTCCACCCTGCAGGTGGCCCGCGCCGGCGCCGAGCAGCCGCTGACGATCATCGACCTCGCGCTGCCCCACGACGTCGACCCGCTGGCCGCGGAGCTGCCCGGGGTCACCCTGATCGGGCTGCGCCGGCTGGCCGACGACCTCCGCGACTCCGACGCCGGCCGCGAGGTCGCCGGGGTCCGCGACATCGTCGACCAGGAGATCGGGGCGTTCCTCGCGGCCCGCCGGCAGGCGAGCGTCACCCCGACGGTCGTCGCGCTGCGCACCATGGCCACCGCGGTCGTCGACGGTGAGGTCCAGCGGCTGCTGGTCCGCCTCCCCGACCTCGACCCGGCCGCGCGCGCCGAGGTCGAGCAGGCCGTACGCCGGGTGGCCGACAAGCTGCTGCACCAGCCGACCACCCGGGTCAAGGAGCTGGCCAACGAGACGGGTGCGGTGTCCTACGCCGCTGCCCTCGCCGAGCTGTTCGCGCTCGACCCGGACGCGGTCGACGCGGTCACCAGGCCGGAGAAGCTGTCGTGACCGCCACCTCGAGGACCGGCCCGGTGAGGGTGGGCACCCGCGCCTCGCTGCTGGCCCGCACCCAGTCCACCCTGGTCGCCGACCGGATCGCCGCGACGCTCGGCGTCGAGGTCGAGCTGGTCGAGGTCACCACCGAGGGCGACGTGAACGGCGCCCCGCTGGCCACGCTCGGCGGCGCCGGCGTGTTCGTCAGCGCGCTCCGCGACGCGCTCCTGGACGGCAAGGTCGACGTCGCGGTGCACTCCCTCAAGGACCTCCCGACCGCTCCCGCACCGGGCATCACGCTCGCCGCGGTGCCCCAGCGCGAGGACCCGCGCGACGTCCTGGTCGCCCGGGACGGACTCACGCTCGGCGAGCTGCCGCCCGGCAGCGTCGTCGGCACCGGCTCACCGCGCCGTGTCGCCCAGCTGCACGCCCTCGGGCTCGGCTTGGAGATCGCGGGCATTCGCGGGAACATCGACACACGGGCCCGGAAGGTCGCGGCGGGTGAGCTCGACGGAGTGATCCTGGCGCGTGCCGGACTGGCCCGGATCGGCCGGCTCGATGTCGTCACCGAGGTGATCGACCCGATCCAGATGCTCCCCGCCCCCGGGCAGGGTGCACTGGCGGTCGAGTGCCGCACCGAGGACACCGGGCTCGTGGAGTCGCTCCGCACCCACCTGGAGGACCCGTTCACGCGGGCCGCCGTGGAGACGGAGCGGGCCGTGCTGGCCACCCTCGAAGCGGGGTGCTCGGCTCCGGTCGGCTCCCTGGCCGAGGTGGCCGAGGGCGACGACGGGCACGAGGTCTGGGTGCGCGCCGTGGCGCTGGCACCCGACGGTGCCGTGGAGATACGCCGATCGGCGAGCGGCCCGCTCGACGATGCGGCAGGCGTAGGACGCCGGTTGGCCACCGGCATGCTCGACGAGGGCGCGGCCGGACTGATCGACCCACCAGCTAGAAGGCAGCAGGCATGACTGGACGCAAGACTGACAAGCACCCTTCGACCCCCGCGACCACCGCGTCGCGAGCCTCGGGGTGGGTGTCGTTCGTGGGCAGTGGCCCCGGCGACCCCGACCTGCTCACCGTGCGCGCCGCGGAGCTCCTCCGCGACGCCGAGGTGGTGGTCACCGAGCTTCCCGAGCACGCCGCGCTGGTGCGCAGCGTCCTCGGGCTGCCGGCCCCCCAGGTCGTGGTCGACGAGGACGGCAACGAGAGCGTCGCCCCCGGACCGGGCCCGGAGTTCGTGGACGGCGGCTTCGGCGAGGACGGCCAGCCCCTGACCCACGCGTCGCGGGCCAAGGTCGTCGTACGCCAGGCCAAGCGCGGTCGCCGCGTGGTGCGCCTGATGAGCGGCGACCCCTTCCTCTACGCCTCCGGGCCCGAGGAGGCGCAGGCCTGCACCAAGGCCGGCATCGGCTTCGAGATCGTGCCCGGCGTCTCGTCGGTGCTCGCGGTCCCGGCCTACGCCGGCATCCCGCTGACCACCAAGAACAACCGCGAGGTCACCGTGGTGACCTGCGGGGAGCGCGTGGACTGGTCGAAGTACGCCGACGACCGCACCCTGGTGCTGCTCTCCGCCGTCGGCACCATCGCCGACGTCGCCGCCGCCCTGGTCGCAGCCGGCCGCTCGCCCGAGACCCCGGTCGCGATGACCCGGGTCGGCACCACCACCGAGCAGAGCACCGTCACCTCCACGCTGGCGCGGATCGGCGCTGACGCCCGGGCCGCGAAGATCGCCCCGCCGGCGATCACCGTGGTCGGCCGCGTCGTCGACCTGCGCGAGACGCTGTCGTGGTTCGAGACCAAGCCGCTGTTCGGCTGGCGGGTCCTGGTGCCGCGCACCAAGGAGCAGGCGGGCACGCTGTCGGCTCGCCTGCGTGGCTACGGCTCGGTGCCCGAGGAGGTGCCGACCATCTCGGTCGAGCCGCCCCGCAACCCGCTCCAGATGGACAAGGCGGTCCGCGGCCTGGTCGAGGGTCGCTACGAGTGGATCGCGTTCACCTCGGTCAACGCCGTCAAGGCGGTCCGCGAGAAGTTCGAGGAGTACGGCCTGGACGCCCGGGCCTTCTCCGGCCTCAAGATCGCCGCCGTGGGTGACAAGACCGCCGCCGCGATCGCCGCGTGGGGCCTCCGGGCCGACCTGGTGCCCTCGGGCGAGCAGTCCGCCGCCGGGCTGCTGGCCGACTGGCCGCCGTACGACGAGGTGCTGGACCCGATCAACCGGGTCTTCCTGCCGCGGGCCGACATCGCCACGGAGAACCTCGTGGCCGGGCTGATCGACCTCGGCTGGGAGTGCGACGACGTCACGGCGTACCGCACGGTGCGCGCCACCCCGCCGCCGGCGCCGACCCGCGACGCGATCAAGTCGGGCAAGTTCGACGCGGTCGTGTTCACCTCGTCCTCCACGGTGCGCAACCTGGTCGGCATCGCGGGCAAGCCGCACCCGTCCACGGTGATCGCCGTGATCGGGCCGGCCACCGCCAAGACCGCCGAGGAGCACGGCCTCCGGGTCGACGTGCTCGCGTCCTCGCCCGCGGTCGAGGTGCTCGTCGACGCGCTCGCCGACTTCGGCGCCTCGCGTCGGGCGTCGCTGATCGAGGCCGGCCAGCCGGTCACCCGCCCGTCCGAGCGCAAGCCGGCCGCGCGGCGCAAGGCCACCTCCAACTGACGTCATCCGGTCGGGTCGCTCGGGCGACCGCTTCGGATGACGTCCCGCGCGACGTCATGCGGAGCGGTTGCCCGGACGACCGACCCGTATGACGTTCCGGTGATTTCGCGAGAGGATCAGCGCATGGACGTCCCGTCGATCAGGCCCCGCCGCCTCCGGCGCACCCCGGCACTGCGCCGGATGGTGGCCGAGACCTCGCTCGAGGCGCGCCAGCTGGTGCTGCCGCTGTTCGTCCGCGAGGGGATCGCCGAGCCGCACCCGATCTCGTCGATGCCGGGCGTGGTCCAGCACACCCGCGACTCGCTGCGGAAGGCCGCCGCGGAGGCCGCCGCGGCCGGGCTCGGCGGGGTGATGCTCTTCGGCATCCCCGAGGCCAAGGACGCCACCGGCTCGGGCGCGCTGGACCCCCACGGCATCCTCAACACCGCGATCGTCGACGTGAAGGCCGAGGTCGGCGACGCGGTCACCGTGATGAGCGACCTCTGCCTCGACGAGTTCACCGACCACGGCCACTGTGGTGTCCTCGACACGGCCGGTCGGGTCGACAACGACGCCACTCTCGAGCTGTACGCCGAGATGGCCCGCGCGCACGCCGCCGCCGGCGTCGACATGGTCGGGCCGAGCGGGATGATGGACGGCCAGGTCCGGGTGATCCGGGCCGCGCTCGACGGCGTCGGCGCGCAGGACGTCGCGATCCTGGCCTACGCGGTGAAGTACGCCTCGGCGTTCTACGGCCCCTTCCGCGAGGCGGTGGACTCCTCGCTGGTCGGGGACCGGCGGACCTACCAGCAGGACTCCGGCAATGCCGTCGAGGGTGTCCGCGAGGCACTGCTGGACGTCGCCGAGGGTGCCGACATCGTGATGGTGAAGCCCGCGCTGGCCTACCTCGACGTCGTACGCCGGGTGCGCGACGCCGTCAACGTCCCGGTGGCGGCGTACAACATCTCGGGGGAGTACGCCATGGTCGAGGCGGCTGCCGCCAACGGCTGGATCGACCGCGAGGCCGCGATCCTCGAGACCCTCACCTCGATCCGCCGGGCCGGCGCCGACATCGTGCTGACCTACTGGGCCCTCGAGGCCGCCACGCTGCTCGCCTGAGCCACCGCAAGAACTCACACCTCGGCACGCAAGACACTCACACTCTCGGCGCGCAAGAACTCACACCTCGGCGGGTGGTGGGGGGTGCGGAGCCGACGGTCGACGGGTCTGATCAGCCGTTGAGCAGGTTGTTGATGCACTGCTGGAGCTCGTTGACCGGGGTCAGCGGGAGGTCGACCACGCCTCGAGCGATGCACCGCACGCGTGCCTCGGCCGCGGTGATGGTGGTCGGGACGTCGGGCGGGTCCGGGAGGGGATCGGGCAGGTCCGGGACGTCCGGGGGACTGGGGACGCCACCGCCGCCGTCGGTGGGCACCTCGGTCGGGGGGCTGGTCGGAGTGCCGCCTCCGCCGCCGGTCGGGGTGCTGGGTCCATCGGTCGGCGTGCCGCCACCGCCACCGCCGCCGCCACCGCCGCCGCCGCCGCCCTTGGGGCCGCTGCTCTTGGGGATCAGGGTCGGACGGGTGAAGTCGTAGTCGGGGGTGAAGGTCACCGCGGAGGTGGTGTTGTTCGGGACCGAGGTGTAGTCGCCGTCCATGTAGGCCTGCATGATCCGCAGCACCAGGTCGACGTACTCGTTGCTGTGGTTGTAGCGGTAGACCGCCTCGCGTCGGCCCGTGTCGGCGGCGAGGTCGTCGTCCCCGGAGCAGAGGTAGACCGCGGTCGCGAGGGCGGCGTCGTCGATGTCCTGCGGGTTGCGCTGCGAGTCGCCGTCGGCGTCCACACCGACGACCGACCAGGTCGAGGGGATGAACTGCATGGGGCCGACCGCGCGGTCGAACTTGTCGTCGGAGTCGTACTGGCCGGCGTCGGTGTCGAGGATCCGCTGGGTGTTGTTGGAGCCGTCGAGGGCGATGCCGAAGATGCCGGGACGGGAGAGCCCGTCCTGCCCGAGGGTGTTGCCGCCGTAGCGGCCGTGGTCGGACTCGACCCGGCCGATGGCCGCGATCAGCTGCCAGGGGATGTTGCAGCCCTTGTCGGCGGCGTTGATGACCGTCTGGGCCCGCTGGTAGGCCGCCAGCGCGGCCGACGGGATGCCGTTGGTCGAGGCGGTCTGCACGATCTGGTCGGTCTTGCCGGAGGTGACGCCCAGGCCCAGCGTGGTGGGGTCGCTGTAGTTGGCGGGGTCCTCGACGGCCTCGGTCGGCAGCGTGGTGCCGTCCGGCAGCGTCGTCGACTGCTCGCCCGCCGTGCTCACCATGCCGGCCCCGACACCGGCCAGGCTGGCGGTCCAGGCCGCCGACAACATGGCCAGCGGGACGAGGGTCAGGGCCTTCTGGGCCTTGCCGAATCGCTGAGCGGTCATCGTGGTGCGTCTCCCCTTGTTCCCGGCCTTGTTCCCGGCCTTGTTCCCGGCCTGCGTCCCGGCCCTTGTCCGGTCCATCGCTTCTCGTCGAGCCTGCGGCGCTCCCCCACCCACAGGTACCGGTACAACGAACGGGGCCGCCCTGGGTTACGCATCGGTAACGTGGTCCAGCCCGGTCGGTCGTGCGGTTCCTGCCCCCCGAGACGAGCGCCCCCCTATCGTGCCCCGTTGTCGCCCAGATCACACCCGACTGGGCGATCTTGTTCCCGATGTGCGTCACCTTGGCCCGGTCGGCGAGAATGCAGCCGTGATCCCCGCCGCCCCCGATCCCGTCCCCGACCGCTCCACCGAGCGGTCCGACGAGCTCTTCGAGCGGGCCCGGGCGGTCACCCCGGGAGGGGTGAACTCGCCGGTGCGTGCCTTCGACGCGGTCGGCGGCACCCCCCGCTTCATCGCCTCGGCCCGCGGCGCCTGGCTCACCGACGTGGACGGCAACGAGTACGTCGACCTGATCTGCTCGTGGGGGCCGATGCTGGTCGGGCACGCCCACCCCGAGGTGCAGGCGGCCGTCGCCGAGGCCGTCGCCCGGGGCACGTCGTACGGCACCCCGACCGTGCCCGAGGTCGAGCTCGCCGAGGAGATGGTGGCGCGGAGCCCGATCGAGGCGGTCCGCTTCGTCTCCTCCGGCACCGAGGCCACCATGTCCGCGATCCGGCTGGCGCGCGGGTTCACCGGCCGCGACGTCGTCGTGAAGTTCGCCGGCTGCTACCACGGCCACGTGGACGCGCTGCTGGCCAGCGCCGGCTCGGGGCTGGCCACGTTCGCGGCGGCCGGGACCGACGCGGGCGCGACCCCCAGCACCCCCGGCGTGCCGGCGTCGGCGACCGCCCTCACCCTGGTGCTGCCCTACAACGACCGGGCCGCCGTCGAGGCGGCGTTCGCCGAGCACGGCGACCGGATCGCCTGCCTGGTCACCGAGGCCGCGCCCGGCAACATGGGCGTGGTGCCTCCGGCGCCCGGCTTCAACGCGTTCCTCGCCGAGACCTGCGCCCGGCACGGTGCGCTGTTCGTCTCCGACGAGGTGATGACCGGCTTCCGGGCCAGCCGCGAGGGCCAGTGGGGGCTCGACGGCAGCGTCGAGGGCTGGCGTCCGGACCTGATGACGTTCGGCAAGGTGATGGGCGGGGGCTTCCCGGCCGCGGCCTTCGGCGGCCGCGCCGACGTGATGGCGCACCTGTCGCCGCTGGGTCCCGTCTACCAGGCCGGCACCCTGTCGGGGAATCCGGTCGCCACCACCGCCGGGCTGGCCACGCTGCGGCTGGCCACCGACGAGGTCTACGCCCACCTGCACCGGGCCGGGGACGCGATCAAGGCCGGCGCGGCCGACGCTCTCACCGCCGCCGGCGTCCCCCACGTGATCCAGTCGACCGGGACGATGTTCTCGGTGTTCTTCACCGACGCCCCGGTCACCGACTTCACCGGCGCCAGCCGCCAGGACCTCCCGGCGTACGCCGCGTTCTTCCATGCCATGCTCGATCGCGGGGTCCACCTCCCGCCGTCGGCGTACGAAGCGTGGTTCCTGTCCAGCGCCCACGACGACCGGGCTGTCCAGACGATCCTCGACGCCCTTCCCGCAGCCGCGGGGGCCGCCGCCCGAGCCGGAGGAAGAGCATGACCGATTCCACCACCGTCCACCTGCTGCGCCACGGAGAGGTGCACAACCCCGAGGGCGTGCTCTACGGCCGCCGGGACGGCTACCACCTCTCCGACCGCGGCCAGGAGATGGCCCGGGTGGTCGCCGAGGCGATCAAGCACCGCGACATCACCCACCTGGTCTCCTCCCCCCTGGAGCGGGCCCAGCAGACCGCGCGGCCGATCGCCGCGGCCCTGGGCCTCGAGATCGCCACCGACGAGCGGATCATCGAGTCGACGAACGTCTTCGAGGGCAAGCGCTTCGGCGTCGGCGACGGCGCGCTGCGCCGCCCGTCGGCCTGGCGACACCTGTGGAACCCGCTCAAGCCGTCGTGGGGTGAGCCCTACAAGCAGGTGGTGGCGCGGATGATGAGCGTCGTCGACGACGCCCGGGAGGCCGCCCGCGGCCACGAGGCGGTGCTGGTCTCCCACCAGCTGCCGATCTGGATCACCCGGCTGGCCGCCGAGAAGCGGTCCTTCCTGCACGACCCGCGCAAGCGGCAGTGCACCCTGTGCTCGCTGACGTCCTTCAACTTCAGCGGCGACGTGCTCTCCTCGATCTCCTACTCCGAGCCGGCCGGGCACCTGATCCCGGTCCGCGACAAGGCGGCGCCCTTCTCTGCCGGCGACGCCCCCGAGGAGCACAAGCCCTGAGGTTCCCGCCCGCCCGCCGCAGCCGTCGTACGACCGCGACGGTGGTGGCCGCCTGCCTGCTCGCACTCACCGGCTGCTCGAGCCTGCAGGGCACCGGTCAGAAGGGCTACGTCACCGGCAACGGGCAGATCACCGAGGTGCCGGCGACCGACCGGGGCCGGGCCATCGAGCTGGCCGGTGAGGACCTGGACGGCACGGACGTGTCGCTGGCCGACTTCCGCGGCAAGGTCGTGGTGATCAACGTCTGGGGCGCCTGGTGCACCGACTGCCGCAAGGAGGCGCCGGACCTCGTGGAGGCCGCGGAGGGTACGACGGGCGCGGACGTCGCGTTCCTCGGCATCGACGCGCGCGACCCGTCGAAGGAGAACGCCCGCGGCTACGTGCGCACCTTCGGCATCCCGTTCCGCTCGATCTATGACCCGAAGGGCGAGACGCTGCTGCGCTTCGAGGGCACGTTGACCCCCAACTCGGTCCCGAGCACGGTGGTGGTCGACCGCGAGGGCCGGGTCGCGGCCAGCATCCTCGGCACGTTGCCCAGCGCGACCACGCTGACCTCGATCATCGAGAAGGTGGTCGCGGAGGATGGGTGACTTCTTCCGTGAGGCCGCGACCTCCGGCTCCCTGCTGGTCGCGCTGCCCGTGGCGCTGCTGGCCGGGCTGGTGTCGTTCTTCTCGCCGTGCGTGATCCCGCTGCTGCCGGGCTACCTGTCCTACGCCACCGGACTCTCCGGCGCGGACCTCGCCTCCGCCGACCTCGGGGGAGCCAGGCGCGGCCGGATGCTGGCCGGCTCGGTGCTGTTCGTGCTCGGCTTCGCCTCCGTCTTCGTCGCCCTCGGCGCGCTGTCCGGGGCCTTCGGGTCGGCGCTGATCAGCCACCGCCGCGAGATCACGGTCGTGATGGGCAGCCTGGTGATCCTGCTCGGCATCTCGTTCGTCGGGCTGGTCCCGTGGCTGCAGCGCGACGTCCGGGTGCACTCGGTGCCCGCGGTCGGGCTGGCCGCCGCGCCGCTGCTCGGCTTCCTCTTCGGTCTCGGCTGGACGCCCTGCATCGGGCCGACGCTCGGCGCGATCCTGACCCTCTCGATCAACGAGGCCACCGTCGCCCGCGGCGCGGTGCTGTCCGGCGTCTATGCCCTCGGGCTGGGCCTGCCGTTCATCGCGGCCGGGCTGGCCTACCGTCGGATGCTCGGCGCGTTCGCGATCATCCGACGCCACCAGGCCTGGGTGACCCGCGTCGGTGGGGTGATGCTGATCCTGGTCGGGGTGCTGCTGGTCTCCGGCTGGTGGGACTGGATCGTGAACTGGCTCCAGGTGAACCTGATCCTCGGCTTCACCACGAGCGTCTGATGTCGACGATCCCCGAGACCCCCACCCCGACCCCGCGCGACATGAGCGCGAGGGAGCTGCTGCGGTGGAGCTGGCGGCAGCTGACCTCGATGCGGACCGCGCTGGTGCTGCTCTTCATGCTCGCGCTGGCCGCCATCCCCGGCTCGGTGATCCCGCAGTCCGACGTGGACGCGTTCGCGGTCTCGCGGTGGCAGGAGCGGCACCCGAAGCTGACCCCCGTCTATGAGAGCCTCCAGCTGTTCTCGGTCTTCGACTCGGCCTGGTTCTCGGCGATCTACCTGCTGCTGGCGGTCTCGCTGGTGGGCTGCATCCTGCCCCGGACCCGGGTCTACTGGCGGGGTCTGCGGGCCCGGCCGCCGGTCGCCCCCCGCAACCTGACCCGGTTGCCGGACCACACGACGTACACGACGCAGGAGCCGGTCGAGGACGTCCTGGCCCGCGCCGAGCGGGTCCTGGGCAGGCGACGCTTCCGGGTCGTCACCGACGCCGGTGACGGGCAGGGCTCGGTCAGCTCCGAGCGCGGCTACCTCCGCGAGGCCGGCAACCTGCTGTTCCACATCTCGGTGCTGGTGGTGCTGGCCGGGTTCGCGACCGGGTCGCTGTGGGGCTACAAGGGCGGCGTGATCGTGGTGGAGGGCAACGGCTTCTCCAACAACCTCACGCAGTACGACGACTTCGTGCCCGGCAGCCTGATGTCCGCCGAGGACATGGAGCCGTTCAGCTTCGACGTGGACTCCTTCGACATCGAGTGGCTGTCGAGCGGCCCCCGCAAGGGGATGGCGCAGAAGTTCGTCGCGAACCTGAGCTACCGCGAGACCCCGGACGGCGAGACCAAGGAGTACCCCCTCCGGGTCAACCATCCGCTCTCCATCGGCGGCACCGACGTGTTCCTGATCGGTCACGGCTACGCGCCCCGGATCACCGTGCGCGACGGCAACGGCGACGTGGCCTACACCGGCCCGGTGGTCTTCCTGCCCGAGGACCAGGCCACGTTCACCTCGTTCGGGGTGCTGAAGGCGCCGGACGCGCGGCCCCGGCAGATCGGCCTCGAGGGCCTGCTCTACCCGACGTACCTCACGGTGGACGGCAACCCGACCTCGGTCTTCGGTGACGACCGCAACCCGCGGATCTCCATGCAGGCCTACGTCGGCGACCTCGGCATGGACTCCGGGGACCCGCAGTCGGTCTACGTCCTCGACAAGGACGACGCGGAGCTGCTCGCCCAGCCCGACGGGAAGCTCTTCCGGGTCGACCTCTTCGAGGGCGAGACGGTGCTGCTGCCGGACGGTGCGGGGTCGGTGACCCTCGACGGCGTGGACCCGTGGGTCCGGGTGCAGGTCAGCAAGACCCCGGGCCAGGGCGTCGCGCTCGCGGGCGTCGTACTCGCGCTGCTGGGGCTGCTGGGCTCGCTGTTCATCCGCTCCCGTCGCGTGTGGGTCCGGGCCCGGCGTGCGGACGGTGCGGGCGCGGGGGTCACACTGGTCGAGGTGGCCGGCCTCGACCGGTCCGGCGGCGGCGACGTGTCCGCCGAGCTGGCACTGATCGTGGCCGCCCTGCAAGGCAACGGGTCCCAGGAGGAGAAGTCGTGACCAACACCCAGTGGGAGACGCTGAGCGTCCAGGCCATCGCGGTGGTCGCGGTCGTCTACTTCCTGGCGTTCCTGGCCCACCTCGTCGAGTGGTCGGCACTGCGCCGCCCGGCGGCACGCGAGCTGGTCGGCGCCGGCGGTGCCGGCGGGCCGGTCGATGCCGCCGTGTCCGCCGGAGTGTCGGCCGGAGTGTCGACCGGAGAGTCTGACGGCGACGTCGCGGCCCCGGCCGTGGGGACCGAGCGGGCGGCCGTCGCCGGCCGGTTCGGGCTGCTGCTCACGATGCTGGGAGCCGCCTTCCACCTCGTCGGCCTGGTCGGGCGCGGCATGGCCGCGGACCCCGACCGGGTGCCCTGGGGCAACATGTACGAGTTCGTGCTGACCGGCACCTTCGTCGTCGTCGCGCTCTACCTGGTGCTGCTGCGGAAGTACTCCCTGGCCTGGCTCGGGCCCGTGGTCACCGGCTTCGCGATCAGCATCCTGATGCTCGCCCAGCTCTCGCTCTACGAGCAGGTCGCGCCGCTCACCGAGGCGCTGTCGTCGCCGTGGCTGGTCATCCACGTGGTCGCCGCGATCATCGCGACCGGCGCGTTCACGCTCGGCGGGATGGCCTCGATGCTGTTCCTGGTCAAGGAGCGCTGGGGACCCGGAGCGCCGAACGGGTTCATCGCCCGGATGCCGTCCACGCAGTCACTGGACCGGCTGTCCTACCGGCTGCACGCGTTCGGCTTCCCGGTCTGGACCTTTGCGGTGCTGATCGCCGGTCCGATCTGGGCGCACTACGCGTGGTCGCGCTACTGGGGCTGGGATGCCAAGGAGGTCTGGGCGTTCATCACCTGGGTCGTCTACGCGGCGTACCTGCACGCCCGCGCGACCGCCGGGTGGAAGGGCCGCAACGCCGCGATCATCGCGCTGGTCGGCCTGGCCACCTTGTGGTTCAACTTCATCGGGATCAACTTCTTCTTCGGCGGCAGCTCGCAGCACTCGTACGCCGCGCCCGCGAGCCCGGTGGCCGTCGGCCCCGTGTCCCCGGGCGGTCCCGGCTAGCTGTCGTCGTCCTTCTTCTCGCGGCGCCTGCGGTTGAGGTCGCGCAGGAACTCCGGGTCGTCGTCCGGGCCGAGCGGCCGGGACGGTCCGGGACGTCCGGGTGGCAGCAGCGGCTTGCGTGGCGTCGTACGCCGGAACGGGTGGCCGCGCGTCTCGATGAGCCGGGTGACGGCGTAGATCACCACGGCGATGACCACGATCACCAGGAATAGCTTGCCCACCCCTTCATGGTAGGCCCCGCATGGTCGCGAACTATGGTGGTCCCGTGAAGGAGTTCCTCGTCTACACCGGTCTGCGGCTCGCGCTCTTCGTGGGATCGCTCGCGATCATCGTCGGTATCTGGACGGTGGCCGCGCCCGACGGGCAGGTCCTGATCGTCTGGGCGGTCGTGCTCGCGTTCGTGGTGTCCGGGGTCGCGTCGTACTTCCTGCTCAACGAGCATCGCGAGCGGTTCGCCCGCGTCGTCTCGGCGCGCGCCGAGCGGGCCACCGCCCGGTTCGACGAACGGCGGGCCGCCGAGGACGACGAAGGCGACGCGCCGACGGCGCCGCGAGCTCCGAGGCCTCCGACGACGCCCGTGCCGAGGTCGGCGAGGCGGCCCTGCCGCCGGAGGACCGGCGCCCTTGAGCGGGCCGCGGGAGTCCCGGCTCGACGGCTGCTGCACGGTCGGTGGCCCCGACTCCGACGGCATCGACGCCGACCGCGCCTGGCTGCACGAGGCGATCCGCAAGGTGGAGGCCGACGCCAACCGCTCCGCCGACACCCACCTGCACGTGTTCCCGCTGTCGCCGCACTGGGGGGTCGACCTCTACCTCAAGGACGAGTCGGTCCACCCGACCGGCTCGCTGAAGCACCGGCTGGCCCGGTCGCTGTTCCTCTACGCGCTGTGCAACGGCTGGATCGGGCCGGAGACCACGATCATCGAGGCGTCCTCGGGGTCCACCGCGGTGTCGGAGGCCTACTTCGCGCGGCTGCTGGGCCTGCGGTTCGTCGCGGTGATGCCGCGGTCCACGTCACCGGAGAAGATCGCGCTGATCGAGTTCCAGGGTGGACGCTGCCACCTCGTCGAGGACCCCGGCACGATCTATGACGAGTCCCGACGGCTGGCCGCCGAGACCGGCGGTCACTACCTGGACCAGTTCACCTACGCGGAGCGGGCGACCGACTGGCGGGGCAACAACAACATCGCGGAGTCGATCTTCGCCCAGCTCGCCGAGGAGCGCTTCCCGGTCCCGACCTGGATCGTGGTCGGCGCCGGCACCGGCGGGACGTCGGCGACGATCGGTCGCTACCTGCGCTACCGCCGCCTGGACACCCGGCTCTGCGTCGTGGACCCGGAGAACTCGGCCTTCTTCCCGGGCTGGTTGAACGACGACCCCGATGCCACCGGCAGCGGCTCGCGGATCGAGGGCATCGGCCGGCCCCGCGTGGAGCCGTCGTTCCTGCCGTCGGTCGTGGACTGCATGATCGCGGTGCCCGACGCCGCGTCGATCGCCGCGGCGCGGTGGTGCACCGACGTCACCGGGCGGACCGTCGGTGGCTCGACCGGCACCGCGCTGTGGGGTGCGCTGCACCAGATGGCCGCGATGCGCGAGACGGGGGTGTCCGGCTCCGTGGTCACGCTGCTGTGTGACGGGGGGGAGCGCTACGCCCACACCTACTACGACGACGACTGGCTGGCCGCCCAGGGCATCGACATCGCGCCGTACCTCCGCACCCTGGAGAAGTTCGCCGACACCGGTTCCTGGCACGAGCCGACCACCGGATAGTCCTAGACGTACTGACAGATTCGGCGGCCGAAGAACCGTCGAAACGTTGGGGAGTACCCCGCAACCGGCGGTCAGCGCTTCTTGCGCTCGATGCGGCGGCGTACCCGCGACTCGTCCTGGCCGAGGACCTTCGCGAGCAGCTGGACACGGAAGACGTACGCCCCGACGAGCGCGCCGATCACGAGCAGGAAGATCAGAAAACCCATACCCCGAGAGTACGCCGCCGCCGAAGTGTGAGTTCTTGCGCGCCGAGGTGTGAGTTCTTGCGGTCAGCTGACCAGCAGGGGGACCGCGACACCGACCGACCACAGGAGCTCGGCGGCCCCGGTGGCGGCGAGCGCCGGGATGAGGGCGGGACCCCGCGCGCCCCCGAGCACCGTCCGCACCGGGGCGACGCCGCGGACCAGGAACACCAGCCCGGCCAGCGCCCCCCACGTCGTCACCGAGGCGACCCCCACCACCGCGACGGCAGCGGCGGCGACCAGCAGCACGTAGAGGTAGCGGGTCCGTTCGTCGCCCAGCAGCACCGCCAGCGTCCGTTTCCCCACCACCCGGTCGGTGGGGATGTCACGCAGGTTGTTGACCACCAGGATCGCGCACGCCAGCGCGCCGACGCCGATGCCGGCGTACAGCGCCCCGGCCTCCCACGTCTCGGTCTGGACGTACGTCGTGCCGATCACGGCCACCAGACCGAAGAACACGAAGACCATCACCTCGCCGAGCGCCAGGTAGCCGTAGGGGCGGGAGCCGCCGGTGTAGAACCAGGCCGCGACCACGCAGGCCACGCCCACCGCGAGCAGCCACCAGGCGGTGGTCGCGGCGAGCACCAGCCCGGCGACGCCGGCGACGCCGAAGGCCAGGAAGGCGGCGCGCTTCACCGCACCCGGGGTCGCGGCCCCCGACCCGACCAGCCGCATCGGGCCGACCCGGTCCGTGTCGGTGCCGCGGATGCCGTCGGAGTAGTCGTTGGCGTAGTTGACCCCGACCTGCAGCGCCAGCGAGACCGCCAACGCGAGGGCCGCCTTCCACCACACCGCGGAGTCGGCGTACGCCGCCACGCCGGTGCCGGCGAGGACCGGCGCCACCGCGGCGGGCAGGGTCCGGGGCCGGGCGCCGGCCAGCCACTGCGCGGCGGAGGTGCGGGGAGGTGTCACGAGGGACGATTCAAGCAGCCACGCGCGGTGGCTCGGCATCGAGGTGGCGCCGGGACGGGAACCCGCGGGTGGAGACGCAAGAAGTGACACCTCGGAACGCAAGAATCGACACCTCGGCGGCGACGCCCTCGGCGGTCAGGGCAGGCGCATGTCGAGGTGGGGGATGCCGTCGTCGTCGTAGATCTCGCCGGTGGCCACGAAACCGAGGCCGCGGTAGAAGCCGACGAGGTGGGCCTGGGCGGCGATCTCGACGCCGGCGTCCGGCCAGTGCCCGGCGCACGACGCCAGTGCGCGCTCCATCAGCTGCCGTCCGAGCCGCTGCCCGCGGGCCTCGGCCGTCACGATGACCCGCCCGATCCGAGCCGGCCGGTCGGCGTACGGCGCCAGCAGTCGTGCGTACCCGATGATCGGCCCGGCCGTGCCGGCCGTGCCCGCCGTGCCCGCCGCCCCCGCCGTGCCCGCCGCCCCCGCCGTGCCCGGCCCCGGCCCTGAGCTCTGCGGGAGGACCGCGGCCCCACCCCCGGGGACACCCCGGGCGAGCAGGTGGCGGGTGCCGCGGGTCAGGTCCAGGCCGTCCACGTCCTGGTAGCAGCAGGACTGCTCCACCACGAAGACCCGGTTGCGCAGCGCGAGCACGTCGTGCAGGTCGGCCACGGTCAGCTCGCTGTGGTGCAGGTCGTGCCAGGTGAGGTCCACGGAGGGATTCTCGCAGCGGGGGACTAGCGTTCGTCGCGTGAGTCTTCGTCCCGTCCGCGGCAGCACCCCCGACGTGGTCGCCGCCCTCCGTGACTGGCTGGGCGCCGGGTCGGCCCGAGACACCGAGCCCGAGCCGCTGGTCGTGGAGACCTCCGGCTCCACCGGCCGGCCCAAGCGGGTGCTGCTGTCCCGCCGCGCGCTGGTCGCCTCGGCGACCGCCACCCACGACCGGCTCGGCGGACCGGGCCGCTGGCTGCTCGCGCTCCCGGTGTCGTACGTCGCGGGGTTGCAGGTCGTGGTCCGCTCGCTGCTGGCCGGGCACGAGCCGGCGGTGCTGGGCGACCGGGACCTCGCCGCGGCAGCGACCGGCTGCCGCTACGTCTCGCTGGTGCCCACCCAGCTCCACCGGCTGCTCGACGACGAGTTCGACGCGGCGGCGCTGGCCGGTCTCGACGCGGTGCTGCTCGGGGGCGGCCCGATCGATCCGGGCCTGCGCGCCCGCGCCGAGGCAGCGGGCGTGCGCGTGGTCGCGACGTACGGCTCCAGCGAGACCTCGGGCGGCTGCGTCTATGACGGGGTGCCCCTCGACGGCGTCGAGGTGGACACGGAGGAGGGCCGGATCCGGATCCGGGGCCCGGTGCTCTTCGACGGCTACGACGGGGACCCCGGGCTGACCGCCGACGTCCTGGTCGACGGCTGGTTCGTCACCTCCGACGTCGGCAGCGTCGAGGACGGTCGGCTGCGGGTGCTCGGCCGCGTCGACGACGTCGTCATCAGCGGCGGGGTCAACGTGCCCACCCCGGCGGTCGCCCGCCGGCTGCGCGAGCACCCGGACGTCGACGCGGTAGAGGTGACCGGCGTCGACGACCCGGAGTGGGGCCAGCGCGTCGTCGCCTTCGTCGTCGGCCGGCTCACCCTCGGCGAGGCCCGGGACTGGGTCGCGGCCGAGCACCCGCGGGCCTGGGCGCCGCGCGAGCTGGTGGTCCTCGACGCGCTGCCGATGCTCGACACCGGCAAGGTCGACCGGCTGCGGCTGCGCGTGCTGGCCACGCGGGAGGACGCATGAAGGTCTGGTCGATCCCGCTGCGCACCCGCTTCCGCGGCATCGACGTCCGCGAGGGCGTGCTGATCCCCGGACCCGCCGGCTGGGGGGAGTGGAGCCCGTTCCTGGAGTACGACGTCGCCGAGGCCGAGCCCTGGCTGCGGTGCGCCGAGGAGGCCGCCGCCGGTGACTGGCCGGCCCCGGTGCGCGGCGCCGTACCCGTCAACGTCACGGTGCCCGCCACCCACCCCGAACGCGCCCACGAGATCGTGCTGGCCGGCGGCTGCACGACGGCCAAGGTCAAGGTCGCCGAGACCGGCCAGTCCCAGGGCGACGACATCGCCCGGGTCGAGGCGGTGCGCGACGCGCTCGGGCGCGACGGCCGGATCCGGGTGGATGCCAACGGCGGCTGGGACGTCGACGGTGCGGTCGGCGCGATCCGGCAGCTGGAGCGGGCCGCCGGCGGCCTGGAGTACGTCGAGCAGCCGTGCGCGAGCGTCGAGGAGCTGGCCGCCGTACGTCGCGCGGTCGACGTCCCGATCGCGGCCGACGAGTCCATCCGTCGTGCCGCCGACCCCTACCGGGTCCGTGAGCTCGAGGCGGCTGACATCGCGGTGCTCAAGGTGCAGCCGCTGGGCGGGGTGCGGGCCTGCCTGCGGATCGCGGCGGACATCGGGCTCCCCGTCGTGGTCTCGAGCGCCCTGGAGACCTCCGTCGGGATCGCCACCGGTCTCGCGCTGGCGGCCGCGTTGCCGGAGCTGCCCTATGCCTGTGGGCTGGCCACCGTGCAGCTGCTCACCGAGGACGTGGTCGCGGCGCCGTTGCTCCCCGTCGGTGGTCTGCTGCCGGTGGGGCTGCCGACCGTGGTGCCCGACAAGCTGACCCGGCTGGCCGCCGAGCCCGACCGGGTCGCGCACTGGGAGGCCCGGCTGCGCGAGGTGCAGGACTTCCGCCGGGCGCTGCGGCAGGATCGCACCTGATGACCCCACCCCACGCCAACGCCGCCACCCTCCTCGCCCGGGCCGTCGTGGACGCGCTGGTCGAGCACGGCGTCCGGGAGCTGGTGCTCGCGCCGGGCTCGCGCAACGCCCCGCTCGCGTTCGCGGCCTGGGACGCCGAGGCCGCCGGGCGGCTCCGGCTGCACACCCGGGTCGACGAGCGCACCGCCGGTTTCCTCGCCCTCGGGATGACCAAGGTCGGCCACCGGGCCGCGGTCGTGTGCACCTCCGGCACCGCGGTCGCCAACCTGCACCCCGCGGTGCTGGAGGCCGCGCACGCCGGCCTGCCGCTGGTCGTCGTGTCCGCGGACCGGCCCGCGTCGCTGCGCGGCACCGGCGCCAGCCAGACCACCGACCAGGTGCGCGTGTTCGGCGGCGCCGCCGACTTCCTCGACGTCGCCCTCGAGCCCGGCGACCGGCTGCTGCACCGTCTCGACGCGGTCACGGACGCGGTGGACGCGTTCCTCGCCCCCGGTGCGGCCGCGGTCCGACCGGGCCCGTTCGGGGCCGGCGCCGGGCTGCCGGTGCACCTCAACGTCCAGCTGGTCGCCCCGCTGGTGCCGGACGCGCCCTGGCACCACCGCCCGCCGGCTCACACCGACCCGGTCAGCGCGGAGCGACCCGACCCGGTCACCGCCGAGACGCTGCCGCTCGGTCCGCGCACCGTCGTGGTGGCCGGTGACGACGCGGGCCCGCCGGCCCGGGTCCTTGCCCAACAGGCCGGCTGGCCGCTGCTCGCCGAGCCGTCCAGCGGGTCGCGCACCGGCCCCAACGCCCTGCGGTGCTACCGCCTTCTCCTCGACGGTCCGCTGGGCCGCGAGATCGAGCGGGTCGTGGTCTGCGGGCACCCCACCATCTCCCGTCCGGTCACCACCCTGCTCGGGCGTGAGGGCGTCGAGGTGGTCTCGGTGCCGCCGCGGGGCCGGTGGGCGGAGCGGCCCTTCCCCGTCGACCGGTCGCTGCCCGCCGTCGCCGTCGCGGGCTCCGACGACCCGGCCTGGCTGGAGCGCTGGCGGGCCGCCGACGCCGAGGTCTCGCGTGCCCTCGACCGGCTGCTGGCCGCCGAGGACGGGATCACCCCGCACGAGGTCGCCGGCGCCGTGAGCCGCGCCGTACCCCCGAGCGGGCTGCTGTTCGTCGGTGCCTCCAGCCCGATCCGCGACCTCGACCTGATGGTCGCGCCGTACGCCGTCGGCGACCGCCGCCGCGTCATCGCCAACCGTGGTCTGGCCGGCATCGACGGCACCGTCTCCAGTGCCGTCGGCGCCGCGCTGGCCCGCCCGCACGGCGCGCGCAACCTGGCGCTGATGGGTGACGTGACCTTCCTCCACGACGCCTCCGGGCTGGTGCTCGGCCCGGACGAGCCGCGCCCCGACCTCACCGTGGTGGTGGCCAACGACGACGGCGGCTCGATCTTCGCGATGCTGGAGCAGGGCGCCGAGGCGTACGCCGACCGCTACGACCGCCTCTTCGGCACCCCGCACGGCGTCGACCTGGCCAGCCTCTGTGCCGCCACCCGCACCCCGCACTGGAAGGTCGGCTCGCTGCCCGAGCTCGAGCAGGCGCTGGCCTCCCCGAACGGCGGCATCGAGGTGGTCGAGGTGGCGGTCCGCCGCGACAACCGGCGCGGGCTCGACGAGCGGATCCGCGCCCTCGGCGCCGGATGACGGTGCCGGTGAGGTGCCGCGTGACGCTGCTGGTCAGCGGCTCCTGAGCACGGCAAGATCGGTCAAGCCCGCCCGCCCCCACCGTCGCAGGATGAGCCCATGACCGTGGCAGCAGACACCTTCGTGGACTTCGTCGACCACCTCACCGAGGCGCTCGACGACCACGAGGCGACCGGCGAGGAGCTGGCGGCGCGGCTGCACTTCTCGCGCTTCCACTTCGACCGGATGATCAGCTCCGTGGCCGGCGAGGCCCCGCGGGCGTTCCGCCGGCGGATCCTGCTCGAGCGGGCGGCGTACCGGATGATCACCACCGCCGCCCCGCTGATCGACATCGCCGTCGAGGCGGGCTACTCCTCGCACGAGGCCTTCACCCGCGCCTTCACCAAGGCGTACGGCGTGGGTCCGGCCCGCTGGCGTCGCAAGCCCGGTCACATCCAGGTGGAGGCCCCCAGCGGCGTCCACTTCCACCCGCCGGGGGGCCTGCGGCTTCCCGCGAGAGACAAGGTGAGTCCGATGGACCTGTTGACGAAGATGGTCGAGCACCACGTGTGGCTGACCGGCGAGATGGTGCGGGTGGCCGAGCGGCTCACCCCGGAGCAGCTCGACCAGCCGATCGTCCTCGACGTGGACGAGGACCGGCAGACGATACGGTCGCTGCTCTCGCGGCTGGTCGGGCAGATGGGGATGTGGAACGCCGCGATGGCCAGCCGGGACTACGACTGGTCGGTCGAGGAGCACGAGTCGCTGAGCTCGTTGCGCGAGCGGTTCGCGACGGAGAGCTCGACGTACCTCGGCCACGTCCACGACGTCGTCGACGCCGGCCGTCTCGACGACACGTTCGTGGACGCGCTGTGCGAGCCGGCCGAGGTGTTCACCTACGGCGGGATGATCGCGCACGTGCTCACCTTCGCCGCACACCGGCGGACCCTGGTCGCGCTGGCCCTCGGAGCCCACGGCGTCGAGGAGCTCGGCTGGGGCGATCCGATGCGCTGGGTGGCCGAGCCGACCGGCTGACCGCAAGAACTCACCCCTCGGCGCGCAAGAACTCACACCTCGGCGCGCAAGAACTCACACCTCGGCGGGGAGGAGCGGGAGGAGCGTGAGGGGAGACCCGGCAGGATGGGGCCGTGGAGATCGCCTTCCTGCTCGTCCTGCTCGCCGTCGCGGTGCTCACCATCACCGCCGTCGCCGGCCGACTCGACGTCCCCGCGCCGCTGGTGCTGATCGCGACCGGCATCGGCGCCAGCTTCCTCCCGTTCGTCCCGGAGGTGCGCCTCGGGCAGGAGGTCGTGCTGCTCGGCCTGCTCCCGCCGCTGCTGTACGCCGCGGCGCTGCAGACGTCGCTGATCGACTTCAACGCCAACCGGCGACCGATCCTGCTGCTGTCGGTGGGCCTGGTGCTCTTCACCACCGCGGGCGTCGGCCTGGTCGTGCACTGGCTGGTCCCGGGCATCTCGTGGGCGCTGGCGCTGGCCATCGGCGCCGTCGTGGGGCCGCCCGACGCGGTCGCGGCCACCGCGATCAGCCGCCGGATCGGGCTGCCGAGACGCATCGTGACGATCCTCGAGGGCGAGTCGCTGCTCAACGACGCCACCGCGCTGGTCGCCCTGCGCACCGCGCTGGCCGCCTCGCTGGGATCGGTCGGCATCGCCGAGGTCGGCCTGGACTTCCTCATCGCCGCGGGCGGCGGCGTCCTGGTGGGCCTGGTGATCTTCGCGGTGGTCGGGTGGACCCGCAGGAAGGTCCGCGACCCACGGCTGGACACCGCGATGTCGCTCGTGACGCCGTTCGCCGCCTACGTCGCGGCCGAGGAGGTGCACGCCAGCGGCGTCCTCGCCGTGGTGATCGCCGGGCTGCTGCTCGGGCACAAGGCACCGGTCCTGCAGACCGCGCAGTCACGGATCGCCGAGCGGATGAACTGGCGCACCATCGCCTACGTCCTCGAGAACGCCGTCTTCCTGCTGATCGGCCTGCAGGCCGACTGGATCATCCGCGACGTCTCGGCCAGCGACCTCGGCGCCAGCCGGATCATGGCGGTGTGCGGCGCCTCGCTGGCCGCGGTGATCGTCCTGCGGATGCTGTGGGTCTTCCCGGCGCGCTACCTCCTGGTCCGGCCCGCACCCGATGCGCGCACCGGCCAGGCCCCGCCGTGGACCTACACGTTCCTGCTCGGCTGGGCCGGGATGCGCGGCGTGGTCACCCTGGCCGCCGCGTTCCTCATCCCCGAGGGCACCGAGGACCGCGAGGTGCTGCTGCTGATCGCGTTCACGGTGGTGGCCGGCACCCTCTTCCTGCAGGGGCTGTCGCTGCCGTGGGTGGCCCGCCGGCTCAACGTGCCGGCCCCCGACCGGGCCGAGGACGCCCTGGCCCGGGCCACGCTGCTGCACCAGGCGAGCGAGTCCGGACTCGAGGTGCTGGAGGCCGAGGGGGGCGAGGACGTCCACGGGGTGCGCGACTCGATCCGCGCCCGGCTGGAGCACCGCAACTTCGCGGCCTGGGAGCAGCTCGGGGACAGCTCCGCCGAGCACGAGACGCCCAGCCAGACCTACGCCCGGCTCCGGCTCGCGATGATCGAGGCCGAGCGGGGCAAGGTCCTGGAGGTCCGCGGCGGCGGTCAGGTGCCCCACGAGGTGGTCCGCGACGTGCTCGCCCTGCTCGACATCGAGGAGTCGATGCTTGACCACGCCGTGGAGAAGGACGAGGGTCGGGTGGGGGCCGAGAAGGAGGCGGGGCGCGCGGTGGGCACGACCTGTGCGGACCTGGACGACGCCCCGGACGACGTCGAGCAGCACACCCCCGGCGAGTGCGAGGAATGCGTGCGCGACGGCACGTCGTGGGTGCACCTGCGGACCTGCCTGGGCTGTGGGCACGTCGGATGCTGCGACTCCTCGCCCCAGCGGCACGCCAGTGCCCACTTCCGTGAGACCAGGCACCCCGTCATGCGCTCCGCCGAGTCCGGCGAGTCCTGGCGGTGGTGCTTCGTGCACCACCAGACCGGGTGACCTCAGGCGACCGCGCTCTCGCGGTCGTCGCGGACGAACGCCACCACGCCCGCGAGCACCCTCGGGTCCCGGAGCACCCGTCGGTGGCCCAGGCCCTCGGTGGTCATCAGGTCGGCGTGCGGCAGCCCGTCGGCCAGCGCCACCGCGTCGGCGTACGGCGTCTGCCGGTCGTGGCGATCGTGCACGACCAGCGTCGGCACCGGGTCCGCGTGCGCGGCCTGGAAGCGGGCGTCGAACTCCGAGATCGGCAACCCGACCAGTGCTCGCGCGTCCTCCTCGAAGGCTCGCCGGGTGCGTGGGCCGAACCCCAGGTGCCGCTGGAACTGGTCGACGAGCGAGCCGGCCTCGACCATGGGCGCGATCAGCACGAGCCGGCCGGTGCCGAGCCAGCCGTGCCGGATCGCGAGGTACGTCGCGATGGTGCCGAGCGAGTGGGCGACCACCGTGTGCGCGGGGCCGAAGCGGGCCGCGACCGCGTCGAGCGCCTTGCCCATCTCGACCCCGTGGGTGCGGCCCGGACCGGAGGGGCCCGGCTCCGAGGACCCGTGGGCGGGCGCGTCGAACAGCACGGTGCGGAAGCCGGCCGCGGTCAGCGGCTCGACGAACCCGGCCAGCTGGCTGCCGCGGCCGGCCCAGCCGTGGACCAGGTAGACGACCGGGCCGTCGCCCCAGACGTGACCGCGGACCTCGGCGCCGAGCGAGGTGACGGTGAACGCCTCTCCGCCGGGTGGCAGCGGGGCGTCGGGAGCGAGCGGGGGGACCGTGAACCACAGGTTGCGGACGGCGCGGCCGCCGAGCCGGGGAGCGAGCAGCTCGCCGGCGCGGAAGAGGGCGCGGGTGGAGCCGTTCCGGAAGCGAACGATCGTGCTTTTCTGGAGTGACGAGGACATGCCGGGTTCCTTTCGGGGTGGGTCAGGCGTGGTAGCAGGCGACCAGGCGCTCGAACGACGCGCGCGCCCGTCGAACGGCCAGGTCGTCGTCGAGCAGGCGGACGAACTGGTGGAAGCCGAGGGTGAGCGCGTGGAACTCGAAGGCGAACTGGTCGGCGTCGGTGTCGTCGCGGAAGTCGCCCTCGGCGACCGCGGTCCGCACGATGGTGGCGATCGAGTCCAGCCACTCCTGCTGGTGGCGGGCCAGGGCGACGCGCATCGGACCCGGCCGGTCGTCGTACTCCACGGCGGCGGTGACATAGACGCAGCCGCCGTCGAGCACGTCCTCCCACCGCAGCCACGCCTCGAACAGGGCGCGGACGCGGGCCTCGCCGCGCGGGCTGGCCAGGGCCGGCCTCATCACCGTGTCGATGAACCAGCGGCGGGAGTGCTCGAGGGTCTGCAGCTGGAGCTGCTCCTTGGAGCGGAAGTGGGCGAAGAGCCCGCTCTTGCTCATCTCGGTGGACTCGGCGAGCTGGCCGATGGTGAGTCCCTCGAAGCCGACCTGCGACGCGATCTGCAGCGCCCGGTCGAGGATCGCGGTCCGGGTGTCCTGGCCCTTGCTCATGCGCAGCAAATTAGCACGATCGTTCGTCCTGAGGGAAGTGAATTTCCGCCTGTCTGGTCCGGCGCCCGCGACCTAGGCTGGCGGCATGCGGATCACCAAGTTCGGTCACGCCTGCGTCCGGCTCGAGCACGAGGGTCGCAGCATCGTCCTCGACCCGGGCATGTTCACCGCTCCCGAGGCCGTGGACGGTGCCGGCGCCGTGCTGGTCACCCACGAGCACCCGGACCACTACCTCCCGGACCTGCTGCGCCGCACGGATGCGCCGGTGTTCACGATCGAGGCGGTGGCGAGGCGGATCCGTGAGGATGCGCCCGACGTGGCCGAGCGGGTCACCGTGGTCGCGCCGGGGGAGTCCTTCGACGCCGGCCTCCCGGTGCGGGCCGTCGGCCAGCTGCACGCGGTCATCCACCCGGAGCTGCCGCGGTTCTTCAACTCGGGCTACGTCGTCACCGGCGACCTCACCGTCTATCACCCCGGCGACGCGTTGACCCCGCCCGGTGAGGACGTCGACGTGCTGCTGGTGCCGTCGTCGGCGCCCTGGCTCAAGGCCTCGGAGGCCGTCGACTTCGCGCGCGCGGTCGGGGCGCCGCGCAACGTGGCGATCCACGACCGGATCTACACCGAGGCCGCGCACCGCATCCTCGAGGGCCACATGAACGCGTTCCTCCCCGCCGCCGGCCAGAACTACGTCCGGCTCGCCGACGGCGCCGACCTCTGACGACCCGGCGAGCGCCGGCTCGGCCAGGCCTTAGCGCGTGACCGCGAGCGCCAGGCGTCCGGACGACGCCCGGCCCGACGCCCGGCCCTGACCGGCGTCCGCGTCAGGCGGGACCGAGCGCGTCGCGCACCGGCACGAACTTCGCCTGGGCCTCGGCCAGCTCGGCCTCGGGCACCGAGTCCGCGACGATGCCGCAGCCGGCGAAGAGCCGCACGGTCGGACCGGACACCTCGGCCGAGCGCAGCGCGATGCCCCACTCGCCGTCGCCGGAGGCGTCCATCCAGCCGACCGGACCGGCGTACCGACCCCGGTCCATGCCCTCGATCTCGTCGATCAGCGCGACCGCCGCCGACGTGGGGGTGCCGCCGACGGCGGCGGAGGGGTGCAGCGCCTCGGCGAGCTCGAGCGACGAGGTCGACAGCTCGGGGTGCTCGGCGGCATGCACGACGCCGGCCACGTCGGAGGCCAGGTGCATGACGTTGGGCAGGTGCAGCACGAACGGCGCCTCGGGGACGTTCATCCCCGAGCAGTGCGGCTCCAGGGCGTCGGCGACCGAGCGGACGGCGTACTCGTGCTCCTCGAGGTCCTTGGACGAGCGGGCCAGCGTGGCGGCCAGGGCCAGGTCGCGCTCGTCGTCCCCGGTGCGCCGGATGGTGCCGGCCAGCACCCGTGAGGTGACCAGGCCGCGCTCGCGGCGCACCAGCATCTCCGGGGTGGCGCCGAGCATGCCGTCGACATGGAAGGTCCAGCACATCGGGTACGTCGCGGCGAGCCGCTGCAGCGGCCAGCGGACGTCGACGTCGCTCACCGAGGTGGCCACGAGGTCGCGGGCCAGCACGACCTTCTCGAGGTCGCCGGCCCCGATCCTGGCGACCGCGTCGGCGACGACGGACATCCACTGCTCGCCGTTCAGGGCGCCGTCCGCGAAGCTCACGGCCGGTGCCAGCGCCGGTTCGGTGGTGGCGAGCGGGTCGTCGACCTCACCGATGGTGGTCAGCCAGGTCCGGTCGCCGCGGCGGCCGACCACGACCCGGGGCAGCACCAGCACGGAGTCGCCGGGCTCGTCGGCGAACGCGAAGGAGCCGAAGCAGACCGGGCCGGTGCCCGGCTCGCCGACGTCGTCGTGCACGGTGGTGCGGGCCATCGTCTCGGACCACCACTTGGCCGCGTCGGAGAAGCGGGTCGAGCCCGACGGACGGATCATCGCCGCCACGCCCCACCCGACGAGGCCCTCGCCGCGGCGCAGCCAGGTGACGGGCGCGTCGGAGGGCAGCAGATCGACCAGCTCCCCGGCGGGGAGGTCCAGCGCCACGGTCCGCGCGACGAGTGTCTCGTCGGAGGGCGCACGGGTGGTCACGAGGCAGAAGCGTACGCCGCTGCCTCGCGACCCCCGAAAACGCCGTCAGCTCCGGTAGACGATCACCTTGTCGCCGACGGCCACCTGGTCGAAGAGCCACACCATGCCGTTGTAGTCGCGCACGTTGACGCAGCCGTGGCTGGCGCCGTTGTAGCCGTTCGCCGCGAAGTCGGGCGAGTAGTGCACCGCCTGACCGCCGCTGAAGAACATCGCGAACGGCATCGGCGTGTGGTAGAGCGACGAGACGTGGTCGCGGGACTTCCGCTGCACCGCGAAGGTCCCCTCGCGGGTGGGCAGCTCGTCGGAGCCGAAGCGGGCCTGGTACGTCGCCCCGACCTTGCCGTCGACCACCCAGCGCACGGTCTGGCTCGACTTGTCCACGCAGAGCGCCCGTCCGGTCGCGCAGCGCGGGTCGAGCGCGGCGCCGGTGCCACCGGTGCTCGGTGCCTTGTTGTGCAGCTCGCCGTCCGTGGGCGTGCGGGTCATCGACGTCAGGCGGCTCATCGTGCGCTGGTCGACCTCGCCGGTGACCGGGATCGCGCGCTTGGCCTGGAAGCCCTTGACCGCGGCGACCGTGTCGGCGTCGTAGGTCCCGGTGACCGGGCCGAACAGCCACGCGATCTGCTTCAGCCGGGCCTGCAGGTCACGCACCGGGTCGCCGGACGCACCGGTGGCCAGCAGCGCCGGGCCGGGCTTGAGCACGTTGAACTTCTGGTCGTGCGTCGGCGTCGTCGTCATCGCGACGAGCTTCTTCCACGTCCTCTGGTCGACGACGCCGGTGGCCTTGAAGCCTCGCTTGTCCTGGAAGCCCGCGACCGCGCCCCGGGTGGTCGCGTCGTAGGTCCCGGTGGTCTGCTCGGTCAGCCAGGCCATCTGGAACAGCCGGTGCTGCAGCTCACGGACCCGCTCGCCCTTGTCGCCGGGCTCGAGCACGGCGGCCGGCTTCGGCGGCGCGGCCGGCTCGACGGGTGCCGATACCTCCGGGGTGCTCGTCGGGTCGTCCGTCGCGTCGTCCGTGGGCGCGGGCTCGGTGCGGCTCGTCGGGCTGCTCGAGGCCGACTCGTCACCCAGGTGGCGGTAGGCGCGGCCGGCGCCGTACGCCGTCCCGGCGAGCAGGGCGGCGGTGAGCACCGTGAGGAGGAGGAGGCGTAGTGCCCTCATGGCGGGTCCTTCCGGGATCCGAGAAAGTTCAGTGTCACAAGGGATGACGCATGTTGGCCGCATTTGGTTGCTCGGATTCCGAACCGTGTCCTGCCGACGTCTAGGGTGACGCCCGTGACTCGCGCTGATCTGGGCAAGAACCCGCACGACGTACGCCGCATGTTCGACGCGGTGGCGCGACGCTACGACGTCACCAACGACGTCCTGTCGCTGGGCCAGGACCGGCGCTGGCGCAGGGACGTCATCGAGGCGGTCGACCCGCAGCGGGGGGACCTCGTGCTCGACCTGGCCGCCGGGACCGGGACGTCCAGCCAGCCGTTCGCCGACCGCGGCGCGACCGTGGTGCCGTGCGACTTCTCGCTGGGCATGCTGACGGTCGGCAAGCAGGCCAAGCCGCACCTGCCGTTCACCGCCGGCGACGGCACCCGGCTGCCGTTCGCCGACGACACCTTCGACGCGGTGACGATCTCGTTCGGGCTGCGCAACATCGTCGACCCCCGCGCCGGACTGCGCGAGATGCTCCGCGTCACCCGTCCGGGCGGACGCCTGGTCGTCTGCGAGTTCAGCCACCCGACGTGGGCACCGTTGCGGACCGTCTACGTCGAGTACCTGATGAAGGCGCTGCCGCCGATCGCCCGCGCCGTCTCCTCCAGTCCCGACGCCTACGTCTACCTCGCGGAGTCGATCCGGGCCTGGCCGGACCAGCAGGGCCTGTCCGGCTGGATCGCCGGGGCCGGCTGGTCCGACTGCGAGGTCCGGAACCTGTCGGGCGGCATCGTCGCGCTGCACCGCGCGACCGCCTGACCCTCCACCCCCCGGGTTTCCGTGCGCGCCCCCGAGTCCTAGACTGTGGCCCGCACCACTATGTGAAGACGTTCACAAACTCACATGACACGAGGGATTCGATGACCGCCGCAGCCTTGACGCCTGGAGCAGAGCGTCAGGCACAGGTGATCGTCGTCGGGGCCGGACCCGCGGGCGCCGCGACGGCGTACCACCTCGCCAACGCCGGCATCGACGTGCTGCTGCTCGAGAAGTCCTCGTTCCCCCGCGACAAGATCTGCGGCGACGGGCTCACGCCCCGCGCGGTCAAGCAGCTGCTCAGCATGGGCTTCGACCTCGACGAGCCCGGCTGGCAGAAGAACAAGGGCCTGCGCATCATCGGCGCCGGGCACCGCCTCGAGCTGCCCTGGCCCGACCTGGCCAGCTACCCGCCCTACGGCATGGCCCGGGCCCGGATGGGCCTCGACGAGCTGCTCGCCCGGCACGCCGAGAAGGCCGGCGCCCGACTGATGGAGCGCACCGCGGTCACCGGTCCCGTCATCGACGACGCCACGGGTCGCGTCGTCGGGGTCACCGCCAGGCCGGTCGACGACCGCGGCCGCCCCTTCCAGGGCTCGGACGGCGCGGCCGTCGACTACCGTGCCCCGATCGTCGTCGCCGCCGACGGGGTCAGCGCGCGGCTGGCCATGGCGCTCGGGCTCGAGCGCCGGGAGAACCGCCCGATGGCGGTCGCCGCCCGCGCCTACTACCGCACCCCGATGCACGACGACCCGTGGATGGAGTCGTGGCTGGAGCTCTGGGACGGCAAGCCCCACGCGAGCGACCAGCTGCCCGGCTACGGCTGGATCTTCCCGCTCGGCGACGGCACCGCCAACGTCGGGCTCGGCATCCTCAACACGAGCAAGGCCTTCCAGAACATCGACTACAAGGACTCGATGCGACGCTGGCTGGCGAACACCCCGGAGGAGCTCGGTTTCCGCGACGAGAACCTGGTGGCCCCGATCCGCTCGGCCGCGTTGCCGATGTCGTTCAACCGCAAACCGCACTACACCCGCGGGGTGATGCTGGTGGGCGACTCCGGCGGCATGGTCAACCCGTTCAACGGCGAGGGCATCGACTACGCCCTCGAGGCCGGCCGGATGGCCGCCGAGACCGCGGTGCAGGCACTCGACCGGGCCCCGGGGCCGATGCGCGAGCGCGTGCTCGAGGGCTACCCGGCGGCGCTGGACGCGGAGTACGGCGGCTACTTCACACTGGGCCGGGTCTTCGCCAAGATGATCGGCAACCCGACGTTCATGAAGCAGGCCACCAAGTATGGTCTGCCGCGGCCGACGTTGATGCGCTTCATGCTCAAGCTGATGGCGAACCTGACCGACCCGCGCGACGGCGACACCTCGGACCGGATCATCAACGGCCTGAGCAAGGTGGCCCCCAATGCGTGAGGCCCGAGAGACCGATGCCCGAGAGACCGACGCCCGAGATTCCAAGGGAGAGAACTGATGGAGCTCTACACCCCGGTGTTGGCGCTCGGCCTGCTGGCCGCCGGCTTCGCGGTCTTCTCGATCGTGGTCAGCTCGCTGACGGGTCCGAAGCGCTACAACCGCGCCAAGCTGGACTCCTACGAGTGCGGCATCGAGCCCACCCCGCAGCCGGTCGGGGGTGGCCGGTTCCCGGTGAAGTACTACATCACCGCGATGATGTTCATCGTGTTCGACATCGAGATCATCTTCCTCTACCCGTGGGCCGTGCACTTCGACGCGATGGCGTTCTTCGGCCTCGTCGAGATGGTCATCTTCATCGCCACCGTGTTCGTGGCCTACGCCTACGTGTGGAAGCGCGGCGGACTGGAATGGGACTGAAATAGTGGGTATCGAAGAGAAGCTGCCCAGCGGCGTGCTCCTGACCACGGTCGAGGGCGTCGCGGGCTACATGCGCAAGGCGTCGTTCTGGCCGGCCACCTTCGGGCTGGCCTGCTGCGCCATCGAGATGATGACGTCGGGCGGCCCGAAGTACGACCTCGCCCGCTTCGGCATGGAGGTCTTCCGGGCCAGCCCGCGCCAGGCCGACCTGATGATCGTCGCCGGGCGGGTCAGCCAGAAGATGGCGCCCGTGCTCCGCCAGATCTACGACCAGATGGCCGAGCCCAAGTGGGTGCTCGCGATGGGGGTGTGCGCCAGCTCCGGCGGGATGTTCAACAACTACGCGATCGTCCAGGGCGTCGACCACGTCGTCCCCGTCGACATGTACCTCCCCGGCTGCCCGCCGCGGCCCGAGATGCTGATCGACGCGATCCTCAAGCTGCACGACCAGGTCCAGGCCGGCAAGCTCGGCGCCAACAGGCTCGCCCAGATCGCCGACCTGGAGAGCGAGGCGCTGACTGCGCTGCCGACCTCCGAGATGCGGGGTCAGCTGCGATGACCACCCCACAGGACCACTCGCTCCGCTCGCGCTTCCGCGGGGGCCTCGCATGACCGACGAGACCAAGCCCGAGGGCCCGAAGCCGGCCGTCGAGCAGCCCGCCACCGAGCAGTCCCCGGTGAACGTCCCGGCCGCTCCCGCTCCGCCCGAGTCGACCGAGGTCACGCAGGTCGGGCAGCGCTCCGGCATGTTCGGGGTCCAGGGCTCCGGAGACACCAGCGGTTACGGCGGACTGGTCAAGCCGACACTGTTCCCCGCGCCCGCGCAGGCGCCGTACGGCGGCTGGTTCGACACCGTCGCCGAGGGTCTGGACGGGCTGATCGAGTCGGTGGTGGTGCACCGCGGCGAGATCACCTTCCACATCGCCCGCGAGAACCTGGTCGAGGCGGCGCGCCGGCTGCGCGACGACGAGTTGCTCCGCTTCGAGTTCTGCGCCGGGGTGAGCGGGGTGCACTACCCCGACGACGCGGGACGCGAGCTGCACGCGGTCTACCACCTGCTCTCGATGACCCACAACCGCCGGGTCCGGGTCGAGGTCACCTGCCCCGACGCGGACCCGCACATCCCCACCCTGGTGCCGATCTACCCGACCAACGACTGGCACGAGCGTGAGGCCTGGGACTTCTTCGGGATCATCTTCGACGGTCATCCGGCGCTGACCCGGATCCAGATGCCCGATGACTGGCCCGGGCACCCGCAGCGCAAGGACTATCCCTTGGGCGGCATTCCCGTGGAGTACAAGGGCGGCACGATCCCGCCGCCCGACGAGCGGAGGTCCTACAACTGATGAGCCACCCCACCACCCGCCTCGCCCCGCTCGCGCTTCGCCGGGGACCCCGATGAGCACCACACACGACGACCCGTACGCCGCCTCCGGCGCCGACACCAGCCAGGGACGCGTCTTCACCGTCACCGGCCAGGACTGGGACGACCTCGTCGACGACATCGGCTCCGGCGAGACCGACGAGCGCATCGTGGTCAACATGGGCCCGCAGCACCCGTCGACCCACGGCGTGCTCCGGCTGATCCTCGAGCTCGAGGGGGAGACGGTCACCGAGGCCCGCTGCGGCATCGGCTACCTCCACACCGGCATCGAGAAGAACATGGAGTACCGCTCCTGGGTCCAGGGCGTCACGTTCTGCACCCGGATGGACTACCTCGCGCCGTTCCACAACGAGCTGACCTACTGCCTGGGCGTCGAGCGGCTGCTCGACATCGAGGACGACATCCCGGAGAAGGCGCAGGTCATGCGCGTCCTCCTCTCCGAGCTCAACCGGATCTCCTCCCACCTGGTCGCCATCGCCACCGGCGGGATGGAGATCGGCGCGCTGACCGTGATGACGATCGGGTTCCGCGAGCGCGAGCTCGTCCTCGACCTGTTCGAGCTGATCACCGGCCTGCGGATGAACCACGCCTTCATCCGCCCCGGCGGTGTCGCCCAGGACCTGCCCCCCGGCGCCCTCGACGAGATCCGCGACTTCATCGTCCTGATGAGGAAGCGGCTCCCCGAGTACGCCGCGCTCTGCAACGCCAACCCGATCTTCAAGGCCCGCCTGGAGAACGTCGGTCACCTCGACCTGGCCGGCTGCCTGTCCCTCGGCATGACCGGCCCGGTGCTGCGGTCCACCGGCTATGCCTGGGACCTCCGCAAGAGCGAGCCCTACTCGGGCTACCAGGACTACGACTTCGAGGTGCAGACCTGGGACACCTGCGACTCCTACGGTCGCTTCCGGATCCGTCTCAACGAGATGTCGGAGTCCCTCAAGATCGTCGAGCAGTGCGTCGACCGCCTGGCGGGCCTCGAGGGCGCTCCCGTGATGGTCGCCGACAAGAAGGTCGCCTGGCCCAGCCAGCTGGCCATCGGCAGCGACGGCATGGGCAACAGCCTCGACCACATCCGCCACATCATGGGTGAGTCGATGGAGGCCCTGATCCACCACTTCAAGCTGGTCACCGAGGGCTTCCGGGTCCCGCCGGGGCAGGCCTACGTGCCGGTCGAGTCGCCCCGTGGGGAGCTCGGGGCGCACGTCGTCTCCGACGGCGGCACCCGGCCGTTCCGGGCGCACTTCCGCGACCCGTCCTTCACCAACCTGCAGGCCACGAGCGTGATGAGCGAGGGCGGCCTGATCGCGGACGTCATCGTCGCGATCGCCTCGATCGACCCCGTGATGGGAGGCGTGGACAGATGACCGCCCTCTCCACCACGACGTACGACGAGCTGCGGGAGATCGCCGCCCGCTACCCGCAGGCCCGCTCCGGGCTGCTGCCGATGCTGCACCTGGTGCAGGCCGCCGAGGGACAGGTGACCCCCGAGGGCATCGAGGCGTGCGCCGACATCCTCGGCATCTCCGCCGCGGAGGTCTCGGGTGTCGCGACGTTCTACACGATGTACAAGCGCCGCCCCGTCGGCGACTACCACGTCGGCGTGTGCACCAACACGCTGTGCGCGGTGATGGGCGGCGACCTGATCTTCGAGCGGCTCAAGGAGCATCTCGACGTCGGGAACGACGAGACCAGCGAGCTGCGACCCGAGGACACCAGCCGGGTCACCCTCGAGCACGTCGAGTGCAACGCCGCCTGCGACTACGCCCCGGTGGTGATGGTCAACTGGGAGTTCATGGACAACCAGACCCCCGAGTCGGCGACGCAGCTGGTCGACGACCTGCGCGCGGGCAGGGAGGTCCGCTCCACCCGCGGCCCGCGCATCTGCACCTGGCGCGAGGCCGAGCGGGTGCTGGCCGGCTTCCCCGACGACCTCGCCGACGAGGGCCCGACCGCCGGGCACGCCTCGCTGGCCGGGCTGGAGATCGCCCGCGAGCGTGGCTGGACCGCACCCTCGGGCGACACCACGGCGACCACGAAGTCCTCCGGCGGGCCGGAGGGCGCGGCCGAGCAGGCCGACACCTCCCGTGCCGAGTCGGAGACGAAGGTCGAGGAGTCCCCGACCGAGGTGTCCCACGAGGACGACGCGAAGGGCGAGGACGACAAGTGACCGACATGCTGACCCCGGTGCTCACCGACAACTGGGACGTCGACCGCGCCTGGACGTGCGGGTCCTACGAGTCCCGCGGTGGGTACGACGCCCTCAAGACCGCGCTGGGCATGAGTCAGGACGCGATCATCGAGGCGGTGAAGGCCTCCGGCCTCCGCGGCCGCGGAGGCGCCGGCTTCCCGACCGGCCTCAAGTGGGGCTTCATCCCTCAGGACAACCCGAAGCCGAAGTACCTCGTCGTCAACGCGGACGAGTCCGAGCCGGGCACCTGCAAGGACGTCCCGCTGATGATGGCCAGCCCGCACACCCTCGTCGAGGGCGTGATCATCAGCTCCTACGCCATCCGTGCCAACGTCGCGTTCATCTACATCCGCGGCGAGGTGCTCCACGTCGTCCGCCGTCTCCAGCGCGCCGTGCAGGAGGCCTACCTGGCCGGGCACCTGGGCAAGGACATCCACGGCTCGGGCTACGACCTCGACCTGATCGTGCACGCCGGGGCCGGCGCCTACATCTGCGGCGAGGAGACGGCGCTGCTCGACTCGCTCGAGGGCCGGCGCGGTCAACCACGGCTGCGCCCGCCGTTCCCCGCGGTGGCCGGGCTCTACGCCAGCCCGACCGTGGTCAACAACGTCGAGTCGATCGCGTCGGTGCCGAGCATCATCGCGAACGGCGCGGACTGGTTCGCCTCGCTGGGCACCGAGAAGTCCAAGGGCTATGTCATCTACTCGCTGTCCGGCCACGTCAAGAAGCCCGGCCAGTACGAAGCCCCGCTGGGCATCACGCTGCGCGAGCTGATCGACCTCGGCGGCGGGGTCCGCGAGGGCCACGAGCTGAAGTTCTGGACGCCCGGCGGCTCCAGCACCCCGCTGCTGACCGCCGAGCACCTCGACATGCCGCTCGACTACGAGGCGGTCGGTGCGGCCGGCTCCATGCTCGGCACCCGCGCCCTGCAGGTCTTCGACGAGACCACCTGTGTGGTCCGGGCGGTGCTGCGCTGGACCGAGTTCTACAAGCACGAGTCCTGCGGCAAGTGCACGCCCTGCCGCGAGGGCACCTGGTGGCTGGTGCAGACCCTGGCCAGGCTGGAGAAGGGGCAGGGCACCGAGGCCGACCTCGACGTGCTGCTCGACCAGTGCGAGAACATCCTGGGCCGGGCCTTCTGCGCGCTCGGCGACGGTGCCACCAGCCCGATCACCTCGTCCATCCAGTACTTCCGTGACGAGTTCATCGCCCACCTGACCGAGGGCGGCTGCCCGTTCGACCCGGCCGCGTCGACGGCCTTCGCACCCGAAGGGGCCAACGCATGAGCACCCCACGCAACCACTCGCTGCGCTCGCGCTTCCGCAGGGACCCCGCATGACGGCGACCCAGGACTCCTCGACCGCGGTCGAGAAGAGCGACGAAGTCACCCTCACCATCGACGGCATCCAGGTCAGCGTCCCCAAGCACACCCTGGTGATCCGTGCCGCCGAGCTGGTCGGTGTCCAGATCCCGCGCTTCTGCGACCACCCGCTGCTGGAGCCGGTCGGCGCCTGCCGGCAGTGCCTGGTCGACGTACCCGACGCCGGCAACGGGCGGGGGATCCCCAAGCCGCAGGCCTCCTGCACCATCCAGGTCGCCGAGGGCATGGTCGTGAACACGCAGGCGACCTCGCCGGTCGCCGACAAGGCGCAGCAGGGCATCATGGAGTTCCTGCTGATCAACCACCCGCTGGACTGCCCGGTCTGCGACAAGGGTGGCGAGTGCCCGCTGCAGAACCAGGCGATGTCCAACGGCCGCGGCGAGTCCCGCTTCGCCGCCAGTGGCGGCGTGAAGCGCACCTTCCCCAAGCCGATCAACATCTCCGCGCAGGTGCTGCTCGACCGGGAGCGCTGCGTGCTCTGCGCCCGCTGCACCCGGTTCTCGGAGCAGATCGCCGGTGACCCGTTCATCGCGCTGATCGAGAGGGGTGCCCTCCAGCAGGTCGGCATCTACGAGAAGGAGCCGTTCGAGTCCTACTTCTCGGGCAACACGATCCAGATCTGCCCGGTGGGCGCCCTCACCTCCGCCGAGTACCGCTTCCGCGCCCGCCCGTTCGACCTGGTCTCCTCACCGGCCGTCGCCGAGCACGACGCCTGCGGCTCCGCGATCCGCGTCGACCACCGGCGCGGCAAGGTGATGCGCCGGCTGGCCGGCAACGACCCCGAGGTCAACGAGGAGTGGATCACCGACAAGGACCGCTTCGCGTTCGCCTACCCCCGCCAGACCGACCGGCTGACGCACCCGTGGGTGCGCGACCCCGGGACCGGCGACCTGCGTCCCGCCTCGTGGCCGGAGGCCTTCACGGTCGCCGCCCGTGGCCTGCGTGACGCCGGCGCGTCCGCGGTGCTCACCGGTGGCCGCGTGACCGCCGAGGACGCCTACGCCTACAGCACGTTCGCGCGCGTTGTCCTCGGCACCAACGACATCGACTTCCGGGCCCGTCCGCTGTCGGCGGAGGAGGCCGGGTTCCTGGCCTCCGAGGTCGTCCTCAGGAACGACGTCTCGTACGCCGACCTCGAGACCGCGTCCGTCGTCGTGCTGGCCGGCTTCGAGCCCGAGGACGAGGCGGGGGCGATCTTCCTGCGGCTGCGCAAGGCCTCCCGCACCGGCACCCGCGTGGTGGCCCTGGCGCCGTACACCTCACGCGGGCTGCGCAAGACGGCCGGCCGCCTGGTGCCGACCTCGGCCGGCGCCGAGACCGCGGCGCTGGGCGAGCTGCAGGAGAAGCACAGCGAGTTCGGCCTCGACAAGGACGCGGTGATCCTGGTCGGCGAGCGGCTGGCCACGGTGCCCGGAGCGCTGACCGCGGCCGCCGACCTGGCCCGCGCCACCGGTGCCCGTCTCGCCTGGGTCCCGCGCCGCGCGGGGGACCGCGGTGCGCTCGAGACCGGCTGCCTGCCCACCCTGCTGCCCGGCGGCCGTCCGGTCGCCGACGCCACCGCGCGCGTCGACGCCGCCACCGCCTGGGGCGTCGACCACCTCCCCGAGACCGAGGGCCGTGACACCGACGGCATCCTGGCGGCGCTCACGGCCGGCGAGCTCGGCGGACTGGTGATCGGCGGCGTGGACCCCGACGACCTGGCCGACCCCGCCGCCGCCCGTGCCGCGATCGACGCCGCCGGCTTCGTGGTCAGCCTCGAGCTCCGCGCGACCGACGTGACCCGGGCCGCCGACGTGGTGTTCCCGGTCGCCCCGGTCACCGACAAGGCCGGCACCTTCGTGACGTGGGAGGGGCGCCCGCGTCCGTTCGACGCGGTGCTCTCCTCGCCCGCCTCCCTGCCGGACCTGCGGATCCTGGCCGGCATCGCCGAGGAGTCCGGCACCTCGCTGGGCTTCCGGACCGTCGCCGACGTGCGCACGCTGATGGAGGAGTTCGGACCCTGGGACGGGGAGCGCGCCACCGCGCCGGCCGCCGCGGACGCTGCGTCGCGGGGCAGGGAGCGCAAGCTCGCCCCGGGCACGTTCTGGCTGTCGTCGTGGAAGCAGATGCTCGACGAGGGCTCGATGCAGGACGGCGCCGAGCCGCTGCGAGCCACCGCCCGGCCGGCGGTCGCCCGCGTCTCGGAGTCGACGTACGCCGCGCTGGGTGCCGAGGCGGTCACCGTCACGGGTGACCGTGGCTCGATCACCCTGCCGGTCGAGGCCGCGGACCTCCCCGATGACACCGTGTGGGTGCCGGCGAACAGCAACGGCAACGTCCTCGCGTCCCTGGCCTCGCCGGGCTCCGCGGTGACCGTGAAGGGAGCCCGATGATGAGCATCGGCCTGATGTCGACCTACCTGACCACCCTGGCCGCGGACGACCGCATCGACGACCTGTCGGAGTTCGGCCGCGACCCGTGGTGGCTGGTGATCGTCAAGGCCCTGCTGATCTTCGTCGTCCTGGTCCTGCTCACGCTCTTCAACATCTGGTGGGAGCGCCGGGTCGTGGCCCGGATGCAGCACCGGATCGGGCCCAACGTCAACGGTCCGTTCGGGCTGCTGCAGTCGCTCGCCGACGGCGTGAAGCTGGCTCTCAAGGAGGACCTCGTCCCCAAGGCCGCGGACAAGCTGGTCTTCGTCCTCGCCCCGGTGCTGGCGGTGATCCCGGCGTTCATCACCTTCGCGGTGATCCCGTTCGGGCCGGTGGTCGACGTGCCGTTCTCCGACCGCACCACCCCGTTGCAGCTGACCGACATGCCCGTCGCGGTGCTGTTCGTGATGGCCATCGCCTCGATCGGCATCTACGGCATCGTGCTCGGCGGCTGGTCGTCCGGCTCGACGTACTCCCTGCTCGGCGGCCTGCGCTCCAGCGCCCAGATGATCTCCTACGAGGTCGCGATGGGCCTGGCGCTGGTCGCGGTGTTCCTCTACGCCGGTTCCCTGTCCACCTCCGAGATCGTGGCCGCCCAGGACGACGTCTGGTTCGGGTTCGTGCTGGTGCCGTCGTTCGTCATCTACGTGATCGCGATGGTCGGCGAGACCAACCGCGCGCCGTTCGACCTCCCCGAGGCCGAGGGCGAGCTGGTCGGCGGCTTCCACACGGAGTACTCCTCGCTGAAGTTCGCGCTGTTCTTCCTCGCCGAGTACATCAACATGGCGACGGTCGCCGCGCTGGCCACCACGCTGTTCCTCGGTGGCTGGCACGCCCCGTGGCCGGTCTCGCAGCTCTGGGAGGGCTCGAACGAGGGCTACTGGCCGCTGCTGTGGTTCTTCGGCAAGGTGCTCGGCTTCGTGTTCTTCTTCATCTGGCTGCGCGGGTCGCTGCCGCGGCTGCGCTACGACCAGTTCATGGCGTTCGGCTGGAAGCGGCTGATCCCGGTGTCGCTGGTGTGGATCGTGGCCGTGGCCACCATCCGCGCGCTCACCCTGAACGGCGGCATCGACCGGCAGCAGCTGATGATCGTGATCGGCGTGATGGCGGTCGTCTTCCTGGTCCTGTTCATGATTCCCGAGGGGCGTCGCGCCGAGGACGAGGCCGACCTGGCCGAGCCCGCCGCTCCGGCCGGGGGATACCCCGTCCCGCCCATGCCCGCAGGCGGCCCCGTCCGGGGTGCCGCCGCGCCGCTGACCTTCCGTGAGGAGAACTGATGGCCACCCTCAAGGAGCAGCTCTGGGACCCGGTGGCGGGTTTCGGGGTCACCTTCCGCACCATGTTCCGGAAGGTGGTCACCGAGCAGTACCCCTTCGAGAAGCACCCCACGGCGCCACGCTTCCACGGCCGGCACCAGCTCAACCGCTGGCCCGACGGGCTCGAGAAGTGCATCGGCTGCGAGCTGTGCGCCTGGGCCTGCCCGGCCGACGCGATCTACGTCGAGGGTGCCTCCAACACCGACGACGAGCGGTTCAGTCCCGGCGAGCGCTACGGGCGCGTCTACCAGATCAACTACCTGCGCTGCATCCTGTGCGGGCTCTGCATCGAGGCCTGTCCGACCCGCGCGCTGACGATGACCAACGAGTACGAGCTGGCCGACGACAACCGCCAGGACCTCATCTACGAGAAGTCCGACCTTCTCGCGCCGCTGCTGCCGGGCATGGAGCAGCCCCCGCACGAGATGCTGATCGGCGACGACGAGGGCGACTACTACCGCGGCACCTTCAAGGACGCCCCGCGAGCCGCCGGTTCGGAGGAGAGCACGTGATCGCGTTCTGGATCCTGGCCCCGATCATGGTGGCCGCCGCGCTCGGCATCCTGTTCGTCCGCAAGGCCGTGCACGCCGCCCTGCTGCTGGCGGTCGTGATGATCAGCCTGGCCGTGCTGTACGCCGCGCTGGACGCACCGTTCCTGTTCGCCGTGCAGATCATCGTCTACACCGGCGCCATCTTGATGCTGTTCCTGTTCGTGCTGATGCTGGTCGGCGTCGACGCCTCCGACTCGGTGGTCGAGACGATCCGCGGTCAGCGGGTGATGGCCACGCTCATGGGGCTCCTCTTCGGCGGAGTCCTGGTCGTCGGCATCTCCCAGGTCACCTTCGGCACGGTCATCGGCCTCGGCGACGCCAACGCGGGCGGCAACGTCCCGCAGCTCGCGAACCTGCTGTTCAGCAAGTACGTCTTCGCGTTCGAGGCCACCTCCGCCCTGCTGATCACCGCAGCGGTCGGCGCGATGGTGCTGACCCACCGGGAGCGGCTGACGCCGAAGGAGACCCAGGCCGACCACGCCAACCGCCGGATGCGGGAGTACGCCGAGACCGGTCGCCACCCCGGCCCGCTCCCGGCTCCCGGTGTCTTCGCCCGCCACAACGCGGTCGACACCCCGGCGCTGCTGCCCGACGGCACCACCAGCGAGGCCTCGATCTCCCGGGTGCTCGCGGCCCGCGGTACGGTCCGGTCCGCGCCGGCACTCGCCGACGACATCGACGAGGTGCAGCGCCAGCTGGGCCACCACGACGACCGTGGCTTCGAGCCCGGCGTCGACGCGCCCGCCGCCACGCCTGTCCCGAGCACCGAGGACGAGGAGGACATCCCTTGAGCACCGAGCCCTACATCGTCCTCTCGGCGATCCTGTTCACCATCGGCTGCGTCGGGGTGCTCGTGCGCCGCAACGCCCTCGTGGTGTTCATGTGCATCGAGCTGATGCTCAACGCCTCCAACCTCGCGCTGGTGACCTTCTCCAAGGCCAACGGCAACCTCGAGGGCCAGATCGCGGCGTTCTTCGTGATGGTGGTGGCCGCCGCGGAGGTCGTGATCGGCCTGGCCATCATCATGACCATCTTCCGGACCCGGCGCTCGGCCTCGGTCGACGACGCGAGCCTGCTGAAGTACTGAGGTGACGAGTCTGATGTCTGTTCTCCCGCTGCTCGCCCCTGTGGTCGCGGAGGGTGGCGCCCACGTGCCCGTGGTCGACGCCTCCGCCGCCGACGGTGTGCTCGCCCTGTCCTGGCTGGTGATCGCCCTGCCGCTGGCCGGCGCCGCGATCCTGCTGCTCGGCGGTCGCCGCACCAACGCGTTCGGGCACCTGCTCGGCACCGCCACCGTGCTCGGCTCGTTCGTCGTGAGCGCGCTGATGTTCGTCGCGCTGCTCGGTCGCGGGGAGGACGAGCGCCAGGTCAGCGTGCACCTCTTCGACTGGATCCAGGTCGGCGGCTTCGAGGTCGGCATGGACCTGCTCTACGACCCGCTGTCGTCGCTGTTCCTGCTGCTCATCACCGGTGTCGGCGGGTTGATCCACGTCTACTCCATCGGCTACATGGAGCACGACGTACGCCGCCGCCGGTTCTTCGGCTACCTCAACCTGTTCGTCGCCGCCATGCTGATGCTGGTGCTCGCGGAGAACTACCTCGGCCTGTTCCTCGGCTGGGAGGGTGTCGGCCTCGCGTCCTACCTCCTGATCGGCTTCTGGCAGCACAAGCCGTCCGCCGCCGCGGCCGCCAAGAAGGCGTTCGTCATCAACCGCGTCGGTGACATCGGCATGTCGCTGGCGATCATGCTGATGTTCGTCACGTTCGGGACCATCTCCTTCACCGGCGTCAGCGAGGCAGCGACCGGGGCGTCCGAGAGCACCCTCAACGTGATCGGCCTGCTGCTGCTCCTCGGTGCCTGCGGCAAGAGCGCCCAGGTGCCGCTGCAGTCCTGGCTGCTCGACGCGATGGAGGGTCCGACCCCCGTGTCGGCGCTGATCCACGCGGCGACCATGGTGACGGCCGGTGTCTACCTGATCGTCCGGTCGAACTTCATCTTCGAGAACGCCCCCGTCGCGCAGTCCGTCGTCGTGATCGTCGCCGTCGTCACGCTCCTGTGGGGCGCGATCCTCGCCTGCGCCAAGGACGACATCAAGAAGGCGCTGGCCGGCTCGACGATGAGCCAGATCGGCTACATGATGCTCGGCGCCGGCCTCGGCGTGGCGGGCTACGCGTTCGCGATCTTCCACCTGCTCACCCACGGCTTCTTCAAGGCGAACATGTTCCTCGGCGCCGGCTCCGTCATGCACGCCATGGACGACGACGTCGACATGCGGCACTACGGCGGGCTGAACAAGATGGTCCCGGTCACCTTCCTGACCTTCGCGATGGGCTACCTCGCGATCATCGGGTTCCCGGGCTTCTCGGGCTTCTGGTCCAAGGACAAGATCATCGAGACCGCGTTCACGCAGAACGTCTGGGTCGGTCTGGCCGCGCTGCTCGGCGCCGGCATCACGGCGTTCTACATGACCCGCCTGATGCTGATGACCTTCTTCACCCAGAAGCGCTGGAAGGAGGACCTGCACCCGCACGAGTCGCCCAAGGTGATGACGGTGCCGCTGATCGTCCTGGCCGCGCTGTCGGTCCTCGGCGGCGCGCTGCTGATCGGCGACTGGATCGTGGAGTGGCTGGGCCCCGTCGTGGGCGAGCACGCGCACGAGGAGCCGCCGATCGCGCCGCTGCTGCTCACCCTGATGGTGGTGCTGACCGTCGCCGCCGGTGTCGCCGTGGCGTGGTTCACCGTCGGGCGGACCGAGGTGCCCCGTGAGGCCCCCACCGACGTGTCGGTGCTGACCCGGGCGGCCCGTGCCGACCTCTACGGCGACGCCATCAACGACACCCTCGTCGTGCGGCCCGGCACCCGCGCCGTGGCCGGCCTGCTGGCCTTCGACCGCGGCTTCGTCGACGGTGCGGTGATGGGCCAGGCCGCGGCCACCGGTGGTCTCGCGCACCGGTTCCGCCGCTGGCAGAACGGCTTCGTGCGCTCCTATGCCCTGTCCCTGCTCGGCGGCGCGGTCCTCGTCGTCCTCGCCCTCCTGGTGGTGAACCTCGCATGAGCGACCTCCCCTTGCTCACCCTGCTGATCCTGGTCCCGTTGGTCGGTGCCGTGGTGGCCGCGGTGCTGCCCGCAGCCCCCGGCGCCGCGCTGCCCAAGCAGGTGGCGTTCGTCGCCTCCGGCCTGACCCTGGTGCTGGCCGTCGTCGTCGCGCTGCAGTACGACGCGGGCGCCGGCATGCAGCTCACCGAGACGCACGTCTGGATCGAGGCGTTCGGTGCCCACTACGCGCTCGGCGTCGACGGCATCGCCCTCACGCTCGTCCTCCTGACCGCCCTCCTGATGCCGGTGGTGGTGCTCGCGTCGTGGCACGACGCCGACACCCGCAACACCAGCGCCTTCTTCGGCTGGATGCTGGCGCTCGAGGCGATGGCGCTCGCGGTGTTCCTGGCCCAGGACGTGCTGCTCTTCTACATGGCGTTCGAGGCCACGCTGATCCCGGCGTACTTCCTCATCGGCGGCTTCGGCAACGAGAACCGCGCCCGCGCCGCGGTCAAGTTCCTGCTCTACATGCTGGCCGGCGGCCTGATCATGCTCGCGTCCGTGGTCGGCCTCTACGCCCTGTCCGCCGACGCCGGCAACCCGACGTACCTCATCTCGGAGCTGGCGCAGCTCGACATCGGCGTCGTCGAGGGCCGCTGGCTGTTCCTCGGCTTCTTCATCGCGTTCGCGATCAAGGCGCCGATGTTCCCGGTGCACACCTGGCTGCCCGACACCACCGCCGCGGCCACGCCGGGCACCAGCGTGCTGCTGATCTGTGTGCTCGACAAGATCGGCACCTACGGCATGCTGCGCTTCTGCCTCGGGCTGTTCCCGGAGGCCTCGGCCTGGGCCACCCCGGTGGTCGTCGTGCTCGCGGTGATCAGCATCGTCTACGGCGCCCTCGTCGCGATCGGCCAGGACGACATGCTGCGCCTGATCGGCCTGACCTCCCTGTCGCACTTCGGCTTCATCGTGCTCGGCATCTTCGTGCTGAACAGCCAGGGGCTCTCCGGAGCGACGCTCTACATGTTCAACCACGGTCTCGCGACCGCCGCACTGTTCCTCGTGGCCGGGTTCCTCATCCGCCGCCGCGGGAGCTCGCTGATCAGCGACCAGGGCGGTGTGGAGAAGGTCGCCCCGGTGCTGGCCGGACTGTTCCTGGTGGCCGGGCTCGGCACCCTCGGACTGCCGGGCCTGTCGCCGTTCATCTCCGAGTTCCTGGTGCTGGTCGGTGGCTTCAACTACCACTGGGTGGTCGGCGCCTTCGCGGTCACCGGGATCGTGCTCGCCGCGATCTACGTCCTGCTGATGTATCAGCGCACGATGACCGGACCCCTCCGGCCCGGGCTCGAGACGATGGTCGACCTCGACCGTCGCGAGGTCGGCGCGGTCGCCCCGCTGGTGCTGGCGATGGTGCTCTTCGGATTCTTCCCGCAGCCGTTGCTCGACGTCATCAACCCGGCCATCGAGACCACCATGACCACCGTCGGGGTGACCGATGACGCGCCGACGGTGCCCGCCGGCACCACTGCCGAGGAGGACCACCAGTGATCGAGTTCTCCAAGCCCGGGATCGGGTACGCCGAGATCTGGCCGCTGCTGCTGATCTTCGGGGTCGCGTGCGCCGGCGTCCTCGTTGAGGCGTTCGCGCCCCGCGCCCGTCGCTACGTCGTGCAGACCCTGCTGGCCCTGGCCGGACTGGTCGCCGCGTTCGCCGGCGTCGTGGCCATCGGCCTCGACCTGACCGAGGTCGACGGTGGGGCGGCGTACGGCTCGGTCGTCGCCGAGGGTGCCATCGCCGTCGACGGCCCGACCATCTTCATCTGGGGCCTGATCCTGCTGATCGCCGTGGGCGGGGTGCTGCTCTTCGCCGAGCGCCAGCTCGAGGGCGGGGTGTCGGCGTTCGCCGGCCAGGCCGCCGCGCTGCCCGGCACCGACGCGGAGCGGCAGGCCTCGACCCGCGGCCTCGACCACACCGAGGTCTTCCCGCTGCTGATGTTCGCCGTCGGCGGCATGATGCTGTTCCCCGCGGCCAACGACCTCCTCACCATGTTCGTCGGCCTCGAGGTGCTGTCCCTGCCGCTCTACCTGCTCTCCGGACTGGCACGGCGTCGCCGGCTGCTGAGCCAGGAGGCGGCGCTGAAGTACTTCCTGCTCGGCGCCTTCTCCTCCGGCTTCTTCATCTACGGCATCGCGCTGGTCTACGGCTATGCCGGGACGATGGCGTTCGACGGCATCAACGAGGCGATCTCGAACAACACCGGCAACCGCACCCTGCTGCTGGCCGGCATCGGCCTGGTCTCCGTCGGGCTGCTGTTCAAGATCGGCGCCGCGCCGTTCCAGGCCTGGACGCCCGACGTCTACCAGGGCGCTCCGACGGCGGTCACCGGCTTCATGGCCGCGGCCACCAAGGTGGCGGCGTTCGGTGCGCTGATGCGGCTCTACTACGTGGCCTTCGGCTCCGAGCGGTGGACCTGGCAGCCGATGCTCTGGGTGATCGCGATCCTGACGATGGTGGTCGGCGCGCTGCTGGCGATCGCGCAGTCCGACATCAAGCGGATGCTGGCCTACTCCTCGGTCGCCCACACCGGCTTCCTGCTCACCGGCGTGCTCGGTGTCCAGAGCGCCGGCGACCTGGCCGACGGCGAGATCAGCGCTCTGCAGGCGGTCCTGTTCTACCTCGTGACCTACGGCTTCATGACGCTGGGTGCGTTCGCGGTCGTCTCCATGGTCCGCGACGCCGGGGGCGAGGCGACCCACCTGTCGCGGTGGGCGGGCCTGGGCAAGGAGTCGCCGTTCGTGGCCGGCATCTTCGCCTTCTTCCTGCTCAGCATGGCCGGGATCCCGCTCACGGCGGGCTTCGCGGGCAAGTGGGCGGTGTTCGCGGCGGCGATGTCGGCCGGCGCCTGGCCGGTCGTCGTGGTCGCGGTGCTGACCAGCGCGCTGGCGGCGTTCTTCTACGTGCGGGTCATCGTCCTGATGTACTTCTCGCCCCCGGTCGGCCCCGGTCCGTCGGTCACGCTGCCCAGCGTGCTCACCGCCGCGACCATCGCCATGGGCGTCGCGACCACGCTGATCCTGGGCATCCTGCCCGGCCCGGTGCTGGATCTCGCCGCGCATGCGGGAGAATTCATCAGGTGAGCGAACCCAGCGCGTCCTCCGGCCTCGCCCTGCCGGTCCTCGACGAGGCTCTCGCCGAGCGACTGACAGCGCGGATGGCCGAGGTCGAGGACGCGCTCCAGGACCACGTCCGGAGCCGGGCCGACTTCGTCACCAACGCGGCCCGGCACCTGCTCGAGGCCGGCGGCAAGCGCTTCCGCCCGCTGCTGGTGCTGTTGGCCGCCGAGGCCGGGCCGGATGCCGGCTCCGACGAGGTGGTCACCGCCGCCTGTGTGGTCGAGCTGACCCACCTGGCCTCGCTCTACCACGACGACGTGATGGACGAGGCCGCGCTGCGCCGGGGCGCCGACTCCGCCAACGCCCGCTGGGACAACCACGTCGCGATCCTCACCGGCGACTTCCTGTTCTCGAAGAGCTCGGAGCTGACCGCCGAGCTCGGACGGGACGCCGTACGCATCCAGGCGCAGACCTTCACCCGCCTGGTCGAGGGCCAGATCATGGAGACGGTCCCGCCCGGACCCGACGCCGACCCGCTGGAGCACCACCTCGCGGTGGTCGCCGGCAAGACCGGCTCGCTGATCGCGACGTCGGCGCTCTACGGCGCCCGCTTCGGTGGCGCGCCCCAGGAGATCGAGGATGCCCTCGCGGCCTTCGGCGAGATCGTCGGCTCGGCGTTCCAGATCAGCGACGACATCCTCGACATCGGCTCCGACGCCGACGAGTCCGGCAAGACCCCCGGCACCGACCTGCGCGAAGGCGTGCCGACGCTGCCGGTGCTGTTGGCCCGGCGCTCGCAGGACCCCGCGGACGCGCGGCTGCTCGAGCTGCTCGCGGCCGACCTCACCGACGACACCGCGCACGCCGAGGCACTCGGCCTGCTGCGGGCGCACCCGGCGATGGCCGAGGCCCGCGCCTATGTCGTGGCCCGCGCCCACGAGGCCAAGAAGGTCCTCGAGGCGCTCCCCGACGGCCCGGTCCGCGAGGCGCTCGACGCGTTCGCCGACGTGGTCGCCACCCGCACCGCCTGACCGCCCCGCCGACTTCCGTTCTGGCGGCGGGTCGATGTCGAGAAGCGAGCGTGGGCTCCGACGTACCAGGTAGGAAGGTGCGCGAAGGCCGCACCGGCGAGGCCACAGGAGGGCCCATGAAGTACGTGATCCTGATCCACTCGAACCCCGACCCGTGGGGACACCCGACCCAGCAGCTCACCGCCGAGGGCCGCGCGCTCTCCGCGGAGCGGCACGCGGAGATGGACCGGGAGTTCGGCGGGCTGCTCGCCGAGATCTCGACGTCGGGGGAGCTGGTCAGCGCCGAGGCGCTGGGCGACCCGGCCACCTCCACGCTCTACGGCTGGACCCCGGAGGGTCACGTCGCGACCGACGGGCCGTACGCCGAGACCAAGGAGCAGCTGGCCGGCTTCTTCATCGTCGACTGCGCCTCGCGCGAGCGGGCCGAGGAGATCGCCGGTCACTTCGCCCAGCCGGGCGGCGTGGTCGAGCTCCGGCCGGCGATGTGGCCGGGAGGCGACGACCAGTGACCCCGGGCGGCCTCGAGGACGTGTGGCGCGACTGCGCGCCGCACGTCCTGGCCGCCCTGGTGCGACGGTACGGCGACTTCGACGCGTGTGAGGACGCGGTGCAGGAGGCACTGCTCGCGGCCTCCCGGCAGTGGCCGGAGGAGGGCGTCCCGGACAACCCGCGGGGCTGGCTGGTGACGGTCGCCTCGCGACGCCTGGTCGACCGGCGACGGTCCGAGCGGGCCCGGGCGGACCGGGAGGTGCTGGTGGCCCGTCGGTCGGGTGCCTCCGGGCTGGTCGTCCCGGCGATCGAGCCGGGGGCCGAGCTCGCCGGGGAGCGCGACGACTCCCTGACGCTGTTGCTGCTGTGCTGCCACCCGGCCCTGACCCGGCCCGCACAGCTGGCCCTGACGCTGCGGGCGGTCGCCGGGCTGAGCACCGCCCAGATCGCCCGCGGCTTCCTGGTGCCGGAGGCCACGATGGCGCAGCGGATCAGTCGGGCCAAGGCCCGCCTGCGGGAGGTCGGTGCCGGGTTCGCGGCTCCCGCGGCGGAGGAGATGCCGGACCGGGTCGCCGCGGTGGCGCAGGTGCTCTACCTCGTCTTCACCGAGGGTCACACCGCCACCACCGGCGGGGACCTCACGGACCCACCACTGACGCTGGAGGCGATCCGACTCACCCGTAGCCTGCACCGGCACCTGCCGTCCGCCGGCGAGGTGTCCGGGTTGCTGGCCCTGATGCTGCTCACCGACGCCCGTCGCGCCGCCCGCATGCGTGCCGACGGGTCACTGGTGCCGCTCGCCGAGCAGGACCGCACCCGGTGGGACCGGCAGCTCATCGACGAGGGCGTCCGCCTGGTGGAGGCGACCCTGCCGTCGGGACCCGTGGGCCCCTACCAGCTGCAGGCGGCCATCGCCGCGGTCCATGCCGAGTCGCCGGACGCCGGGTCGACCGACTGGCCGCAGATCGAGGCCCTCTATCGGCTGCTGCACGAGCGGGCGCCCGGCCCGGCGGTCACCCTCAATCATGCCGTCGCGGTCGCCGAGGTGGCCGGACCGGAGGCCGCGCTGGCGATGCTCGAACCGCTGCTCACCGACCGCAGCCTGCGCCACGACCACCGGCCCCACGCCGTACGCGCTCACCTGCTCGAGGCATGCGGGCGACGGGACGAGGCCGCGGTGGCCTACGCGACCGCGGCGAGGCTGGCGACTAGCATCCCGGAGCAACGGCATCTCAACAACCGGGCCGCGGCGGCCCGCGAGGGGGAAGAGCATGACTGACTCGATCCGGCTCAGCTCAGTGGCGGTCAACTGCCCGGACTCCGGCGCGCTCGCGGCGTTCTACGCCGAGATCACCGGCGGACGCGTCGTCATCGCCAACGAGGAGTGGGCGACGGTCGACGGTCCCGGAGGTCGCATCGACTTCCAGAGCGTGCCCGACCACGTCCCGCCGACCTGGCCCGTCCCGGCCACGCCGGTGCAGCTGCACCTCGACTTCTTCGTCGACGACCTGGAGGCCGCGGGCGCCCGGGTGGTGGCGGCCGGCGCCACCCGCTTCGACACCCAGCCGAACGCCGAGCACTGCCTGGTGTTCGCCGACCCCGCCGGCCACCCGTTCTGCCTCACGACCTGGGACAACATCCCCTCCTGAATCCCCGCCCATCCACAGCTGGTGGGTGTACGACGGCGTCAGATCGCGCTGGCCTCCACCGCGAGACGCAGCTGTTGGCGACGCCGGTTGTGGATCGACTCGACGGTGAACATCACCAGCGCCACCCACACCAGCGAGAAGCCGATCCACCGCCCGGCCGGCATGTCCTCGCGGAAGATCAGCAGCCCCGTGACGAACTGCAGCACCGGCGCGAGGTACTGCAGCAGCCCGATCGTCACCAGCGGCAGCCGGGTCGCGGCGGCCCCGAAACAGATCAGCGGCAGCGCGGTCACCACTCCCGTGGTGGTGAGCAGCAGCGCGTGCCCGGTCCCGTGGGCTCCGAAGTCGGCCTGGCCCTGCCACGCCAGCCAGCCGAGGTACGCCGCGGCGAGCGGCGCGAGCAGCACGGTCTCGAAGGCCAGGCTCTCCACCGCGCCGGCGTTGGCCTGCTTCTTGGCCAGCCCGTAGGTGCCGAAGGAGCAGGCCAGCAGCAGCGCCACCCAGGGCGGCCGGCCGTAGTCGACCGTGAGCACCACGACCGCCGTGGAGGCGAGCGCGAGGGCGGCCCACTGCAGCGGCCGGAGGCGCTCCCGCAGCACCAGCACGCCCATCAGCACCGTCACCAACGGGTTGATGAAGTAGCCCAGCGACACCTCGACGACGTGACCGTTGTTGACGCCCCAGATGAAGCCGGCCCAGTTGAACGCGATCACCACGGCGGCGACCGACAGCAGCAGTCGGGTACGCCGGCCCCGGACCAGCGCGACCAGGTGCGACCAGCGCCCGAACAGCACCACGAGCAGGCCCATCGTGATCATCGACCACAACACCCGGTGGGCGAGGATCTCGATCGCCCCCGCCGGCTCGAGCAGCGGCCAGTACAGCGGGAAGGCACCCCAGAGCCCGTAGGCCGCGACCCCGAGCAGGAACCCGCGGCGCGACTCGGACATGCGGTGAGTCTAGGTGCCCGAAAACGTCGCTCGGCACCAGGTTTCGGCGTTGCCCGGCGAGGGGAGAGATGTGCTGGCACACTTTGCCCGTCCAACCAATTCTCACGGGGGTTTCACATCATGCGACTTCAGCGTCTCGTGGTCGGCTTTCTCGGGGCGGCGCTGCTCGGCGCCGCGCCCGTCACGCTGACCGCCACCTCGGCCGAGGCGGGTGCCAGCACTCCGACCCGGATCCAGCTCGCCAAGACCGCCAAGGTCTACAAGTACGGCCAGAAGACAGTCATCTCCGGTCGGGTCGAGGCGTACTCGCCCGGCGCCGGATGCTCCACCGCGAGCGGGTGGTGCACCGCTCCGGACGCCACGGGCACCATCACCTTGAAGGTGCGCAACGCGGGCGCCTCGAAGTGGAAGACGCTCGGGACCCGCTCGAACGAGTCGTCGTTCTCCTTCAGCCCGAGGTCTAAGGGCAGTGTGATGTACCGCGTCGTCTACAACGGCGGCACGTTCGGCAGCTACACCTTCCAGTCGACCAGCAAGGACCGTCGTGCCAAGGGCTCGCGCCACCTGCACAGCAGGGGCGTGAAGTCCGGGCGCGGTCTCTACTACCGCGGCAACGTCGACCCGGGCTGGGGCCGCAAGCCGGTCATCATCCAGAAGAAGAACTGCAAGTCCTGCGGATGGCACGGCTACAAGACTGTGCGCACCAGCCGCACGGGTGGCTACAGCGCCCGCATCTACGCGCCCTCGAGGGGCCGTTGGTACTTCCGTTCGGTCGTGCGGGCCACGAAGCCGCGCTTCGTGAAGGCCACCGGTGGCGTCGTCTACACCTACCGGTTGCGCCAGGCCGCGCGCAGCACCGGCATCGGCGGCTGAACCACCGCTCCACACACACGATCGGCCCGGGTCCTGAGGGACCCGGGCCGATCTGTCTGTTCGTGCGTCGTGGTCAGACCACGGTCCAGGTGTCGCCGCCGCCGATCAGCCCGGCCAACCGGTCCTGCGCCGAGCCGGGTGCCGCAGAGGTCGCGGTGGCGATCTGGGCGCGCGCCTGGTCGTCGTACGTCGCCCGCTCGACCTGGCGGAAGATGCCGATCGGCGACTGGTTGAGGTAGCCGGAGTCGGTGAGCCGTGAGATCGCGAACGCGGTGCTCGGGTCCTCGTTGTGGGCGTCGTGGACCAGCAGCGCGTCCTCGCCGACCTCGGCGACCTGTGCCACCTCGACGCCGCCGGAAGCGGCGCGGACCAGGCCCTTGTCGCCCTGGCCGTCGTCGCCGGGCTGGCCGAAGCGGATCGGCCGGCCGTGCTCGAGCGGGATGATCGCGTCGGCCTTGGTGTCCTGGTTCTTGATCGCGTCGAACGCGCCGTCGTTGAAGATCGGGCAGTTCTGGTAGATCTCGACGAACGACGTGCCGCGGTGGGCGGCCGCCGCGGTCAGCACCGCGGTCAGGTGCTTGCGGTCGGAGTCGATGGTCCTGGCCACGAACGAGCCCTCGGCGCCGAGGGCCAGCGAGACCGGGTTGAAGGGGTGGTCGACCGACCCCATCGGCGTCGACTTGGTGACCTTCCCGGTCTCCGAGGTGGGGGAGTACTGGCCCTTGGTCAGGCCGTAGATCCGGTTGTTGAACAGCAGGATCGTCATGTTCACGTTGCGGCGCAGCGCGTGGATCAGGTGGTTGCCCCCGATCGACAGTGCGTCGCCGTCACCGGTGACCACGAAGACCGACAGGTCCTCGCGCGCGGTGGCGATGCCGGTCGCGATCGACGGCGCGCGGCCGTGGATCGAGTGCATGCCGTAGGTGTCGAGGTAGTAGGGGAACCGCGAGGAGCAGCCGATGCCGGAGACGAAGACGACGTTCTCGCGCCGGATGCCCAGCTGCGGCAGGAAGCCCTGGACCGCCTTGAGCACGGCGTAGTCGCCGCATCCGGGGCACCAGCGCACCTCCTGGTCGGAGGTGAACTCCTTGGCGGTCTGCGGTGCCTCGTCGGCGTCCATCGTGGGGACGCCCTGCAGTCCGCTGGGCAGCACGGGGAAGGGAAGCTCGATGGTCACTGGAGTGCCTCCTGTGCCTGTCCGGTGAGGTCCACGTCGACACCCTCGGCCGCCGCGACCAGCTCGCCGATCGCGTCGGCCAGCTCGGCGGCCTTGAGCGGCAGCCCGCGGACGTGGTTGTAGCCGACGACGTCGACGAGGTACTTCGCGCGCAGCAGCATCGAGAGCTGGCCCAGGTTCATCTCGGGCACCAGCACCCGGTCGTAGCGGGCGAGGATCTCGCCGAGGTCCTTCGGGAACGGGTTGAGGTGCCGCAGGTGTGCCTGCGCCACGTGGTAGCCGGCCTTGCGGACGCGGCGTACGCCGGCGCCGATGGGGCCGTACGTGGAGCCCCACCCGAGCACGAGCACGCGGGCGGCGCCGGTGGGGTCGTCGACCTCGAGCGGGGGCAGGCTGTCGGCGATCCGGTCCACCTTGGCCTGGCGGGTGCGGACCATGAAGTCGTGGTTGGCGGGGTCGTAGGAGATGTTGCCGTGCCCGTCGCCCTTCTCGAGACCGCCGATGCGGTGCTCGAGCCCGGCGGTGCCGGGGATCGCCCACGGCCGGGCCAGGGTGTCCTCGTCGCGGACGTAGGGGAGGAACTCCTCACCCGCGTTGGGGGCGTCCGCGAAGGCCGGGTCGATGACGGGTAGGCGGTCGATGTCGGGGACCTGCCACGGCTCGGACCCGTTGGCCAGCATCCCGTCGGAGAGCAGCATCACCGGGGTCCGGTAGGTCACCGCGATCCGGGTGGCCTCGAGGACCGCGTTGAAGCAGTCACCGGGTGACTGGGGCGCGACGATCGGGACCGGCGACTCACCGTTGCGGCCGAACATCGCCTGGAGCAGGTCGGACTGCTCGGTCTTGGTGGGCAGCCCGGTGGACGGGCCGCCGCGCTGCACGTTGATCACGAGCAGCGGCAGCTCGGTCATCACCGCGAGGCCGATGGACTCGCCCTTGAGCGAGATCCCGGGACCGGAGGTCGTCGTCACCCCCAGGCTGCCGGCGAAGGCGGCGCCGATCGCCGCGCCGATGCCGGCGATCTCGTCCTCGGCCTGGAAGGTGGTCACGCCGAACGCCTTGTGCTTGCTCAGCTCGTGGAGGATGTCCGAGGCCGGGGTGATCGGGTAGGACCCGAGGAAGACCGGCAGGCCGGACTGCACCCCGCTGGCGACCAGGCCGTAGGCGAGCGCCAGGTTGCCGGTGATGTTGCGGTAGGTGCCCGGCGCCATCGGCGCCGGCTTCACCTCGTAGCTGACGATGAACGTCTCGGTGGTCTCGCCGAAGTTCCAGCCGCTGTTGAACGCCGTGACGTTCGCGTCACGGATGGCGGGGACCTTGGCGAACCGCTTCTCCAGGAAGCGGGTCGTGGACTCGGTGGGGCGGCCGTACATCCAGGACAGCAGGCCCAGGGCGAACATGTTCTTGGCCCGGGCGGCGTCCTTGCGGGAGAGACCGAACTTCTTGACCGCCTCGACGGTCATCCCGGTCAGGTCGACCGGGTGCAGCGCGAACTCGGCGAGGTCGTCGTTCTCCAGCGGGTTCTCGGCGTACCCGGCCTTGGTCAGGTTGCGCGCGGTGAAGTCGTGGGTGTCCACGATGATCGTCGCGCCCTTGGGCAGGTCGGAGAGGTTGGCCCGGAGTGCGGCCGGGTTCATCGCGACCAGTACGTCGGGGGCGTCACCCGGGGTCAGGATGTCGTGGTCGGCGAAGTGCACCTGGAAGGACGAGACCCCCGGCAGCGTGCCCTGCGGCGCCCGGATCTCGGCGGGGAAGTTGGGGAGCGTCGCGAGGTCGTTGCCGAAGCCGGCCGACTCCTGGGTGAAGCGGTCCCCGGTGAGCTGCATCCCGTCGCCCGAGTCGCCGGCGAACCGGATGATGACGCGATCGAGCTGCTGGACCTGCTTATCCACCGCAGCGACCTACTTCCTTGCTGGCTTCCGGCTGGGTCCCCGGTCGGTGCCGGGTCTCCTGTGTACGACCTACCACCTTAGTCGGCTGGCCCGCCACTCCAACCGCGTCCTGCGTGCTGGTCGCTCGGCGGCACGTGATGTGAACCACGTCGCCGAGATGCCGCTCCGGGCTCTGTCCGGATCGTCGAGCGCCGACGCGCGCTGACCCGGAGCGCACGGCCCGGATCAGCGGTAGTTGGTGAACTGCACCGCGAAGTCGTAGTCCTGCTGCTTCACGAGTGCCTGCACGGCCTGCAGGTCGTCGCGCTTCTTGGAGGAGACCCGCAGCTCGTCACCCTGGATCTGCGCCTTCACGCCCTTGGGGCCCTCGTCGCGGATCAGCTTGGTGATCTTCTTGGCGTCCTCGGAGCTGATGCCCTCCTTGAGGGCGATCGCGATCTTGCTCTGCTGGCCGGACTGACGCGGCTCGCCGGCGTCGAGGATCTTCAGCGACTGCTGGCGCTTGACCAGCTTGCCCTGGAAGACGTCGAGGACCGCCGAGGCCCGGTCGTCGGCACTCGCGGTGATCTCGATCGCCTCGTCCCCCTGCCACTCGATCGTGGCGCCGGTGCCCTTGAAGTCGAACCGCGTGGCGATCTCGCGTGCGGTCTGCCCGAGCGCGTTGTCGACCTCCTGACGGTCGATCTTGCTGACGATGTCGAACGACGAGTCGGCCATGTCTGTCCCTCCTTGCGCGCCCTCCCGGAGGGGGCGACGGCATTTTCACGAGTGATGTGGTGCTGCGCTATTGTTTCGCCTTGCTGTCACCGGGCCAAGCCCGGGGTCCGGCACGGCAGGTTGCCCGAGCGGCCAATGGGAGCGGACTGTAAATCCGTCGGAGTATTCCTTCGCAGGTTCGAATCCTGCACCTGCCACCCTGTGATGTCTCAGGACATCGGAAACCGCCGGACCTGCTACTGCAGGTCCGGCGGTGGTCATTTCCGGGGCTCTCCGGCGGCGGCCGACGGCGTTCACAAGCCCGCTCGATGCGGATAATGTGCCGAGCATGGGTCATGTCGCTTCAGCTGACAGCAGCTTCGCCCGGGTCCTCGGGCGCTGGGACGTCCTGGCGGTCGCCTTCGGGGCGATGATCGGCTTCGGCTGGATCGTCCTCACCGGTGGCTTCCTGCAGGACGCGGGGACTCTCGGAGCGGCTCTTGCCTTCGTGGTGGGCGGCGTCATCATGGCGCTGGTCGGGCTCACCTACGCGGAGCTGGTCTCGGCGATGCCCCAGGCCGGGGGCGAGCACAACTACGTGCTGCGGGGGCTCGGCTCCCGCTCCGCGTTCGTGTGCTCGTGGAGCCTGGTGCTCGGCTACGTCTCCGTGGTGGCCTTCGAGGCGGTGGCGCTGCCCCAGACGGTGCTGTTCCTCGCGCCCGACATGCTCACCGGGCGGCTGTGGACGGTCGCCGACTACGACGTGTACGCCTCCTGGGTGGCGGTCGGCGTGATCGGCGCCGTGGTGATCACCGGGCTGAACTACGTGGGGATCCGGCCGGCCGCCGTCTTCCAGACCTTCGCGGTGCTCTTCCTGCTCGGCGTGGGTGCGTTGCTGCTGTTCGGGTCGTTCGTCGGGGGCGACACCGACAACATGCGCCCCCTGTTCAACGACGGCGCCGGCGGGATCATCTCGGTGCTGGTCGCGGTGCCGTTCCTGTTCGTGGGCTTCGACGTGATCCCGCAGTCGGCGGAGGAGATCAACCTGCCGTTCAAGCAGATCGGCAAGCTCGTGGTCGTCTCGGTGCTCGCCGCGGCCGCCTTCTACATCCTGGTGATGCTCACCGTCGGCTCGTCGCTGCCCCTGGACGAGCTCGCCGAGTCCGAGCTCTCCGCGGCCGACGGGATGGCCGCCCTCTGGGGCAGCGACACCATGGGCGACGTCCTGGTGATCGGCGGCATCGCCGGCATCCTGACCAGCTGGAACGGCTTCATGCTCGGCGCGAGCCGACTCCTCTACGCCATGGCGACCTCGGGGATGGTGCCGAGCTGGTTCGCCAGGCTGCACCCGACCTACCGGACGCCCGGCAACGCGATCCTGTTCGTCGGGGCGCTCTCGATCCTGGCGCCCCTGTTCGGCCGTCAGACGCTGGTCTGGCTGGTCGATGCCGGTGGGTTCGCGATCGTCGTCGCGTTCTTCCTCGTGACCGTCACGTTCGTCGTCCTCCGTGCTCGCGAGCCCGAGATGGAGCGGCCGTTCCGGACCCTCGGCGGCTCCGGCGTCGGGGTGGCCGCCGCCGTGCTCACCCTGGGGCTGGGCGTCCTGTTCATGCCGGGGATGCCGGCCGCCCTGGTCTGGCCCTACGAGTGGCTGATCCTCATCGTCTGGTGGGTCGTCGGTGCGGTCCTCGTGCTTCGGCTGCCCAACGTCGGCCCGGGCCCGGATGCCGAGCACCACCTCATCGAGGCCGCCCGGTCGCGGGGCTCGCGCCGCTGAGCGGTGACGACCCGGCGCCCGGCCGCTCGAAGAACGATATGACCTTGTGACCAAGGCGAGATTGCGGCGAGTTCTCGAGGGTGCGCAATAGAGGGGACGCCGGGGGCTTCTCACATCCGTGACGCCCGGCGCGACCGATTCATCAGCACGATCCGCGACGTCGATCGCGATGGGACCGCACGGGGGTGGTGCGACGCCCGTCGCCGACTCGACCGTGCCGTGGATCCCAGTGGCACGCCCACATGAGGTGAAGCCGCCGCATCTCGGGCGGATGTCCCGGCGGCTGACGGCACCGGTCCCGGTGCGCACGGCACGAGGAGAACACGCATGATCAACATCCGGAAACCGATCGTCGCGGCAGCAGCGGCGGCCGTCGTCTCGGCGTCCCTGGCAGCCTGCGGCGGAGGCTCCACAGACGGCGGGAGCAGCACCGAGGAGGCGGAGAAGGGCGGGACGCTCTACTACCTGACCCGCAACTCCGCCGAGCACCTGGACCCGCAGCGGATCTACTCGGGTCGGGACCTGTCGAACCTGAACCGCATCGTCTACCGCGGCCTGGTGACCTACCCGATCTCGGAGGACCCCGACGAGGCCTTCACGATCGTGCCCGATGCCGCCACCGACACCGGCACCATGTCGGAGGACGCGAAGACGTGGGAGTTCACCATCCGCGACGGCGTCACCTGGGAGGACGGCCAGGCCGTCACCTGCGAGGACTTCAAGTACGGCATCTCGCGGACCTTCGCCACCGACGTCATCACCAGTGGCCCGAACTACATCCTGTCCTACATCGACATCCCCAAGAATGCCGAGGGGCTGCCGATCTACAACGGCCCCTACAAGGGGGACAACCAGGACGCCTACGACAAGGCCGTGACCTGCGACGAGAACGTGCTGACGCTGCGCTTCAGCAAGCCGTGGCCGGACTTCAACTACGCTGCCGCGACGCTGCGCTGCTTCGACCCCTACCGCGAGGACAAGGACCAGGGTGAGCGGTCGGCGTACCAGATCTTCTCCAACGGGCCGTACAAGCTCGAGGGCAAGTGGGACGCCACCCAGGGCGGCACCTTCGTCCGCAACCCGGAGTACGACGAGGCCTCCGACGAGTCCGAGAGTCGGCAGGCCAACCCGGACAAGATCGTCTACACCCAGGGTCTGGAGAACGAGATCATCTACGACCGGCTGGTCGCCGACACCGGCGACGACCAGTTCGCGATCACCGACCGCCGGGTCCCGCCGGCGTACTACACCCAGATCACCGGCACGGTTGCCGACCGATCCGAGCTGGTCGACTCCCCGTACGTCGACTACATCCTCCCGAACTTCAACAGGATCAAGAACCTCGAGGTGCGCCAGGCGCTGATGCTGGCCACCAGCGCGCAGGGCTACATCACCGCCTACGGTGGCGACAAGGCCGGCACGCAGGCGAAGTCGATGATCGCCCCCGACCTGATCGGCTACCAGGACAACCCGCACTTCACCGCTCCTCCGGAGGGTGACCCCGAGGCCGCCAGGGCACTCCTCGAGGACTCGGGCGAGAAGCTCCCCTACCCGATCAAGTACACCTACCAGGGCGGTACCCCGACCTCCGACAAGGCCGCCTCGGCCCTGGCGGACGGGTGGACGAAGGCCGGCTTCAACGTCACCTTGGACCCGCTGACCGACACCTACTACACCATCATCCAGAAGCCCTCCGCCGACTCGGACGTCGTGCTGGGCATCTGGGGTGCTGACTGGCCGTCGATCGCGACGGTCCTCCCGCCGCTGTTCGACAGCCGCATCAACCTGACCGCCGAGTCGAACGGCCAGGACTACGGCAACTACCGCAGCGACGAGGTCAACAAGATGATCGACGAGGCCGCTCTCATGAGCGACGTCGACGAGCAGGCCGCGAAGTACATCGAGGTCGACGACCAGCTGGGCAAGGACGTCGCCTACATCCCGCTCAGCCTCGAACGGTTCTACTTCCTGCGTGGCTCGAAGGTCACGAGCTACGTCAACAACCCGGCCACCTCGGGGTTCCCGGATCTCGGCGCCGTCGGTGTCGAGAACTAGCGCCTGACGGGAGGGCGCGGCGAGTCGAGCCCGGCGCTCGCCGCGTCACCCCGGGCCGAGCACCCGGTCGAGCCAGTCGTTGCGGAAGGTCCCGAGCGGGTCGAGGTCCGCCGCCAGGGCGCGGAAGTCGGCCAGTCGCGGGAACAGTGACTCGGGCGCGGGCCGGTGGAAGACCTTCCCCCAGTGCGGTGTCGCGTCGTACGGCGCCAGCGCGGCCTCGAGCGCGGGCAGCACGGACTCGACCTCGGGCTGGCGTGGCTGCCAGGTGAAGTGCAGCGCCACGCAGTCCTTCTCGTGGAACGGGCTCATCCAGAGGTCGTCGGCGGCGACCGTGCGGATCTCGGAGACGATCAGCAGCGGTTCGATCCGCCCGGCGAGGCCGCGGACGGCAGCGACCGCGGCCGCGAGGTGGGCGCGCGGGACGAAGTACTCCGTCTGCAGCTCCCGCCCGACGCTCGGGGTGAAGTCGAGGCGGAAGTGCGGCAGCCGGTCGAACCACGCGCCCGGCCGACCCAGCTGGTCGTTGCAGTTCTCGGCGGTCTCACCGATCCACGCCGCGGGCGAGAGAGGCTCCGTCGCGGCCGGCGCCCCGAACAGGTCGGCGGGCATCCCGGTGTCCTGCCCGGGGGCGACGACGTTCTTGAGCCACACCTGGCCGACGTAGGGGTCCGCCCAGTTCGTGAACAGGCTGACGCTGTAGCCGGCCCGCTGGATCTCGTCGAAGTGCTCGACCGCCGCGTCCCAGGAGAGCCGCTCGAAGAGGTCCTGGCGGACCTCGAAGCGGGGCACCAGGTCCAGCGTCAGCGTGGTCACCACGCCGAGGGCGCCGAGGCCGACGACGACCCCGGGAAACACCTCGGGGTCGTCCGCGCGGGAGTAGCCGCGCAGCTCGCCGTCCGCGGTGACCAGCTCGAGGGCGGAGACGGCGGTGGCCAGGGACCCGTGCGTCTCACCCGAGCCGTGGGTGGCGGTGGCGACGGCGCCGGCCACCGAGATGTGGGGGAGCGAGGCCAGGTTCGCGACCGCGAAGCCGGCCGCGTCCAGTGCCGCGGCGATGTCGCCGTACCGGCTGGCGGCGCCCACCCGGGCGGTGGCCCGGCCGCTGTCGATCTCCAGGGCCGCGGGCAGCCCGGCGAGCTCGACCTGGTCGCCGTCCACGACGTCGGCGATGTCGTTGAAGCAGTGCCGGGTGCCGAGCGCCTTGAGTCGCCGGGACGAGGCCACCAGCTGCTGGAGCTCGGTGACGGAGGACGGACGGTGCACGCGGTCGGCGCGGTAGGTCAGGTTCTGCGCCCAGTTGGTGCTCATCGGCCGGCCTGCTGCGGAGCGAGCAGCTCGGCCTGCCACGCGAAGCACGCGGCCGACAGCTCGGTGAGCCGGTCTGCGCCGGGCAGCAGCGCGGTGACCCGGGCGGTCACGGAGGCCGGCAGGTCGGTGTCCAGGTAGCGCAGGCCGTAGTCGTGGCGCCAGGGGCAGTGCTCGAGCCGGAGCAGCTGGACCAGCGGCAGCAGCCCGAACCGGAGGTAGAGCGACACCGCCTCGGTCAGGTGACCGCGCGCGGTGGCGCGGTTGACCAGCCACTCGGCAGTGGCGAAGCGCTGCCGGATCTGGTCCAGCGCCTCGGCTGCCCCGGACTCGAGCGTGGCCGGGTCGTCGGGGCGCAGCTCGACCAGACCGTCGGGGTCGTGCAGCACCAACGGCGTCCCGTGCCGGCGTACGTCGATCAGCCGGTGCGTGTCGCCGACGTCCAGGACCGCGAGGTCGACGATCCGGGTCGGCTCGTCGAGCAGACCGGCCCGCGGCTGCGGGTTCACGAAGCACTGCCGGCCGTCGGGCCGGGCGGAGTCCGGCAGCTCCCACACGTGGTCTGGCGCGAAGCGGTCCCGGATCGCCGTCAGCAGCCGGTCGTACGCCGCCCCCGCGGTGCCCGGCGTGGTCAGCACCACCAGGTCGAGGTCGGACCACCGGTCCCAGCCGCCGGTGGCGGCGGACCCGCCGACCCAGGCGCACCGCAGGTCCGGGTCGGCCGCCGCGTGCTCGGGCAGCCAGGCCAGCCAGTCGTTGAAGCGGGACAGGTCGGGGGTCGCCATCGCCTCATCATGGCAGGGCGTCGCTGGCTCAGACCTGGACGCCGCGCTGGGGGTCGTAGCCCACGAACCGGGTGCCGTCGCTGATCACCGCGAGCACGCGGAGGGCGAGCTGCCAGGCCGCGTCTCCGGGGACGAGCGGCAGGTTGACCTGGCCGCCGCTGCGCTCGAGGTCGAGCTGGAGTCCGGTCGCCGGCTCGAAGACACTGAGCGACTCCGGATGCGACTCGACCCGGGCCTCGGCGGGCAACAGGTCCCGGAGCCGCTGAGCGATGGCCATCAGGTCGACCTGCCCGGGGTCGGGCTCGACTTCTCCCGTGAAGGCCGCCTCCACGGCCTCCTCGAGGGACTGGCCGGGCTCGCGCACGACGAGGTCGATGTCGTAGCTCACCGGGTCACGAGTCCTTCCGGACGAGCAGGTGCCGGTGGTGCTCCTTCAACGTGGGCACCTTCGCGCCGAACTCCTGCCACTCGTGGTCGCTGGTGAAGAACACATCGGGCCCGACGGCGTCGTAGAAGGGCTGCTTCCAGGCATAGGTCTCGGGCCCGGTGGCGTCCTGGTCCCGGGGAGCCGGCGTCTCGGTGGCCCAGATGACCAGGCCCCCGTTCGTCGTACGCCGCTGCGCGTGCCCCACCCCGTCCAGGGCGTCGGCGCCCCAGTGGGCGAGGTAGCCCGGCCCGAAGAACTGCACCCAGAAGACGTCCGCGACCCGGCCCTCCATGACGCCGAACCGCGGGCCCTCGCCCGGTCGGGGCAACGGCGGAGGCGGGTGCCGGTCTCGGTGTGCGCGCTCGAACAGCCCGAGCTGACCTTGGGCGGGACCGGTGGTCACCCGACCGTAGTAGGGGTCCAGCCGGTCGCACAGTCCGGCAAACAGCTCGCCAAGGTCTCGCGTCCGGCCGCCATCGTCGGCGTCGATCGAGAACCGCAGCGTCGAGTGGTGGGCGCCCTCCCTCGGCCACCTGAACGGGTCGGACACGACACGCATCTCACCGAACATCGTCTCGGCTGCGTCGTTCCACATCAGGTCGAAGGACGGCTGGTCGCGCCGGGCCTCGATGAGCGCCTCGAGCTGTGCCCCGAAGTCGGTCACCTTCGTCCGGGCCGGGTCCCGCGGCCCGATCCGCGCGGGCACGAAGTCGGGGAACCGGGCGAACTCCTGACCGATCGCCGCCCCCGATCCACCGTCATGCCAGGGGGCCACGCTGAACACCTCGAGGAAGGCCGCGTCCGTCACCCGTGTGAGCCTATCCGGGAAGGCATCTGAGGATGTACAGCCGTTTGTCGGCCGCAGCCTTGAGCAGGGGAGCCGACAGCTTGGTGTCGTATCGGGTGATGAGGACCGGCGGGTCGAGGCCGTCGCGCGCGGACCCAGAGATCAGGTCCTTCAGCTGCTGGGTGAACGCCTGTCGGAAGACGTTCTTCACCTCGCCCCGTTGGCCGGGGAGGCGGAAGTCGGCGATCCGGCCCCTCCCGTTCCACTCGTAGGCCTCGTAGGCCTGCGGGTTGCCCAGAAGCCGGCGGGCGTGCTCCTCACCGAGCTGTCCCTTCATGTTCGGGGACATCCCCAGGCCGAGCACCGCGTTCATCACCCCGGCGCAGGCATAGCTGCCGGCCTCCTCGGCGAGGAACCTGGCCACCTGCGCGCCCATGCGGGCGAGGTACGAGTACTCCCCGGCGGCGCTGGCCCCGGTCGGATCCACCGCGTTGCACGGGTCGCTGCCGAGGTACGTGTACGGGTTGAGCGAGGGCACCGGGTCCTCGCTGAGGAACCGCCCGATCGCCGGGTCGTAGTAGCGGGCGCGGGCGTAGACCAGCCCGGTGCCGCCGTCGTACTGGTGCCCGGTGAACCCGTAGACCGCCGACCCGCTCGAGTCCGGGGTGCCGAAGGCGGAGTATCCGGTGCGGGAGAGCACCTCGCCGGCGGTGTCCGTCCAGGCCACGACCGAGCCGAGCGCGTCGGCCAGCGGGTAGGACTTGGCGCCGGCCTTGGTGCGCGACACGACCATGCCGGAGACACCGGTCGTGGTGTAGGCCTCACGCATCTCGTTGCTGCCGTCGAAGACGTAGGCCACGTTCTGGCCGTCGTAGACGAAGCGACGGACGCCGTCCGGGCCGTCCACCTCCACGCGGCGCCCCAGTGGGTCGTAGCGGTAGCGGGTGCGGACGCCGTCGTCGACGACCTCCCGCAGCTCACCGTCGGACCACGCGTAGGACCGCACCGCGCCGGTCGACAGCTCGACCCGTCGGGTCAGGTGGCCCTCCGCGTCGTAGGTGTAGTCGAACGACCCGTCCCGGCGGAGCCGGTCGTTGCTGTCGAGGACGGTGCTCCCGGCGGGGCTGCCCGGACCCGAGGTCCGGTTGCCCATCACGTCGTAGGAGTAGGTCCCGCTCGGCACCGCTCCGGCCGCGGGGTGCGTCTCGGTCGCGAGCCGGCCGGCGGGGTCGTAGCCGAACTCGTGGCGCCCCACCGTGTCCACCACGGCCGTACGGCGACCCGAGTCGGCGTACTCGTACTGCTGGGAGACCAGGGTGGTGGCACCGCGGGAGCCGACCCGGCTGCCCATGTCGCCGTCGGGGCGCCAGGCAAGCGTGTCCTGGACGCCGTTGGGGTAGGCGATCCCGGTCAGCCGGTCCAGCGCGTCGTAGTCGAGGTCGAACGTCGCGCCGTCGTTGTCGACGATGCTGCGCAGGTGGCCCTTCCGGTCGTAGCCGAACGAGCGGCGACCGTCCGGCCCGGTGACCGACAACGGGGCTCCGTCGACGTCGTAGGTGTAGCTCAGCGACACCGCCGGAAGGGTTCCGTCGTCCGGGGCGGCGGTGGACTGGCGGACCACGTTGCCCTCGTCGTCGAACTCGAAGTCCAGCCGGGCGTCCGAGTCGGCCAGCCGGGTGACCCGGCCGAACGCGTCATAGGTCGCCGTCGTGGTCTCGTCCGGACCCTCGGTCCGAGTCACCCGCCCATTGGGGTCGTGCGTGTAGGTCACGGTGTCGCCGTTGCGGTCGGTGCGTGACGTCAGCCGCGACGACCCGTCGTAGGTGTAGCGCGTGACCGCGCCCGAGGGGTCCGTCGCGGTAAGCATGTTGCCCAGCTCGTCGTAGCTCCAGCGCCGGAGCTTCGAAGCGGCATCGGTCGCGCGGACCACGCGGCCGGCCTGGTCGTAGCCGAAGGTCGTCGCGGGCGTGGTTCCGTCGCCGACCGAGGTGATCCGGCCGGCGGCGTCGTAGGAGTAGGTCTTGAGCGGAAGGCCGACGTCCTGGACCTCGGTGACCTTGCCCTCCGCGGAGTAGCGGAACGACTGCACCAGCGCCCCGTCGCGGCGCAGCTCGAGCAGCTGACCCTTCGCGTCGTAGGTGAAGTCCATGACCCGGCCGTCGGTCAGCGTCTGCCGCTCGACCGAACCGAGCGAGTCGTAGGCAAGCTCGACCAGGGTGGCGCCGGTGCCGTCCCGCTGCCTCAGCAGCCGTCCCTCACCGTCGTAGACGTAGTCGGTGCGCTCGCCCGAGGGTCGGGTGATCGAGCCGACGTCGCCTCGGTCGGTCCACGTCAACGCCGTCTCCCCGCCGCCCGGTGCGGTCTCGGTCAGGGGATGGCCCTGGGCGTCGTAGGTCCAGCGAGTGACGATGCTGCGGCCGTCGCCGATCTGCTCCTCGCGCACCTGGTTGCCCCGGGCGTCGAAGGTGGACACGGTGGTCAGGCGACCGGCCGCGTCGTGGACGACCTCCTGGCGGTCGGCCACGTCGGCCTCGACCCGGATCCGGTTGCCGGTCGCGTCGACGATCGCGTCGATGCGGCCGTCGGCGCCGTACTCGACGGATCCGAGCGACCGCCCGGCGGCACCCTCCGCGGCGAGCAGGTTGTGCCGCCCGTCGTACCGGTAGCCGACCCGAGCGCCGTCGACGCCGGTCACGGCGACCAGGTCGCCGGCGGCGTCATAGGTGTACGTCGACGCGCCGGCGGGGCTGTCGATGCGGCTGATCCGCCCCTGAGGGTCCCGGGTGAAGTCGATGGCGGGTCCGAGGGAGGACGTGATGCCGCCCTCGTCGATGGTCAGGTGGTTGCCGAGGCGGTCGGTCGCCCGGGTCAGGCCCGAGGTGGTGTCGAGCTCGTAGACCGTGCCGTTGCGGTCGGTCAGTCGGAAGCGCTGCGGGTCGAACACGCCGCCCGAGCCGAAGGCGCCACCGTTGAGGTTGCCGTTGACCCAGAAGAGACTGTTGTCCTCGACGGCCAGCGTCGACGTGGTGCCCGGGCGTCCGGTGAACTTGGCCTGGGTCAGCCCCTTGAAGAAGGTACTGCCCTCGCTGGGCGTCAGGTCGAAGAGCTCCTGGCGGCCGTCGGGCCACACCACCGAGACGACGTGCGGACGGCTGCTGGTGAACCCGAGGTTGCAGAAGATCAGCCCGCAGGACGTGGACTTCATCGTCCAGCCGCCCTCGCCCAGCGGCCCGTTGCTGCGCACGGAGAAGTCCGCCACGTCCACGTTCCACCCGACACCGAAGTCGCCGGTGGCCTTGTCGAAGGAGTCGTAGCTGCGGACGACCTGCAGCGGCAGCCCGCCGAGGCCGATCTGGTGGTCCTGGATCGAGGTCGTGAACCGGCCCAGCTTGAGGTTGCCGTCGACGACGAGGACGACGCTGCTGGAGGCCTGGCCGCCACCGGTGGCGGTGGCCAGGACCGTCACCTCGTACATGCCGTTCGGCAGCACCGTGGGGTCGAACGTGGCGGTGGCCACGGCCAGGGAGGAACCGTCGCTGACGGCCAGCGTCTGCCGGTCCGTCGAGCCGACCGGTCCCGCGACGATGCGCCAGGAGGCGACGTCCTCTCCGGCGGGCGCGGTCAGGCCGGCGCGGATCTGGACGGGCTCGGTGACCACGGTGCCCTCGCCCGGCGAGGGCGGTGCGATGCCGGGCCGTGGCTTCTCGGGGTCGGTGGCCGGGTCGCCGATCGGCAGGGTGCTGGCGTCACCGGCCTCGACCGTCTGCGGGTCGTCGGTGGGAACCGGGTCGAGCTGGTCGGAGCTCACCAGGCCGCGGGTGACGATGGCGGTGACCCCGGCCGGCAGGGTGGCGTCGAGCCGCAGCCGGAAGTCGATCGTGGCTTCCTGGTACGGCGCCAGCGTGCCCACCCCCACGTCCACGCGGGGTCCGGCGGTGACCGTGCCCTGTGAGGTGTGGACTGAGCCGTCGACCAGACGGGTGCCCGCCGGGGGGTCCACGGTGGCGCGGACCCCGGTCACGGGCAGGGTGCCGACCGAGCTGGTGCCCAGGGTGTAGGCGAGCGTGTCGCCGGGGGTCACGGTGCCCGATCCGTCGGCATCGATCACCAGCCGGCCGCCCAGGGTCGCAGCCAGCGCGGGGACCGGAACGGTCACCGTGGTGCGAGTCGGGTCGGCGGGGCCGGGGAGGGCCGGGTCGTCGGTCGGCCGGGCGTCGTGGCCGGTCGCACCGAGGGTGCCCTGCGCGCTGAGGCGCGTGGCCCCGGACGGGAACGGGTCGGTGACGGTGACGTCGAAGGTCACCGAGCGCGCGGCGTTCGCGTCGATGTCGGGCAGCGCCACGGTCACCACGCGGCCGTCGAAGGTGATGGTGCCACCGTCGGGGGTCCGGCCGGAGCCGGAGACCAGTGCCGAGTTGCCGTCGGTGTCGACAGTGCCGGTGACGCCCGTCAGCGGGATACCGCCACCGTTGCGGACAGTCAGGGTGTAGCGCAGCACGTCGCCCGGCGACGCGACCCCGTCCCCGCCGACGTCGGTCAGCAGCGCGTCGGTCAGCTGGGCCCGGAGCTGAGCCGGGGCGAGTCGGACCACGTCCCGGGTGGACCCACTCGGCCCGTAGGTGTTGCCGCGGGCGTCCTGCCACGTCGCCTCGCCACGGATCGCGATGGGTCCGGAAGAGCCGTCCGGGGCGGCGTACGACGTGGTGGCCTCGACCAGCTCTCCGGCCGCCAGCGCGTCCGGTGCGCCGGTGAGGGTGAGCGGGCTGCCGTCGGCGGTGGCCCGGGTGGTCAGCGAGGCGACGTCCGCGGAGCCGATGCCGGCCAGCCGCACGCGGTAGTCCTCGGTGGTGCCGGCCGCCATCGTGGCGGCTCCGGTGGTGGAGACGCCTACCACCGGGAGCTGCCGGGTCGTGCTCGTCTGGGCCAGCGGTGCGACCAGTCGGCCGACGCCGCCGGCCGAGGTGGCGAACGCCGCGGCGTTGAGCTCCGTGCCGTCGAGGGCCGAGAGCCGGGCCAGGTAGCCGGCGTCGGTCTCGCCGGCGGTCCGGTCGGCCGGCACCGGCACCCGCCAGCTGCGGTGCAGGGTGACCGAGTCCCCCGATGCGATCTCGGCGAGTGCCGGCTCGTCCGCGGAGGTCAGCTCGGTGGCGTCGCCGTCCGGGAGGATCGTGGTGACCCGGGCCTCGGTCGCCGAGGCGGAGAGGTCGCGCAGGGCACCGACGAAGTCGTTGCCGAGCGTGTAGAGCCGCCTGGCCTGGACCCCCGCGGGGCCGAGGTCGAAGTCCACCGTGGTCCGCAGGGCCGAGGTGCGGGCCGGGTCGAGCAGCGTGTCGACCGCGGAGGGCGTGAGGTCGAGGACCGCCTGGAGACCCCACGTGGCCCAGCCGCTCGGCGGCACGACGGTGCCCGCCACGCCACCGCCGGCCGGGTAGACGACGCCGGGGAAGGCGTTGCTGCGGAGGTCGACCCGGAGTGCCGGGTCGCCGGAGGTTCCGACCGGCACCCAGGCCCCGGTCGTCGCGTCCCGGCGTTCCACGGTGAAGGTGTAGCCGTTCACGGTCGCCGTGGTGGCGTCGACGTTCTCGAGGCCGATCAGGGAGGGGACGACGAGAGTGGCACCCCGGTTGGTGACGCGGACGTCGTAGCCGAGGTTGTCGGAGGGCAGCGCGGTGGCTCGGTCGACGGCCACTTCCGCCTGCAGGTCAGGGACCAGCACCGGGCCGGACACGGTCTGGTCGGGCCGGCCGCACGACGCGCCGCGCACGGAGACGTCGTTGCCGGAGATGTCGACCTGGTCACCGAGGATGCCGCAGAAGAACCGGTTCGAGGCGCCGGAGATGCTGATCTGACCGCTGCCGGCGAACAGCACGCCGAGGAACTTCGACCGCGAGGCGCTGATGTCGATCGCCATGTTGCCGCTGGCTCCGGCGACCGCGAGCAGGCCGTCGTAGTACGGCTCGAACGCCGGCTTGGAACCACTGATCTTGACGTGGCCCTCGGTGACCAGGGTGACCCGCCCACCGATCTGCGAGCCGTTGAGCTGGATGTCGCAGGTGGCGTAGTACACGCCCGGCGCCAGGGTCTGCTGCACGTCGTGCCACGATCCGCCGGAGCAGCGGGAGCTCATGTCGTGGTAGCGGGCACCGAGCTCGTCGGCGACCCGACCACCGGGCCGGAGGTCGGCGAGCTCCGGCTGGAACGGGTAGTCCTGGACGGTGGACTTCACCGGCAGCGGGAGGAAGCTGTTCTTGGCCGTGTCGGCCGAGAGCGGCCCGGCGTACGTCGTGGGGCCGCTGACGGACTTGGCCGCGCCGACGAACCGCAGCCCGCCGTTGGTGTGCACCCGCCCGGTGATCTGGCCGGAGCCGCCGGTCCAGTCGAAGGACTTGGCGCTGGTCGAGTTGGCCCACACCGCCACGGCGGTGCCGACCTCGAACTGCGGCAGCGTGGCGACATCGGTGCCGCCGTCGTCGTCGTGCAGCGTGACGGTGACGTCGAAGGAGCCCGCGGTGCGGTAGACGTGGGAGTCGAAGAAGGTGCCCCAGCCGGCGCCGAACGTGGAGACGGCGACCTCGCTGGTGGTGCCGTCACCCCAGGCGACGACGGCGCGGTGGGTGTCCTGCCAGCCGGGATCGGTGAAGGTGCCGGTGATCTGGGTGACGCCCCCGACGTACGCGTCACCCGGCGTGACGGCCAGGACGGGGCTCGCGTTCTCGACGTCCACGGTGACCCGGTCCGCCGCGGTGCTGCCGGTGCCGTCGCCGACGGTCAGCTCCAGCACGTAGCGCCCGTCGTCGGGTGCCACGAAGGTTGGGTGGGCCGCAGCCCGCGACGACAGGAAGATCGGCGGACCGTCGGAGGAGACCACGCGCCAGGAGTAGGACACCTCGCCCGTGACGGTGACCAGGTCGGAGCAGGTGGTCTCCGTCGAGGTGCCGCCGGCATCCGCGCCGATGACTGTCAGACACACCTCGTGGGTGCCGCTGGCCAGGTCGCCCGGCAGGTCGATGGCCAGGTCCGCGTCACCGGGCCCCTCGAGGGGGAGCGGGAGCTGTCCGGAGATGTCGACCGGGTCCCCGCCGTCGACGGCGTAGGTCACCTTCGTGATCCTGGACGCGATCACGCCCGGGAGGATGTCGGGCAGGGAGCTGACGTTCGGCACGTTCGTGCATGCGCCGCCCGTGAGCGCGGCGAGGTCGTTGAGTCGGCTCCCGGAGGCTCCGCCGGAGCAGCTGCTGCCGCTGCCGACCGCGAAGGCCTGGAACTCGACCGGTGGGTTGCAGGGGGCGACGTTCGAGAAGCGGCCGGAGCCCTGCCCGTCGGAGAGGAACGCGGTGAGCAGGTTGGGGGAGCCGGTGGTGGCCAGCAGCGAGCAGGCCATCGTGGTCGGCGGCAGGAAGTTGGTCCCGCCGCCGCTGCGCAGGGCCCGGAGTGCCTCCTCGACGTCGAGGATCCCGTCGTTGTCCTTGTCGGCGTTGGGGGAGACCAGGGTCGCGGTCGCGGTGGTGGGGTCGAGGTCACGGGCGCTCGCGGACGTGGCGAACTGGATCACCGCCACCTTGTCGACGGTGCCGGCCGCGACGACCTCCTCGTGCAGCTTGAGGGCCGCGGCGATCTCGCAGTCGAGGACGGTGTTGTTCGAGCGGTCGCCGTTCGTGTCGCCCCCGCAGCCACCGCCGCCGGAGGTGCTGCCGGACACGTCGATCACGTACGCGAGCGAGGTGTTCTGGGCCGGCGGTCCCTGACCGATGTCGACCTTCCCCTGCAGACGCAGACCTCCGGACTCGGGGTCGAGGCCGGCGATGCGGACACCGAGCGCGGTGCCTCCGGGCAGCGTGCCGGCCTTCTCGGAGGACTCGAGAGCGGGCTTGGTGCTCGCGCGGGAACCGCTGCCGTCCAGGGTGACGACCGAGCCCTCGGTCACCTCCTGGTCGGCGCCGGCACTGGCCAGCGGCGGCTGGTACGGCGTGGTCGGCGGCTCCTCCACGTCGCTGCCGGTGGCCTGGATCGACCAGGCGACGCCCGCCGGGTTGTTGTACTGCGACTGGCCGTTGAGCTGGTTGGTGACCTGCACGGTGAAGGTGTTGGCGCCCTCGAGCAGCGGCACTGACACCGAGGTGCCTTGCGTGAACGCGGACCCGGAGAGCACGACGGTGCCGTTGAGGGTGGCGGTGAACAGGTTGTCGGCCGCGATCTGCAGGACGGCCGGCTGGCCGGCCTGGCCGCGGCTGGCGGTGAACGTCTTGGTGAACGTGGCCTCGTTCTTCGCGAAGTCCGGCAGCTGGCTGCGCCAGACCCACACCGCGTCCGGAACCTTGCCCCAGAGACCACCGGCACACTGCTGCGCCGCGTCGAGGCTGGTGCAGCCGATGTGGCCGAACGTCGCGACCGCGGCACCAGTGCCGCCGTCCGTGGAGTCCCAGGCGTCACCCGGGGAGGAGGCCGCGATCGTCGTGTAGTCGGGAGGCTCGGTCTCCTCAGCCGCCGCCGCGGGGAGCTGGGTCATGCCGGCGACCAGTGCCAGCGTGACGCTCAGGACCAGGGCCCGGAGGCCGGAGACCACAGACTTGTTCGAGTGCTTTGACGATCCGAGAACCACGGCGTCCCCCGTATGGACGGAAATGTGTGCCCACGGAGTCACGCACAATGCACCCATCCGGCGCCCGGATGTCACGACCGAATGGCTAGAAGTGACTACGCGCTCTGGCGCGTGTCGTCAAGGAATCGCCGGACGGGGGGCCGGCCCCGGACGGCGGTCGGCTGCGTCCTAGCGAGCGGGGTCGATCCGCCCGCGCACCTCGCCCAGCGCGATCCGCCCGCCGCGGGTGCCGGGTGCGGTGTAGCGCAGCACCACCTCGTCGCCGTCCTCCAGCGACGTGCGTTCCTCGTCGCCGACCTGGAAGGGCTGCTTCCAGCCCCAGCTCATCTCCAGGAACGACCCGCGCTGGTCCTTCCCGGTGCCGGACACGGTGCCGGAGGCGAACAGGTCGCCGGTGCGGAGCGAGGCGCCGTTGACGGTCAGGTGGGCCAGCATCTGCGCGGGCGCCCAGTACATCGAGGCGTACGGCGGTCGCGAGACGACGTGTCCGTTGACCTCCACCTCGATGGCGATGTCGAGCCCGCCCCGGTCGCCGATCGTCAGGTAGTCCAGCGGGGCCGGGTCCTGGCCGGGCAGGTCGACCCAGGCGGCCTCCAGTGCCTCCAGTGGAGTCACCCAGTGCGAGATCGAGGTCGCGAACGACTTCCCGAGGAAGGGCCCGAGCGGGACGTACTCCCAGGCCTGGACGTCGCGAGCCGACCAGTCGTTGAGCCCGACGACTCCGAAGACGTGCTCGGCGAACCCGGTGACCGCGACCCGGTCGCCCTGAGCGGACGGGGAGCCGACCACGAAGCCGAGCTCGGCCTCGATGTCGAGACGGGCGGTCGGGCCGAAGGTCGGCGCGTCGTCGGTCGGCGCCTTGCGCTGGCCCTGGGGCCGGATGACCGGCGTTCCCGACGGGACCACGGTGCCGGAGCGGCCGTGGTAGCCGACCGGGAGGTGCTTCCAGTTCGGCAGCAGCGGCTCCTGGTCGGGCCGGAAGATCGCGCCGACGTTGGAGGCGTGCGCCTCGGAGGCGTAGAAGTCGACGTAGTCGCCGACCTCGATCGGCATCCGCAGCGTCACCTCGGCGAGCGGCAGCAGGTGCGGCTCCACGTCCCCGCGGCGCGACTCATCGCTCAGCACGGCGGTGACCCATCGGCGTACGGCCGTCCACGCGTCGCGGCCCTGCGCCATCAGCGGGTTGAGCGAGGGCGCGGCGAGCACCGGCGCCAGGTCGAGCCGGTCCGCGGCCGCGACCGGTGCGAGGTCGAGCACCAGGTCACCGATCCGGACGCCGACCCGGGGTGCGTCGTCCCCGCGGCCGAAAACGCCGTAGGGCAGGTTGTCGATGTCGTACGCCGACCCGGTGGCGCCGTCGACCCAGGTCTGCATCAGCTGTTCTCCTCTGGGGTGGCGGTGTCGTTCGGGACGAGGCCCAGCGCGACCAGGTCCTCCAGCGGCTCGCGGACCTCGCAGCAGCCGAAGGAAGTGAACCACCGCCGGGTCCGGGCCAGCGCGTCGAGGTCGGGCAGGGCGGCGACCAGGGCCGGCCCGTCCTCCTCGGCCAGCACGGCCGCGGCGTCCCCGCCGTCGAGCGCGGTGCGCGTGGCGGCCAGCACGTTCAGGAAGCCGTGGTGGTGGTAGCCGGTGGCCGGGTCGCGGTGCCGCACCGCGTGGTGCAGACCGGCCGTGCACTTGAACGGGGTCTCGCGGTCCAGGGCCGCGTCGATCCAGGCGGCCACGGTCGGGACCGCCGGGAACAGGTCCGCCTCGACCCCGCCGGTGCGGAACTTCAACCGCAGCTCGGCCGCGGCCACCACGTCGGCGGCGGCGAGCCAGCCGGCGGTCGGTTCGGCCTGGGGCAGCTCCACGTAGACCTCCAGGTCGTCACCGGCCTGGTCCCGTGCCTCGTCGACGGCGGCGACCACGCGGCGGGCGTTGCCGGGCAGGTCGTCGAGGTCGCGCAGCGCGATCTCGAACCCGGCGACACAGAGCCCGAGCCGGCGGGCCAGCGCCAGGGGGCCCGTGACCTGGCCGGCGCCTCCGGTCGAGACCACCGAGAGTCGGGCGGTGGTGCCCCGGACCAGTGGGAGGTCGGTGTCCTTCAGGACGAACGAGGCGACCAGGGCGGACCACGGTGCGGCGCGGCGGGCGACGTGGGCGGCGATCGCGTCATCGAGCGGTGCGTTCCCGGGCGGGAAGATCGCGGCGTCGTCGACGATGCCGTGGAAGGCAGCGGGGATGCGGGAGTCGGCCATGGTGCACGAAGTTACCGCCCCCCGTTGACTCGCGCCTCCCACCCCGTTGAGTGGCGGGGCGTACCCGCCACTCAACGGGGTGGGAGGCGCCACTCAACGAGCGATATGATTTCGTACACATCTTCTCGATTATCGGACGGATGACCCCATGGCGTACTACCGGCAGCTGGGGAGCGTGCCCCCCAAGCGGCACACCCAGCACCGCGACCCCGACGGACACCTCTACTACGAGGAGCTGATGGGGGAGGAGGGCTTCTCCTCGGACTCCTCGCTGCTCTATCACCGGGGCGTCCCCTCGGCGCTCGTCGCGGCCGAGACCTGGGAGCTGCCCGACCAGACCAGGACGCCCAACCACCCGCTCAAGCCGCGCCACCTCAAGCTGCACACGCTGTTCCCGGCTGACGAGACGGGCGCGGAGCGTTCTTCTGCGCCACCGGTGGACGCGGTCACGGGGCGCCGGCTGGTGCTGGCCAACAACGACGTCCGCATCGCGTACGTCGTCTCCGGCACCGACCCCTCGCCGTACTACCGCAACGCGATCGGCGACGAGTGCGTCTACGTCGAGTCCGGCAGCGGCACCGTCGAGACCGTCTTCGGCGTGCTGTCCTACCGCGCCGGCGACTACGTGCTGATCCCGCGGGCGACCACCCACCGGTGGGTCCCGGGCGAGTCGAGCCGGCTCTACCCGATCGAGGCCAACAGCCATGTCGCGCCGCCCAAGCGATACCTCTCGCGCTACGGCCAGCTGCTCGAGCACGCGCCGTACTGCGAGCGCGACCTCCATGGCCCCACGGAGCCGTTCACGGTCGAGGGCACCGATGTCGAGGTGCTGGTCAAGCACCGGGTGAGCAACCTGCCCGGCGGTGTCGGCGGCACCCGGATGACCTACGCGACGCACCCGTTCGACGTGGTCGGGTGGGACGGCTGTCTCTACCCCTACACGTTCAACATCGAGGACTACATGCCGATCACCGGCAAGGTCCACCAGCCGCCGCCGGTGCACCAGGTCTTCGAGGGCCACAACTTCGTCGTCTGCAACTTCCTGCCCCGCAAGGTCGACTACCACCCGCTGTCGATCCCGGTGCCCTACTACCACTCCAACGTCGACTCGGACGAGGTGATGTTCTACGTCGGCGGCGACTACGAGGCCCGCAAGGGATCGGGCATCAACATCGGCTCGATCTCGCTGCACCCGGGCGGTCACGCGCACGGGCCCCAGCCCTCGGCGATCGAGGCGTCGCTGGGAGCCGACTACTTCGACGAGTCCGCGGTGATGGTCGACACCTTCGCGCCGCTGGACCTCGGCGAGGCCGGCGTCGCGGCCGAGGACCCGGCGTACGCCTGGACGTGGGCCGGCCGGGGTGGGGACGCGGACGGCGAGGACGGCGGCCCGGCGGTGTTCTCCAACTCCTGACCCCCGCAACGGGCGGGTGCTCGAATCTGTCCGACGCCTGCGCGGGGGCGTCCTTCCGGCCTACTGTGGTGCGGTGCCCCGTTCGCTCGTCATCGGACTCCTCAGCCTGACCCTCGCGCTGACCGGCGCGGTCGCCGTGGCCACCGCCGCGGCCGGCGCCGAGCCGGTCACCAACGTCTCCCCGCCCACGACGGACGGCACCGCGGCGTACCGCTCGCGACTGGTCGCCGACCCCGGCACGTGGAGCGCGACCTCCCCGACGTACGCCTATCGATGGCTGCGCGACGGCCGGGCGATCGCCGGCGCCACCGGGTCGCGGTACCGGCCGGTGCTCGCCGACATCGGGACCGACATCGCGGTCCGGGTGACCGCCACCCAGGACGGGGAGAGCGGCGTCGCCACCTCCCGGGAGCGCCGGGTCCGCCGCGCGACGCTCGACCTCGAGCAACGCCCGGCGATCAGCGGCACCCGCCGCTACCTGCACCGCTTGTCGGCCTCCGCGCCGCGCTGGCGGCAGCGGGTCGCCACGATCCGCTTCCGCTGGCTGCGCGACGGAAGGCCGATCGCCGGCGCCACCGGCCGCCGCTACACCGCCGGACACCGTGACGTCGGCCATCGGCTCTCGGTCCGGGCCAGCGCGGTCAAGAACGGCTACCGCACCGGCCTGGCCACCTCGCGGCGCACCAGGTCGATCGGTCACCGGGTGCCGCTGCGCCGCACGGTGTCCTACCACGTGGAGACCCGGGGCCGGATCGTCAGCAACCTCGCCGAGTTCCGGCGGCTGGCCCGCGCCTCGCTCGACGACCCCCGCGGCTGGCGGGCCACCGGCGTCGCCTTCAAGGAGGTGCGCTCCGGTGGCTCGATGACGCTGGTCCTCGCCGAGGCCTCCCGGGTGCCGGGGTTCTCGTCGGGGTGCAGCAGCAACTGGAGCTGCCGGGTCGGTCGCTACGTGGTCATCAACCAGAAGCGCTGGCGGTCAGCCTCGCCGGCGTGGAACCGGTACGGCGGCTCGCTGCGCGGCTACCGGCACATGGTCATCAACCACGAGACCGGCCACTGGCTCGGCCACGGGCATCGCTCGTGCCCAGCCGGCGGTGCCCTCGCTCCGGTGATGCAGCAGCAGTCGATCTCGCTCGGCGGCTGCCGGTTCAACCCCTTCCCGACCAGGCGGGAGTGGTTCACCCCGAGGTTCTAGACGCCGCGGCGGTCCGTAGGCTCACCGCGTGCATCCCCTCCGCCGCCTGTTCTTCGCCGTCACCGCGCTGCTCGCCTGTGTGGTCCTGCCCGTCGCGGTGGTCAGCCTGTGGACCGACTCGGTGGTGACCGACACCGACGGCTACGTCGAGACGGTCGGCCCGCTCGCCGACGACGCGGCGGTCCAGGACTTCGTGCGGCAACGGCTCGTCGCCGAGACGCTCACCCGGCTGCCGCAGGCATCGCCGCGGCTGGTCGACCGCGCGGCGACCCGCGTCCTGGAGGGCCCGGAGTTCCGCCCCGCGTGGGAGGCGTCGAACCGGGAGGCGCACCAGCAGATGGTCGCGGTCCTCGAGGCCGACGCCGACGGTCGCGTCGGCGATGACGGGACGGTGACGCTGCAGATCGGGCCGCTGGTGGTCGCCGTCGTGGAGGCGGTCGACACCACCGGCGAGATCGACACCTCGGACGTGCCCGACATCGAGACCTCGGTCCGGCTGGTTTCGGCCGACGAGCTCGAGACGACGCGGACCTACTACCGCATCGTCGACGAGGGCGGATTCTGGCTCCCGGTCCTGTGGGCGGGGCTGGTCGCGGTGTCGCTGCTGGTCGCCGTACGTCGGGTCCGGGCGCTCGGCTGGCTCGGCGTCGGGTCCGCCGTCGCGCTGTCCGGCCTGCTGCTCGCCATCTGGTCCGGCCGGTCCCAGGTCGCGGAGCACGCTCCGCCGGGCCAGTCCGACCTGGTCGGCGCGATGTACGACGTGCTGGTCTCCGGGCTGCGCGAGCTCTCGTGGTTCCTCTTCGGCATCGCCCTGGCGGCCACGGTGGTCGCGCTGCTGGCCGCCTCCCTCATAGGGCGGGTGCGCAACCGCGCGGCCTGAGCCGTCAGGTCCAGGCCTGGGTGTGGCTGAAGATCAGGTTGGTCTCGGTGAGCGCCACGTCGGGGTCGCCCGAGAGGTGCGCGATCACGAACTCCCGCAGGGTGTCGGTGTCCGGAGTCGCGACGTGGATGAAGAAGTCGTGGGCGCCCCCGAGCAGGTAGGTGTTGCGCACCCCCGGCAGCCGCGATACCGCCTCCATGAACTGCTGCAGCTGGCCGCGTGCGTGCGACTGCATCCGGACCTGCACCATCGCCTGGATCGGCCGGCCGGTGAGCTCCGGGTCGACGTCGGCGTGGAAGCCTCGGATCACGCCGGCCTGGCGCAGCGTCCGGACCCGGCCCAGGCAGGTGGAGGCGGCGATCCCGACCCGCTCGGCCAGGGCGTTGTTGGGAAGCCGCGCATCCGCGGAGAGCTCGTCGATGATGGCGCGGTCGATCTCGTCGAGGGCCGGCCGAACGATGTTCGGCGGTCTGCCGCCGAGAGCAGCGGCTGGCGAACTTGTCGAGGGCACAGACGCATTCTGACAGAATTATCCACAGGGAACTAGCGGACTGCTTCGTGTTCCTTCACTCTGAACGGTGACCCGACTCACAACCTGCATGAGGAGAGACACGCGATGAAGGTGGGCGTCCCCCAGGAAGTCAAGAACCACGAGTACCGCGTGGCCATCACCCCGATCGGCGTGCACGAGCTCGTCGCGCACGGGCACGAGGTCTACGTCCAGACCGAGGCCGGCCTCGGCTCGTCGATCCTCGACGAGGAGTACGTCGCCGCCGGGGCGACCATCCTCCCCGACGCCGACGAGGTGTGGGGCACCGCGGACATGGTGCTCAAGGTCAAGGAGCCCGTGGCCGAGGAGTACCACCGGATGCGCGAGGGCCAGACCCTCTTCACCTTCCTCCACCTCGCGGCGGACAAGCCGCTCACCGACGAGCTGCTGGCGCGCAAGGTCACCGGCATCGCCTACGAGACCGTGCAGCTGCCGTCGGGCGGGCTGCCGCTGCTCTACCCGATGTCCGAGGTCGCCGGCTGCCTGGCGCCCCAGGTCGGCGCCTACTCCCTGCTCAAGGCCCAGGGCGGCCGCGGCGTGCTGATGGGCGGTGTCGGCGGTGTCGCCAACGCCAAGGTCGTCATCATCGGTGCCGGCGTCTCGGGCCAGAACGCCGCCAACATCGCGCTCGGCATGGGCGCGGACGTCACGCTGCTCGACACCGACCTGGACAAGCTGCGGATGTCCTTCTGGCGCTACAACAACCGGGTGCACGGGCTCGCCTCCTCCAAGCTCGCGATCGAGCAGCAGGTGATGGAGGCCGACATGGTCATCGGCGCCGTGCTGATCCCCGGTGCGAAGGCACCCAAGCTGGTCACCAACGACCTGGTGTCGCGGATGAAGCCGGGCTCCGTGCTCGTCGACATCGCCGTGGACCAGGGCGGCTGCTTCGAGGACACCCGGGCGACCACGCACGCCGACCCCACCTACCCGGTGCACGAGTCCACGTTCTACTGCGTGGCGAACATGCCGGGAGCGGTCCCCAACACCTCGACGTACGCCCTCACCAACGCGACCCTGCCGTACACCGTGGCACTGGCCGACAAGGGCTGGCAGCGGGCGCTGCGCGAGGACCGGTCCCTGGCACTGGGTCTGAACACCCACGCCGGTGACCTCACCAACGCCCCCGTCGGCGAGGCCGTCGGCATCGAGAGCGTCTCGCTGGAGTCGGTCCTCGCCTGAGACTCACCGTGGAGTATCCCCCCGGGGCGGGGCAGACTGGGCACCATGAGCAACCAGGAGGTCGCCCCGGGGGAACCCGTCTTCCTGGCGGGTGGGGTGCCGCTCGACGTCGAGCTGCTGGAGCCCCGCGAGGTCCCGCTGGGCGGACCCCGGGCGATGCGCGTACGCCGTACCCTGCCGCAGCGGCACCGCTCCCTGATCGGCGCGTGGTGCTTCGTCGACCACTACGGACCCGATGACGTGACCGCCTCCGGCGGCATGTCCGTGGCACCGCACCCGCACACCGGTCTGCAGACGGTGAGCTGGCTCTTCGCCGGGGAGATCGAGCACCGCGACAGCGCCGGCAACCACGCGCTGGTGCGGCCCGGCGAGGTCAACCTGATGACCGCCGGCCACGGCATCAGCCACTCCGAGGTCTCGACCACCGGCACCGAGGTGCTGCACGGCGCGCAGCTGTGGGTCGCCCTGCCGGAGCGCGCCCGCGACACCGAGCCCGGCTTCCAGCACCACGCCCCCGAACCTGTCCGCGGCCCGGGCTGGGAGGCGCGGGTCTTCCTCGGCTCCCTCCTCGGCGAGACCTCGCCGGTGGCCACCCACACCCCGCTGCTGGGCGCGGAGATCATGCTCGCGCCCGGTGCCACGCTCGACATCGAGGTCGACACCGCCTTCGAGCACGGCGTGCTCGTCGACACCGGCCTGGTCGGCGTCGCAGGTCCCGGGACCGACGCGTCGACCGAGGCCAAGCCCGGGGAGCTCGCCTACCTCGCGCCCGGTCGCGACCGACTGAGCCTGACGGCGTACGACGAGGCGCGGGTGCTGCTGCTCGGCGGCGAGCCGCTCGGCGAGTCGATCGTGATGTGGTGGAACTTCGTGGCCCGCAGTCACGAGGAGATCGTCGCGTTCCGCGAGGAGTGGCAGGCCCAGATCGTCGCCGGGAGCACGGCCGGTGACGCGGGCGACCAGCCGGCTCCGGCCGAGGCCGGGGGGCTCGAGGAGCCGGGAGGCAGCGACCACGCGGTCGTGCCGGACGGGCAGGACGTCCGTCCTGGTCGGTTCGGCATCGTCACCGGAGAGCACCTGCCGCCGATCCCCGCCCCCGCGCTGCCGAACGCACGCCTCAAGGAACGTCGCTGACCCCTCGACGGGACAGCCGCCGAGGGGCAGAGTGGGAGGAGGAGGTCGACATGCATGCTTCGGTGGGCGACCAGTTGGTCGTCGAGGGCAGGAAGGTGGACGCACCGCGTCGCGAGGGCGAGGTCGTCGAGGTGCGCGGAGAGGACGGCGCGCCGCCGTACCTCGTGAAGTGGTCCGACGGCCACGAGGGACTGACGTTCCCGGGTCCCGACGCGCACGTCGTGCCCCGGCGGGTCCCGTGAGCGACTGGGACTTCACGGGCCTCAGGGCCACGTTCGTCAACTGCACCCTGAAGAGGAGCCCCGAGCCCAGCCACACCCAGGGGCTCGTGGACGCCAGCGCGGCGATCATGCGCAAGCACGGCGTCGAGGTCGACGAGCTCCGGGCCATCGACCACGACATCGCGACCGGTGTCTATCCGGACATGACCGAGCACGGCTGGGAGAGCGACGCGTGGCCGGACCTCTACCCGGGGATCCTGGCCAGCGACATCCTGGTCATCGCCGGCCCGATCTGGCTCGGCGACAACAGCAGCGTCACCAAGCGCGTCATCGAGCGGATCTACGCGCTGAGCGGAGAGGTCAACGAGAAGGGGCAGTACCTCTTCTACGGGCGGGTGGCGGGCTGCCTGATCACCGGCAACGAGGACGGCATCAAGCACTGCGCGCAGAACGTGCTCTACAGCCTCCAGCACGTCGGCTACACGATCCCGCCCAACGCCGACGCCGGCTGGATCGGCGAGGCCGGGCCGGGCCCGTCGTACCTCGACCCCGGCAGCGGCGGCCCGGACAACGACTTCACCAACCGCAACACCACGTTCATGACCTGGAACCTGATGCACCTGGCCCAGCTGCTCAAGGATGCCGGCGGCGTGCCGGGGTGGGGCAACCAGCGGACCGAGTGGAACGCCGGGACCCGGTTCGACTGGGAGAACCCGGAGTACCGCAGCTGAGCTACTTCTTCGGCTTCTTCACCTTCGGCGGGAAGGTGGCGACGTACTCCCGCGCCCGGTCGACCCAGGCGCTCGCCTCCGCCTCGTCGTACGACGCCGGCAGCGCGAGGTAGCCACCCATCGGGCGCTCCGCCGGACCGAAGGGGCCGCTGCCGTCGACCGCGGCCAGCTCCGCCCGGGCATCCTCGTCGAGCTTGACGCCGACGTCCTCACCGAAGAGGCCGGCGAACATGTTGCCGTTGACGAAGGCTCCGAGGCTGCCGAACATCGGCTTGACCTCGACGCCCGGCCCTTCCGTCACCAGCGCGCGGAACCGGGCCTTGTCCTCGTCGGAGTGCTGGGGCATCTTCATGACGCCATCGTCGCAGGCACGGCCGCCGGTGTCAGTCCCGTGCGACAGGATGAGCCCATGGCCGGACCAGTGATCGGGGACGACGGGATCGCGCGCTGTCCGTGGGCGGTCGGCGAGAACCGGCCCTACCACGACGACGAGTGGGGGCGGCCGGTCCGCGGCGAGGCCGCCGTGTTCGAACGCCTCACCCTGGAGGCCTTCCAGTCGGGGCTGTCCTGGCTGATCATCCTGCGCAAGAGGCCGGCGTTCCGCGCGGCGTTCAGCGGCTTCGACGTCGACGCCGTCGCGGCGTACGACCACGCGCGGCTCGCGGCGCTGATGGAGGACGCCGGGATCGTCCGCAACCGGCAGAAGATCGAGGCGGCCCGCACCAACGCCCGGGCCGCGGTCGCGCTCCGGGAGAGCGGTGGTCTGGAGGAGTTCGTCTGGTCGTTCCGGCCCGAGGCCACTCCGGTGCCCGAGACCACCGAGCAGCTGCCCACCACCTCGCCCGAGTCGCGCGCGCTGTCCACGGCTCTCAAGAAGGCCGGGTTCACCTTCGTCGGCCCGACCACCATGCATGCCCTGATGGAGGCCATCGGGATCGTCGACACCCACCTCGTCGGCTGCCACCGGCGCGGGATCAGCGGGGTCTGGCCCTAGCTCGCCCACGTGGGCGCGACCCCGCGGTGACCTCGGACACCAGAGGTCGCGCATCGCCGGGTCAGAGCCGCCTCGTGGTGAACAGGGTGGTCCCGTGGACCGGGTCCACCTCCGCACGCTCGGTCTCGGTGAACCCGACCTTGGCCAGCACCCGGCGAGAAGCGGCGTTCCACTCCCAGACCGTGGCCCACAGACGTTCGTACCCGGACGATCTCGCCCAGTCCAGGACCGCCAACGAGGCCTCGGTCGCGTATCCCTGACCCCAGACCCGGCGGAGCAGCTCGAACGCCAGCTCCGGTTCCCCGGGCGACCCTGGTCCGCTGTCGACCAGCCCGCAGTAGCCGATCACGTCACGAGAGGCCTTCCGCTCGACCGCCAGCAAGCCGACCGACGACGGCCGGTTGGTGCGGATCGTCTCCTCGAGGTCGGCGACCGTGGGGCGCCCCTCGGCGTCGATTCGACGGTGCGGCGGCACTCGTGGGTCACGTTCGGTCCACAGTTCGCGTTGGATGACGGCCTCGGTCACCCGCCACGGTCTCAGCAGCAGGCGACCAGTCTCGAGCGCCACCGCGCGGCCCGGAGTCGCTCCACCTGCCATGGCAGCGACCCTCTCACGCGCGCAGGCACTGTCGGGCCGCTGGATCCTGCGCCACCAGGACGCAGGTCGTGCGGGGTCGTCGAGACGCGCCGAGCCGCGGGATCTTGGGGCGGCGTCAGGTGGTGAGGGTGTAGGCGTTGCTCGTCGTCGTCGTCGCAGGCGGCGGCGAGCCGGCCGGGGGTTCGGTGGCGTGGGTGCCGTCGGGGCCGACGGCCCAGGTGTGGCCGTGGGGGCTGGTCCAGGTGTAGGTGTCGCCGGGTCCGTCGGGGTCGCGGTGGTAGCGGTGGTAGTGCCAGCGTCCGTGGGTCTTGGCGTTGTGGTGTCGTCGGCACAGGGGCGCGAGGTTCTGGGGGTTCGTCTGGCCCGGTGGGCCACCGTCGTCGGGTGGGACGTAGGGGGTGGTGTGGTCGAGGTCGCAGGTGCGGGCGTCGCGGGCGCACCAGGGGAAGACGCAGTGCCGGTCGCGCAGGATCACCAGCTCGCGCATCCACGGGGGTGGGTCGTGCTGGTCGACGGCGTCGCTGCGGTGCAGGTCGAGGACCGGCTGGATCCTCGCGTTCGAGTCGTGGAGCCAGGTGCGGATCAGGTCGGTGCTGACCGGGCCGAGCCTCTCGACCTCACCCGTCATCGGGTCGCCGGTGAGGCCCGCGGCCGCGAGGTCGGTCAGGGACAGGTGCAGGTAGAGCGTGGTGGCCACGACTCGGCGACGCGGCAGGTCAAGTCCGGGCTCGTCAAGTCCGGGCAGGTCGGTTGCGGGCAGGTCAAGACCCGGCAGGTCGAGGTGGGTTTGGCGGGCGGCGATGATGCCGAGGGCCTTGGCCTTGCGGGTCTCGAACTCGTCGGTGTCCCCAGCCTGCCGAGCAGGGTGGCCTCGGCGCAGACCAGGTCGTGGAAGGCGGCCAGGTCGGTGGTGTCGCCGGCGGCCTCGAGCCAGGAGGTGCCCGCGAACCCACCGGGACGGGGGTGGCTGAGGGTGACGTGCCACCCGGCCCGGCCGGTCCGCTCCTTGCGCGGCCTGCTCCTCGGGTGCGAACCGGGCGGCGGCGAGGGCGACGAGCCGCTCGATGCTCGGCAGCCCGAACCCGTCGACGCGGGCGGCGAGCTGGTCGTCGACCCACCGGGCCCCCTCCAGCGGCAGCGCGCGGGTGTCGGCGGCGACCCGGCGGGTCTTCCACGGCGCCACCGCCAGCGCCTCGACCCGTGCCCACAGCCGGGGCAGCCGGTGGCGCAGGTCGAGCGCGTCGGCCATCAGCGCCATCGCGGACCGGGTGGAGACCCCCAGCGCCGCCCCCAGCTCCTCGGCGACGAACGGCGCCACCCCCGGCGTCCCGTCCCCACCGAGCGACGCGTCACAGTCCGACAGCCCCGGAAGGCCCGCGTCCCCCCACGTCGCCGCACCCGACTCCGGAGTCGCCGGATGGAGCACGCACCACTGGTAGGCCAACCTCAGCTTCTCCCGCTGCACCTCCCGGTCCCGCCGCTCAGCGTCCGCGACCCGCGCGAGCAGCCCGGCATCGTCCAGGTCCTCGACCTCGATCGCTGCCGTGCTCCTTGCCTCCATGGACCCACTCAACCAGAGACCACCGACAGTCCCGGCGGCCCGGAAACCGTTGTCCACAAGGGGATCCAGGATCTTCGAGCAGGCCCTGATGGTGGTGCACGCGGCCGCGCGTCACGAGGACGCGAGGCAACTCGTTCGAGAGCACCACGACCTCGGCGACCGGCTGGCTCCTGGTGGCTGCCGCGCCAGACGAACCCACCGACGTCCCGTCGCGATCGCATCCCGACCCGACCGTCGTGGACCGCGCGGGATGCGCCCGTCAATGCGTTGCTTGCGACTGACCGCTCACGTCAGCCTCGACTGGGTCCCGGCGTACTCGGCGCAAAGTGCCTTCAGCACGCGGCTGTGTCGGACCGCCTCGTGGTCGTCGTCGTCGATGGCGGATGCCAGTCCGGCCAGCGTCTTCCACAGGGCCCAGCCTCGCCCCCGTGCCCAGCTCGCGTCATCAACCTGGAGTCGGTCCCTGAAGACCTGCCGGCCGGGTTCGACGAGCAGGGTCCACGCGACCGCGAGATCGCAGGACGGATCTCCGACCCCGCACGTACCGAAGTCGATCACGGCCGCGAGCCGCCCGTCCCTGAGCAACACGTTGCCCTCGGCAAGATCGCCGTGGAACCAGACGTCCTCCCCTTCCCACGGTGCCGCCAAGGCGGCGGACCACATCTCGGCGGCCAGGTCGACGTCGACGTGACCGGTCAACGCGCCGAGGGCCCGACGCAGGGTGGCGTCATAGGTCAGGAGGGTGGCGCCGCGATACCAGTTGTGGATGCCCGGCTGTGGACCGTCTGCCGCGTCGACACTGCGCAGTGCGACCAGGAAGTCAGCCAGCTGTCCAGCGAACTGGATCGGGTCGCTGATGTCGGCGTGAGTCGCTGTAGTTGTCCCAACCGGGGTTGTGGACCGGCTCGATCGCGAGCCGGGACCACTGAGGGAACTGCTCGGAGATGAGTCGGCGGACGGTCCGCGTCTCGAGCGGTAGCCGCTCGGGTGGCGGACCGAGGTCCGGCACGACCGACGACACGCGCGCCACAGAGACCTCAGCCCGTCCAGCCGACCCGGCCGAGGACGTCGCGGAGCGCGGCCAGGGCGAGCAGCGCGGCGTCGGGGCGCGCGTTGTGGCCCATCAGGCCGATCCGCCACACGGACGCGGCGTACGCTCCGGCGCCCGCACCGATCTCGATGTTGTGCCGCTCGAGCAGCATCGCGCGTACGGCGGCCGAGTCGACCCCGTCGGGCACCTTGACCGTGGTGAGCTCGGGCAGCCGGGCGCCCTCCTGGGCGAACAGGTCGAGACCCATCTCGACCAGCCCCTCGTGGAGCAGGCGCCCTGCCTCCGCATGCCGGGCCCACACGTTCTCCAGACCCTCGTCGAGGATCCGCCCGAGACCGGCGTGCAGGCTGACGACCATCGCGGTCGGCGCGGTGTGGTGGTAGGTCCGGCCGCCGGTGCCGCTGGCCTCGCCGACGTACCCGCCGAGCAGGCCGAGGTCGAGGTACCACGACCGCGGCTTCTCGACCCGGCGCTCGAAGGCGCGGTCGTTGATGGTGAACGGGGCGAGGCCGGGGGCCACCCCGAGGCACTTCTGGGTGCCGGCGTAGCCGATGTCGACGCCCCAGTCGTCGGCCCGGAGCTCGATGCCGCCGATCGAGGTGACCGCGTCGGTGACCAGCAGCGCGTCCCCCTTGCCGGCGCCGAGCGCGGCGATGTCGGAGCGCACGCCGGTGGAGGTCTCCGCGTGCACGGCGGCGATCATCGTCGGGCTCGGGTGGGCGGACAGCACCCGGTCCGCGTCGACCGGGGTGCCCCACTCGTGCTCGACCGCGACGACCTCGGCACCGCACCGGGCGGCGACGTCGCACATGCGCTGGCCGAACAGCCCGTTGACCGCCACGACCACGACGTCACCCTCCGACACCGTGTTGACGAACGACGCCTCCATGCCTGCCGAGCCGGTGGCCGAGAGCGGCAGGGTGCGGGTGTTCGCGGTGCCCCACACCTGCCTGAGCCGATCGCAGGTCTCGTCCATGACGGTGAGGAACGCCGGGTCGAGGTGTCCCAGCAACGGCTGGCCGAGCGCGGAGGTCGCCTCGGGATAGGGGTTGCTGGGGCCGGGGCCGAACAGGGTGCGGTCGACGAGGGATGCCATGGCAGCGAACCTACAGAACCGCGCCCGGGTTGAGGATCCCGTCCGGGTCGAGGGCGTCCTTGACGCGCTGCGACAGCGCCATCACGTCGGGACCGAGCTGGGCGGGCAGCGCCGCCTTCTTGGCGCGGCCGACACCGTGCTCGCCGGTGATGGTGCCGCCGAGGGCGATGGTCCGCGCCATGATCTCGGCGAACGCCTCCCGGGCCCGCTTCTCGGCGTCGGGGTCGCCGGCGTCGTAGACGATGATCGGGTGGGTGTTGCCGTCACCGGCGTGCGCCACGACCGGGACCTCGACGTCGTACGCCGTCGCCACCTCGCCGATGGCGGCCAACAGGTCGGGCAGCAGCGGGATCGGAGCGCCGACGTCCTCCAGAAGCAGCGCGCCGCGGGCCTCGATCGCCGGGAACGCGACGCGGCGCGCCTCGACGAACTGCTCGCCCTCGGTCGCGTCGTCGGTCACGAACACCTCGGTCGCGCCCGCGGCCACGCACGCCTCCTGCATCAGCTCGACCTCGGCGCTGCGCGAGGTTCCGGGGGCGTCCGACTGGGCCACCAGCAGGGCACCCGCGTGCCGGTCCAGCCCCATCGGCCGGTGGTCCTCGACGGCGTTGATCGAGGCCCGGTCCATCAGCTCCAGCATCGACGGCCGGAGCGTACGCCGGACCGCGACCACCGCCCGCGCCGCGGCGTCGACGGTCGAGAAGGTGGCCACCATCGTCGAGCGGGCCGCCTGCGCCGGGACCAGCCGGAGGATGGCCCGGGTGACCACGCCGAGGGTGCCCTCGCTGCCGACGAACAGCTTCAGCAGGGACAGCCCGGCCACGTCCTTGATCCGCTTGCCCCCGAGGGTGACGAGAGTGCCGTCGGCGAGGACGACATCGAGGCCGAGCACGTAGTCCGTCGTCACGCCGTACTTCACGCAGCACAGGCCGCCTGCGTTGGTGGCGACGTTGCCGCCGATCGAGCAGATCTCGTAGGACGACGGGTCCGGCGGGTACCACAGCCCGTGTCCGGCGGCGGCGGTCTTCACGGCCGCGTTGAGGGCGCCCGGCTCGACCACCGCGACCTGGCAGTCGGTGTCGATCTCGATGGCGGCCATCCGCTCCAGGCTGAGCACGATCCCCCCGTCGACCGCGCTCGAGCCGCCGCTCAGCCCGCTGCCCGCGCCTCGTGGCACCACCGGGACCCGGTGCCGGGCGGCCCACCGGACGGCGGTCTGCACCTGGCCGGCGTCCTCGGCCCGGACCACTGCGGCGGGAGTGCCGGCCGACGGGTCCCGCGACCAGTCGTGGCGGTACTTCTCCATGGTGGCCGCCTCGGTCACGACGACGCCCGCGGGCAGGCTCTCGACCAGCTGACGGAGGGCGGTGGCGTCCATTCCTCCACTCAACCACCCCCGGCCCGAATTCGTCCGCCCACTAGCGTGGGCGCCATGAAGCCGCTGCACGCGTTCGGTGACGATGCCCTCGGCGACCTCGACGCGGTGGGACTGGTCGAGGCCCTGCACGCGGGCCGGGTGTCCGTGCCCGAGGTCGTCGACGCCGCTGTCGCCCGGTCCGAGGCCCTGCACCCGGAGCTCAACGCGGTGGCGTTCCGGGCCTTCGAGCGGGCGAGGGTGCAGGCCCGGGAGCCGCGGGACGGGTACTTCTCCGGGGTGCCGACGTTCCTCAAGGACAACGTCGACGTCGCCGGGATGCCCACCCAGCACGGCTCCGACGCCTTCGTCGCGCGACCGTGCAAGGCCGACGGGGACTTCGCCCGCATGTACCTCGCCACCGGGCTCGTCCCGCTGGGCAAGACCCAGCTCTCCGAGTTCGGCTTCAGCGCCGCCGCCGAGCACGCCCGCCTCGGGCCCGTGCGCTCGCCGTGGCACCGCGACCACTCGGCCGGGGCGTCCTCCGCCGGCTCGGCCGCGCTGGTGGCGGCGGGCGCCGTACCCCTCGCCCACGCCAACGACGGCGGGGGCTCGATCCGGATCCCGGCCTCGGTCAACGGGCTGGTCGGGCTCAAGCCGACCCGCGACCGGCTGGCCCAGGACAAGACGATGCGCGACATGCCCGTCCGGATCGTCTCCGACGGCGTGCTGACCAGGACCGTCCGCGACACCGCAGCGTTCTACCGCGAGGCGGAGAAGGTCTTCCGCAACCTCGAGCTCGCCCCGGTCGGGGACATCACCCGACCCGGACGGCGACGCCTGACCATCGCCGTGGTCACCGGTGCGCTCGGTCACGAGGCGACCCCCGAGGTCCGGGAGCTCACGCTCAAGACCGGAGCGCTGCTGGAGGGCCTGGGACACCGGGTCGAGGAGGTCGCGGCGCCGGTGCCGGACTCGTTCCGCGACGACTTCCTGCTCTACTGGTCGATGCTGGCGGCGGCGATCGTCCGCACCGGCCGGCTCACCTACGGCCGCAGCTGGGACCCCGAGCAGCTCGACGACCTCACCCGGGGACTGGACCGGCACTGCCGCCGCAACCTGCACCGGCTGCCGTTCGCGATGCGCCGGATCGCCCGCTCCCACGCGTGGTCGGCGGAGTTCCACCGGACCTACGACGTGGTCCTGAGCCCGACGCTGGCGGCGCCGACACCGCTGGTCGGTCACCTCGAGCCGACCGGCGGCTACGAGCAGGTGATGGAGCGGCTGCTGGAGTGGGTGGTGTTCACACCGCTCGCCAACGCCACCGGCGACCCGGCGATCTCGCTGCCGGTCGCCACCACGGACGCGGGACTGCCGCAGGGGATGATGTTCGGCGCCGGCGCCGGCCAGGAGGCGCTGCTGCTCGAGCTGGCCTACGAGCTCGAGGCCGCCACGCCGTTCGCCCGGATCCAGGGACGCTGATGCTGCGGCTGGGGCGCCATGAGTTCGACGATGCCGCGCTCCTGGTGATGGCGATCGTCAACCGCACCCGCGACTCGTTCTACGACCGTGGCGCGACGTACGCCGACGACGCCGCGCTCGACCGGGTACGCCGGGTCGCCGACGAGGGCGCCGCGATCGTCGACATCGGTGGGGTGAAGGCCGGGCCCGGGGACGCGGTCGACGAGGCGGAGGAGATCCGCCGCACGGTCGGTTTCGTGGCCCGGGTGCGCGAGGAGTTCCCCGAGCTGGTGGTCTCGGTCGACACCTGGCGGGCCTCGGTGGGCCGCGAGGTGTGCCGGGCCGGCGCGGACCTGCTGAACGACGCGTGGGGCGGTCACGATCCCCGGCTGCTCGAGGTCGCCGCCGAGCACGGCGCGGCGTACGTCTGCACCCACACCGGCGGCACCAGGCCCCGGCAGCCCCCGCACCGGTCGACGTACGCCGACGTGGTGCGGTCGGCGATCGAGGACACCGTCGCGCTGGCCGAGCGGGCCGTCGCGGCGGGGGTCGCCCGCGAGTCGGTGCTGATCGACCCGGCCCACGACTTCGAGAAGACCACCTGGCACTCGCTGGAGATCACCCGCCGGCTCGACGAGATGGTCGCCACCGGCTGGCCGGTCCTGGTGTCGCTGTCCAACAAGGACTTCATCGGCGAGACCCTGGGGCGGCCCACCGACCAGCGGCTGACGGGGACCCTCGCCGCGACCGCGGTCAGCGCCTGGCACGGCGCCCGGGTCTATCGAGCGCACGAGGTGGCCGAGACCCGGCAGGTCCTCGACATGGTGGCCTCGATCCGTGGCGACCGGCCGCCGGCGGGGACGACCCGGGCGCTGGCATGAGCGTCTCCGCCGCGTTCGCACCGCTCACGCCGCTGCTGTTCCGACACCTCGGCGGGACGGCGGATCCGGTGGCCGAGCTCCGCACGGCCGCGGTGGCCGCGGTCCGGTCGGCGGTGGCGGACGCCTCGCAGGTGGTCGTGCTGGTCCCGGTCGCCGGCCGCGAGGCCCCGGCCGCGTGGTGGGACCCCAGCGGCGTCCTCGCGGGCGGCACCTCCCTCGGAGCCCAGGTCGGGGCGCACCTGCTCGAGCTGGCCGGGTGTGCCCTGGCGGCGTCGTACGTCGAGGTGGTGGCGCGCGACCCGGGGGCCGCTTCGGCGCAATTGTTGGGAAATGGTCCTGATCCGGCCGATCCGAAGGCACTTTCCCAACAATTGAACGAACGTGGCCCGAGCGCACTGCTCGTCCTCGGTGACGGCGCCGCTGCCCGCCGCGACGGCGCTCCCGGCTACATCGACGAGCGCTCCTTCGCGCTACGACGACCACGTCGCCGCACTGCTGGCGGCCGGCGACGCGGCCGGCCTGGCCGCCCTGGACGTCGGGCTCGGCTCGGAGCTGCTGGCCACCGGCCGACTGACCTGGCCGGTCGCGGCCGCTGCGCTCCGGCCCGAGACCGCCGAGCTGACCTGGCGCGACGACCCGTTCGGGCTCAGCTACTTCGTCGCGCTGTGGCGCTGACCGAGCCGCGCTGGCCCGGACCGCGCTGGCCCACCGCGCTGGCCCGGACGCGCTGGCCCGGCCGCGCTGACCGACGGGCCTCAGCCTCGCGCGGTCACCAGCAGGCCCTGCGTCGACCGGGCGACCAGCCCGCGCTCGTCGTACACCGCCGCCGTGGCCACCCCAGCGGATCCGGGTCCCAGCGTCGTCTCGGCGTCCACGCACACCCAGTCGCCCACCGGCTCGCGCAGCAGGTGGACGGTGATCTCGGTGTTCAGGAACGCCCATTCCGCCGGGTCGAGTGCGGCGGAGACGCCGGAAGCGGAGTCGGCGCACGTCATCAGCATCGCGGCGCCGGACAGTGGCTCGTCGGGCAGGAGCGGCACCCGCGGCCGCATCCAGACCGTGGCGGGGCCTGGCGACAGGACCGCGCCGCGGATCCAGCGCCACTCCACGTGGTCGACGTAACCGTCGCTCCACGATGGTGGCAGCGGGCCGACCGCACCGTCGGCGGGGGAGTGCGGCAGTGGCGTCGGGGTCCCCGGACCCGAGGTCGAGCGCGGTAGCACCCAGGCTCGCGCGACCGCGCAGCGGCGGTCGGCGACGACGTCGTGCAGAGTCGCCGACAGCAGCGCGACCGAGCGCCCCGGACGCTCGACCGCGGTGGTCACCCGGAGGGGTCCGACCGGGACCGGGCCGAGCAGGTCGACGGAGATCCGGGAGAACGTCTGGCCGGGCGTCAGGAGAGCCGACAGAGCCCGGGTGAGCAACCCCGACGGAGGCCCGCCGTGCTGGGCCGACGGGGTCCAGGGACCGGCCGTGGCCGGGGTCGCCCGAACCGTGTCCGGGGCCTCCGTTCGGAGGTAGAACGAGCGCTCCGCAGCCGATTTCATCTTCTCCCTCAGGCGTGTGTATTCTTCTCGGTCGTTGCCCCTTTAGCTCAGTCGGTAGAGCGTCTCCATGGTAAGGAGAAGGTCTACGGTTCGATTCCGTAAAGGGGCTCTGGGACGGGATCCCGTCGGGTGCAGATCCGGCGGGGCTACCCCGCTCCGGTGGCGGGGTAGCTCAGGTGGTTAGAGCACACGGCTCATAATCGTGGTGTCGCGGGTTCGAGTCCCGCCCCCGCTACTCAGCACGACCCCAGCAACACTCTTTCGACGAAGGACTTCCCGTGGCCAGCAAGAGCTCTGACGTTCGCCCCAAGATCACGCTCGCATGCGTGGACTGCAAGGAGCGCAACTACATCACCAAGAAGAACCGTCGGAACGACCCCGACCGCCTCGAGATGAAGAAGTTCTGCCCGCGCTGCCGCACGCACACCGCGCACCGCGAGACCCGCTGAGGCTCCCCGTTCCATCCGCCGAGGGCGGCACCCGAGTGATCGGGTGTCGCCCTCGCGCCATTTGCGGGTGATCGCCGGGTGTTGGTCCCCCGGTCGACCGGGGAAACTGATGCTTGTCGGGTGTTGCAACGCCTGACAACCGTTGGTTTCCCCGGTCGACCGGGGAAACCAAACCCAGCGCACCCCCTAGGCTTGGGTCATGCCCATCGACCAGTCCCTCGTCGGCCGGGAGTTCCCGCCGACGGCACCTCGTGAGGTCACCGAGGAGCACGTGCGCGCGTTCGTGGAGTCCATCGGCGGCGAGTACGCCGGGCAGGTGCCGCCGACGTACCCGATCGTGCTGACCTTCGACGCCATGTTCGGTTTCCTCGACGCCGAGCGGATCGACCTGTTCCGGATCGTCCACGGCGACCAGAAGTTCGGCTACCAGCGGCCGATCGAGATCGGCGACGTGCTGACCGCGACGCTCAGCGTCGGCGCGGTCCGGCAGATCGGTGGCGCCGATATCCTCCGGACCACCAGCGAGGTCCGCGACGCGGACGGTGGGCTGGTCTGTACCGCCTCCGCCACCCTCGTGCACAGCGGAGGCGACGCATGAGCGGCGAGCTGGAGACCCGCACCTTCCGGGTCACCCGGGCCGATCTGGTCGCCTACGCGAACGCCAGCGGCGACCAGAACCCGATCCACCAGGACGAGCAGGTGGCGCGCTCGGTCGGGCTGCCCGGCGTCATCGCCCACGGGATGTTCACGATGGCGCTGGTCGGCCGAGCGGTCGAGGGTTGGACCGGGCCGGGGCGGGTCGTCGAGCTGGCGTGCAAGTTCACCAAGCCGGTCGTCGTGCCCGAGGGGGACGAGGGCGTAGAGGTGAGTGTGGCCGGCACGATGGGCGAGCCCGCCGACGGCCTCGCCACGGTCTCGATGGTGGTCACCTGCGGCGAGGAGAAGGTGCTCGGCGCACCCAAGGCCGTTGTCCGTGCTTGAGAACGAGCACCCGGGACCCGCACACCGCCTCGCCGACCTGACCACGCTCCGGCTCGGCGGACCGGCCGGTCGCTTCGTCGAGGCCACCACCGAGGCCGAGCTGGTCGGCACCGTCAGCGCCGCCGACGACGCCGGCCAGGACGTGCTCCTCGTCGCGGGCGGCAGCAACCTCGTGGTGGCCGACACCGGCTTCCCCGGACTCGTGGTCCGGATCGCCACCAGCGGCGTGAGCCCCGACGTGGAGAGCACCGACGACCCGACCTGCGGCGGCGTACTCGTCACCGTCGCCGCCGGCGAGTCCTGGGACGCCCTCGTGGAGCGCGCGGTCGCCTCCGGCTGGGTCGGCGTCGAGGCGCTCTCCGGCATCCCCGGCTCGGTCGGCGCCACCCCGATCCAGAACGTCGGCGCCTACGGCCAGGAGGTCAGCGAGACGATCGCGACGGTGCGTGCCTGGGACCGCATCGACCGGCAGGTCCGCACGATCGCGGCCGCCGACTGCGGCTTCGGCTACCGGCACAGCCGCTTCAAGGCCGACCCCACCCGCTTCGTCGTCCTCTCGGTGACCTTCCAGATGCGCACCGGCTCGCTGGGCGCGCCGGTGACGTACGCCGAACTGGCCCGCACGCTGGGCGTCGAGCTCGGCGCCCGCGCGCCCCTCGTCGACGTACGCCGGGCGGTGCTCGGCCTGCGCTCCGGCAAGGGGATGGTGCTCGACCCGACCGACCACGACACGTGGAGCGCCGGCTCCTTCTTCACCAACCCGCTCCTCGACGACGACCGGCTGGCCTGCCTGCCCGCCGGGGCGCCGCGGTTCCCCCAGCCCGACGGCACCACGAAGACCAGCGCCGCCTGGCTGATCGAGCAGGCCGGGTTCGGCCGGGGTCACGGCCTCGACCGCCGCGGCGGCCGGGCCAGCCTGTCCACCAAGCACACCCTGGCCCTGACCAACCGGGGTGGCGCCACGACCGAGGACCTGCTCGCGCTGGCTCGCGAGGTCCGTGGCGGCGTGGAGGAACGGTTCGGCATCCGCCTGGTCAACGAGCCGGTGCTCGTGTGCTGCGACCTCTGACGTCATCCGAGTCGGTCGCCCGGGCCGCCACCTCGGATGACGCAGGGCGCGACGTCATCCGAGTCGGTCGCCCGGGCCGCCACCTGGCATGACGCAGCGCGCGACGTCATCCGAGTCGGTCGCCCGGGCCGCCACCTCGCATGACGCAGCGCGCGACGTCAGGCGGGGTCGGCGGCGAGCCAGGCGTCGATGTCCTTGAGGGCGGCGTCGAGGACGTCCGAGGGCGCCCGCGAGGCACGGAAGGACATCCGGGCCAGCTCCGCGAGGGTGGCATCGGTGAGCTCGTGGGCGGCCCGCATGGTGGCGTACTGCCCCTCCAGGCGCGAGCCGAAGAGCAGCGGGTCGTCGGCGCCCAAAGCCACGGTGGCGCCGGCCTCGAGCAGCTGGGGGAGCGGGACCGAGGTCAGGTCGGAGTAGACCCCGAGCGCCACGTTGGAGACCGGGCACACCTCCAGCGCCACCCCGGCGGCGACCACCCGCTCCAGCAGCGCCGGGTCCTCGGCGACGCGGACGCCGTGGCCGAGCCGGTCGGCGTGCAGGTGGTCGAGACACTGTCGGATGTTGTCCGGCCCGCGCAGCTCGCCCCCGTGCGGCGCCAGCAGCAGCCCGGCCCGCTCGGCGATCCGGAACGCCGGCGCGAAGTCGCCGGTCACCCCGCGTCGCTCGTCGTTGGAGAGTCCGAAGCCGATCACGCCGCGGCCGGCGTACTGCCCGGCCAGCCGGGCCAGGGTGCGCGCGTCCAGCGGGTGCCGGGTGCGGTTCGCCGCGACCACGACCGCCATCCCGAGGCCGGTCCGCTCGGAGGCGTCCCTCACGCAGTCGAGCACCAGGTCGGTGAAGGCGGTGATGCCGCCGAACTTCGCGGCGTACCCGCTGGGGTCGACCTGGATCTCGAGCCACCGGCCCCCGTCGCGTACGTCGTCCTCGGCCGCCTCCAGGACCAGTCGGCGTACGTCGTCCTCGGTGTTCAGCACCGAGCGCGCCACGTCGTAGAGCCGCTGGAAGCGGAACCAGCCCTTCTCGTCGGCCGCCGAGAGTCGGGGCGGCCAGTCCTCGACGAGGGCGTCCGGCAGCGGGATCCCGTCGCGCCCGGCGAGCTCGACCAGCGTGGTGTGCTGCATCGACCCGGTGAAGTGCAGGTGGAGGTGGGCCTTGGGCAGCGCCGTCAGGTCACGGCGGGTCTGACCGAGCTCGACGACGCCGGTCGTCACCTCAGCTGAAGAGCTTCTGGAGGCGGGTGACGCCCTCGACCAGGTCGTCGTCGCCGAGCGCGTAGGACAGCCGCAGGTAGCCCGGCGACCCGAACGCCTCACCCGGAACCACCGCGACCTCCGCCTCGTCGAGGATGAACTCCGCCAGCTCGGTGGAGGTCTGGATGGGCCGCCCTCCGTGCTCCTTGCCGAGCAGGCCCTTGACGGAGGGGTAGGCGTAGAACGCGCCGTGCGGCGTCGGGCAGAGGACGCCGTCGATCTCGTTGAGCATCGCCACCATCGTCGTGCGGCGCCGGTCGAAGGCCACCTTCATCTCGTCGACGGCGGTGAGATCGCCGGACACCGCGGCCAGCGCCGCGCGCTGGGCGACGTTGGAGACGTTGGAGGTCGCGTGGGACTGCAGGTTGGTGGCGGCCTTGACCAGGTCGGCCGGCCCGATCAGCCAGCCCACCCGCCACCCGGTCATCGCGTAGGTCTTGGCGACACCGTTGACCACGACGCAGCTGTCGGCCAGCTCCGGGCACAGCACGGGCAACGAGCCGGTCTCGACCCCGTCGTAGACCAGGTGCTCGTAGATCTCGTCGGTGAGCACCCACAGCTGGTGCTCCTCGACCCACGCGCCGATGGCCCGGATCTCGTCGGCGGTGTAGACGGCGCCGGTGGGGTTGGACGGCGACACGAACAGCAGCACCTTGGTCCGCTCGGTCCGCGCGGCCTCGAGCTGCTCGACGGTGACCTTGTAGTCCTGCGTCTCGTCGGCGAGCACCTCGACGGTGACTCCGCCGGCCAGCTGGATCGACTCCGGGTACGTCGTCCAGTACGGCGCCGGCACGATCACCTCGTCGCCCGGGTCGAGCATCGTCGCGAACGCGGAGTAGATCGCCTGCTTGCCGCCGTTGGTGACCAGCACCTGGCTCGGCTCCACGGCGTACCCGCTGTCGCGGCGGGTCTTCTCGACGATGGCCTTCTTGAGCTCGGGCAGGCCCCCGGCGGGGGTGTAGCGGTGGTTCCGGGGGTCGCGGCACGCCTCGACCGCCGCCTCGACGACGTAGTCCGGGGTCGGGAAGTCGGGTTCGCCGGCGCCGAAGCCGATCACCGGGCGGCCCTCGGCCTTGAGCGCCTTGGCCTTCGCGTCGACCTTGAGGGTCGCGGACTCGGCGATGGCGCCGATCCGGTCCGAGACACGACGGGCACGGGGCGAGGAGGTGGAAGCCATGGGTTCATCGTAGTTGCGACGCAGGTGGGCCGGGCAACCCGTTCCGAGCCACCTGGACGGGTGGGGTCGGGCGGGGTGTTTGGACTGTCCGTCGGTTCACGTCGTAGACTTCCCGTTTGGTGGATCTCACTGATGCTCAGTCCTGCCCTCGCAACGGTCTCCGATCGCGCGGGGTGGCGGTGGGCGAGACCATCGGAGGGCACTAGCTCAACTGGCAGAGCATCGGTCTCCAAAACCGAAGGTTGGGGGTTCAAGTCCCTCGTGCCCTGCAAGACATCCAGGACCACGGAAGGTGAAGAACGTGACGGACAGCAGTTCGGTCAAGCGTTCCAGCGACAAGCCGGAGCGCGCGAACCCGATCACGTTCTACCGCCAGGTCGTCGCCGAGCTGCGCAAGGTCGTGTGGCCGACGCAGGAGCAGTTGGTCACCTACTTCTTCGTGGTGATGATCTTCGTGATCGTGATGATGACGCTGGTGTCGCTGCTCGACCTCGGTTTCGGCAAGCTGGCGTTCGAGGTCTTCGCCGGCCGCGACTCCCAGTAGCACCGCCCGCCCGGTCGCACCGACCGGACGCAGGGCCCATGAACAGCGAGATGAGATGACGGAGCAACACGTGTCGGAGCAGTACGACGAGCAGACGGCCACCGAGGTCGTGGACTCCTCGACGGTCGACGAGGGAGTCGACGTGGGAACCGACGAGTCCCTCGCCGAGCCCACCGCGGCGACCGCGGACGAGGTAGCGGCCGACGAGCCGGCCGCCGATGAGCCGAGCGCCGATGAGCCGAGCGCCGGATGAGCCGAGCGCGATGAGCCGAGCGCGGACGCGCCCACCGACGACGAGTCCGTGGACGAGGCCCCGAACGACCCCCTCGAGGAGTTCCGTCGCGCCCTGTGGGCCAAGCCCGGCGACTGGTACGTCGTGCACACCTACTCCGGCATGGAGAACCGGGTGAAGGCGAACCTCGAGAACCGCATCATCTCCCTCAACATGGAGGACTACATCCACGAGATCGTGGTCCCCATCGAGGAGGTCGCCGAGATCAAGAACGGTCAGCGCAAGCTGGTCAAGCGCACCGTCCTCCCCGGCTACGTCCTGGTCCGGATGGACCTCACCGACGAGTCCTGGGCCGCGGTCCGGCACACCCCGTCCGTCACCGGCTTCGTCGGTCACAGCCACCAGCCGGTGCCGCTGAGCATGACCGAGGTCGAGGACATGCTCGCTCCCGCGGTGGTGGCCGCGGCCGAGGCCGAGGCTGTCGCCTCCGGTGCGGCCCCGTCCACGCAGGGCGGTGCCAGCAAGAAGCCCGTCGAGGTCGCCGACTTCGACGTGTCCGACTCGGTCATGGTGGTCGACGGTCCGTTCGCGACGCTGCACGCGACGATCACCGAGATCAACGCCGAGTCGCAGAGGGTCAAGGCCCTCGTCGAGATCTTCGGCCGGGAGACCCCGGTCGAGCTGAGCTTCAGCCAGATCCAGAAGGTCTGACGCACAGCACGCAACACACAGGTGGAAGAGCAAGGCGCGGCGTACCGCGCTCGAGCTCGTCACGACCACGAAACCGCACGGAACAAAGGATCCGAATAACCATGCCTCCCAAGAAGAAGATCGCTGCCCTGGTCAAGGTGCAGCTGCAGGCTGGCGCCGCGACTCCGGCTCCGCCGGTGGGTACCGCTCTCGGTCCCCACGGTGTGAACATCATGGAGTTCTGCAAGGCCTACAACGCGCAGACCGAGACGATGCGCGGCAACGTCATCCCCGTCGAGATCACCATCTTCGAGGACCGTTCGTTCACGTTCATCACCAAGACGCCGCCGGCCGCTGAGCTGATCAAGAAGGCCGCCGGTCTCAAGAAGGGCTCGGGCGTCCCGCACAAGGACAAGGTCGGCAAGCTGACCAAGGACCAGGTGCGCGAGATCGCCACGACCAAGCTCCCCGACCTCAACGCCAACGACATCGACGCGGCGATGAAGATCGTCGAGGGCACGGCCCGCTCGATGGGGATCACCACCGACTGAGCGGCACCACGTCAGGAACAGAAGTAGTAGTGGCAGAGCCGCGCTGGCTCACACAGACCACACCTGGAAGAGAAGAGAACCAGACATGCAGCGCAGCAAGACCTACCGCGCGGCGGCGGAGCAGTTCGACACGGACGAGCTCCACGCCCCGCTGACCGCGATCAAGATCGCCAAGTCCACCAGCAAGAAGAAGTTCGACGAGACCGTCGACGTCGTGATGCGTCTCGGTGTCGACCCCCGCAAGGCGGACCAGATGGTGCGCGGCACCGTCAACCTGCCCAACGGCACCGGCAAGACCGCCCGGGTCCTGGTCTTCGCCAACGGCGACAAGGCCGACGCCGCCCGTGAGGCCGGCGCCGACATCGTCGGTGGGGACGAGCTCATCGACAAGGTCTCCGGCGGCTGGACCGACTTCGACGCCGTCGTCGCCACCCCGGACATGATGGGCAAGGTCGGCCGTCTCGGCCGGGTGCTCGGCCCCCGGGGCCTGATGCCGAACCCGAAGACCGGCACCGTCACCCCCGACGTGGTCAAGGCCGTCTCGGACATCAAGGGCGGCAAGATCGAGTTCCGCGTCGACCGGCACGCCAACCTGCACTTCATCATCGGCAAGGCCTCGTTCTCCGAGGCCGCGCTGGCGGAGAACTACGCGGCCGCCCTCGAGGAGGTGCTGCGGCTCAAGCCGTCCAGCTCCAAGGGTCGCTACATCAAGAAGGTCACCCTGTCGACGACCATGGGCCCCGGTGTCCAGGTCGACCCGAACCGCACCAAGAACGTGACCGTCGAGGACGACGCCACCGCCTGATCCGTCGAGTCGCGCCTCGCACCCGTCCACAGTGGGTGCGAGGCGCGACTCAACTGGCGCGAGGCGCGACTCAACTGGCACGAGGCGCGACTCAACGGGTCAGTCGACGAAGAGGCGCTCGTCGACCAGCTGCTCGGAGACCATGGCGCCGGCCTGCTCGAAGCGGGACTGGTCGAACCGGGTGCGGAACTCCAGGTCCACCTTGTCCACGCCGCTGCGGTTCTTCTCGATGCTGAGCACCGCCCAGGACTTGAACCGTTCGGCGCTGCCGAGGTCGTAGACCAGGTGGTGGCGGGCCACCACGTCGAACTTGTTGTTGAGCATCAGCACGCAGTCGGCCTCGTAGGCCACCGCGGAGGAGCCCCGCAGGTTCGCCGTGCGCATCCGGCGTCCCGACGAGACGCCGTGCTTGTCGCCGGCCGCCACCGCCAGCACCGGGATGTCGAGGTCCAGTGCGAGGTCCTTGAGACCCTCCACCACCACGGTGATCCGGTCGTCGTCGATCGGCGGGCCGTTCGGCACGTGCACCTTCTGGAGGTAGTCCACCACGACCAGCGGCAGCGAGCCGGTGGCCTCGCGGACCTCCTCCACGACCGAGCGGATCACCTCGAGGCTGGTCGAGCGGCCGCTGGAGCGGTGCAGGAGGTAGTGGTCGGCGTACGCCGCGACCCGGGTGATGGCCTCGGCGCCACCGGGCTTGTTGCCCAGACGCTCCGCCAGTCCGCCGGCCCGCGGGTCCACACCCTCGAAGGCGCTGCGGATCCGGCGCAGGTCCGGGGCGTCGAAGCCACCGCCCTCGCCGGCCTCCATCGCCACCAGGCGCTCCAGGAGGTACTGCGGGTCGTGCTCGAAGCAGAAGTAGATGACCGGTCGCCCGTCGGCCGCGACGTTGCGGCCGACCTGGAGGGCCCAGGTGGTCTTGCCCAGACCCTGCGGGCCGGCGATCAGGATGAGCTCGCCGGCACGGAAACCGCCGGTGAGATGGTGGTCGAGCGGGTCGAACCCGGTCGGCCACAGGCGCGGGGCGGCGTGGGAGCCGCCGTGAAGGCGGCTCTCGGCGCGCTGGAGAACGTCGCTGAGCGACTGCATCTGGAGATCCACGCCTCCATGGCAGCAGAGCGGGGCCACCCGTGCGGGTGGAATCAGGCGAAACGGCCCGGATGGGCCACCGGGATGACCGGATCGGTGGATGTCCGCGGCGGCGCCCCCGGATTTGGCGCCGGCCCGGGTCGGGCCTAGACTTCCCACGAATCCAGAGACCGCCGGTTGTCGCGCTGCCCAGCAGCGTGTCCGAAGGGTCCGCATCATGCGGACGGCCTGCGCAGGTGACAGAGCAGTTGATCCTCGAGATCCTTCCGCCCTGGCCCTGTGCCGGGGCGTTCGTCATGTGTGGGCCGTCGCTGCGGGCTCGATGACGAAAGAAGGAGACCCATGGCGCGGCCAGACAAGGCAGCAGCCGTCGCGGAGGTCGTTGACTCGTTCAACAGCTCCGCTGGTGCTGTGCTGACCGAGTACCGCGGTCTCACCGTGAAGCAGCTGCAGGACCTGCGGCGCTCCCTCGGCGAGAACGCCAACTACGCCGTGGTCAAGAACACGCTCGCCCAGATCGCGGCCAAGGAGGCGGGCATCGATGGTTTCGATGACCTGCTCACCGGCCCGACCGCCATCGCCTTCATCAACGGCGACGTGGTCGAAGCGGCCAAGGGTCTGCGTGACTTTGCCAAGGCGAACCCCGCCCTTGTCATCAAGGGTGGAGTCCTCGACGGCGATCTCCTCGACGCGAAGGAGGTCGCCAAGCTGGCCGACCTCGAGTCGCGCGAGGTGCTGATGGGCAAGCTGGCCGGCGCGATGCTGGCCTCGCTCTCCCAGGCCGTCTACCTGCTCAACGCCCCGCTCGCGCAGGCCGCCCGGCTCGCCGGCGCCCTGCAGGCGAAGGCGGAGCAGGACCCCACGATCCTCGCGGGTGGTGCCGGTACGCCGGCTCCTGCCGAGGAAGCCCCGGAGGCCGCGAACGCGGACCCCGCCGAGGAGGCTCCTGCCACCGAGCAGGCCCCCGAGGCGGAGACCGCCGACGAGACCACCGAAGCCTGATCCAGGCACCACCTGAAACCCTGGCTCGACCTCGACCCGGTCGGGCCACCAACGGAAGGAAACGCCACCATGGCGAAGCTCAGCACTGACGAGCTGCTCGACGCGTTCAAGGAAATGACCCTCATCGAGCTCTCCGAGTTCGTGAAGCAGTTCGAGGACACCTTCGGTGTGACCGCTGCCGCCCCCGTCGCCGTCGCCGCCGCGCCGGCCGCCGGTGGCGCCGGTGCGGGTGCCGAGGAGGCCGCCCAGGAGGAGTTCGACGTCATCCTCGAGGCCGCCGGCGAGAAGAAGATCAACGTCATCAAGGAGGTCCGCGCGCTGACCTCCCTCGGCCTGAAGGAGGCCAAGGACCTCGTCGAGGCGGCTCCCAAGGCCATCCTCGAGAAGGTCGACAAGGACGCTGCCGCGAAGGCCAAGGACGCCCTCGAGGGCGCCGGCGCCACGGTCTCCGTCAAGTGACACCGGTGTCGGTGCTGCGCTGACCCGTCAGCGTCATCACCGGCACCACACCGCCTGGGGCGGGCGAGCTGCGGCTCGCCCGCCCTTCGCGCTCTCCTGGAGCGCTCCGGTCGGCTGAGGGCCCCGATCGGCCCCGAGATGTTACGCGCCAGTATCGGAAAAAGACAAGGGCGTGACCTGCGCGACAATCCCGCGTAACTTTACGGCCTCGGGGCCGTTGTCCATCGGGGGAACAGGGAGACTGCTGCGCGTCGCCACCGGTCGATCGCGCAGTTCGAGCAGCAGGGTGGAAGGGACGATATGGGTGTCGAGATCGAGGTCACCGATCTCAGCAAGTCGTTCGGCAAGCAGCTGATCTGGGGCGACGTCACCCTGACCATCCCGCCGGGCGAGATCTGCGTGATGCTGGGTCCCTCGGGCACCGGCAAGTCGGTGTTCCTGAAGACGCTCATCGGCCTGCTCAAGCCCGACAAGGGCTCGATCATGATCGAGGGCACCGACATCGCGAGCTGCTCCGAGAAGGAGCTCTACGAGATCCGCAAGCTCTTCGGCGTGCTGTTCCAGGACGGCGCCATGTTCGGCTCGATGAACCTCTACGACAACGTCGCCTTCCCGCTGCGCGAGCACACCAAGAAGTCCGAGTCCGAGGTCCGCGACATCGTCATGGAGAAGATGGACCTGGTCGGCCTGATCGGTGCCGAGGACAAGCTCCCCGGCGAGATCTCCGGCGGCATGCGCAAGCGCGCCGGGCTGGCCCGGGCGTTGGTCCTCGACCCCGAGATCGTGCTCTTCGACGAGCCGGACTCCGGCCTCGACCCGGTCCGCACGTCGTTCCTCAACCAGCTCATCATCGACCTGAACGCGCAGATCGACGCGACCTTCCTGATCGTGACCCACGACGTCAACACCGCGCGGACGGTGCCCGACAACATCGGGCTGCTCTACCACCGGCACCTGGCGATGTTCGGCCCGCGCGAGATGCTGCTCAGCTCCGAGGAGCCGGTGGTCCGCCAGTTCCTCAACGCCCAGCGCGTCGGCCCGATCGGCATGTCCGAGGAGAAGGACGCCGACGAGCTCGAGGCGGAGAAGGACGAGGAGCTTCCGCCGCTGCCCCCGATCCCGCTGCAGCAGGAGCCGTCCAACGGCATCCCGCGCCGCAGCCAGCGTCCGGCCGGCGAGTGGTGCCGCGAGAACAACGTCACCCCGCCCCCCGGATCGTTCGAGAGCGCCAACGTCGGTCTGGCACCGGGGGCCTGACGCGCCGATGTCCTCTCTCACCTCCTCCAGGGTGCTCGCTCCCATCGGGGCCGCGGGCAAGCTGTTCGCGTTCGCGCTCGATGTCGGTCGCAACCTGTTCAAGCGGCCCTTCCAGACCCGCGAGTTCCTCCAGCAGGCCTGGTTCATCGCGTCGGTGACGATCATCCCGACAGCGCTGGTCGCGATCCCCTTCGGCGCGGTCATCGCGCTGCAGGTGGGCGGCCTGATCAAGCAGTTCGGCGCACAGTCGTTCACCGGCTCGGCCGCGGTGCTCGCGGTCGTCCGCGAGGCCGGGCCCATCGCCACGTCCCTGCTCATCGCCGGCGCTGGTGGCTCCGCCATCGCCGCCGACCTCGGAGCACGCAAGATCCGCGAAGAGCTCGACGCGATGATGGTCCTCGGCATCGACCCGATCCAGCGGCTCGTGGTGCCGCGGGTGCTGGCCTGCATGCTCGTGGCGGTGTTCCTCAACGGCCTGGTGTCGTTCGTCGGGGTGGTCGGTGGCTACGTCTTCAACGTGATCCTGCAGGACGGCACACCAGGGGCCTACTTAGCGAGCTTCACCGCGCTCGCACAGCTGCCCGACCTGTGGCAAGGCATGGCCAAGGCCCTCGTCTTCGGACTGATCGCGGCGATCGTGGCCTGCTACAAGGGCATGAACGCCGCGGGCGGCCCCAAGGGTGTGGGCGACGCGGTGAACGAGTCCGTGGTGATCTCGTTCCTGCTCCTGTTCGTCGCCAACTTCGTCATGAGCGCCATCTACTTCCAGCTCGTTCCACCAAAGACGGGTTGACGCGATGGCCAACACGCTCCGCAACGCGGCAGCCCGCCCCGGACGCGCCCTCGACCACCTCGGCGAGGAGCTGGCGTTCTACCTGCGCGCGCTCGCCTGGACCCCGCGCACGATCCGCCGCTACAAGAAGGAGATCCTGCGCATCCTCGCCGAGGTCACCCTCGGCTCCGGGTCGCTGGCCGTCATCGGGGGCACCGTCGGCGTGATCACGGCGCTCTGCTTCTTCACCGGCACCGAGGTGGGCCTGCAGGGCTACGCCGCGCTCAACCAGCTCGGCACCGCCGCGTTCGCCGGGTTCGTCTCGGCATACTTCAACACCCGCGAGATCGCGCCGTTGGTGGCCGGGATCGCGCTCGCCGCGACGGTCGGCTGTGGCTTCACCGCGCAGCTGGGGGCCATGCGGATCTCGGAGGAGATCGACGCCCTCGAGGTGATGGCGATCCCCTCGCTCCCGTTCCTGGTCACCACCCGGATCATCGGCGGGCTGATCGCGATCGTGCCGCTGTACGTCGTGGGCCTGCTGTCCTCGTACTACGCCACCCGGCTGACCGTGACCCAGTTCTTCGGCCAGAGCACCGGCACCTACGACCACTACTTCAACGCGTTCCTGCCGCCGGGCGACGTGCTCTGGTCCTTCGGCAAGGTGCTGGTCTTCGCGGTCGCGGTGATCCTCATCCACTGCTATCACGGCTACACCGCCAGCGGTGGCCCGGCCGGTGTGGGCGTCGCGGTGGGCAAGGCCGTCCGCACGTCCATCGTGGTGATCAACGTGATCGACCTGTTCCTGTCGATGGCCATCTGGGGCACCACCGCGACCGTTCGGTTGGCGGGGTGATGGGGAGATGAGCCTGCTGCGCAACACCAAGCTGATCGGGGTGGTCTTCCTCGCCCTGATCGCCACCGGCGTGTGGTTCACGTTCGCGATCTTCACCAAGAAGTTCAGCGACTACGAGGAGGTCTCCCTGGAGACCTCGAGCGCGGGCCTGCAGCTTCCCGAGCGCGCGGACATCAAGCTCCGTGGGGTGATCGTGGGCGAGGTGCTCGACATGACGGCCGGCGGTGACGGCGCCCGTCTCCAGCTCGGCCTCTACCCCAGCCAGGTCGACACCATCCCCGCCAACGTGACCGCACGGATCGAGCCCAAGACGCTCTTCGGCGAGAAGTACGTCGCCCTCCAGATCCCCGACCGCCCGGCCGACGACCCCATCCGGGCAGGAGACACCATCACCCAGACCGTGGTCGCCACCGAGGTGGAGGAGACGCTCAACGACCTCTACCCGCTGCTGCGCGCGGTCCAGCCGGCCGAGATCAACAAGACCCTCAACGCCCTGGCCACCGCACTCGAGGGGCGCGGCGACAAGATCGGCGAGAACCTCGAGACGCTCGACTCCTACCTGAAGCGGATGAACCCCCAGATCCCGGCCCTCGTCGAGGACCTCCGTCTGCTGTCGAAGACGTCCGACCTCTACGCCGACGTCTTCCCCGACCTCGCCACCACGCTGCGCAACCAGGTGACGACGGGCAACACGCTCAAGGGTCGTGAGGAGAGGCTCAACAAGCTGTTCGACGACGTCACCGGCTTCTCCAACACCACCCGCGGCTTCCTCGCGGAGAACGACGAGAACATCGTCCGGGTCAACCAGCTCTCCGCCCGGCAGCTCCGGGTGTTCGCGAAGTACTCACCGGAGTTCCCCTGCCTCATCAGCGGCATCGTGAACGCCGGCAAGCTGCAGGCCGAGGCGTTCCGCGGTTTCACCCTGCACATCAACCTCGAGCTGCTCCCGAACCAGCCCCGCGCCTACGGCGCGCAGGACCAGCCCCGCTACGGCGACAAGCGCGGCCCCTACTGCGGCAAGCTGCCGTCCCCGCCGTACAACCAGAAGAACATCGCCCCGGCCCCCGACAACCCCGACGACGGCGTCGACGAGCCGACCGGCAAGGGCACGAACCGCGCCGACCTGCCGTGGGCGGAGACGTCCGCCCACGCCGGCAGCGCCGAGGAGGCCGAGTTCCTCCGCTCCGTCCTGGCGGCGTCGCTGGGACGTGACTCCTCGGAGGTCTCGGACCTGAGCGTGCTGCTGTTCGCCCCCGTCGCCCGTGGGACGGAGATGTCGCTGCGATGAAGCTCCTGGACAAGAAGACCGCGATCGACGCGACGAAGCTGGTCACGTTCCTGGTGGTCACGACCCTGGCGACCGGACTGCTGGTGATCCTCATCGGCAACATCACGTTCTCGCAGAAGACCGAGTACAAGGCGGAGTTCGTCGACGCCACCGGCGTCACCAAGGGCGACGACATCCGGGTGGCCGGGGTGAAGGTCGGGTCGGTGAAGGGCATCGAGATCGTCGACCGCACCCGCGCCCTGGTGACGTTCTCCGTCGAGGACGAGGCCCAGGTCACCTCCTCGACCCACGCCCAGATCCGCTACCGCAACCTGGTGGGCCAGCGCTACATCTCGCTCAGTCAGCAGGGCAGCGACAACGGCACCGGACTCGCCGCCGGTGACACGATCCCGGTCGAGAAGACCTCCCCGGCCCTGGACCTGACCGTGCTCTTCAACGGCTTCAAGCCGCTGTTCCAGGCGCTGTCGCCGCAGGACATCAACCAGCTCTCCTACGAGATCGTCCAGGTCTTCCAGGGCGAGGGGGGCACCGTGGAGGGTCTGCTCGGCCACACCGCCTCGGTGACCCAGACCCTCGCCGACCGTGACCAGGTGATCGGCGAGCTGATCGACAACCTCAACGAGACGCTCACCACGATCGGCGACCGGGACGAGCAGTTCTCCGCGCTGGTCGTCAACCTCAAGAACCTCGTCAGCGGGCTGGCCGACGACAAGGACGCGCTGCTCGGGTCGCTCGACTCCATCTCGGCGCTCTCGGTCGAGACCGCCGATCTCGTGAAGGGCATCCGCAAGCCGCTCGTCAACGACATCAAGGGGCTGCGTGGCGTGGCCGGCAACCTGGCGAAGAACAAGGGCGAGCTCGACCGGACCCTCCAGGTGCTGCCGATCAAGCTCGAGAAGGTCGGCCGGACCGCGATCTACGGCTCCTGGTTCAACTTCTACCTCTGCCAGTTCACCGGCGAGGTGAAGGTGGCCGGCCAGTCACTGCCCGTCGACTACCAGACCAACTCGGACAGGTGTTCGCTGCCGTGAGTACTCCCTTCCGCGAACGCAACCCCGTGATCATCGGGGCGATGAGCCTGGCCGCCATCGCGGCGCTCATCATGTCCGCCTTCCGCGCCGACGACCTGCCGCTGATCGGCGGCGGGGACACCTACTACGCCGCCTTCAGCGAGGCCGGCGGGCTCAAGGCCAACGACGAGGTCCGCGTCGCCGGAGTCCGCGTCGGCAAGGTCGATGCGGTGGAGCTCGACGGCGACCAGGTCAAGGTCACCTTCAAGATCGAGGACGGAGTCGACTTCGGCAAGGACTCCGGCGCCTCCATCCGCATCAAGACGCTGCTCGGGTCGATGTACCTCGCGCTGGAACCCGCCGGCGGCAGCCAGCTCGCCGAGGGCTCGACGATCCCCGTCGAGCGCACCGACTCGCCGTACGACGTCGTGCAGGCCTTCGCCGGCCTGGCGGAGACCTCCGAGCGCATCGACACCAAGCAGCTCACCGAGTCGCTGTCGACGCTGGCCGACCTGGGACGCAACACCCCCGACGAGTTCCGGGAGACGCTCCAGGGCGTGTCGGCGATCTCCGAGACGCTCGCGTCGCGCGACCAGCAGATCAACACGCTGCTGACCAACCTGCAGAAGGTCTCCGGCGTGCTCGGTGACCGCTCCGACGACATCATCACGTTGATGAAGGACGGCGACGTGCTGTTCAAGGCGCTGGTGGCACGCCGTCAGGCGATCCACAACCTGCTGGTCTCCACCTCGACGATGTCCGAGCAGCTGACCCTGCTGATCCGGCAGTCGCGCGCCGACCTCAAGCCGGCGCTCACCAACCTCGACACGGTGGTGGGCGTGCTGCTGAAGAACCAGGACAACCTCGACTCGACGCTGCGGCTGATGGCGCCGTTCTACCGCGTGTTCGCCAACACGCTCGGCAACGGGCCGTGGTTCGACACCTACATCACCAACATGCCCCCGATCAAGCAGGCGGGCTGACATGGACGCCGTGAAGAAGCTGATCGTGCCCCTGGTGCTGCTCGCGCTCGTCGCGGCGGTGGCGGTCACCCTGTTCCTCGGTGGCGACGACCGCAAGTACATCACCGCGTCGTTCCCGCGCACCGTCTCGCTCTACGAGGGCTCGGAGGTCCGGGTCCTCGGTGTCCCCGTCGGCGCCGTCGAGTCCGTCGAGCCGGCCGGCGACGTCGTCACCGTGAAGATGTACTACGACGCGACGGTGGACGTGCCCGCCGACGCGCAGGCCGTGATCATCGCCCCGTCCGTCGTGGGTGACCGCTTCGTGCAGCTCACCCCGGCCTACGACGGTGGCGAGCGGCTCGAGGACGGCGCGGTGCTGGACACCGACAGGACGTCCACCCCGCTGGAGCTCGACCAGGTCTACGAGTCGATCGACGACCTCACCGTGGCGCTCGGTCCCAACGGGGCCAACAGCGAGGGCGCGCTCAGCGACCTGCTCACCACCACGGCGAAGAACTTCGACGGCCAGGGCGCGAACTTCAACAAGACCATCCGTGACCTCGGCAAGTTCACCGGCACGCTGGAGAACAACAAGGAGGAGCTGTTCGGCAGCGCCGCCGAGCTCGAGCGGTTCGTCGGAGCTCTGGCCCGCAACGACAAGACCGTCCGCAAGTTCAACAAGTCCCTCTCCGGTGTCTCCGACCTGCTCGCCGACGAGCGCCAGGAGCTCGCCCTGTCGCTGAAGAACCTCGGCACCGCTCTCGGCGAGGTGCAGACGTTCGTCAAGGACAACAAGACGTTGCTCAGCAAGAACATCAAGGGTCTCAACAGGGTGTCCAAGACACTGGTCAAGCGCCGTGGCGAGCTCGGCGAGATCCTCAACGTCGCTCCGCTGGCGCTGAACAACCTGGCCCTCACCTACAACCCGCAGGCCGGCACGCTCGACACGGCGGCCAACCTCGGCAACCTGACCGACGAGATCGCGGCCGACCCGGCCGTGTTCCTCTGCACGGTGGTCGGCCAGAACGATCCGTCGGGCGACTCCTGCGACGTGATCAAGACGATCTATCCCCGGGCCGGGGCCTTCGGCTCGGGCAGCTCGGTCGACCCGACGTTCGCCCAGCTGATGGAGGTGGCCCGATGAAGCGGTTCAAGGTCCTCCTGGTCGTGGTGGTCGCGATGCTGGCGAGCGCCTGCGACTTCTCCGTCACCGAGATGCCGCTCCCGGGTGGTGCCGACGTCGGAGAGAACCCGATGACGGTGCACGTGCAGTTCCCCGACGTCCTCGACCTGGTGCCCCAGTCGACGGTGAAGGTGGCCGACGTGACCGTCGGCAAGGTCACCCACGTGGAGCTCGACGGCTACACCGCGGACGTGACCCTGCTGCTGCGCAAGGACGTCGACCTGCCCGACAACGCCGAGGCCGAGATCCGCCAGACCAGCCTCCTGGGCGAGAAGTTCGTCTCGCTGAAGGCCCCGGAAGACGACCCCAGCCCCAACAAGCTGTCCGACGGCGACGAGATCAAGATCTCCGCCACCAACCGCAACCCCGAGGTCGAAGAGGTCCTCGGCGCGTTGAGCCTGCTGCTCAACGGCGGTGGCGTCGCCCAGCTGAAGACCATCGCGAGCGAGCTCAACAACGCCCTCGACGGCCGCGAGAGCCAGGCCAAGTCCGTGCTCACGCAGCTCGAGGACTTCACCGGCCAGCTCGACGAGAACAAGGCCGACATCGTCGACGCGATCGAGTCCCTGAACCGGCTGGCCAAGTCCGCGAACGCGCAGAAGCCGGCCATCGTGTCGGCCCTGGACGACCTGCCGGGCGCCCTGGAGTCGCTCGACAGCCAGCGTGCCGACCTCGTCAAGATGCTGAAGGCGCTGGGTCGCCTCGGCAACGTCGGCACCAAGGTGATCCGGGCCTCCAAGACCGCGACGATCGACGCGCTGACCCAGCTGCAGCCCGTGCTCAGCCAGCTCGCCGCGACCGGTGACGACTTCACCAAGTCGTTCAACGTGTTCCTGACCTACCCGTTCGTGGACGAGGTGGTCGGCCGTGACCCCGAGGTGGCCCGCAACCTGCACATGGGTGACTACACCAACCTCTCCATCAAGCTCGACATCGACGTGGGCGGCCCCAAGCTGCCCGTGCCGACCGGCCTGCCGACCGGCCTGCCCACCGACCTGCCGCCGGTGGATCCGACCGAGATCCTCAACGCCGCGGAGCGCTGTATCCGCAGCGGCGACCTCGCCAGCGACGCGTGCCGTCGTTTCCTGACCGACCCGACGCGGCTCCGGCGTGAATGCCGGAGGCCGCGCTACGAGAACACCGCGGTGTGCCGCGCGATCCTCGCCGCCCCCGGTGACGGAGGTGGCGGCGTACCCGTGCCACTGCCGGTCCCCAACCCGCTCGGCCGCACCGGGCCGGGAGCCGACCAGGAGACCATGACGCTCGACAGGCTGATGGGCAGCTACAACCCGATCCTCGTAGGACTCCTGCTGCCGGGGGTGGCCCGATGATCACCCGTCGTACCAAGATGCAGCTGGTCGTCTTCGTCATCATCACCCTGGTCGGGGTCAGCTACGTCGGTGCCCGCTATGCGCGGCTCGACCGGGTCTTCTTCGACGACGCCTACACGGTGGTCGCGCACTACTCCGACTCCGGCGGCATCTTCGCCGGCGCCGAGGTGTCCTACCGCGGTGTCACGATCGGCGAGGTCGAGAAGCTCGAGGTCACCGAGGAGGGCGTCGACGTCTACCTCGGCATCGACAACAAGTGGGACGAGATCCCGAAGGACGCGCTGGCCGTGGTGGGCAACCGCTCCGCGGTCGGCGAGCAGTACGTCGAGCTCCAGCCGAAGACCGACGAGGGCCCCTACCTCGAAGGTGACTCGGAGATCGCGCTCGAGGACACCCGCACCCCGATCCCGACGGCCCAGCTGCTCGAGGACATCTCGACCACCACCTCCTCGGTCGACAAGGCCGACCTGCAGACGGTCGTGACCGAGATGGGCCTCGCCTTCGACGGGACCGGTGACGACCTCGGCCAGATCATCGACACCTCGAACTCCTTCATCGAGACGGCCAACGCCAACTTCGACACGACCACGAGGCTGATCAAGGACAGCAACACCGTCCTGAACACCCAGCTCGACAGCGCGTCGTCGATCCGCAGCTTCACCAACGACCTGGCGCTGTTCAGCACCTCGCTCGCGGGCGCCGACCCCGACCTGCGCAACGTGATCGACAACGGTTCGGTGGCCGTCAACGAGCTCCGGACCTTCATCGAGGACAACGAGGTCGACCTCGGCTCCCTGATCAACAACCTGGTCACCACCGGCGAGGTCGTGGTCAAGAACCTCGACGGCATCGAGCAGATCCTGGTGCTCTACCCGTACGTCGTCGAGGGCGGCTTCACCGTGGTCTCCAAGGAGCCGGGGCCGAAGGGACGCTACAACGCCCACTTCGGCATGGTCGAGACCGAGCACAACCTGTGCCGGCGCGGCTACGAGGGCACCGACCGTCGCGAGCCCAACGACGGCAGCCGCCGGCCGATGAAGGAGGACACCCGCTGCTCGGAGCCGCCGACGCAGTCCAACCCGCGCGGCGCGCAGAACGCTCCGCGCGCGGGCGCCGACTACCGGTCGCCGGTGGCCGGCTTCTACGACCCGGACACCAAGAAGTTCCGGTGGGCCTCGGAGGACTCCCTGGTGAGCGGTGGCGGTAGCGTGGCTGCCCGGACCGACTCGGGCTCACAGGGACAGGAGGCGTGGCAGTGGTTGTTGCTCCAGCCGTTCACGACGACGACGGAGTGAGTCACCCCGACACCACCGCCCCCGCACCCCCCACCGCCTCGCCACGGTTCCGCCTGGTGCTGGCCGGGGTGCTCACCCTGGCGCTGGTGGCCTCGCTGGTGTGGCTGGCCGTGCTGCTGCTCGACCGGGCGGACGGTGCCGCCGCATCGCGTCAGGGTGACCGCGAGACCGTGGTGCTGCGCGCCAAGGAGTGGATGGGCGCCTACGGCACCTTCGCCAAGTCGGACCTCGACGACGGCAAGGTGCTCACGGGCTACCGCGACCGGCTCGAGCCGCTCGTCGCCACCGGCTTCACCTGCTACGGCCTCGACCTCGAGCAGCAGATCGCCGCGACCAGCCAGCTGGTCGCGCAGGCCAAGGTGTCGACCTCCACCTCCGTCGAGCGGGCCGGCGTCGAGTCGATCGACGAGGACTCCGCCACCGTGATCATCAGCGGCATCCGGGAGAGCTCGGTGGCCACCCAGGGCACCGAGCAGCGGCCCTACCAGATGCTCGTGGACCTCCAGAAGATCGACGGTTCGTGGGTGGTCGCGAAGTGCAACGACGTGGACTCGAGGTTCAAGAGGTGAGCGCCAGCTGGTACGACGTCCTCGGCGTCGACGAGACCGCCACCCCGGCCCAGATCCGCGCCGCGTGGAAGGACTCGATCTCCGACCTCAGCCCGGGTGACCGCAAGTTCCGGGTCTGCAACGAGGCGGCCGAGGTGCTGCTCGACCCCGAGCGCCGGGCGGCGTACGACGCGGAGATCGGGGTCGCCCCGGCCGCCACCGACGCGGACGACGCACCGACCGGCGCTGCCGGGGCGGGCCCCGCCCTCGACGAGGATGCCGAGCCCGACGACGGTGATGTCGGGGCCGACCGCGATACCGACGTCCGGGCCGACGACGCAGCGGGCGGGACCGAGCCGAGGGCAGGGCGCTCGCTGCCGGCGGTGCCGGGCTGGCTGCTGGTCGCCCTGGCCGTGGCCCTGCTGGCCGTGGCGTCGGTGGCCGGCTACCTCCAGTTCGCCGGCGCCGACGACCAGAAGGTCGAGACCGCCGTCGACGAGGCCACCTCCGCAGCACGCACCACGGTGCCGTTGGTGCTCAGCTACGACTACAAGAACGCCGAGGCCGGCCGCGACCGGGCGCTCAAGGTGCTCACCGGCGACCTCAAGACCGACTATGCCGAGCTGTGGCAGAAGGCGCTGGTCTCCAACGTCGAGAAGGCCAAGGCCTTCGCCCGGAGCGAGGTCGTCAACGCCGGCGTCGCCTGCGTCTCCGACGACGGCCGCCGGGTCGGCGTACTCGTCGTCGTGGACGCCACCACCGGCAACGTCAAGCAGTCCAACGACCTCACCATCTCGTTCACCGCCACCATGGAGGACGTGGACGGGCAGTGGCTGGTCCAGAACCTCGACGGCTGGGACCCGAGTGCCCTGGCCGGGGGCGGCGCGGGCGCCGGCAGCGAGGACCCCAGCCCCTCCGACGGCTCGGACGACCCGTCCCCGGACACCGGGTCGGGCAGCGACGAGGACTCCGGCGCCACCGACTGCGCCGCCGGCTGACGGCTGCCCACGCGCCGTGCCGAACGGCTGGCTGGACGGCTGGTCGGACGGCTGGTCGGGCGGCTGGTTGGACGGCTGGTCGGGCGGCTGGTTGGACGGCTGGCCGGGCGGGGTGCTTGACCTCGGCCGGATGCGGGGTCATGATCGTCGCCAGCGACTGGCCCGTGCGGGCTGAAGGTCCCAGCCGCGAGTTTGTGCTGCGCTGCGCTGTGCGCTAGGCTTCCTCTTTGCGCCTGCTCTCATATGCTTCCTGCCTGTCCGGTGGCCGGGTTAGTGGTCGGTCGGCGCCATCTCCAGAGCGAACCTGTAGAAGGACACACTCTTGGCCGCGCGCAGCACCGCTGGTAACCACCGCATCTCCTTCGCGAAGATCACCGAACCGTTCGAGGTTCCCCAACTCCTGGCTCTCCAGACCGACAGCTTCGACTGGCTGGTCGGCAACGAGAAGTGGCAGTCCGTCGTGCAGCGACGGATCGAGGCCGGCGAGGACGTCTCCACGAAGTCGGGTCTGACCGAGATCTTCGAGGAGATCTCGCCGATCGAGGACTTCTCCGAGACGATGTCGCTCTCGTTCGAGAACCCCCTCTTCTACGACCCGAAGTACACCGTCGAGGAGTGCAAGGAGAAGGACTTCACCTACTCCGCGCCGCTCTACGTGTCGGCCGAGTTCACCAACAACGACACCGGTGAGATCAAGGGCCAGACGGTCTTCATGGGCGAGTTCCCGCTGATGACCGACAAGGGCACCTTCATCATCAACGGCACCGAGCGTGTCGTGGTGTCGCAGCTGGTCCGCTCCCCGGGTGTCTACTTCGAGCGTGCCGCCGACAAGACCTCCGACAAGGACATCTTCACCGCCAAGGTGATCCCGTCCCGCGGTGCCTGGCTCGAGTTCGAGATCGACAAGCGCGACATGGTCGGCGTCCGCCTCGACCGCAAGCGCAAGCAGAACGTCACGGTCCTCCTCAAGGCCCTCCAGGCCGTCGCCGAGCTCACCGGCGAGGAGTACGACTACGAGGCCACCATGGCCGAGCTGGGCCAGTACGAGTCGATCCAGCTCACCATGGAGAAGGACAACACGGAGACCGAGCAGGACGCGCTGCTCGACATCTACCGCAAGCTGCGCCCGGGCGAGCCGCCGACGCGTGAGGCCGCGCAGACGCTGCTGAACAACTACTACTTCAACCCGAAGCGCTACGACCTCGCCAAGGTCGGCCGCTACAAGATCAACAAGAAGCTCGGGCTGCACGAGGCCTTCGACCACCAGACGCTGACCATCGCCGACATCGTCGCCGCGATCCGCTACATCGTCCGCCTGCACAACGGCGACGAGAAGCTCGTGGACGCCAGCGGCTCCGTGGTCATCGACGCCGACGGCAAGGAGATGGAGGTCCGCCCGGACGACATCGACCACTTCGGCAACCGGCGCATGCGCACGGTGGGTGAGCTGATCCAGAACCAGCTCCGCACCGGCCTGGCCCGCATGGAGCGGGTCGTGCGCGAGCGGATGACGACCCAGGACGTCGAGGCGATCACGCCCCAGTCCCTGATCAACATCCGCCCCGTGGTCGCGGCGCTGAAGGAGTTCTTCGGCACCTCGCAGCTCTCGCAGTTCATGGACCAGACCAACCCGATCGCCGGCCTGACGCACAAGCGTCGCCTGTCGGCGCTCGGTCCCGGTGGTCTGTCCCGCGACCGCGCCGGCATGGAGGTCCGCGACGTCCACCCGTCGCACTACGGCCGCATGTGCCCGATCGAGACGCCGGAAGGCCCGAACATCGGCCTGATCGGCTCGCTCGCGTCCTACGGCCGGATCAACCCGTTCGGCTTCGTCGAGACGCCGTACCGCAAGGTCGAGTTCGGCTCGGTCACCGACCGCGTCGACTACCTCACCGCCGACGACGAGGACAAGTACGTCATCGCCCAGGCGAACGCACCGCTCGACAAGAACAACAAGTTCGTCGAGGAGCGGGTGCTGGTCCGCCAGCGCCACGGTGAGGTCTCCGAGATCCTGGCCGGCGAGGTCGACTACATGGACGTCTCGCCGCGGCAGATGGTGTCGGTCGCGACCGCCCTGATCCCCTTCCTCGAGCACGACGACGCCAACCGCGCGCTCATGGGTGCCAACATGCAGCGCCAGGCCGTGCCGCTGATCAAGAGCGACTCGCCCCTGGTCGGCACCGGCATGGAGTACCGCGCCGCCGTCGACGCCGGTGACGTGGTCGTGGCCACCAAGGCCGGAGTGGTCAAGGAGGTGTCGGCCGACCTCGTCGAGGTGATGAACGACGACGCCTCCTACACCACCTACCGGATGGCGAAGTTCCGTCGCTCCAACCAGGGCACCTGCATCAACCAGCGCCCGCTGGTTGCCGAGGGTGACCGGGTCGAGGCCGGCTCGCCGATCGCCGACGGTCCGTGCACCGACGACGCCGAGATGGCACTGGGCACCAACCTCCTCGTTGCGTTCATGCCGTGGCAGGGCCACAACTACGAGGACGCCATCATCCTGAGCCAGCGCCTGGTGCAGGAGGACGTCCTCACCTCGATCCACATCGAGGAGCACGAGGTCGACGCCCGCGACACCAAGCTCGGGCCCGAGGAGATCACGCGGGACATCCCCAACGTCTCCGAGGAGATGCTGGCCGACCTCGACGAGCGCGGCATCATCCGCATCGGCGCCGAGGTCACCACCGGTGACATCCTGGTCGGCAAGGTCACGCCCAAGGGCGAGACCGAGCTCACCCCGGAGGAGCGGCTGCTCCGCGCGATCTTCGGTGAGAAGGCGCGCGAGGTCCGCGACACCTCGATGAAGGTGCCGCACGGTGAGTCCGGCACGGTCATCGGCGTCCGGGTGTTCGACCGCGAGGACGGCGACGAGCTGCCCCCGGGCGTCAACCAGCTGGTGCGCGTGTACGTCGCCCAGAAGCGCAAGATCTCCGTCGGCGACAAGCTCGCCGGTCGCCACGGCAACAAGGGCGTCATCGCGAAGATCCTGCCGATCGAGGACATGCCGTTCATGGAGGACGGCACCCCGGTCGACGTCGTGCTCAACCCGCTGGGTGTGCCGCGACGCATGAACATCGGCCAGATCCTCGAGCTGCACCTGGGCTGGCTGGCCAAGCAGGGCTGGGACATCAACCTCCACGAGGACAAGAAGGACGCCGACTGGAAGCAGCGGCTGATGTCGATCCACGCCGACAAGGCCGACGCCGACACCAAGGTGGCGACCCCGGTCTTCGACGGTGCTCGTGAGGACGAGATCACCGGCCTGCTGGGTTCGACGCACCCCAACCGTGACGGCGTACGCATGATCGGTGACAAGGGCAAGGCGGACCTGTTCGACGGTCGCTCCGGGGAGCCTTTCCCGGCCCCGGTCTCGGTGGGCTACATGTACATCCTGAAGCTCCACCACCTCGTCGACGACAAGATCCACGCACGCTCGACCGGCCCCTACTCGATGATCACGCAGCAGCCCCTGGGCGGTAAGGCCCAGTTCGGTGGCCAGCGGTTCGGCGAGATGGAGGTCTGGGCGATGGAGGCGTACGGCGCCGCCTACGCCCTGCAGGAGCTGCTGACGATCAAGTCGGACGACGTGCCGGGCCGCGTGAAGGTCTACGAGGCCATCGTCAAGGGTGAGAACATCCCCGACTCCGGCATCCCGGAGTCGTTCAAGGTGCTCATCAAGGAGATGCAGTCGCTCTGCCTCAACGTGGAGGTGCTGTCGCAGGACGGCTCCGCCATCGAGATGCGCGACGCGGAGGAAGACGTCTTCCGCGCCGCCGAGGAGCTCGGCATCGACCTCTCCCGCCGCGAGCCCAGCTCGGTCGAAGAAGTCTGACCACCCCACGGAGCTCTTCATCGCCCCATTCGAAGAGCTCCGCGGGGACCCGGTCCGTGGTTACGGCCTGAGGGCCGGGGGTCAGTCAAAGTCTTGAACACAGCGCAACACAAACCGAAGGAATTGAAGCCAACGTGCTCGACGTGAACTTCTTCGACCAGCTTCAGATCGGCCTGGCCACCGCGGACGACATCCGCACGTGGAGCCACGGTGAGGTCAAGAAGCCGGAGACCATCAACTACCGCACGCTCAAGCCCGAGCGTGACGGCCTCTTCTGCGAGAAGATCTTCGGTCCCACCCGGGACTGGGAGTGCTACTGCGGCAAGTACAAGCGCGTGCGCTTCAAGGGCATCATCTGCGAGCGCTGCGGCGTCGAGGTGACCCGGTCCAAGGTCCGCCGCGAGCGGATGGGCCACATCGAGCTCGCCGCCCCGGTCACCCACATCTGGTACTTCAAGGGTGTCCCGTCGCGTCTGGGCTACCTGCTCGACCTCGCGCCCAAGGACCTCGAGAAGGTCATCTACTTCGCGGCGTACATGATCACCGCCGTCGACGACGACGCCCGCCACCGCGACCTGTCCTCGCTCGAGGGCAAGGTCGACCTGGAGCGCAAGCGCCTCGAGGGCCGCCGCGACACCTCCCTCGAGGACCGCGTCAAGAAGCTCGAGGAGGACCTGGCGACCCTGGAGTCCGAGGGCGCCAAGTCCGACCAGAAGCGCAAGGTCAAGGACGGCGCCGAGCGGGAGATGAAGCAGCTGCGTGACCGCGCGCAGCGCGAGCTCGACCGCCTCGAGGAGGTCTGGTCGACCTTCAAGAGCCTCAAGGTCCAGGACCTCATGGGCGATGAGCTGCTCTACCGCGAGATGAAGAACTGGTTCGGCAAGTACTTCGAGGGCCACATGGGCGCCACCGCGATCCAGAAGCGCCTCGAGACGTTCGACATCACCGCCGAGGTCGAGTCGCTTCGCGAGACCATCGCCACCGGCAAGGGCCAGCGCAAGGTCCGTGCCCTCAAGCGCCTCAAGGTCGTCGACGCCTTCCGCAAGACCAACAACAGCCCGCTGGGCATGGTCCTCGACGCCGTCCCGGTGATCCCGCCGGACCTGCGCCCGATGGTGCAGCTCGACGGTGGCCGGTTCGCGACCTCCGACCTGAACGACCTCTACCGCCGGGTGATCAACCGGAACAACCGCCTCAAGCGGCTGCTCGACCTCGGTGCTCCGGAGATCATCGTCAACAACGAGAAGCGGATGCTCCAGGAGGCCGTCGACTCGCTGTTCGACAACGGCCGTCGTGGCCGTCCGGTCACGGGCCCGGGCAACCGGCCGCTGAAGTCGCTCTCCGACATGCTCAAGGGCAAGCAGGGTCGCTTCCGCCAGAACCTGCTCGGCAAGCGCGTGGACTACTCGGGCCGTTCGGTCATCGTGTCGGGTCCGCAGCTCAAGCTGCACCAGTGCGGTCTGCCCAAGCAGATGGCGCTCGAGCTCTTCAAGCCGTTCGTGATGAAGCGCCTCGTCGACCTGTCGCACGCGCAGAACATCAAGTCCGCCAAGCGGATGGTCGAGCGCGCCCGCCCGGTCGTGTGGGACGTCCTCGAAGAGGTCATCACCGAGCACCCGGTGCTGCTCAACCGGGCACCCACGCTGCACCGCCTCGGCATCCAGGCCTTCGAGCCGCAGCTGATCGAGGGCAAGGCCATCCAGATCCACCCGCTCGTCTGCTCGGCGTTCAACGCCGACTTCGACGGTGACCAGATGGCGGTGCACCTGCCGCTGTCCGCCGAGGCCCAGGCCGAGGCGCGGATCCTGATGCTGTCGACCAACAACATCCTCAAGCCCTCCGACGGTCGCCCGGTGACGATGCCGACCCAGGACATGGTCATCGGTCTGTTCTTCCTGACCACCGACCGTGAGGACGAGCTCGGCGAGGGCCGGGCGTTCGCCTCGGTGGCCGAGGCGATCATGGCCTTCGACCGGGGCGAGATCTCGCTGCAGAGCAAGGTCACGCTGCGCATCTCCGGCACGGTGCCCTCCGAGGGCGCGCTGCCCGAGGGGTACGCCGAGGGCGACGCCGTCCGCTTCGAGACGACGCTCGGCCGCGCCATCTTCAACGAGGCGCTGCCGGCGAACTACCCGTACGTCAACTTCGAGGTGGGCAAGCGCCAGCTCGGCACGATCGTCAACAACCTCGCCGAGCGCTACACCAAGGTCGAGGTCGCGGCGTCGCTGGACGCCCTGAAGGACACCGGCTTCCACTGGGCGACCCGCTCCGGGGTGACCGTGTCGATCGACGACGTGACGACCCCGGACAACAAGACCGAGCTGCTGGCGGTCTACGAGAAGCAGGCCGCACGCATCCAGGGCCAGTACGAGAAGGGTCTGATCACCGACGACGAGCGTCGCCAGGAGCTCATCGAGATCTGGACCCAGGCCTCCAACGAGGTCGCCAAGGCCATGGAGGCCAACTTCGACCGGTCCAACCCGATCTTCATGATGGTCGACTCGGGCGCGTCCGGAAACATGATGCAGATCCGCCAGGTGGCGGCCATGCGTGGGCTGGTGGCGAACCCGAAGGGCGACATCATCCCGCGGCCGATCAAGGCGAACTTCCGCGAGGGCCTGTCCGTGCTGGAGTACTTCATCTCCACGCACGGTGCCCGCAAGGGACTCGCCGACACCGCGCTGCGCACCGCGGACTCGGGCTACCTGACCCGGCGCCTGGTCGACGTCTCGCAGGACGTCATCATCCGTGAGGACGACTGCGGCACCGAGCGGGGCCTGCCGAAGACGATCGGCGAGCGTCGCGAGGACGGCACCGTGGTCAAGCACGACAACGCCGAGACCGCGGCGTACGCCCGTTCGGCGGCCGTCGAGGTCACGCACCCGGAGACCGGCGAGACCCTCGCCGGCGCCGGTGAGGACCTCGGTGACCTCAAGATCGCGGAGCTGGTCGCGGCCGGCATCGTGGAGGTCAAGGTCCGCTCCGTGCTGACCTGTGACGCCAAGACCGGCACCTGCGCCAAGTGCTACGGCCGTTCGCTGGCCACCGGCAAGCTGGTCGACATCGGTGAGGCGGTCGGCATCATCGCCGCCCAGTCCATCGGTGAGCCCGGCACCCAGCTGACGATGCGCACCTTCCACACCGGTGGCGTGGCGTCGGCGGACGACATCACGCAGGGTCTGCCCCGCGTCGTGGAGCTCTTCGAGGCCCGCCAGCCCAAGGGTCTGGCGCCGATCTCCGAGGTCGCCGGCCGGGTCGAGATCGAGGAGGGTGACAAGGCCCGCAAGATCCTGGTCACCCCGGACGACGGCTCCGAGATCAAGGAGTACCCCGTCAGCCGCCGCTCGCGTCTGGTGGTCGCCGACGGTGACCACGTCGAGGTGGGCGACAAGTTCACGCAGGGCACCGAGGACCCCAAGGAGGTGCTGCGCATCCTGGGTGTCCGCAAGGCCCAGCAGCACCTGGTCGACGAGGTCCAGAACGTCTACCGCAGCCAGGGTGTGTCGATCCACGACAAGCACATCGAGATCATCGTGCGGCAGATGCTCCGCCGCGTGACGGTCATCGAGTCCGGTGACACCAACCTGCTCCCCTCCGACCTGGTGGACCGGGTCCGCTTCGAGGAGGAGAACCGTCGGGTGCTCTCCGAGGGCGGCAAGCCGGCCTCGGGTCGTCCCGAGCTGATGGGCATCACCAAGGCCTCGCTGGCGACCGAGTCGTGGCTCTCGGCGGCCTCCTTCCAGGAGACCACCCGGGTGCTCACCGACGCGGCCATCCACGGCCGCAGCGACTCGCTGCGTGGTCTGAAGGAGAACGTCATCATCGGCAAGCTGATCCCGGCGGGCACCGGTCTCGAGCGGTACCGCAACATCCGGGTGGAGCCCACCGAGGAGGCCCGCGCCGCGGCGTACTCCGTGACCGGGTACGACAACTACGACTACGACTTCGGCAACGCCGGAGGCCAGGCCGTGGCTCTGGACGACTTCGACTTCGGGTCGTACCAGAACTGATCTCAACCAGCTGTGCGCGAAGGGCCCCTGCCGATCCGGCCGGGGCCCTTCGTCGTACTTCGGGCGCTGGAGGCCCGAGGTTGTCGGCCCGTCCCTGTGGTTGTCGGGGGTTGCAACGCCCGTCAACCACTGGTTTCCCCGGCCAACCGGGGAAACCAGGGGCCCCCACCGCCTAGGCTGGGCAGATCATGAGCGACCGGGTGTATCGAGCGGTCAACGCCCTCGGTCGTGGCGCCCTCCGCGCACTCGACGTGCGCGTCCGCGTCGAGGGTGCGCAGCACCTGCCGAGCACCGGGCCGGTGCTGCTGGCCGTCAACCACGTGTCCTACCCCGACTTCGTGCTGGTCGAGCGGGCCGCGGTGGAGCGCGACCGCTTCGTGCGGTTCATGTGCCGCCACGACGTCTGGCACAACCGCCCGGTGTCCTGGGCGATGGACCGGATGCAGCACATCCCGGTGGACCGGCAGGCGCCCGCGGCGGCGTACCTGCGGGCGCGGAGCCTGCTGCGCGACGGGCAGGCGGTGGGGGCGTTCCCGGAGGCCGGGATCTCCTACTCCTACACGATCCGGGCCCTGATGCCTGGCGTGGCCTCGCTGGCCCGTGAGACCGGGGTCCCGGTGCTCCCGGTCGTCGTCTGGGGTGGGCAGCGCATCTGGAGCGTGGGCCGGCCGGTCGACGGCAGGGAGCCGAGGCCGAGCCTGCGGCGCGGCCGGGTGGTGGACGTCCGTTTCGGTGAGCCGCGGTACGCCGCCCCGGGGGACGACCTGACCGAGTGGACCCAGGCCCTGGGACGGCATCTGACCACGCTGCTCGAGGGCGTGCAGCGGCTGCCCGAGCACCGGCCGGCCCCCGGCGAGCAGGCGCCGTGGTACCCCCACCACCTCGGTGGGCACGCCCCCGACCGCCACGAGGCCACCCCCCTCGACGTGGTGCCGCGCAGCGCGGTGTGGCCGACGTGGGGCCCTAGCGCCCCGCCCCGGCCCGGGACCGGCGTCCTCGGAGCCGGCTGACCGAGCCGATCGGGTCGACCACCCAGGTGAGCCGCGTCGAGACCGGCGGCCAGGCGAGCACCACGGCGAGCAGCACCGCTCCCGCGATCGTCGGCCAGATCGTCCAGGTGCCCTGCGCGGCGGCCCAGTCGGCGTATCCCTGGTACTGCGCCTCCTTGATGAAGAAGCCGTGGAAGAGGTAGACCACCAGGCTGCCCGCGCCCAGGTCGGTGAACCAGGTGCGGCGGCGCGGGATCACCGCCAGCACCGCCAGCGACCCGGCCGTGGCGATGCCGATCAGCCGCAGCCGGTTCCAGACCCCCTCCGAGTCGGAGGCACCGAAGTAGTCGTAGGAGAAGGCGAACCAGAGCCACTTGGTGGCGATCCAGTCGTCGGTGTGCCCGGCCAGCACGTAGATGCCCACCAGCACCGCGGCGCCGACGAGGGCGGCGGTGCGGGACTTGAGCTTCGTGAGGTGGGCCGGGGTCAGGTGCAGGCCGAGGGCGAAGAACGGCAGGAAGCCCACCACGCGGTTGAGGTCGAGGTACGTCGTCCAGGTGCCGCCGAGCATGGGGAACCACAGGCTGATCGCGATGGTGACCGGCACCGCGGCCCAGTGCCGCTTGAGCAGCGGCGTCACCATCCGCCACAGGAAGACCCCGGCGAGGTACCACATCGGCCAGTGCGGGTTGAGCCACATCGGGGCGCCGATGACCTCACCGCCGCGGTGCTCGCGGTAGAAGAGCAGCGCGAACTCGAAGAGGAAGTAGGGCACCACGATCGTGCAGAACAGCGCCCAGAGATGCCGGCGGGACCAGGTGAAGCCGCGGGAGAGGTAGCCGGTGACCAGGACGAACGCGGGAATGTGCCAGTAGTAGATGAAGTCGTAGATCTGGGCGTTGCGGCCCTCACCGGGCACCATGGTCAACGAGTGGCCGACGACGACCACGGTCACCAGCACCATCTTCACGTTGTCCAGCCAGGGGTCGCGCGCCATGCCGTCACGCTAGCGAACGCCTGCCGGCGACCCACCGGATCGCGGTTCGCGTCGGCGGGCGACGGGATTCGTGGTGCCAGGGCCTAGGCTCGCGCCCATGGGTCGGTTTCCGCAGCGACAACGCGTCGCGGCGTACGCCGTGGTGCTGCGCGACGATCAGATCCTGCTCTCGCGGCTCGCCCCCCGGATCGCCGGCGGCGAGCTCTGGGCGCTGCCCGGAGGCGGGCTGGACCACGGTGAGGACCCCGCCCGCGCGGTGGTGCGGGAGATCTACGAGGAGACCGGACTGCACGCGGCCGTGTCCCGACAGTCACGGGTCTACTCGATGCACAACCCCCGGGCCCATCACGGCGACGGCGGGGCGGACTACCACGCGCTCCGGATCGTCTTCGAGGGGTGGGTGCCGGTCGACGCGCCCGCGCCCCGGGTCGTGGAGGTGAACGGCTCCACGATCGCCGCGGCGTGGCACCCGCTGGCCGACGTGCGGTCCGGGAGGGTGCCGGTCACCGACCTGGTGCACCAGGCGCTGCGCGGGCACGAGCCGTTCCAGATGCAGCGGCTGGCGGTCTATGCCCTGGCCCGTCGCGACGGACGTGTCCTGCTCACCCGGATCTCGGACCGCGGTCACCGCCCGGGGGCCTGGACCCTGCCCGGCGGCGGAATCGGCCACGGCGAGCCGCCGGTCGCCGCGCTGGCCCGGGAGGTGCACGAGGAGTGCGGCCTCGAGGCCGACATCGGGCAGCTGCTCGGCATCCACGACGTGCACCTCTCCGGCACCGCACCGTCGGGGCGTCACGAGGACTATCACGGCGTGCACCTGGTCTTCGCGGCCACGGTGCCGGCCGACGCCGAGCCCCGCGTGGTGGAGGTCGGCGGCACCACCGACGCCGTGGCCTGGGTGCCGGTCGCCGACGTGGACAGCGGCGAGCTCGACGTCCTCGACGTGGTCCGCCACGCACTCACCCTCTGAGCCCCGGCTACGTTGGGTGCCATGGACGAGACGGTCTTCACCTACGGCGCGCCGGCCCTGAAGTTCGGGCCGGGCAGCTCGGGCGAGATCGGCCACGATCTCGGGCAGTACGACGCCCGCCGGGTGCTCCTGGTCACCGACCCCGGCGTGGCGGCGACCGGTCATCCGGCACGGATCGCCGACCAGGTGCGCGCGGCCGGGATCGAGGTGGTGGTCTTCGACCGGGCCCGGGTCGAGCCCACCGACGCGTCGCTGGAGGAGGCGGTCGCGTTCGGCCGCGCGGAGGGCCCGTTCGACGCCTACGTCGCGGTCGGCGGCGGGTCCGCCATCGACACCGCCAAGGCCGTCAACCTGCTCGGCACCAACGAGGGTGAGCTGATGGACTACGTCAACGCCCCGGTGGGCGGGGGACGGGCTCCCGAGCGGGCGCTGCGTCCGCTGGTCGCGGTGCCGACCACCACCGGCACCGGCAGCGAGAGCACCACCATCTGCGTCCTCGACGTGCTCGAGCAGCACGTGAAGACCGGCATCAGCCACCCGCGGCTGCGCCCGACGCTGGCCGTGGTGGACCCGGAGCTGACGATGAGCCAGCCGGCGATGGTCACCGCCGCCTCCGGGATGGACATCCTCTGCCACGCGCTGGAGTCCTACACCGCGCGCTGGTACGCCAGTTTCCCGGCCAAGCAGGCGTCCGAGCGGGTGCCCTACTGCGGAGCGAACCCGATCGCCGACATGTGGTCCGAGAAGGCGCTGTCGCTGCTCGCCGGCTCGTTCCGCGCGGCGGTCCGCGACGGCGGGGACGCCGCGGCCCGGGAGCAGATGGCGCTCGCGGCCACCTTCGCGGGGATGGGCTTCGGCAACGCCGGCGTGCACGTCCCCCACGCGAACGCCTATCCCATCGCCGGCCGGGTGCGTGACTATCGGCCGGAGGGCTACCCGCAGGACGACCCGATCGTGCCGCACGGCATGGCGGTCTCGCTCACGGCACCGGAGGCTTTCCGGTTCACCTTCGAGGCAGCGCCGGAGCGGCACCTCAGGGCCGCCCGGCTGCTCGACCCGTCCGCGTCCGGCAACGACCCGGACACGCTCCCGTCCGTGCTCGCCGCGCTGATGCGCGACATCGGCATCCCCAACGGCCTGGCCGAGGTCGGCTACGGCGACGCCGACGTGGACGACCTGGTCACCGGCGCGCTCCAGCAGCAACGACTGCTGGCCACCGCGCCGCGCGAGGTCACCGGTGACGACCTGGCCGCGGTGTTCCGGGGCTCGATGGAGCTGTGGTGAGCGCGGCAGCGGACCTGGTCGCCGCGCTGCGGCGGGAGGGGGTCGCCGACGCGTCCGCGTCGACGCTCGACCGGGCGACGTACTCCTCGGACGCCTCGCTCTACCGTGTGGTCCCGCGGGCGGTGGTCCGTCCCCGCCACCCCGACGAGATCGCCGCCGTGCTCGCGGTCGCCCGCGCGACCGGGGTGCCCGTGACGATGCGCGGCGCCGGCACCTCGATCGCCGGCAACGCGGTCGGCCCCGGCATCGTGGTGGACACCTCCAAGCACCTCAACCGGGTGCTCGCGGTCGACCCGGAGGCCCGCACCGCCACGGTGCAGCCCGGCGTCGTGCACGCGGCCCTGCAACGCGCGGTCGCACCGCACGGGTTGCGCTTCGGCCCGGACCCGTCCACGCACACCCGCTGCACGATCGGCGGGATGATCGGCAACAACGCCTGCGGCTCGCGGGCGCTCGGCTACGGCCGGACCGCCGACAACGTCGCCGGGATGCGGGTGCTGCTCGGCGACGGCTCGTCGATCTCGACCCGGGTGCAGGGCCGCCCGGTCGGGCCGGTCGCCGCGCTGAACGCGCTGGCCGACGGGCACCTCGACCACCTGCGCACGGCGTTCGGGACGTTCGGCCGGCAGGTGAGCGGCTACTCCCTCGAGCACCTGCTGCCCGAGCGCGGTCGCCGGATCGACCGGTTCCTGGTCGGCTCGGAGGGGACCCTCGGGCTGGTGCTCGACGCGACCGTGGAGCTGGTGCCGGAGCCGACGGCGACCGCCCTCGTGGTGCTCGGCTACCCCTCGATGCCCGAGGCCGCGGATGCGGTGCCGGCCCTGCTGGCCCAGCCGCAGGGCCTCGTGGCCTGCGAGGGTCTCGACTCCCGCATCGTGGACGTGGTCCGGGCGACAGGCCGCGGCGTGCCCCCGCTGCCGCGCGGTGAGGGCTGGCTGTTCGTCGAGGTGAGCGCCGACACGGCCGAGGACGCGGCCGCGCTCGCCCGCGGCCTGGTCGCGGTCGCGGGTGCCGTGGACAGCAGGGTGGTCACCGACCTGGCCGAGGCCGCCGCGCTCTGGCGGATCCGCGAGGACGGCGCCGGACTGGCCGCCCGCAGCCTGAGCACGCCGGCGTACTCCGGCTGGGAGGACGCCGCGGTGCCACCGGCCCGGCTGGGTGCCTGGCTGCGTGACTTCGACGGACTGCTGCGCGAGCACGGTCTCGACGGCGTGCCCTACGGTCACTTCGGCGACGGCTGCGTACACGTGCGGATCGACTTCGGCTTCGACGACGGGGGCGCGGCGTTCCGGGCGTTCCTCACCGAGGCGGCGCTGACGCTGCGCACCCACGGCGGTTCGCTGTCCGGCGAGCACGGCGACGGCCGGGCCCGCTCGGAGCTGCTGCCGCTGATGTACGACGCGGACTCCCTGCGGCTGTTCGGCGCGGTGAAGGCGATCTGCGACCCCGACGGGCTGCTGAACCCGGGGGTGCTGGTCGACCCGGCACCGCTGGACGCCGACCTGCGTCCCGCGCGGCCGGTCGCCCCGGTCCGCACCGCGCTGCGGCTGGTCCACGACGGGGGCTCGCTCGGCGCGGCCGTGCATCGCTGCACCGGGGTCGGCAAGTGCCTGGCCGACAACACCGGCGCCGGCGGCGTGATGTGCCCGTCCTACATCGCCACCCGCAACGAGAAGGACTCCACGCGCGGCCGGGCCCGGGTCCTCCAGGAGGCGCTGGACGGGTCGCTGGTCGACGGCCTCGATGATCCCGCGGTCGCCGAGGCACTGGACCTCTGCCTGTCCTGCAAGGGCTGCGCCCGCGACTGCCCCACCGGCGTCGACATGGCGACGTACAAGTCGGAGGCGCTGCACCAGGCTTTCGCGGGCAGGCGCCGGCCGCGTTCGCACTACACGCTGGGCCGGCTGCCGCGGTGGGCACGACTGGCCGCACCGCTGGCGCCACTGCTCAACGCCACGCTCGCCTTCGGTCCGACCGCCCGGCTGGCCAAGGCGGTGGCCGGCGTCGACCGCCGGCGCGACCTGCCGCGGTTCGCGTCGACCACCCTGCGCCGCGGCACCCGGGCGACCGGAGGGAAGGACGCCCCGGACGTGTGGCTCTGGGCCGACACCTTCACCGACCACCTGTCGCCGGGGTCCGGGCACGCGGCGATCCGGCTGCTCGAGGCGGCCGGGCTGCGGGTGCGGGTGATCGACGAGCCCGCGTGCTGCGCGTTGACCTGGGTCACCACCGGCCAGCTCGACGCGGCCCGCCGGATCATGGCGCGCACGGTCGCCACCCTGCACCCGTACGTCGCCTCCGGCGTGCCCGTGGTGGGGCTCGAGCCGTCGTGCCTGGCGACGCTGCGCAGCGACGCCGTCGAGCTCGTCGAGGACCCGCGCGCCGCCGAGGTGGCCGCCGGCATGCGGACGCTGGCCGAGCTGCTCTCCGACCTGCCCGAGTGGAGGCCGCCGGACCTCCGCGGCACGGTCGTGGTCGCGCAGCCACACTGTCACCACGCATCGGTGCTCGGCTGGGAGGCGGACGCCGAGCTGCTGGCCCGGGCAGGGGCGTCGGTGACCCGCGTGGGTGGGTGCTGCGGTCTGGCCGGCAACTTCGGGATGGAGCAGGGGCACTACGAGGTCTCGGTCGCGATCGCGGAGCACGCCTTGCTGCCGGCGGTCCGGGCCGCGGCACCCGGCGCGGTGGTGCTGGCGGACGGGCTGTCGTGCCGGGTCCAGCTCGACGACCTGGCGGACGTGCCGGCCATGCATCTGGCCGAGCTGCTGGCCTCGAGGCTGGGTTCCCCCGACGTCGCTCGAGACGGCCGGCCGGGCATCCGGGACGCCCGACGTCCCTCACCCGGCGGCTCCGGCGGAAGTTGCTAGGGTCGTCCCCGAAATCCTCTGGACGCAAGGACGTGCCTTCATGCCGATCGAGAGCCGCCTCGAGGTTCCGCGTGAGACGGACATCGACTACGCGACCCGCAACGTGGGCGCGAAGGCCGTCAAGAAGCTCAAGCACCGCGCGTTCGTCGGCGGCCGCTGGGAGGAGATGGGCGCCAGGCAGCTCGAGTTCCTCCAGGGGCGCGGCCTGCGGCCGGAGCACCGCTTCCTCGACGTCGGCTGCGGCTCGCTGCGCGCCGGCCGGCTCCTGGCCGCCTACCTGGACCCGGGCAACTACTACGGCATCGACGTGAACCTGTCGCTGCTGACCGCCGGCTACGAGAACGAGCTCGACGAGGCCACCCGGGCGCGGCTCCCCGAGGGCAACCTGCGGATCACCGACCGGTTCGACGCCGACTTCGGCGTCCGGTTCGACATGGCGATCGCCCAGTCGATCTTCAGCCACCTGTCGCTGAACCACCTGCGGCTGGCCCTGGCCCGCGTCGGCAAGGTGATGGCGGTCGGCGGCAGGTTCTACGTCACCTTCTTCGAGCAGGAGCCGGAGTTCCCGGTCGACGGGATCAGCGAGCGCGGGCGCACGCTCTACACCGAGCGCAACTTCTACTGGTACTACCGCAAGGACCTCGCCTGGGCCGCCGAGCACCTGCCGTGGGAGTTCAACTACGTGGGCGACTGGGGACACCCCCGCGGTCAGGTGATGGCGGAGTTCGTGCGGGTCGAGGGCGACCCCACGCCGTTCGTCTGAGACCGGCCGACGATGCCCCCGGGCGGCGCGCTCGCCCCTAGACTCTGCACCATGAACCCCCGCTACCGTCGCCTGGTGATCCCGGTGGCGCTGGGCGGGCTGCTGTTCCTGGTCCTCGTCGCCGCCCTCGTCCGGTAGCACCGCCGTGGCCGCCGAACCCCTGCTCCGTGCCCTCTCCCGGATGCGCACCCACCTGCTCGACGACCAGGTGCTGGTGCGCGCGGTCGCGTCCGGCCGCCGGCGGGGCCAGGAGGCACGGTGGAGGCGGGTCGAGCTGCGCTACGTCGACCTCAAGGCCGGGCGTCACCTCCAGGTCACGGCGTACGACGACACCCAGGCGCACACGGCGAACCATGCCGTCGGTGACGCGGCCCGTGACGCGGTCGACGACCTCCTCGACCAGCCGTTCGCGAACTGGCACGTGGAGACCACGACCGAGCAGCACCAGGTGCGGGTCACCAAGAAGCTCGAGGCGATGGTGCACTCCAGCCCCCGGGACACGGAGGTCGAGGTCGAGCGCGGGCATGACAAGTCCAAGGCCCGGCTGCTGCCCGAGGACGACCCGGTGCTGGTGGCGCTCGGCATCTCCGACGCGCAGGGACGGATCAAGCCCAGCAGGCAGGCGAAGTACCGTCAGGTCGAGGAGTTCCTCCGGCTGCTCGACGGCTCGGTGACCGACGCGGTCGAGGCCGGCGCGTTGCGGACCCCGACCGCCGCGGACCCGCTGCGGGTCGTCGACCTGGGCTGCGGGAACGCCTATCTCACCTTCGCCGCCCACCGCTTCCTCACCCACGTGCGCGGACTGCCGGTCACCGTCACCGGCGTGGACGTCAAGGAGCAGTCCCGCGACCACAACGGCGCCGTCGCCGCCTCGCTCGGGGTCGCGGACACGGCCGACTTCGTGGTCGGCACCATCGGTGCCGCATCGCTGGAGAGGCCGCCCGAGGTGGTGCTCGCGCTGCACGCGTGCGACACCGCGACCGACGAGGCGCTGGCCCGGGCGGTCGAGTGGGAGTCGCCGCTGGTCCTGGCCGCCCCGTGCTGCCACCACGACATCGCCGCGCAGCTGCGCCGCCACCCCACCCCGGCGCCGTACGCCCTGCTCACCCGGCACGGCATCCTGCGCGAGCGGTTCGCGGACACGCTCACCGACGCGTTGCGGGCGGCGCTGCTGCGGGTGCTGGGCTATCGCGTCGACGTGGTCGAGTTCGTGGAGAGTCAGCACACGCCCCGCAACACCCTGCTGCGGGCGGTGCGCACCGGCGGGACGGTGAGGGGCGGCACGGTCCGCAAGGACTACGACGGCCTCGTGGAGGCGTGGTCGGTGCGGCCCAGGCTCGCCGAGCTCGTGGCGGACCGCCTTGCGTGAGGCGTTCGCGGTCCTGATCGCCGTACCGTTCCTGGTCGGTGCCGCCCTCGCGCCCGCCTCCGCCGAACGGGACGAGGTGTTCCGCTTCGCCGACCTCGCGATCGTGGAGTCCAGCGGGCTGGTTGCGGGCGACGGGCTCGTCACCACCGTCAACGACTCGGGCGACTCCGCGCGGGTCTTCGTCGTCGACCCGGCCTCGGGCCAGACGGTCGGGGTGACCAGGTGGGCGGCCCAGCCGACGGACATCGAGGCGCTGGCCCCGGGCGGCCCCGGCAAGGTGTGGGTCGGCGACATCGGCGACAACTCGACGGCCCGCGACGTGATCACCGTGACCCGGGTGCCGGTGGCGCGCGGCAACCGGACGGTGACGGGGGAGGCCTACCGCCTGACCTACCCCTCCGGTCGCTTCGACGCCGAGGCGCTGCTCGCACACCCGCGCACCGGTCGGCTGTTCGTGGTCACCAAGGTCCTGCTCGGTGGGGCGGTGTACGCCGCCCCGTCCGCGCTGCGGAAGGGCGCGCCGAACCGGCTGGAACGGCTCGGTGATGCCCCCGGGTTCATCACCGACGGCGCGTTCTTCCCCGACGGCCGGCACCTGCTGCTGCGCAACTACGACCGGGCGTTCGTGGTGGCCTTCCCGTCGCTGGAGCTCGTGGGCGGGTTCGACCTTCCCCAGCAGCGGCAGGGCGAGGGCATCGCGGTGGCGTCCGACGGCACCATCTATGCCAGCTCGGAGGGCGCGCGGACGGCGGTGCTGCGGATCACCCTGCCGCCGGAGCTCGCCGACGCGGTCGCCGCGCCGGCGGGGTCGCCGTCCGTCCCGCCGTCGGGCAGCCCGTCCACCTCCGCGTCGCCCTCGGGGGGTCCGTCCGACGGCGCGTCCGGCTCGGTCTCCGACGGGCCGTCGGCGGGCTCCGACGCCGACCGCGACGCTCCCGGGGTCGGGCTCCCGGACCCGAGCGAGCCCCAGCGCAGCCCCGTCCCCTGGCTGGCCGGGTTCCTGGTCCTCGGCATCGTCGTCGTGGTCCTGCTCCGCGCCCTCCGCCCCCGCTGACCCGTCCTCGTCTGGATAGTCCCTGACAGTCGGGCCCCTTCTCGCTGCTTTTCGGGGCCCGAACGTCAGGGAGTATCCCGATGGGGGAGGGGTGGCATGCTGGGCGGTGTGCGAGTGACGGTGGTGGAAGGCGACATCACGCAGCAGGACGTGGACGCCGTGGTGAACGCGGCGAACCGGGCGATGCGTGGCGGTGGCGGTGTGGACGGGGCGATCCACCGGGCCGGCGGTCCGGCGGTCCTGGCGGACTGCGTACGCCGCTTCCCCGACGGGCTGGCGACCGGGGCGGCCGGCTGGACCACCGCCGGGGAGATGTCCGCGCGCTGGGTGATCCATGTCGTCGGCCCCAACTTCACCGCCGGCGAGCGGGACCGGTCGCTGCTCACGTCCTGCTATGCCGACGCGCTGGCGGTCGCGGACGAGCTCGACGCCCGCACGATCGCGTTCCCCCTGGTCAGCGCGGGGGTCTACGGCTGGCCGCGCCAGGACGCGATCGCCGCCGCCCTGGAGACCCTGCGAGCCACCCCGACCCGGGTCGAGGAGGCGCGCCTCGTGGCGTTCGGCCGGGCGGCGTACGACGAGATCGCGGCCGCCCTCTGACCGCTCCGGCACCACGAGGTGCCTGGTGAATCCAGCAGGGGTCAGAGCCGCTCGACCACGTGGTCGATGCACGCGGTGAGCGCCTCCACGTCGGCCGGGTCGACCGCGGGGTACATCGCGATCCGCAGCTGGTTGCGGCCGAGCTTGCGGTACGGCTCGGTGTCCACGACCCCGTGGGCGCGCAGCACCGCCGCGATCGCCGCCGCGTCGATCCTGTCGTCGAAGTCGATGGTGCCGATCACCAGGGAGCGGTGCTCGGGGTCCGTGACGTACGGCGTGGTGTACGCGGTCTTCTCCGCCCAGCCGTAGAGCGCGTCGGACGACTCGGTGGTCCGCGCGACCATCCCGTCCAGCCCGCCCTGGGCGTTCATCCAGTCGATCTGCTCGGCCATCAGGAAGAGCGTGGCCACCGACGGAGTGTTGTAGGTCTGGTTCTTGCGCGAGTTGTCGATCGCGGTCGGCAGGTCGAAGAAGGCCGGGATGTGCCGGTCCGAGGCGGCGATCTCCTCGGCGCGGGCCAGCGCGGTCGGCGACATGATCGCGATCCAGAGGCCCCCGTCGGAGGCGAAGCACTTCTGGGGAGCGAAGTAGTAGGTGTCCACCTCGCTCAGGTCGACCGGCAGGCCGCCGGCCCCGGAGGTCGCGTCGACCAGCACCAGCGCGTCGTCGCCCGCGCCCGCGGGCCGGACCACCGGCGCCATCACCGCGGTCGAGGTCTCGTTGTGCGCCCACGCGTAGGCGTCCACGCCCGGCTCGGCGACCGGTGAGGGTCGCGAGCCCGGCTCGCTGGTGATCACCGACGGCTCGGCCAGCCACGGCGCCATCGCCGCGGCCTTCGCGAACTTCGAGGAGAACTCCCCGAACGAGAGGTGCTGGCTCCTCTCCCGGATCAGCCCGTGCGTGGCGACGTCCCAGAACGCGGTCGCCCCGCCGTTGCCGAGCACGACCTCGTGGCCCTCGGGCAGCGAGAACAGCGCCGCCAGTCCGTCGCGCACCCGGCCGACGGTGTCGCGGACCGGGGCCTGCCGGTGCGACGTACCCATCAGCGCGGCACCGGTCGCGGCGAGCGCGTCGAGGTGGGAGGTCTGGATCTTGGACGGGCCGGCACCGAAGCGCCCGTCACGGGGCAGCAGATCGGCCGGGATCTGTACGTCGGTCACGACGACGACCTTTCGGGGTTGATCGGTGGTGGTCCTGACGACGCTGTCAGCGATTGCCTATTCTGTCACCCGACCCGACGCCGTTCGAAGGGGAGTCCACCAGTGAGCACTGGGAAGTCGCTTGCCTGAGATCGGCACCGAGCGCATCGACCGGGTCCGGTTCCTGCATCCCGACGCGCAGCGGCTGGTCGCCGAGGTCCAGGCCGAGTACGTCCGCCGCTACGGCGGCCCGGACGAGACCCCGCTCGAGCCGACCATGTTCGACGCGCCGCGCGGCGCCTTCTTCGTCGGGTACGTCGACGGCGTGCCGATGGCCACCGGCGCCTGGCGGCTGCGCGGGGACGTCGAGGTGTTCGGCACCACGGCCACCGCCGAGGTGAAGCGGATGTACGTCGCCCCGGCCGGCCGCGGCCGCGGGCTGGCCCGGCGGATGCTCGCCCACCTCGAGCGGACGGCCTACGACGCCGGAGCACGGGCGGCGGTGCTGGAGACCGGCGTCGCCCAGCCCGAGGCGATCGCGCTCTACGAGTCCTCGGGCTACACCGCGGTCCCCGGCTTCGGGCACTACCGGGACTCGCCGCTGTCCCGCTGCCTGGCGCTCCCCCTGCCCGCCACTGGCGAGCACTGATCCCCAGTTCCCGGGACAGGGGCGGTGGGCGGCCTCTACTGTCGACGGGACGAAACCACCGACCTCCCGGGATGTCCTGCCATGATCCGCCCCCTCCTCCGTCTCCTCGCGCCGGCCACCTGTGCGGCCGCGCTGGTGCTCACCAGCCTGCCGGCGCAGGCGATGCCGCTCGAGGACTACGCCGGCTACCAGCCCCAGACCGGCTGCTCACCGAAGGCCAAGCCGGGCACCAGGATGCTGGCCCGCTGGATCGTCAACCACCGCGGCGGCGGCTACGGCCCGATCTCGCGACGCTGCTCGTCGGGCGGCACCTCCGAGCACAAGGAGGGCCGGGCCTTCGACTGGACCCTCGATGCCACCAGGGCCGCCGACCGGAGGCGCGCGGCCGCGTTCCTCGAGCGGATCTTCCGTGCCCGGGCCGACGGTGAGGAGGACGTGCTGGCCCGCCGGATGGGCATCATGTACGTCATCTGGAACGACCGCATCTACAGCGCCTACAACGGCTTCGAGAAGCGCGACTACCTCAGCTCCGGCTGTCCCAGCAGGCGGCGCTGCTCCGCGACCCTGCGCCACCGCGACCACATGCACATCTCGCTGATCCGCAAGGGCGCCCGGACCCAGACCAGCTGGTACGTCGCCCGCAAGGCCGCCCGCGCCCGGTCGTAGGGTCGCGGGCATGGACCCCCGCGAGCTCTGGGACGCCGAGGCGCCCACCTTCGACGACGAACCCGACCACGGGCTGGGTGACGAGACCACCCGGGCCGCCTGGCGATCGCTGCTGCTCGGGGTGCTGCCGCCGACGCCGGCGAGGGTCGCCGACCTCGGCTGCGGCACCGGCACCCTGTCCGTGCTGCTCGCGGAGCAGGGGTACGCCGTGGACGGGATCGACGTCTCCCCGGAGATGGTGCTCCGGGCGGGCGCCAAGGCGGAGGCCGCCGGCGTCAGCGTCGACCTCCGGCTCGGCGACGCCAACGCTCCCGACCTCGACCCCGCGACGTACGACGTCGTGCTGAGCCGGCACGTGCTCTGGGCGATGGACGACCCCGCCGCCGCCCTGCGGCGCTGGCTCGCGCTGCTCGCCCCCGGCGGCGTGCTGCTCCTGGTCGAGGGCAGCTGGTCGACCGGAGCCGGCATCACCTCCGAGCAGGCCGTCGCGCTGGTGCGTGCCGCCGGTCGCGACGCCGAGCTGCGGCCGCTGCCCGAGGCGGTCTACTGGGGCAAGGAGATCACCGACGACCGCTACCTGGTGGTCGGTCGGTAGTCGCGGCCGATCAGCCGGCGTCCGCGGACCAGGCCTGGTCCCACCCGTCGATCTCCGACGCCTTCCGGGCCGGCGGCCCGGTGTAGACGGCGGACGGACGGATCAGCCGGCCGGTGCGCTTCTGCTCGAGGATGTGCGCCGACCAGCCACCGGTGCGGGCGCAGGTGAACATCGAGGTGAACATGGGAGACGGCACCTCGGCGAAGTCGAGCACGATCGCGGCCCAGAACTCCACGTTGGTCTCGAGCACCCGGTCCGGGCGACGCTCCTTGAGCTCGGCCAGCGCGGCCTTCTCGAGTGCCTCGGCCACCTCGTAGCGGGGCGCGTCCAGCTCCTTGGCGGTGCGCCGCAGCACGCGGGCCCGGGGGTCCTCGGCGCGGTAGACGCGGTGCCCGAACCCCATCAGGCGCTCGCCCCGGTCCAGCAGGCCCTTGACGTATGCCGCGGCGTCGCCGCTCTCCTCCACGTCGCGGATCATCCCGAGCACCCGCGACGGCGCGCCGCCGTGCAGCGGACCGCTCATCGCGCCGATCGCGCCGGAGAACGCGGCCGCGACGTCGGCACCGGTCGAGGTGATCACCCGGGCGGTGAACGTCGACGCGTTCATGCCGTGCTCTGCCGCGGAGCTCCAGTAGGCGTCGATCGCCTTCACGTGCTGGGGATCCGCCTCGCCCTTCCAGCGGATCATGAACCGCTCCGCGAGCGTGTTGCCCGTGTCCACCTCGCGCTGCGAGACGACCGGCTTGTCGAGGCCTCGGGCCGACTGGGCGGCGTACGACAGCACCATCACCGCGACCCGGCTGAGGTCCTCGCGGGCCTGCTCGTCGGTGATGTCGTAGGTCTGCCGCATCCCGAACGCCGGCGCGAGCATGGCGACCGCGGCCTGGACGTCGACGCGCACGTCACCGGTGTGCACCGGGAGGTTGTAGGGCTCGGCCGGGGGGAGGCCGGGCTCGTAGGCGCCGTCGATCAGCAGCCCCCAGACCTTCTCGAAGGGGACCCGGCCCACGATCTCCTCGATGTCGACCCCCCGGTAGCGCAGCGCCGAGCCCTCTTTGTCCGGCTCGGCGATCTCGGTCTCGAAGGCGACGACGCCCTCGAGTCCGTGGTGGACCTCGGTCATGCGTGCTCCCTGGAGAATCGGTGCCCGGCGGTGGTCATCCGCAGCATTCTGCCCCCGATGGCGCCGGGACGCACGTTGTCACGGCGACGGACCCGCCGGACCGGGCTAGGGTCGCGCCATGAGCGACGACTACGCGGCGCTGCGGGAGGAGTACTCCCGGGCCGGGTTGGCCGAGGGCGACCTGACCCCGGAGCCGATCGCCCTGTTCCGTCGCTGGTTCGAGGAGGCCCGCTCGCTGCCCGAGCCGAACGCGATGGTGCTCGCCACCGTCGCGGCGGACGGCCGGCCCTCGTCCCGGGCGGTGCTGCTGAAGGGCCTCGACGACCGAGGTTTCCTCTTCTACACGAACCTCACCTCCCGCAAGGCCCGCGACCTCGCGGGCCACCCCGACTGCGCGCTGCTGTTCCCCTGGCACGCGCTGCAGCGGCAGGTCCGCGTCGAGGGCCGTGCGGCGCCGCTGCCGCGTGCGGAGGCGGCGGCGTACTTCGCCACCCGACCGCGCGGCTCCCAGATCGGAGCCTGGGCCTCACCGCAGTCGGAGGTGGTCACCGCCGACGGCCTCGCGGCGTCGTACGCCGACGCGGCGGCGCGCTTCCCGGCCGAGGTCCCGCTGCCCGACCACTGGGGCGGGTACGTCGTGGTGCCCGAGAGCCTGGAGTTCTGGCAGGGGAGGCGCGACCGGATGCACGACCGGTGGCGCTACGTGCGCGACGACCGGGCCGGCTCCCTGGGCGGAGGCTCCTGGCGGACCGAGCGACTGGCGCCGTGACCGCCGCGCGGGTGCTCCTCGCCGCGGTCCTGCTGGCAGCCGTGGGGTGCTCGGACGGGGACGACCGGACTCCGGAGCCACCTGGCTCCGCGTCGACGTCGAGCGACGCGGCACCCGGGCTGCGCCTGACCCGTCCGCGAGCCGTGCACCGGGCCACCCGGCTGGCCGACGGCCGGGTGCTGTTCACCGGCGGCTGCACCGAGCCCGGGTGCGGTGGCTTCGACGCCGCGCGGGCCGTCGACGTCTACGACCCGGCCACCCGACGGATGACGGCCGGCCCGCGGACGGGCTCGCCGCGGGCCAGTGGCAGCGCCACGCTGCTGGCGGACGGCCGGGTGCTGCTGGTCGGCGGCTACCCGGGGGAGGGTGAGCCGGCCACCGCCTCCGCCGAGGTGTTCGACCCGGTCAGCGACTCCTTCGCGCCGGTCGGCGACCTGGCCATCGCGCGGGCCGACCACACCGCGACCGTGCTGCCCGACGGCCGGGTCCTGGTCGCCGGCGGCTTCGGGGCCGACGGCGACGGTGTCGCGTCGGTGGAGGTCTTCGACCCGGATGCCGGCGAGTTCACCCCGGCCGCGGACCTGCTCCGGCCGCGGGCCGCCCATGCCGCGGCGCTGGTGGACGGCCGGGTGCTGCTGGTCGGGGGTACGGCCCGGACGGATGCGCTCGCCGACACCGAGTGGCTCGACGGCGAGCGGCGCAGCCCGGGCCCGACCCTGGTCACCCCGCGGGTCAAGCACGCCGTGGTCTCCCTGGCGGACGGGCGGGCGCTCGTCGTCGGCGGCGCCACCACGGTCGAGGGGCGGGCGCTGCTGGCGAGCACCGAGATCGTCGACGGGTCGGGAGTCGTCGCGGGCCCGGAGCTCAGCGAGGGGGAGTACAAGCTGGACGGGGCGGTGGTCCGACTGGCCGACGGCCGGGTGGTCATCGCCGGAGGGACCCGGGTCAACGTCTTCGACCCGCGCACCGACGAGATGTCGGTGCTGCCGGCGCCCCTGGTGCCGCGGCGGTCGTTCGTCAGCGCCACGCCGGTCGGGCGGCGTACCGTCCTGGTCGCCGGCGGCTACGACGACGCGATCGTGCCCACCGACGATGCCCGGCTGGTGCGGATCGGCGGGTAGCCCGAGGGGTTCGACGGGTCGCCGCCCAGGCTCGGGAGCACTGGGGTTCCCCAGTGGTCCCGGTGGGTCACGAGACCCCTCACATGGGTTCTTGTCGCGGAGACCTTCGGCACGGAGGCTGGATCGGTCGGGTCCCGGAGGGGGGCTCCCTGGAGAAGGTTCTGGAGTGACGATGAGAAATCTCGTTCGTGTTGTGGTGTGTGCGCTTCTGCTCTCGTTCGGCGTCGGGGTGGCTTCGTCGCCCGCGCAGGCCGACGCCATCGGCTATCAGGGCTGCACGCCCGGGTACTGGAAGAACCACACGGACAGCTGGGAGGAAACCGTTCCCACCAACACCTTCAAGTCGCTCTACTTCCGGGCCCGCGCCAACGTCGCCGACCTGACGCTGTTGGAGGCACTGGCCGGCGGCGGTGGACCGGGCGCCGACGGGGCGGCCAAGATCCTGGCGCGGGCAGCGACGGCCGCCTGGCTCAACGCGGCGAACGAGGGACTCGGCTACCCGTGGCGACGCGACTCGGTCGGGCTCGACGCCCGGCCGGCCCTGGTGCGGACCGTGAACGACGCCTTCGCCTCCGGTGACCGCGCCACGATGATCGACCTGGCGAGCAGGCTGGACACGGACAACAACCTGGGCTGCCCGCTCAACTAGCGTCTCCGACTCAGGGGTCGGCGCAGCGATGCGTCGACCCCTGAACCATGTGCGGAGCCGGGCCGCCGTCAGGGGCCATCAGGGGCCGTCAGGGGCCGAAATGGGAACGACCCGCAGGTGGTGACGCTCGGAGCGTCTCTCCGGGGGACAAATGTCCGGAGCACCTGCGGGTCGGGTGTCTGCCTCTGGATTCGCCTGCAGCAACACACTGCAAGCTGGGCAGTGGTGCCGCTAGCGGGCAGCCACCTCACGAGTCCCGAAAGAATTCACCGTTCGGACCACCTCCTTTCCCGTGTACGGAAACGGTACGTCCGGCGCCCGCGGCCGACAAGGGCTTTTCGGGGTGGCCGCGGCATGGCATGGGCGGACCCGGGTACGTCGTCCTCTCCCCGTCACCGCCCACAGGAGCGACCATGTCGACCGACGCCATCGTGCTGTTGAAGAACGACCACAAGGACATCCGCAAGGCCTTCACCGACTTCGAGAGGGCCGGCGAGAACGCGCATGCCACCAAGGGCAGGATCGTCGACCGGATCATCGAGCTGCTCACCGTGCACACCTACCTCGAGAACGAGGTGATGTACCCACGGGTCCGGGAGCTGCTGCCCGAGGTCGAGGACGACGTGCTCGAGTCCTACGAGGAGCACCACGTCGCCGACGTGCTCGTGGTCGAGCTGGCCGCGATGAAGCCGGACCACGAGCGGTTCACCGCCAAGACCACCGTGCTCATCGAGAACGTCCGCCACCACATCGAGGAGGAGGAGCAGGAGTGGTTCCCGAAGGTCCGTGAGGGCCTCAGCCGCACCACCCTCCAGGCGATCGGGGCGGAGATGGAGCGCCGCCGCGCGGACGCGCCCCGCCGGCCCTCGCAGCCGAGTGCGCTGAAGAAGACGATCGACGCGGTCGTGAAGTGAGCCCGGTCCGGATCCGCCGGGAGCTGTGAGCCACCCGACAGCGGTGAATGGTTGCGGATAGCAACTAAAGGCTGGATAGTTGTGACCGTCAACTGTCCGTGAGGCGCGCCGTACGCCGGCCCGCCCGCGCGCCTGCCCCGAAAGGCCGTCGTGTCCCAGGCTGTCCCCACCGCCGCGCCGGCCGGCTCCGAGCCGGCCGTCGAGATGACGCACCGCGAGGTGCTCGAGGCCCTCTCCGGCCTGCTCCTCGCCATGTTCGTCGCGATGCTCTCCAGCACCGTCGTCTCCAACGCGCTCCCGCGCATCGTCACCGACCTCGAGGGCAGCCAGACCGGCTACACCTGGGTCGTCGTGGCCACCCTGCTCACCATGACCGCGACCACCCCGATCTGGGGCAAGCTCGCGGACCTGTTCAGCAAGAAGGTCCTCGTCCAGTCGGCGTTGGTCATCTTCTCGATCGGCTCCCTGATCGCCGGCTTCGCGCCGTCCATGGAGGTGCTGATCGGTGCCCGAGCCGTCCAGGGCCTCGGCGTCGGTGGTCTGACCGCGCTGGTCCAGGTCGTCATCGCGTCGATGGTCAGCCCGCGTGAGCGCGGCCGCTACGCCGGCTACATCGGCGCGACGTTCGCCCTGGCCACCGTCTCCGGACCGCTGATCGGCGGGTTGATCGTCGACACCCCCGGCCTCGGCTGGCGCTGGTGCTTCTTCATCGGCCTCCCGGTCGCGGCGGTCGCGTTCGCCGTGCTCCAGAGGACCCTGCACATCCCGGTCGTCAAGCGTGAGGTGCACATCGACTACCTCGGCGCGACCCTCATCGTCGGCGGCGTCTCGCTGCTGCTGGTCTGGATGTCCCTGGCCGGCAACCAGTTCGACTGGGTCTCCGGCATCAGCGCCGGCCTGGTCGCGGTGGGCCTGGTCGTGCTCGCCGCCGCGATCCACGTCGAGATGAGGGTCGCCCGCGAGCCGATCATCCCGATGCGCATCTTCCGCGACCGTACGACGTCGCTGGCGACCGCCGCGTCCGTGCTGATCGGCGTGGCGATGTTCGGGTCGACCGTCTACCTGTCGCAGTACTTCCAGCTGGCCCGCGGGATGACGCCCACGCACGCCGGCCTGATGTCGATCGCGATGGTCGGCGGCCTGCTGGTCTCGAGCATCACCTCCGGCCGGATCATCAGCGAGACCGGTCGCTGGAAGAGGTTCCTGGTCGGCGGCATGGTGTTCGTGATCGTCGGTCTGACCCTGCTCTCCCAGATCGACGAGAGCACCGACCTCGCCCTGGTCGGGGTGTTCATGGCGATCCTCGGCCTCGGCCTGGGTGCCACCATGCAGAACCTCGTCCTCGCGGTGCAGAACAACACCGCCCAGGCGGACATGGGCGCGGCCAGCTCGGTCGTCGCGTTCTTCCGCTCGATGGGCGGCTCGATCGGCGTCTCGGCTCTGGGTGCGATCCTGAGCCACCAGGTCGCGGACACGGTGTCCGCCGGCCTGGCCCGGCTGGGCATCCCCGCCGGTGACGGCTCGGAGAGCCGCACCATCCCGGATCTCGGCGCCCTGCCGGCGCCGGTGCGGGCGGTCTTCGAGCAGGCCTTCGGGGAGGCGACCGGCCACCTGTTCCTGGTGGCGGTGCCGTTCGCCGTACTCGCCCTCATCTGCGTGGTGCTCATCCAGGAGGTGCCCCTGCGCACCACGATCCTGCGGGCGGACGAGCTGGCGCCGGAGGCGACGGCGGAGCTGGACCGGTCGTGAGCGCCACCCGCGGCGATGCGCTGGGTGCCCTCGAGCACGAGGTCGGCGTGGTCATCCGACGCGTCAAGCGGGTGATCGGCGTGCGGGCCCGGGCCGTGCACGCGGACCTGCAGCCGGGGTCCTACCTCGTGCTGACCCACCTCGCGGCGACCGGCTCGTGCCGCTCCTCCGCGATCGCCGACGCGTTCGACATGGACAAGGGGGCGATCAGCCGGCAGGTGCAGCACCTGACCGAGCTCGGCCTCATCGAGCGGACCCCTGATCCGGCCGATGGCCGAGCGGCGCTGCTCACCGTCACCGGCGACGCCCATCGCCGCCTGACGGACGTCCAACGGCACCGCCGCGAGTACCTCGACCGGCGCCTCGCCGACTGGTCCGACGACGATCTCCGCCTCTTCGTCGACATGCTCGGCCGCTACAACGCCTCCCTCGACTGAGACCGTCCGCGGGGAGTACCCCGGTTTCGACGACGCGTTGGGGGGATGAGGGAGCATGGGCGGGTGAGCGCCGAGCTGCTGGAGTCCGCGTACGTCGCCTTCGAGAACGCGGTCGGGACGATCGGCGAACCCACCTCCTGGGAGCCGACCGGGTGTCGCGGCTGGTCGGTCAGGGACCTGGTCTTCCACGTCACGGGGGACGCGCAGCGGGCGCTGGTCGCCCTGCACACCCCGACCACGGAGCCTGCCGACTGCGACGCCGTGACGTACTGGCGGGGCTGGGGCAGTGACCCGGACGCCGACGCGGCCGGTCGCCGGTGGGCGCGCGTGAACGGCGCCATGTTCACCGACTGGGAGCCGCTGCGCGGCCTGCACCGCGAGACGTCGGCTGCCGTCCGGCACGCGGTCGCCGCCGCCGATGGTGCCGCACGGGTCGGCACCCAGGGGCACGTGCTCACCGTGGCCGACCTCGCCAGCACGCTCGCCGTCGAGGTGAGCCTGCACCACCTCGACCTGGGCCGGCACCTGCCCGACCTGCCCGGTCCGACCGCGGTGGGCCTCGCCGAGGTACGCCGGGTGGTCGAGGCTGTGGCCGGACCGTTCCCGCCGGCGCTGGACGACGCGCGCGTCGCCGTACTCGGCACCGGGCGGGCCGAGCCCACCCCCGACGAGCGTGCCGAGCTGGCTCCCGTGCTCGACGGCCTCCCCGCCTTCTCCTGAGCCGTATATCGCGGATGGTCCCAGACGTTTCGACAGGTTCTCGGCCCTCGGAACCGTCAGATCGCTTGGGACCACCCGAGGACGGCGCTCAGGCGCGGAGCCAGGCGGCGGTGTCCGGAGGCAGCAGCCGGCCGCCGCTCACAGGCTCCTCGAGCGGGCCGCTGGCGACCAGCAGCTCGCCGGCGGGCAGCGGCACCGGGGCGCTGCCGCAGTTCGTCACCGACACGATCGGGCCGCGGCGCATGACCAGCAGGTCACCCTCGGTCCCGGAGAGGTCCACGGCGTCGCCCGCCGTCGTCGAGAAGGTACGTCGCACCGCGAGCGCCGCACGGTAGAACGAGAGCGTGGACCCGGGGTCGGCCGCCTCGGCGGCCACGGTCAGACCGGCCCAGTCGGCGGGCTGCGGGATCCACGGCTGCGCCGCGCCCGGCCCGAACCCGTAGGGGGCCCGGTCGCCACCCCACGGGACCGGCACCCGGCAGCCGTCGCGACCGGGCTCGCCGGTGCGGAACCAGGACGGGTCCTGTCGGTTCTCGGGTGCCACGTCGACCTGCTCCAGGCCGAGCTCCTCGCCCTGGTAGAGGTACGCGGAGCCGGGCAGCGCCAGCATCGTCAGGGTCGCGGCCCGCGCCCGCGCCAGGCCGACCTCGCCGCCGCCGTACCGCGTGACGTGCCGGGTGACGTCGTGGTTGCTCAGCACCCAGGTGGGGGAGCCCTCGACGAGGCCGACGGCGTCCAGCGTCTGGGAGACGACCTCGGCGAACGCCTCGGCCGACCACGGCGCGGTGAGCCAGTGGAAGTTGAAGGTCTGGTGCAGCTCGTCGGAGCGGATGAACGCCGCCATCGACTCCGCGGTCTGGGTCCAGGCCTCGGCGACGGCCATCCGCTCGCCGGGGTAGTCGTCGAGGATCTTGCGCCAGCGGCGGTAGACCTCGTGCACCTCGGGCTGGTCCCACATCGGTTCGTCGCGCAGCACTCGCTCGACCATCGAGTGCTCCATCGACGCGCCGCTGACCGGCACCTCGTCGGCCTCGACCACCTGGTCGCGCAGGCTCTCCTCCTTGTAGAGGCCGTGGGCGACGTCGACCCGGAAGCCGTCGACGCCCCGGTCGAGCCAGAAGCGCAGCACCTCGTCGAACATGTCGGCGACCTCGGGGTTGCGCCAGTCGAGGTCGGGCTGGGTGGTGTCGAACAGGTGGAGGTACCACTCGCCGTCGTCGACCCGGGTCCAGGCCGGACCGCCGAAGACGGACTCCCAGTTGTTCGGCGGCAGCTCACCGGACTCGCCGCGGCCCTCGCGGAACAGGTAGCGGGCCCGCTCGGGGGAACCCGGCCCGGCCGCGAGCGCGGCCCGGAACCAGACGTGCTCGTCGGAGGTGTGGTTGGGGACCAGGTCCACGATGACCCGCAGGCCGAGGTCGTGCGCGGTGGCGATCATCGCGTCCGCGTCGCCCAGGGTGCCGAACAACGGGTCGACGTCGGTGTAGTCCGCGACGTCGTAGCCGTGGTCACGCTGCGGCGAGGTGTAGAACGGCGTGATCCACAGCGCGTCGACGCCGAGGTCGCGCAGGTGGGGCAGCCGGGCGGTGATGCCGGGCAGGTCGCCGACGCCGTCCCCGTTGCTGTCCGCGAAGCTGCGGACGTAGATCTGGTAGGTGACCGCGTGCCGCCACCAGGCATTTCTTGGATCGTTAAAACTGGTCATCCGCCCATGCTTCCAAACTTCGCGCCCGGAGTGAAACCGGCGGGCGAGAAGCAACCGGGGACACCTCAGCCCAGCGTCTCGGCCGAACGCTCGGCCGGACGCTCAGCCGAACGAGTGGGGGTCGACCGCGATCCAGGTGTGCCGCGCCCGGCCCACGATCCGCCCGTCCGCGTCATACATCGTGGTCGCGGTCAGGCTCTTGCGTCCCTCGGCGCCGAGCAGCTGCCCGACGATCACGTGCTCCTCGCCGATCGCGGGCAGCGCGTCGATCTCCGCGCTCATCCGGCCGAGCACCATCATCCGCTCCTCCATGTCGGCCGCCCACCCGCCCGGGCAGTCCAGCGCCGCCCAGGTCACCGGCAGGCTGGCGCGCGCGACGTCGTCGACGTACGCGTGGTAGTCCTCGCCGGTGCTCGGGTGCGGCGTCCACACCGACGCCACCCGCGTCGAGCCGTCCGCGACCGGTGTCACCGGGCCGGGGAAGATCCGCAGGCCGTCGCCCTCCGCACGGTCCGTGCCGCACACGAAGCAGGACGGGAACGGGTGCTGGCGCAGCCCGGGGTACGTCGCCATCGCCGCCCGGGCCTCCTCGGGCGGCACCTGCTCCACCGGGACGATGTCGTCCTCGACCGTCCGGACCTCGACCACCCGGGCGTCGCCCAGCGTGAGCACCGTCAGCGGACCGCCGGGTCGAGCCGGGTTCGCCGGGTCGCCGGCGGCGAGGTGCTCCACCCTCATCGCGACGTCCAGCGGCGGCGGCTGCCGCAGCGTCGCCTCGATCGCCGGCCACGACCGGCACCGGTACTCGTGCTCGCGGCCGGGCACCAGCGCGGCCACGGACCCGGCCGTCCAGCCGCCGTTGCCGGACCCTGACGGGCCGCAGAACCGCGATGCGATGGTCAGCTCGGTCGTGGGGAAGTGCTCGGTCATGCCTTCATCCTCTCGAGCCGGTCCAGGGCCTCGCGGCGCTCCTCGGCATGGTCCACGATCGGTGCGGGATAGCCGGCGACCTCGCCGGGCTCGTGCGGGTCGGCCGCGTCGGCGAGCTCCGGGACCCAGCGTCGGACGTAGGCGCCGTCCGGGTCGAACTTGCGGCCCTGGCTGGTCGGGTTGAAGACCCGGAAGTACGGCGACGCGTCCGTGCCGCAGCCCGCGGTCCACTGCCAGCCGTGCTGGTTGGAGGCCAGGTCCCCGTCGACCAGCCAGTGCATGAAGTGGCGCGCGCCGTGCTGCCACTCCAGATGCAGGTCCTTGACCAGGAAGCTGGCCACGATCATCCGCACCCGGTTGTGCATCCAGCCGGTGGCCCGCAGCTGCCGCATCCCGGCGTCGACCATGGGATAGCCGGTCCGCCCCTCGCGCCACGCGTCGAGCTGCGTCCCCGGCTCGTCGTACTCCATCCGTCCGAACTCCGGGCGCAGGTAGTCGCGCGCGGTCTCCGGACGCTGGAAGAGCACGTCGGCGTAGAACTCCCGCCAGGCCAGCTCCGTGCGGTACGTCGCGGAGCCGGCACCCGCGGTCAGGTCGGCCAGCATGGTGCGCGGGTGGATCTCGCCCCACTTCAGGTGCACGGACATGCGCGAGGTGGAGTCGAGGTCGGGGCGGTCCCGCTCCGCGCTGTAGGCGGCCAGTCCGGAGTCGAGGTACGCCCGCCAGCGTCGGTGCGCCGCGGCCTCGCCGGCCTCGGGCAGCTTCAGTCCGTCGGGCGGCTCGACGTCCGGAAGGGAGACGGCGTCGTCGAGCGCCAGCCAGTGCGCACCGGTCGGGGCGTCGACCGGCGCCCGCCAGTCGTGCTCGGCCCACGCCTTCGAGAAGGGGGTGAAGACCTTGTAGGGGTCGCCGTCCGGCTTGGTGACCCGGCCGGGCGCCACCGCGTAGGGCGAGCCGGTCCGCACGAGTTCGATGCCCTCCGCGGCCAGGGCCCGCTCGGCCTCCGCGTCCCGGCGACGGCCGTAGGGGCCGTAGTCGGCGGCGATGTGGACGCGCGTGGCGTCCACCGCCCGGGCGGCCAGCACGACCTGCCGCACCGGGTCCCCGCGGACCACGGACAGCGCGGACCGGCGCTGCCGCAGCGAGGCGTCGAGCGCGCGCAGGGAGGCCGCGAGGTAGGCCCGCCGCGCCGGCCCGGCCGGGCCCCACAGCGCCGGGTCGAGCACGAACAGCGGGAGTACGCCGTCGGACGCGCAGGCCTCGATCAGGGCGGGGTTGTCGGCCAGCCGGAGGTCGCGGCGGAACCACATCACGGTCGTCGTGTGCTCACTCATCGACTCCACCATGCCAGCGCTCTCCCACCATGGGTAAGAATGCTGGGGTGAACACGCCACGGCAATGCTCGCTGCGCCGCGCCTCCCGCAGGGGCCCCGGATGAGCGACCTGATCGACACCACCGAGATGTACCTCCGCACGATCTACGAGCTCGTGGAGGAGGACATCGTCCCGCTGCGTGCCCGGATCGCCGAGCGGCTGCACCAGAGCGGCCCGACGGTCAGCCAGACCGTGGCCCGGATGGAGCGTGACGGCCTGCTCACCGTCGAGGGTGACCGGCACCTCGAGCTCACCGAGGAGGGCACCACCCTCGCCACCCGCGTGATGCGCAAGCACCGCCTCGCCGAGCGGCTGCTCACCGATGTCATCGGCCTCGACTGGGAGCTGGTGCACGCCGAGGCGTGCCGCTGGGAGCACGTGATGTCCGAGACCGTCGAGCGCCGCCTCGTCGAGCTGCTCGACCACCCCACCGAGTCGCCGTACGGCAACCCGATCCCGGGCCTCGACGAGCTCGGGGAGTCCGAGCTGGGCGAGGAGTTCATGGCCGACGTCGAGGCGCTGGCCGGCGTCGTGACCGCCGAGGAGGGACGGGTGCACATCCGCCGGATCTCCGAGGAGATGCAGAAGGACGAGGTGCTGATGGGTGCGCTGCGCCGCGTCGGCGCGGTCCCCGGCAAGACCGTCACCGTGGTCGCGACCACGGAGGGCGTGCTGCTCGGCTCCGGCGGGGAGACCGCCGAGATCGTCCCGGAGGCCGCCGAGCACATCTTCGTCCGGCAGCTCTAGGGCGCGAGGTCGGTCAGGAACTCGCTGCACCCCGCGTGGAGGGTGTACGTCGCGTGCTCGTCGCCGCGGGTCGTCCCGCGGTTCACGATCACCACCGGGACACCGATCCTGGCGGCCCGCTTCACGAACCGCAGCCCGGACATCACGGTCAGGGACGAGCCGACGACCAGCAGGGCGCCGTCGCGGTCCGCGAGCCCCTCGACGGCGGCATAGCTGCGCTGCACCCGCGGCGCCGGCACGTTCTCGCCGAAGAACACGACGTCCGGCTTGAGCGGCCCGCCGCAGGTCCCGCACCCGGGCACCCGGAAGTCCGCGGTGTCGTCGAGCTCGACGTCGCCGTCGGGCCGGGACGACGCGGCGGCGTGGGTCTCGGCATATCCCGGGTTGAGCTCCTCCATCCGGGCCTGCAGCGCCCGACGGGACGCGATGGTCCGGCAGCCCAGACAGACCACGTCGGCGATCCGGCCGTGCAGGGCCAGCGCCCGCGACCCGGCCGCCTCGTGCAGGCCGTCGACGTTCTGGGTGATCAGCAGGTCCACCGCCGCGCGCGCCTCGAGCGCGGCCAGGGCGCGGTGGCCGGCGTTCGGCGAGGCGTCGCCCATCCGCGCCCAGCCGACGTGGCTGCGGGCCCAGTAGCGCCGCTGCGCGTCGGGACCGGAGACGAACTCGCCGTAGGTCATCGGCAGCCGGTTGGGCGAGCCGGGACCGCGGTAGTCCGGGATGCCGGAGTCGGTCGAGACCCCGGCGCCGGTGAGCACCACCAGGGGCCGGTCGCGCAGGAACGCGCAGACCTCCCGTTGCCGTCCCGGCACCTCACGTGCCGACGCGGCAGGTGCCAGGCTCACGCGCCGTACCGCAGCTGGGCGCGGGCCCGGGCCTTCTCGGCCTCGACCGCGCGGTCCTTGGGCGGGGCGGCGGTCACCAGCGCGTCGAGGAGGTGCTGGGTGATGTGCGCGACCTCCCGGACCGCCTCGTCGAAGGCGGCCTGGTTGGCCTGGGAGGGACGCGTGGCGCCGCTGACCTTGCGGACGTACTGCAGCGCGGCGGCGCTGACCTCGTCACGGGTGGCGGGCGGCTCGAAGTTGTGGAGCTGGCGGATGTTGCGGCACATGCGGAGAGAATACGCCGCGGCACCCGGCCGTCACAGGTCCAGGAACTCGGTGCGCTCCACGCTCGAGAGCACCACCCGGCCGTCGGGCAGCGGCACGGTCCGGAGCGTGGCGACGTCGCCGTAGCCGTAGGCGCCGGCCACCCGCCGAGCGGTCAGCTCGCCGTCCGGGCCGACCCGGAGGATCGAGATGATGCCACTGGCGCCGCCGCTGTCGCCCCACTGCTCGACCACGGTCAGCGCGGTGCGCCGGTCGGCCAGCCAGGTGAACTGGCGCGGGTCCTGGCCCGCGCGGGTGTGCCGCTCCATGCCGTAGCCGTGGGTCGCGACCCGCCGCGGGTCGGTGAGGTCGGAGACGTCGAAGACCGCGGCCTGGCCGCCCCGGGTCGACCCGTCGAGGTCCGCGTCCGTGCCGAGACCGAGCAGCAGGTCGTCGCCGATCGGGTGGAGGTACTCGCTGAAGCCCGGGATCTTGAGCTTGCCCAGCACCCGCGGGGCCGCCGGGTCCGCCAGGTCGACGGCGTAGAGCGGGTCGGTCTGCCGGAAGGTGACCACGAACGCCAGGTCGTCGAACCAGCGCACCGCCTTGATCTGCTCGTCGACCCCGAGCCGGTCCACCCGGCCGAGCTCGACCAGCGCACGGTCGCGCTCGGCGAAGGTGACCACGGAGTTGAAGTTGCCGGTCTCGCTGGTCGCGCCGACCGCGACCCGGAGCACGCCGTCGGCGGAGTCCATCGCCCACCGGTCCGCGACCGAGCCGTCCACCTCCCCGGAGCCGAGGTACGTCGCGTCGTCGTCGCTGAGCGAGAACGCGTGCAGGTCGGTGCTCCCGCCGTCGTCGAACGGGCGGGGTCCGTCCACCAGCACGCAGCACCCCCGCGCCCAGCCGGTGCTGGTGGCGAGGTAGAGGCGGTCCGTCGAGGAGTAGACGATCGTCGAGGCGGTGGCCACCCCGGTGACGCTGCGCGTGGCCGGGCCGGCGGGCTCGCCCGGGTCGAAGCCGACCACCACGACGCTGCCGGCGCCGGAGAACCCGGCCGGCAGCCGCATCGCCGCGCAGTCGGGGAGCAGCCCGGCCTCCCCGCCGTCGTCGCGGACGGTGGGCAACCAGTCGGTGAGGGTGCTGGCGCGCACGATCGCGCGGTTCTCGGCCCGGGCCTCACGCTCGCTGCGGTCGCCCTCGGGCTGCACGAAGTCGAGGTCGGGCAGCCCGGACCCGACCACCAGCCGCACGGTGTCGCCGTACTGCCGCGCGGACAGGAGGTCCGCGTCGTAGGTCTGCTCGGCGACCAGCTCGGGAGACCCCGGGTCCGCGAGGTCGACGGTCTGCACGATCGTGATCAGGTCGCCCTGGTCGAACTGCTGACGGTGGGTGCCCAGGACCACCGCGCGGTCACCGACGAGCAGCAGCTCGGCCCCACCGCCCTCACCGTTGTCGTCGTCGACGCCCGGCAGCGTGAGGCCGCCGAGCCGCCGCGGCGTCGCGCCGGTGACGTCGTACGTCGTGAGCTCGTCGCCGTCGACCCGCACCAGCAGGGAGCCGTCGGTCTTGACCACGTCGGGCTCGTCGACGCCGGTCTCCTGGACGTTGGTCCCGGTGTCGCTCGAGGTCACGTCGTCGGACTTCGGTGTGGAGGCGGCGTCGTCCCCGCCCATCGTGGACTCCTCCATCGCATAGATCCGGACGTCGTCCCAGCCCCAGGCGGTGACGCGGTCGACGGTGTGGTCGACGTACCACGCGAGCAGCTGGTCGCAGGAGTCCGCGGACACCAGGCCCGGTCCCGAGCGCGGGTCGACCGGGCCGTCGGGAGCGGCCACCAGCCGGCCCGAGCGGGGCGGGGAGCCGTCCTGCCAGGCGGCACCGACGGCGAACGAGCCGGCCAGGGCGGCCAGCGCCACCGCACCGATGCCGGCGCGGCGCAACGTGACGAGACGGGAGAGATCGGGAGTGCGGGTCATGGGGGTGGGACGGCCCGGCCGGCGGATCGGTTCCCCGTCGCCACCGGGCGTGGGGCAGAGTGGGGCCATGGCGCAACGCGACTACGACATCGTCCTGTTCGGCGCGACCGGTTTCACCGGCGGGCTGACCGCGGCCTACCTCGCCCGGCACGCCCCGGCCCGGCTCCGCTGGGCCCTGGCCGGGCGGAGCATGGAGAAGCTCGAGGCGGTGCGCGACCGGCTGACCGGGATCGACCCGCGGCTCGAGGTGATGGACCTGCTGGTCGCCGACTCCTCCGACACCGCGGGACTGACGGAGATCGCCGCCCGGACCAAGGTCGTGGCCACCACGATCGGGCCCTACCTCGAGCTCGGCGAGCCGCTGGTCGCCGCGTGTGCCGCGGCCGGCAGCGCGTACGTCGACCTGACCGGCGAGCCCGAGTTCGTCGACCGGATGTGGCTCGCCCATCACGAGACCGCGGTCGCCTCGGGTGCCCGGATCGTGCACGCCTGCGGCTTCGACTCCATCCCTCACGACCTCGGCGTCTACTACACGCTCCAGCAGCTGCCGACCGACGGGCCGGTGACGGTCCGCGGCGTGGTCCGCACCAACGCCAGCATGTCGGGCGGCACCTTCCACTCGGCGCTCGGCGCGATGTCTCGGGTCGGGCAGATGCGGTCCGCCTACGCCGAGCGGCGCAAGGCCGAGGGGCGTCCCGAGGGTCGCTCGTCCCGCGCGGTCGCCGGCAAGCCGCACCGCGACTCGTTGCTCGGCTACTGGCTGCTGCCGCTGCCGACCATCGACCCGACGGTGGTGGCGCGCAGCGGCGCGGCCCTGGCGTCGTACGGCCCGAAGTTCCGCTACTCCCACTACGCCGGCCTGAAGACGTTGCGCTACGCCGCCGGGGCGACGGCCGGCATCACCGCGCTGGGGCTGGCCGCGCAGGTCGGGCCGGTGCGCAGCCTGCTCGAGAAGCGGATGCCGCGGGGCCAGGGACCGACCGAGACCCGGCGTCGCAAGGCGTGGTTCACCGTCGACTTCGTCGCCGAGGCCGGTGGGAGGCGTCTGCACACCCGGGTCTCCGGCGGCGACCCCGGCTACACCGAGACCGCGATGATGCTGGGGGAGTCCGCGCTCTGCCTGGCCTTCGACACCAACCCGCCGACCGCGGGCCAGGTCACCACCGCCGTGGCGATGGGCGACAACCTGCTCACCCGCCTCCAGAAGGCCGGGATGGGCTTCGAGGTCGTCGACTGAGGCCGGTCGGCTGAGGCCGGCCGCCCGAGCCCGGTCTCCGGGGTCCCCACCCCAGGGTCGTCCGGTCGGTCGGGCGGTTCGTCGGTCGGCCGCGAGAAATGAGTCGGATGGGGCGGGCCGGACTGGAATGATGGGACCGGTGCGGCCACTACTGGTCGAGGAGTCGTCGACGTCGCCGGTTGCCTCCGGCGACGTACCCGACGCGCGCCGGCCGTGGCTCTGGGTCGCCGCCCTCGCGACCGCGGCCGCGCTGGCACGCCTGCCGTTGCTGCCGCGAGGCCTCAGCCCGGACGAGGGCGGTCTGCTGATGCTCGCCGCGCAGTGGGAACCGGGCTCGTCGCTCTACGGCGACTACTGGGTGGACCGGCCACCACTCCTCATCGGTCTGTTCGCCGTGGCGGACTGGTGGGGTGGCCCGCCGGCGCTGCGCGCGCTGGGGCTGGTGGCGGTCCTCGCGTCGGTCTTCCTCGCGGGTGCGATCGGACACCTGGCGTCGGGGACCCCGGGCGCGACCGGGCCGGTGGTGGTGCCGGCCGCGACGGCCGCGCTCTTCCTGGCCACCCCGCTGTTCGGCGCCGCCGTGGTCAGCGCAGAACTGCTCGGCCTGCCGTTCGTGCTGGCCGGGATCGCGTCGGTGCTCGTCTCGCTGGCCAGGTCCGGGCAGAGGTCCGCGACGTGGTGGGCGGTTGCCGCGGGTGCCTCGGGTGCCGCGGCCTTCCTCGTCAAGCAGAACATCGTGGACGTGTTCGTGTTCGTCGCCGTGGTCGTCCTGGTCTCGGGCCGGCGGCATCGCGGGCCCGGGACCTCGACCCTGTGGCGACTGGTGGTGGGCGTCGGGTGCGGCGCGGTGGCCGTGACGGCCCTGGTCCTGGGCTTCGCCGCCGGACGAGGCACGAGTGTGCCCGGCATCTGGGACGCCGTCGTGGTCTTCCGCGGCGAGGCCCTCGGCGTCATCGCCGAGTCCGGCACCGCCGCGATCGGGGACCGTCTGGTCGGCGTACTCGTCGCGCTGCTGTTCAGCGGGGCGCCGTTCGTCGCCGTCGAGCTGGCCCGGAGGTCCCGACGGGGAGCAGAGGTCCCGCACGGGGGTCACGCGGCCCTGGCGGGCCTCCGGGCGGCCGCCCTCGCGCTGCTGGTCTGGGAGATGCTGGTGGTGCTGGTCGGCGGCGGCTACTGGCTGCACTACCTGATCGGGCTCCTGCCCGGGCTGGTCGTCCTGGCGGCGGCGTCCGTCGACGCGAGCCCCTGGACCTCTCGGCCGCTCACCGCCGCGTACGGCTACGCGGGTCTCTCGACGCTCGCCGTCCTGGGCTGGGTCGTGGTCAACCCGGTCGAAGGCTCGCAGGCACCGGCGATCGCCTACCTCGAGGAGCATGCCCGCCCCGGTGACACCGCGGTGGTCGCGTTCGGCAACCCGAACATCCTCGAGACGACGGGACTGCGGAGCCCCTACCGCCACCTCTGGAGCCTGCCGGCCCGGGTCCGTGACCCGGACGCGCAGCTGCTGGCAGACGTGCTGGCCGGGCCCGACGCGCCGACCTGGCTGGTGGTCTCCGGACGGTCGGTGACCACCTGGGGGGTCGACGGCGCGGCGGCCAACCGGGTCGTCCGGGCCCGCTACGAGGTCGAGGCGCGCGCCGGGACCTTCTGGATCTATGTCAGGAACGACACCTCGTGACGCCGCGTCTCGACACGGCCGAGACCCGGTTTCCCACCCGCAGCGCCCCGCGGACCGCCGCGATGCTCGGGTACGCCGCACTGCTGCTGCTGTGGAGCTGGTTCGTCGGCATTCCCAACGACACCGTCGGCGTCGTCCTCTGGGTGTGGCTCGGCACCATCGCCTGGGACATCGAGGCGCCGCGGGAGAAGCACCTGGACTTCTGGCGCGACTGGTGGCGGTGGGTTCTCGTCCTGGTCGTCTACTGGCTGCTCAGGGGCCTGGCGGACAACGTGGGTTCGCCCGTGCACTACGTGATGCCGATCCGGTTCGACGAGTGGCTCGGGGGCGGCGTGACCCCGACCGAACGCCTGCAGGGCGCCTGGTGCGGGGATCCCTGCCGCACGACCACCGAGCCGCGGTGGTACGACGCGGTCTTCACCACGGTCTACGCCACCCACTTCGTGACCGGGCTCGCCGTGGCCGGCGTCCTGTGGGTCCGCAACCGGGACTCCTGGCTGCGCTGGATGCGCCGGCTCGTCCTGCTGCACGTCGTCGCGCTCGCGATCTACTGGGTCTACCCGATGGCGCCGCCCTGGATGGCCTCCCGGGACGGCCTGGTGGGCGAGGTGGCTCGGGTGAGCAGGCGTGGGTGGGCCGAGATCGACCTGCACCGCCAGACCATGGTGCTCTTCGGGATGGCCAACAAGGTGGCCGCGATGCCCTCCCTGCATGCTGGGGTCGCGTTCCTGCTCGCCTTCCATGCGATCGAGCGGTGGCGCACGCCGTTGAGGTGGCTGGTGCTGGTCTACCCGCTGGCGATGTCCCTGGTCCTCGTCTACTCCGCGGAGCACTACGTCGTCGACGCGCTGGTCGCCGCCGTGCTGGCGGCCGGGGTGATCCTGGCCTGCCGGATCTGGGAGGCCAGGAGCTCGGGAGCGGCGGTGTGATCGGGTCTGGCGCGGTGCCCCAGGCAGGAGTCGAACCTGCGACCTTTCGCTTAGGAGGCGGCTGCTCTATCCGCTGAGCTACTGGGGCGACAAGCAGCACGAGACGGTGCACGAGACCCCCCGCAGGAGGGTGCCGTCCCTGCCTCAGGCTGCCCGGGACGAGGGTACAAGAGGACGTCGACGGCCCGGGCGCGGGACGGAGCGGATCGACGGTCACCCCTTGACACGGCGCTACTAAACCGGTTTAGGTGAGCACATGCCCCGGCCCACCATCAACGACGTCGCCCGTGCCGCGGGCGTCTCCAAGGGTGCCGTCTCGTTCGCGTTCAACAACCGCGCGGGGCTCGCGCCGGAGACCCGGACCCGGATCCTCGCCGTCGCCGGTGAGCTGGGCTGGACCCCGAGCTCGCGGGCCCGGGCGCTCTCGGTCTCCCGGGCCCTGGCCGTGGGACTCGTGATGGCCCGACCGCCCGAGACGCTGCGCGCCGACCCGTTCTTCCCGTCCTTCATCGCCGGCGTGGAGAGCGAGCTGACCCGTCACGGCTACGCGCTGCTGCTCCAGGTGGTCCCGGAGCACGAGGGCGAGCTGCAGACCTACCGCCGGCTCAGCGACGAGGGCCGGGTCGACGGTGTCTTCGTCACCGACCTGCTCGTCGACGATCCGCGTCCGGCGTTCCTCGCCGAGCTTGGACTCCCCGCGGTGATCGTGGGTCCGGCGCTGCCGGAGGCGTACTGGCCCGCGGTCGGCGTCGACGACGGCCCCGGGATCGCCGCCGCCGTGGAGCATCTCGCGGCCCAGGGCCACACCCGCATCGCGCACGTCTCGGGCCCGACCCAGATGGTGCACGGCCGATCGCGGCACGACGCCTGGGCAGCCACCCTGCGCGCGAGCGGCCTGACCGCGGGCCCGCACGTCGAGTCCGACTTCTCCGCCGAGGGCGGGGCGCTCGCCACCCGGGAGCTGCTCGAGCTGGCCACGCCCCCCACCGCGATCGTCTACGCCAACGACCTGATGGCGATCGCCGGCCTCGCGGTCGCCGCCAGGCTCGGGATCGACGTGCCCGGCCAGCTGTCGGTCACCGGCTACGACGACACCGAGCTCGCCGCCCACGTCCAACCGTCGCTGACCAGCGTCAGCACCGACGTCATCGGCTGGGGGCGGGCGGCGGCGACCCGGCTGCTCGAGCTGGTCGACCAGCGCCCCGCCACCGACCTCCAGCTCCCTGCGCCGAGTCTCGTCGTCCGCGGCTCGAGCGGCCCCGTCCCCCCGCACCAACCCTGAGCAAGCCCCGAGCAACCCAGCTGCCCCCTGCAGCACACGAATGGAGACACAGATGAGATCGAAGGTAGCTACCGCAACACTCGCCCTGCTGGCGCTGGGCGCGACCGCCGCGTGTGGGGGTGGCTCCGGAGACTCCGGCGACACCGAGGCCACCGGCCCGATCAAGGTCTGGCTGTCGAACAACCCCGAGGAGATCGCCTGGGGCAAGCAGATGGTCGAGGCGTGGAACGCCGAGCACCCCGACGAGAAGGTCACCGCCCAGGAGATCCCGGCAGGGAAGACCTCCGAGGAGGTCATCGGCGCCGCGATCACCGCGGGCAACGCGCCGTGCCTGGTGTTCAACACCTCCCCGGCCGCCGTACCGCAGTTCCAGAAGCAGGGCGGGCTCGTCGCCCTGGACAGCTTCGAGGGTGGCAAGGACTATGTCGAGTCGCGCAGCGGTGACGTCGCCGATCAGTACCAGTCGCCGGACGGCCAGCTCTACCAGATCCCGTGGAAGTCGAACCCCGTGATGATCTTCTACAACAAGGACATCATGAAGAAGGCCGGCGTCGACCCGGAGAACCCGCCCCTCGCGACGTACGACGAGTTCTTCGACACCAGCAAGAAGATCGTCGACAGCGGTGCCGCGGACGCAGCCATCTGGCCCGCGCCGACCAGCGAGTTCTTCCAGTCCTGGTTCGACTTCTACCCGCTCTACGCCGCGGAGACCGGTGGACAGCAGCTGGTCGAGGACGGTGAGGCGACCTTCGACTCCGACGCCGGCAAGAGCGTCGCGGGGTTCTGGAAGACGATGTACGACGAGGGGTTCTCCCCGAAGGAGAAGTACAACGGTGACTCCTTCGCGGACCAGAAGGCCGCGATGTCGATCGTCGGCCCCTGGGCGATCTCGGTCTACGGCGACTCGGTCAACTGGGGCGCCGCTCCGGTCCCGACCTCGGCCGGCACCACCCCGGAGGAGACCCACACCTTCTCCGACGCGAAGAACATCGGGCTCTACTCGGCCTGCGAGAACCAGGGCACCGCGTGGGAGGTCCTGAAGTTCGCGTCCAGCGAGGAGCAGGACGGCAAGCTGCTGGAGATGACCGGTCAGATGCCGCTGCGCAGCGACCTGGAAGGCACCTACGCGGACTACTTCGAGTCCCACCCGGAGTACGTCAGCTTCGCGGACCAGGCATCGCGGACCGTCGAGGTCCCCAACGTCGCGAACTCGATCGAGATCTGGCAGAAGTTCCGTGACGCGTACTCCTCCTCGGTGATCTTCGGCGAGACGCCTCCGGACGACGCGCTTCCTGGCGCGGCTGACGAGATCACCGAGCTCGCCGGTCAGTCCTGAGCCGGAGCCCGACCATGAGTGCTCACACCGAGACCGCGGACCGGACCCCTCCGGCGCGCTCCCGCTCGAGGCTGGCGGCCCTGCTGGGCCGCCAGCCCCTGGGGATCGTGTTCTCCGCTCCCTATGCGGTGTTCCTCGCCGTGGTGTTCGCCTACCCGCTCGGGTTGGCGGTGTGGATCAGCTTCCACGACTACTTCTTCACCGCACCCGGCGCGCAGGTGGACCGGCCGTTCGTCGGGCTGGAGAACTACCGCACCGTCCTCGAGGACCCCGATGTGCGGGAGTCGTTCGTGAACGTGGCCCAGTTCCTGGTCATCAACGTGCCGCTCACCGTCGGACTCTCGCTGGTCCTGGCCGCGGCGCTCAACGGCGCCATCCGGGGCCGCACCTTCCTGAGGGTCGCCTTCTTCGCGCCGTACGTCACCGCCAGCGTCGCGCTGGTGGCGGTGTGGCTGTTCCTCTTCAGCAGGGGCGGGATGGTCAACCAGCTGCTCGGGCCGCTGGCGCCGGACCCCTCCTGGCTGGTGAACAGCGGCCTGGCGATGCCGGTGATCGCGTTGTTCGTGACCTGGAAACAGCTCGGGATGTCGGTCCTCCTCTACCTGGCGGCCCTGCAGAACGTGCCGAAGGAGCTCTACGAGTCCGCCGCCACCGACGGTGCCGGTCGCGTGAAGTCGTTCTGGCACGTCACGGTGCCCGGGGTCAGGGCGGCGACCACGCTGGTGCTGATCCTGGCCACCATCACCGGAGCCAACCTGTTCACCGAGCCCTACCTGCTCACCAACGGGGGCGGGCCCAACGGGGCGTCCACCTCACCGGTGCTGGTGATGTACCAGAAGGGCATCGAGCAGGGGAACCCCGACACCGCCGCCGCGATCGGCGTGCTGCTCGTGATCGCCGTGCTGCTGCTCTCCCTGGGCAGCAAGAAGCTGCTGGAGAGGGACTGACATGAGCCGGATCCTGCGACACCTGGTGCTGTACGTCGGCGCCCTGATCTTCCTGTTCCCCTTCTACTACATGCTGGTCAGCTCGCTCCAGCTGGACCCCGACACGTCGCTGGGGGGCCTGATCCCCACCAGCGGCTACACGCTGGACAACTACCTCGCGATCAACGACCGGGTGAACCTGCTCCAGTCGCTGGCCAACTCGGGGATCTTCACCGGCGGCGTGCTGCTCGGGACCGTCGTCTTCGGCATCCTGGCCGGCTACGCGCTGGCCCGGCTGCACTTCCGCGGCAACGGCACCCTCTTCGCCGTCATGCTGCTGGTGCAGATCATCCCGTTCCAGCTGCTGATCATCCCCATCTACGTGATGATCGTGCGCACCTACGGGCTGGCCGACTCCTACCTGGGGATGATCGCGCCGTTCGCGATCAACTCGACCGCGGTGTTCATCTTCCGGCAGTTCTTCCTGAGCCTGCCGGAGGAGCTGTTCGCCGCCGCCCGCCTCGACGGCGCCGGCGAGCTCCGCATCCTGTGGTCGATCGCGATGCCCCTCGTGCGTCCGGCGCTGATGACCGCGACCCTGCTGACGTTCATCGGCCCGTGGAACGAGTTCCTCTGGCCGTTCCTGGTCACCAAGGAGGCCGACATGCAGCCGCTCGCGGTCGCGCTGGCCAACTACATCAGCAACGTGGCCGGCCGCGCGGCGAACCCGTACGGCGCGATCCTGGCCGGCGCGGTGGTGCTCTCCGCTCCTGCGGTGGCGCTCTTCGTCGCGTTCCAGAAGCACTTCACGACCACCGACATCGGGTCGGGTGTGAAGGGCTGAGCCACGGCTTCCCCACCTTCCGCAACCCGCCCACTCCGCGACCAACCACCGATGATGAGGATCTGATGGACCACACCCCCGCACCTCGACCGTGGCGACGCCTGCTCGCCCTCACCGTGAGCCTGGTCGCCGGCCTGGCGGTCGCGACCCCGGCCCTGCCGTCGGTCGCGACCGATCGCGCTGCGACCGCGGCGGCCCCGCGTCCCGCGGCCTCCGGGACGCTGACCAACCTGGACCACCTCGACTGGCTCTCGGTGCCGGTGACCCCGCCGCACCAGGAGCGGCACACGACGTACCGCCTCGCGGACGAGCCCGAGATCGGGGTGCTGTGGACCTATGCCGAGCCCAACCCCGACGGCAGCTTCCGGCACGTCGGCGGCGGGGACTACCACCCGGAGACCGACACCTGGGGACAGGGCGCGTTCAACGCCGATGACGTGAGCCGGGCCGCGGTCGTCTACCTGCGGCACTGGCAGGCGACCGGCTCGCGGGCCAGCAGGGACGCGGCGTACGAGATGCTCCGCGGTCTCACCTACCTCCAGACGGCGTCCGGTCCGGACGCCGGCAACGTGGTGCTGTGGATGCAGCCCGACGGGACCCTGAACCCGAGCGCCGAACCCGTGGAGCTGCCCGACCCGTCCGACAGTGACGCGTCCTACTGGGTGGCCCGCACGATCTGGGCCCTCGGTGAGGGCTACGCGGCCTTCGAGAAGGCCGACCCCGCCTTCGCGCGGTTCCTCCGCCAGCGTCTCGAGCTGTCGATCGGCGCCGTCGACCGCCAGGTCCTCGACCGGTACGGCGACCACCTGGACATCGACGGCGAGCGCACGCCGGCCTGGCTGATCGCGGACGGGGCGGATGCCACGGCCGAGGCCGTCCTCGGTCTCGCGGCGTACGTCGAGGCGGGCGCCTCCCGCCGGGCCCGCACCGCCCTGGCGAAGCTGAGCAAGGGCATCGCGCAGCTCGGTCGCGGAAACGCGCGCACCTGGCCGATGGGAGCAATCCGGCCGTGGGCGCTGTCGCGATCGATCTGGCACGGCTGGGGCAGCCAGATGCCGGCCGCCCTGGCGCAGGCGTCCGTCACCCTGCGTGATCGCGGCCTGGCGCGCGGCGCCACCCGCGACTCCTTCACCTTCGACCCGTGGCTGCTGACCTCGGGTGGCCCCGACAACGGCCGGCTGCCGACCCGGGGCGACGCCTCCCAGATCGCCTACGGCGCGGACTCGCGCCTGCAGTCGCTGCTCGCCACCGCCGACGCCACCGGGAAGGACGCCGCTTACGGCCTCGCCGGGATCGTCGCGGCGTGGTACTTCGGCGCCAACCCCGCAGGAGAGGCGATGTACGACCCGGCCACCGGGCGGACCTTCGACGGCATCTCCAGCTCCGGTGAGGTCAACCACAACTCCGGGGCCGAGTCCACGATCCACGGGCTGCTGTCGATGATCGCGCTCGACCAGGAGCCGAAGGTCGCGGCGCTGGCGCGGACCGCCGACATCGTGACCCGCCGGGGGACGCTGACCGTCGAGGCGGAGAACGGCACCCTGGCCGGTGCGGCCTCCGCGACCGTCCCGCCCTCGTTGTGGACGGGGGAGTCGCTCTACAGCGGCTCCGGCTACGCCGCCCTCGGCGACGGCGGTTCCACCACGCTGGCCCTGCCCGCCCACCGGCGCTCGCTCGTCCTGCCGGTGCTCGACCTCCGCCCGGGCAGTGGTGCCGTCACCACGTTCCGCGCGGCAGGGAAGGTCCTGGGCCGTGCCGCCTCCGGCGACATCGGAGCGCAGGGGGACTCCCCGGCTCCCGGGGCACTGCTGCCGGTGACCCTGCCCAGGACCCTGCCCGCCCGGGCGACCCGGCTGTCCGCGACCACGGTCACGGGTGACGGCGACCCGGCCGCGCTCGACGCCGTGATGCTGGAACCCCTCGTGTCCCGGCTGGTCCTGTCCGGTGACGGTCACGGGACGGCCCTCCTGCGCAGCGCCTCGACCTCGGCCGAGCGGGCCAGGGTCCGCGTCGGCGGGACCGGCAGGGCCCGGGTGCGCACCTACGACGGCCAGGGCCGCCCCGTCAGCACGTCGGTCACCCGAGCCCGCACGGTCACCGTGAGGGTGCCGGCCGGAGGGTTCGCCCTCGTCCGTCGCTGAGCCCGCCCCGCACCACCACCCCCATGACCAGAGAACGAGGAACGAACATGTCCGCACACGCCAACGCCCCGACAGCCTTCCCGCTCGGGCCCTTCCGCCCCTACGAGAAGAACCCGATCCTGTCTCCGCAAGGAGACGGCTGGGAGTCCGCGAGCGTCTACAACCCCGCCGCGGTGGTCAAGGACGGCAAGGTCGTCCTGCTCTACCGCGCCCACGCCGACGACATCGTGTCGCACGTCGGCCTCGCCACCAGCGAGGACGGCATCCACTTCGAGCGGCACCCGGAGCCGGTGCTCTCGCCGACCGAGCCCTACGAGGAGTTCGGGGCGGAGGATCCCCGGGTCACCGAGATCGACGGCACCTACTACCTGACCTACACCGGCTGGGACCGGACGTCGGCCCAGCTGTGCCTGGCCACCTCGACCGACCTGTTCACCTGGACCAAGCACGGCCCGATGTTCCCGGACTTCAACACGTTCCTGCCGCAGGGCAACGGCTCGGACGCCCCCTGGAGCAAGGCCGGCGGGATCCTGTCGGTGCCGATCGACGGCCGCTACCTGATGTACTTCGGTGAGGGCTCGATCTACTACGCGTGGTCCGACGACCTGATCCACTGGAAGCCCTGCCCCAACGACGAGCCGTTGATGGTCCCCACCGGGCCGGGCACGTTCGGCGAGTTCCTGGTCGAGGTCGGCCCGCAGCCGATCATCACCGACAACGGGCTGATCCTGCTGGTGCACAACGCGGCGGTGAAGAACCCCGACGGCACGGTCCGCTACACCTGCGGGCAGCTGCTCATCGACCCGGCCGACCCGGGCACGATCCTCGCGCAGATGAACCGGCCCTGGCTGGAGCCCTCGACCTACGAGGACACCCACGGCCTCGTCTCCAACGTGACGTTCGTCGAGGGCCTGGTGCTCTTCAAGGGCACCTGGTTCGCCTACTACGGGCAGAGCGACTCGACGCTGGGCGTGGCGACGTACACGGTGGGGGAGCGCTACTCCTCGCTGGGCTCGTGATGTCCGGCTCGAGCACGTGGCTCGGCCGGCCGGCGCACGCGCGCTGGCTCGAGGCCGAGGCCGACCGGCTGCTCGACTTCAGCCGGGCCTCGCGTCATCCGGCCGGCGGGTTCGCCTGGCTCGACGTCTCGGGGCGTCCCGGGCTCGACCGGCCGGTGGAGCTGTGGATCACCTGCCGGATGACGCACGTGTTCGCGCTCGGCCACCTGATGGGCCGGCCCGGCTCGGGCGCCCTGGTGGATCACGGGCTGCGTGCCCTGACCGGACGCTTCCGCGACCACGCACGCGCGGGGTGGTACGCCGCGGTCGACGCCGACGGTCCGACCTCGCGCGAGAAGAGCGCCTATCCCCACGCGTTCGTGGTGCTCGCGGCCGCGAGCGCGACCTGCGCCGGGCGTCCCGGCGCGGCCGGCCTGCTCGACGAGGCCCTCGATGTGCTGCTCACGCACTTCTGGGACGAGACGCACGGCATGGTCGTCGAGGAGTGGGACGAGTCGTTCTCGACCCTGGACCCCTACCGCGGCGTGAACGCCAACATGCACACGGTCGAGGCGCTCCTCGCGGCAGCCGACGCCACCGGCGACCGGAGCCTGCTGGACAAGGCGCTGCGGATCGTCACCCGGGTGGTCCACGACCTCGGCCCCACCCACGACTGGCGGCTGCCGGAGCACTTCGACGAGCAGTGGACCCCGCTGCTGGACTACAACCTGGACACGCCCGCCCACCCCTTCCGACCCTACGGCGCGACGATCGGTCACTGGCTGGAGTGGGCCAGGCTGGCGTTGCACCTGCGGGCCGCGCTCGGCTCCACGGCGCCGGACTGGCTGCTCGACGACGCCGTGGCGCTCTTCGACGCCTCGGTGCGGGAGGGCTGGGCGGTCGACGGCGCGGACGGCTTCGTCTACACCGTCGACTGGGCCGGGACGCCCGTGGTGCGCGAGCGGATGCACTGGGTCGCGGCCGAGGCGACGGCCACGGCCGCCGCGCTGCACGCGGCCACCGGCGACCCGGCGTACGACGCGTGGTACGCCACCTGGTGGGACCACGTCGCCGAGGTGTTCCTCGATCCGGAGCTGGGGTCCTGGCGCCACGAGCTGGACCCGCAGAACCGGCCGAGCGGCGTCGTGTGGAACGGCAAGCCCGACACCTACCACGCCGTCCAGGCGACCCTGATCCCGCGGCTGCCCCTGACGCCGACCCTGGCCGCGGCACTGCGCGACGGACTGCTCGACTAGCTCGGGTGCGGGTCGCGTGGCGGCACCGCTGCCTCCCCTGCCTGCGGCGTACCCGGGAGACGCCGCAGGGTCAGGGGGACACGCGGATGGCCGCCACGGCGGGTGCGGCGCCGCGGGCGGCGACGCGGGGTGCGCTGGTGTCGATGCAGCCCAGCTTGCTGCCGCGCGCCTCGAGCGCGTGCAGGTCGCCGCGGCCGAACCGCGCGGTGGTGCGCGTCAGGTAGGCGTACATCATCTGCTTGGCGACCCCGGCGTGCGAGAGCCCCATGGCGTGGCCGATCTCGTGCATCAGGGTGTCGCCGCGGGTCAGGCCGGCGCCGAAGCCGGGCCTCTGGCGCATCGCTGCGTTGATGACGACCATGCCCCGGCTGATCACGTTGGTCCGGCTGCCGTCGCCGTTGCGGTAGCCGGTGCGGGCCATCGCGGCGCCGACGCCGGCCGCCTTCGGGTAGGCGTTCAGCAGGGAGGACTGGCTGGGCTTGGCCCAGGCGACGACGATCTGGGTGTCGGGGCGGTACCAGTCGTTGGTGCCCGTGGTCGGCATCCCCCGGGTGCGGCCGCGGTAGACGAACCGGAAGCCGGTGGCCTGGGACATCCGGGCGAACGCGCGCTTGGTGTCCCGCAGGGCGCCGCGCGTGGCGTGCCGGGCGTTCACGCGGTAGCCGATGACGGTGCACGGGTTCCAGCGGGTCATCGAGTCGAAGCTGTAGTCGAACTGCGAGCTCCTGCCGCGGGGCGTGTAGCGCGGGGTCACGTGGGCCCGCCACTCGCGCGTGACCGCGGTGGTGCTGCGCACCCGGTAGGTCCGGGAGCCGAGCCACCAGGTCGGCAGCCTGAGGGAGTAGGCGCCGGTGGACGTCGACGAGGTGGTGGCGACCGAGCGCCAACCACCGAGCACCCGCTGTTCCAGCGCCACCGACCCGGTGTCGGCGACCGTGCCGGTGACGACGTGCGCGGAGCCGCGGACCATCGTGGCGGACGGCCAGGAGGCAGTCACCGCGCTGGAGGCGCTCTGGGCGGGAGTCGTCGTCGGGAGCAGCATGGCGGCGATCGCCAGCATCAGGGCGGTGCCGCGCAGCGGCCAGTGCAGTGCCTGGAACATGTTGGGGAGTCTAAGTTCCCAATTGACTCTGCGAACCGGTTTTGTTACTACTTTGTGGACATTTCTCTGCGGCGCGCCTCCCGGCGCGCTCCGGCGGGCGTGGGCGCACATTGCCCGACAACTCACGCCTCCGGGGAGGAATCGCGTAGCCTTTCCTCCGGTGCCGTGGCCTCCACCGGCGCCCCGTCCTGCCCGCGATCCCCCGAATGAGTCCTTCTTCAGTGAGTGAAACCACCGGCCGCCACAAGGGTGACGCCGAGGCGCGCCACCACGTCCTCCGGCTCTTCGGCTTCGCCGTGCTGACCCTCGCGGTCACCGTCGGCCTGTTCGCCGTCTACTCCTACCGGCACTTCAACGAGAACCTCACCATCCTCGACGTCGCCGCCCAGCTGGGCGAGGACCGCCCCGAGAAGGAGGAGGTCGAGGGGCCGCGCGAGCCCATCAACGTGCTGGTGATGGGCTCGGACAGCCGCGACGGTCAGGGCAACAACATCGACGGCCTCAAGGGCGGCGGCCAGCGCTCGGACACCACCCTCCTGTTCCACCTCTCCGCGGACCGGCAGGACGCGTACGGCGTGAGCCTGCCGCGCGACGCGATGGTGCAGCGCCCCACCTGCTACACCGAGGACAAGGAAGAGATCCCCGGCGGATTCGACATGTGGAACGCCGCCTTCTCGGTCGGGGGACCCGCGTGCACGATCCGTCAGTTCGAGCAGCTGACCAAGGTGAAGATCGACCACTTCGTGGTCCTCGACTTCAACGGCTTCAAGGACATGGTCGACGCGATCGACGGTGTCAAGGTGTGCATCCCCGAGGACGTCGACGACCCGGTGGGCAACATCCACCTCAAGGCCGGCACCCGCGAGATCAGGGGCCAGGAGGCCCTCAACTACGTGCGCGTGCGGCACAACATCTCCAACAACGGTGACATCGGCCGGATGAAGCGCCAGCAGGCCTTCATCGCGGCGATGGCCAACAAGGTGAAGTCCGCCGGCACCCTCGCGCGCTTCGACCGCGCGTTCAAGTTCGTCGACGCCGCCACGAGGTCGCTGACCCTCGACCCGGGCCTGAGCTCGGTGAAGAAGATCGCGGAGCTCGCCGGACAGTTCCAGGGCATCGGGCTGAGCAAGGTCAAGTTCATCACCGTGCCGTTCGAGGCCTACCAGCCCGACCCCAACCGCCTGGTCTGGTCCGACGACGCCGAGCTGCTCTGGAAGAAGCTCCGCTTCGACCAGGCCCTGTCCAAGCGGCTGAGCGCCGAGGTGATCACCGCAGCCGGTGAGCCCGGCTCGACCCCGAGCGATGGTGCGAGCGACGACCCGGGCGCCGATCCCTCCGACGAGGACACCGCGCCGCCGACCGAGGCCGATGCCGAGTCCGCCGCGGCCAACGGCCTGTGCGCCTGAGGCACGGATGAGCGACGAGCGGCCGCCCGAGCCCGAGGCCGAGCCCGAGGTCGACGGCGACCCGAGCCCGAGTGGGTACGCCGTCGGCGGCTCGCCGCGGTGTTCGGGGACGTGCTGCCCGAGGCCACCCGCGACGACGCGTCCGAGGCCGGCGCCGAGACGGCCTCGGACCAGCTCCGCAGCGAGGAGTGGCTGCGCCGGCAGGTGCCGCCGCACCACGGCTGAGCGGGCTGAGGTCAGGCCTGCGGGCGCCGGGCCAGCAGGTCGCGGATCTCCTCCAGCACCAACACGTCGTCGGACTTGGCGGCCGGGGGCTCCTCCTGCTTGGTCCGCTCGAGCACCTTGTTGTAGGGCGTGACCACGAAGTAGTAGACGACGGCGCCGATGACCACGAACGCGATCAGCGCGTTGAGGAAGACGCCGACGTTGACGTCGGCCAGCTCGACACTGGAGAAGTCCGGCTGGCCGCCGACCTTGCCGATGAAGCCCATGAGCACGCCGGTGAACGTGGTGACCACGGCTGCGAAGGCGGTGGCCATGATGAAGGCGACGGCAAGCTCGACGAGGTTGCCCTTGAGGATGAACTCCTTGAAACCCTGCACGATGACTCCCTTGCTCGACCACGAGCCCCCTGCTGGCGCCCGCGTGTCTCGATCGTCCAGTGCCGCAGGCTAGCGGGAGATGACCACGCCGAGGTATCCCCGGACGGCCGCGGACGTCGTCGCCCCGGCGAGCGCGGGAGACGTCCCGAAGACCACCAGCCGGCCGCTGAGCACGCTCGGCGCCGTGGTCTCCTCGGTGTCGGTGGGCAGCGCCAGCACCGGCACGCCACCGGCGAGCAGCCGGGACGACGACCCGTCGGTCTCGGTCACCATCAGGTCCACGCGGTCGCCGACCCGCAGCAGCGCCACGGTGCCGGGGTCCGGGATGCGCACCGGAACCGCGACCAGGCCGGGGTAGCCGCGCAGCAGGGACGGGCCGACCAGCCGGACGTCGGTCACCGGCTCGCCGCGACGCAACGGCGCGGCCAGGGTGCGCCCCACCACCGCGCCCCGCCCCGCGCGCCCGTCGGGCGCGGAGTCGGGACGGAACTCGACCGGGGCCACGTCCGAGCCCCGCAGCACCGTGCCGGCCGGCAGGTCACGGACCGCGGTCAGCACCGCGACGGTCGGCGGCGGCGCCGGCGCGGCCGCCTGCAGCCCGACCAGCACCGCTCCGCCGACGCACAGCGCGCTCAGCAACCGGCGGCGGCGCAGCACCCCTCGTCGTACGGCACGGCTCAGGTCGGCCATCCGGACGCGCGGGTCTGCGCGCCGGCGGTCGTCGGAGCGGTACGTCGCGGAGGAGGTGGGCACGGGATCGAGGCTAGGTGGATCCGCGACCGCGCCGCGGAGTTCTCCACAGGTGCCGTATCCTTGGCAGTCGGCAGGCCCGAGTGCCAGCCGCGATCACCCTGTCTTCCCGGAGGTTCCCGAGTCGTGCCGACCTATCAGTACGCCTGCACCGAGTGCGGGCACGCGTTCGACCAGGTGCAGAGCTTCAGCGACGACGCGCTGACCGTCTGCCCGGTCTGCTCGGGTCGGCTGCGCAAGGTGTTCAACGCGGTCGGGGTGGTCTTCAAGGGCTCGGGCTTCTATCGCACCGACTCGCGCGCCGACGCGCGCGCCGGGTCCGCCTCGACCGCCGCGGGCGGGTCCGACAGCGGCTCGGGTGCCAAGTCCTCCGACACGTCCTCGGGCACGTCCTCGGGCACGTCGTCGGAGAAGTCGTCCGAGAAGTCGGGGAAGTCGTCGAGCACGTCGTCGGGCGACACGTCCTCGGGCGGGTCGTCGAGCTCGACGGGCGGCTCCTCGGGATCGGGCAAGGCCACCTCGGGTTCGTCGTCGGGCTCGTCCGCCACCTCCTGACGCCGCGCCCCCGGGCCACCGGCCGGCGGTCGGCGGGCTCCCGCGCCGCGGCGGGGGACCGGCGTGCACAATGGCCCCCGTGCCGGACCTGATGCGCAGCTGGAGGGTGTTCCGCGCCTGGCCGTCGCCGGCGCGCTGGGCGTCGTACGCCGCTGTGGGCGTGGTGCTGGTGCTGGTCGCCGCGCTCGTCACCGGTGTCGTGCTGGTCCGCACGTCCTGGCCACAGACCGACGGTGAGCTCGAGCTCGCCGGCCTCGACGCGGAGGTGCGGGTGGTCCGCGACGACAACGGCATCCCGCAGATCTACGCCGAGAGCACCGCCGACCTCATGCGGGCGCAGGGCTTCGTCACCGCCCAGGACCGCTTCTTCGAGATGGACGTACGCCGCCACGTCACCGCCGGCCGGAGCGCCGAGCTGTTCGGTGCGGACGGTCTGGAGACCGACAAGTTCGTCCGGACCCTCGGCTGGCGCCGGGTCGCCGAGGAGGAGCTGCCGCTGCTCGACCCCGACACGCGCGCGGCGCTGGAGGCCTACAGCCAGGGCGTGAACGCCTACCTCGCCGACCGACCGCTCTCGGAGATCTCGCTGGAGTACTCCGTGCTCTCCGCGGGCGGCCTCGACTACACCCCCGAGGAGTGGGGTCCGGTCGACTCGCTGGCCTGGCTCAAGGCGATGGCGTGGGACCTGCGCGGCAACATGGAGGACGAGGTCGGCCGGGCGCTGGCGGGGGTGAACCACACCCGTGAGCAGGTCGACGAGCTCTACCCCGACTACCCCTCCGCCGAGCACCAGCCGATCGTCCGGCAGGGCGCCGTCGTCGACGGCCGCTACGAGTCCGAGGCCTCCGGTCCCGGGACCCGCAACCCCGCGCGGCCGCCGTACACCGCCGCCCAGGTGCGGGCGCTCGCCGACGTCCAGGACGGGCTCGACGCGATGCCGGCGCTGCTCGGCCGCGGCTCCGGGCTCGGCAGCAACAGCTGGGTGGTCGACGGCGAGCACTCCGCGACCGGGAGGCCGCTGCTCGCCAACGACCCGCACCTGGGCACCAGCCTGCCCGGCATCTGGTACCAGGTGGGACTGCACTGCACCGAGATCTCGTCCGCCTGCCCCTTCGACGTCTCCGGCTTCAGCTTCTCCGGGGTGCCGGGGGTGGTGATCGGTCACAACCAGGACATCGCGTGGGGGTTCACCAACCTGGGCCCCGACGTGACCGACCTCTACCTGGAGAAGGTGGCCGGCACCCGCTGGCTGCACGACGGCCGGATGCTGCCCCTCGACATCCGAACCGAGACCATCAAGGTCCACGGCGACGACGACTTCGAGCTGACCATCCGGTCCACCGGGCACGGGCCGCTGCTCTCCGACGTCTCGCACGAGCTGAGCACGGTCGGTGCGAACGCGGAGACGCCCGGTGGTCCCGAGCCGGGCAACGGCTACTCCGTCGCCCTCCAGTGGACCGCTCTGGAGCCGTCCACGACCGCGGACGCGATCCTGGGGTTCAACCGCGCCTCGACGTGGGAGGAGTTCCGGGCCGCGGCCGCGGACTTCGCGGTGCCGGCTCAGAACCTGGTGTACGCCGACACCGAGGGCCACATCGGCTACCAGGCGACGGGTCAGGTGCCGGTCCGCAAGTCCGGCAACGACGGCAGGCTGCCGGCGGCCGGTTGGCTCGCCGAGAACGACTGGAGCGGGACGGAGGTGCCCTTCGACGCGCTGCCGTCGGTGCTCGACCCGGACGAGGGGTTCGTGGTGACCGCGAACCAGGCCGTCACGGACTCGAGGTACCCCTACTTCCTCACCGACGACTGGGACTACGGCTACCGCTCGCAGCGGATCCGCGCGCTGCTGAAGGCCGAGGGCGACCTGTCGATGGACGAGATGACCGACCTCCAGCTCGACGACTACAACGCGATGGCGCCGGAGCTGGTGCCCTACCTCCTCGACGTCCGGCTGCCGCGCGGCTACTTCAGAGGGGGTCAGGAGCTGCTGGACGACTGGGACTTCCACCAGGGACCGGGGTCGTCCGCGGCGGCGTACTACAACGCGGTGTGGAGCAACCTCTTGCGGCTGACCTTCCACGACGAGATGCGCGAGTCGCAGTGGCCCGACGGTGGCAGTCGCTGGTTCCAGGTGGTCCGGCGGCTGCTGCGGCAGCCCGCGAACGGGTTCTGGGACGACCGCGCGACCGACGTCGTCGAGACCCGGGACGACATCCTGACCGCGGCGCTGCGCGACGGTCGTGACGAGATGACCCGCCTCCAGGCCCGGCGACCCTCGGAGTGGGACTGGGGGCGGATGCACCGGCTGAACCTGCACAGCCCGACCCTGGGGGAGTCCGGGATCGGCGCGGTCGAGTGGCTCGTCAACCGCGACGGCTGGGAGATCGGCGGCGGTGGCTCGATCGTCAACGCGACGGGCTGGGACGCGGGGCAGGGCTACGAGGTCACCTCGGCGCCGTCGATGCGGATGGTGGTCTCGCTGGGCGACTTCGACGACTCCCGGTGGATCAACCTGACCGGGGCCTCGGGGCATGCCTTCCACCCGAACTTCACCGACCAGACCGACCTCTACGTCGACGGCCGCACCCTGCCCTGGGCCTGGACCAGCGATGCCGTCGAAGCCGCCGCCGAGAACACCCTCACCCTCATCCCCGTGCCCTGATCCCCCACACATCTCGGATAGTCCCTGACGTTCGGGCCCCTGAATCGGGTCCAGAGGGGCCCGAACGTCAGGGACTACCCCGAAAAGGGGGTGATCCCGGCGGGGGTGGCCGCGGCCCGGACGGGGAGGTCGTGGGGCTCGTGGGGGACCCCGGCGACGAGCTCGTCGTCATAGAGCAGCACGCAGGTGAAGGTGCCCACCGGAACCCGGGCCAGGGCACGGTCGTAGGACCCGCCGCCACGGCCCATCCGGGTGCCGTCGACGGCCACCGCCAGCCCGGGCGCCAGCACCACGTCCGCACCGGCGACCGCCTGGAGGCCCAGCCGCGGCCCGACCGGCTCCAGCAGCCCGCGCCCGGCGGGAGCCAGCGCCGCCGAGCCCTGGTACAGCGCCCAGTCCAGGTCGCCGTCGGGCTGCAGCACCGGCAGGATCACCCGCTTGCCGGCCGCCACGAGGGCGTCGATGAGTACGCCGGTGCCGGGCTCGCTGCCCACCGACACGTACGCCGCCACGGTGGCCGCGCGACGTACCTCCGGATGCGCCAGCAGGTGGGCCGCGATCGACCGCGCGGCCTCGCCGACCTCCAGCAGCGACCGCCGTCCGCGGGCGGTCAGCAGCTGGTCGCGCAACGCGGACTTGGCCTGCGAACCCGTCGGGGACATGGGGCCAGCCTAGGGCGCCGAGGAGGCCCGTTCGGCCTCGTCGCCCCCGGCGGCCTACGATCGGAGGCATGGGCAGTGATGCGTTGAACCGGGCCCGGGACAAGATGGCCGATGCGGGAGTCGATCCCGTCGCCATCGACGTCTTCGCCCACTACTTCAGGCTCCTCGAGCACGGCGAGACCGGGATGATCCCCGAGTCCGCGATCGACCCGCACGACATGGAGTCGCTGGCCGACGTCGAGGTCCCCGACGACGTCGCCGCGGACGCCATCGCGACCACGGCGGTGATCAAGCTCAACGGCGGGCTCGGCACCTCGATGGGCATGGACCGCGCCAAGTCCCTGCTGTGCGTGCGTCGCGGCCTCTCGTTCCTCGACATCATCGCGCGACAGGTGCTCTTCCTCCGCGAGAAGTACGACGCCCGCCTGCCGCTGATCTTCATGAACAGCTTCCGCACCTCGAGCGACACGATGGCGGCGCTCGCACGCTACGAGAGCCTCGCGGTGGAGGGACTGCCCCTGGAGTTCCTGCAGAACAAGGAGCCCAAACTGCTGGCCAAGGACCTCTCCCCGGCGTCGTGGCCCAAGGACCCCGACCTGGAGTGGTGTCCGCCCGGCCACGGGGACATCTACACCGCCCTCCTCGGCACCGGCCTGCTCGACCGGCTGATCGACCAGGGCTACACCCAGGCCTTCGTGTCCAACTCCGACAACCTCGGCGCGGTGCCGGACGCCCGCGTGGCCGGCTGGTTCGCCTCCTCCGGTGCGCCGTTCGCGATCGAGGCCACGCGGCGTACCCCCAACGACCGCAAGGGCGGCCACTTCGCCCGACGCAAGAACGACGGCCGGATCGTGCTCCGCGAGAGCGCCCAGACGCTGCCAGAGGACCTCGAGTCGCTCGGGGACCTCGAGCGGCACCGCTACACGAGCACCAACAACCTGTGGTTCGACCTGCGCGCCATGCGCGAGACCCTCATCGCCCGGCAGGGCGTGCTCGGGCTGCCGCTGATCCGCAACACCAAGAGCCTCGACCCCGGCGACCCGGACAGCCCGGAGGTGATCCAGATCGAGACCGCGATGGGCGCGGCCATCGAGGTGTTCGAGGACGCCCGCACCATCGCGGTCGACCGCGACCGGTTCGTCCCGGTGAAGACCACCGACGACCTGCTGGTGCTGCGCTCGGACATCTACGGCCTCGGCAAGGACTTCGTGCTCGATCTCGACGGCAACGGCGTGCCGTACGTCGAGCTCGACCCCGAGTTCTTCCGGTTCGTCAGCGACTTCGACAAGCGGTTCCCCGAGGGTGCGCCGTCGCTCAAGGCTGCGACGTCGTTCACCGTCGACGGCGACTGGACCTTCGGCCACGGGGTGAGCGTCGAGGGCGAGGTCTCGCTCGACCGGCCGAAGACCGCCCAGCGGGTCGCTCCCGGAACGGTGCTCGGTGCCGATGCCTGAGCAGATGGTCCCGGTCGCCGACCACGTCGCCCGGATCCTCGACGCGGTCACGCCCCTGCCGGTCTTCGACCAGGCGCTGATGGACGCCCTCGGCCTCCCGGTCGCGGAGGACGTGACCGCCCCGCTGCCGCTGCCGAGCTTCGACAACTCCGCGATGGACGGCTACGCGGTCGTCTTCAAGGACGTCGCCGACGCCCGCGCGGACCGCCCCGTGCACCTGCCCGTCGTCGGTGAGATCGGCGCCGGCCAGGCCGGCATGCTGGCGATGTCGCCGGGCACCGCGGTGAAGATCATGACCGGTGCGCCGGTCCCGCAGGGGTGCACCGCGGTGGTGCCCTACGAGTGGACCGACCGCGGGGTCGCCCAGGTGCAGATCAGTCAGGCGCCCCGGGAGGGCCAGCACATCCGCCGCGCGGGCGAGGACGTGCTGGAGGGCGACGTACTCATCTCCGAGGGCACCGTCCTCGGCCCCCGCCAGCTCGGCCTGCTCGCCGCCGCCGGCCGGGCCTCGGTGAAGTCGCGCCCGCGCCCGCGGGTCGTGGTGATGTCGACCGGCACCGAGCTCCGCGAGCCCGGGATGGCGCTGGGCCACGACTCGATCTATGACGCCAACTCCTACATGCTCGCGGCCGCGGTCACTGCCGCCGGCGGCATCGCCTACCGGGTCGGCGCCGTCGCGGACGACGTCCGCGGTTTCACCGAGGCGCTCACCGACCAGCTGGTGCGCGCCGACATCGTGGTGACCAGCGGCGGTGTCAGCCAGGGTGACTACGACGTCGTCAAGGAGGCGCTCTCCGGCCTCGGGACGGTGTGGTTCGGCGGGGTCGCGATGCAGCCGGGCAAGCCGCAGGGCTTCGGGGTCGTCGGTGACGACGAGACGCTGATCTTCACCCTGCCCGGCAACCCGGTGTCGGCCTACGTCTCCTTCCAGGCCTTCGTGCTGCCGGCGCTGCGCAAGATGCAGGGCCGGCTGCCCCACGAGCGCCCGACCCGCACCGCCCGGATCACCCACGGCATGAGCTCGATCCCGGGACGGCAGCAGATGGTGCGCGGCCAGTACGACGCCTCGGTGGTCACCCCGGTCGGCGGGCACGGCTCCCACCTGATCGGCGACCTGGCCGACGCCAACTGCCTGATCGTGGTGCCGGCCGAGACCGAGTCGCTGGCGCCCGGTGAGGCGGTCCAGGTGCTGCTCCTCGACCAGGACTTCTGATGGGAGACGACTGATGGGTGACCGGCTGACCCACGTCGACGAGACCGGCGCGGCCCGGATGGTCGACGTGACCGGCAAGGACGTCACCGCCCGCGAGGCGACCGCGTCCGGCCGGGTGCTGGTCTCCGACGCCGTGATCGCGCTGCTGCGCGGTGAGGGCGTCCCCAAGGGCGACGCGCTGGCCGTGGCCCGGCTGGCCGGGATCATGGGCGCCAAGCAGACTCCCCAGCTGATCCCGCTCTGCCACCCGCTGGCGATCTCGGGCGTCACCGTCGACCTCACCGTCGGCGACGACGCCGTCGAGATCAGCGCGACCGTGCGGACCACCGACCGCACCGGCGTCGAGATGGAGGCGCTGACCGCGGTCTCGGTCGCCGCGCTGACCGTCATCGACATGGTCAAGGCCGTCGACAAGGCCGCGGTGATCACCGACGTACGCATCGACACCAAGTCCGGCGGCAAGTCCGGCGACTGGCGAAGAGCATGACCACCCCAGCGGACCAGTCGCTGCGCTCGCGCTCCGCCGGGGTCCCCGCATGAAGGCCGCCGTCGTCGTGGCCTCCAACCGCGCCGCGGCCGGGGTGTACGCCGACACGACCGGCCCCGTGATCGTGGAGGCCTTGCAGGGTTGGGGATTCGACGTCGAGCCGCCCGTCGTGGTCCCGGACGGCGACCCGGTGGGAGCGGCGATCGCCGATGCGGTCGCCGCCGGTGCGCGCGTCGTCCTCACCACCGGGGGCACCGGACTGACCCCCACCGACCGCACCCCGGAGGCCACCCGGCCGCTGCTCGACCGTGAGGCTCCCGGCATCGCCGAGGCGATCCGGGCGTACGGCGTGGCGAAGGGCGTCCCGACCGCCGCACTCTCGCGCGGGCTGGCCGGCGTGATCGGCTCCTGCGTCGTGGTCAACCTCCCCGGCTCGCGCGGCGGGGTCAAGGACGGCCTGGCGGTGCTCGAGCCGCTGATCGTGCACGCGGTCGAGCAGGCTGTCGGAAGCGACCATTGACCGCGCACTGGCCTGTCGTGCTGCGCCACGGAGAGGTGACGCTGCGGCCGCTGGAGAGCGGTGACGCGCGGGCCTGGCGCGAGGTCCGGGTCCGCAACGCGGCCTGGCTGAAGCCGTGGGACGCGACGGTCCCGCCGGCCTCGCAGGCCCGCCCGGCATCGTTCCGCTCCCTGGTCCGCCGGCTGTCCCGGTTGGCCCGCGAGGACGCGGCGATGCCGTTCGCGGTCGAGGTCGACGGCGCCTTCGTCGGCCAGGTGACGGTCAACAACATCGTCCGCGGCTCGGCGCAGTTCGCCTCGATCGGCTACTGGCTCGACCAGCGGCTGGCCGGGCGCGGGATCATGCCGCTGGCCGTGGCGATGGTGATCGACCACTGCTTCATGGTGGCCGGGCTGCACCGGGTCGAGGTCTGCATCCGGCCGGAGAACACCAACTCGTTGCGCGTCGTGGAGAAGCTGGGGATCCACGAGGTCGGGTTCGCGCCGAGGTTCCTGCACATCGACGGCGCCTGGCGTGACCACCGCATCTTCGCGATCACCGCCGAGGAGTGCCCCGGCGGGTTGGTCGCCCACCTGGAATCACAACAGTCACACGAGTAGTTCTGCGACACACCTATGGACATCCGTCCCACGGTGCGCTAGTCCTCCTAATCTCTGAGCGTGGGACTTTCCGGAATGATCTTCGTCGCCCTTGCCATCGCCTGGGCGGTCTACCTGATCCCGAAAGCGCTGCGTCACCACGACGAGGTGGCCCGCAGCAGGTCGGTGGACCGGTTCTCCGACACCATGCGGGTGCTCGCCCGTCGTGAGCCCGTGAACAAGCGCGACGCCCGGCTCGTCGTGATGCCCGGACGCGCCTCCTCGACCGCCGAGGTCACCGTCAAGCCCACCGCAGCTGCGCCCACCCCTGCACAGCTGCGTGCCCGGCGTGAGACGGTCGCGCGGGCGACCCGTCGTCGGCGCAACGTGCTCGGCCTGTTGCTGCTCGCCAATGCGGTCGTCGCCACGCTGGCCTCCGTGCAGCTGGTCGGCTGGGTCTGGCAGGCGGCGCCCGCCGGGCTGGTCGTGGTCTGGCTGGTGCTGTGCCGGGTGATGGTGAGGTCCGAGATCCGAGCCGAGGCACCGGTCGGGCTGGCCGAGCCCGAAGCGCCCCCGGCCCGCGATGTGACCGCGGACCTGCCGGCCGACTACTCCGTCGAGCGCAACGCCCAGGGCTTCGACGAGGTCGCCTCCTCCGCCGAGACCGCGACGATGCCGGCGGTCGCCGACGGCACGCTCTGGGATCCGCTGCCGGTCACCCTCCCGACGTACGTCACCAAGCCGGCCGCCACCCGCCGCTCCGTCCGCACCATCGACCTCGGCGAGCCCGGCGCCTGGACCTCCGGCCGCACCGAGGAGTCCGCCGCGATCGCGCGCGAGGCGGACGCCGCCGCCAAGGCCGGGCGGGACGCCGACGAGGGCCCGGCCCGCACTGCCGTCGGGTCCTGACCTCGGTCACGGCCTCGCGGCGTACGCCCGTCGCAGCTCGGTGAGGAACGGCTCGAACCGGTCATTGGCGGCCGCCCAGTCGAACCGGAACGCCGGGTCGGGGCTCCGCCAGTCGGGTCCGTAGTTCTGCTCGAGCAGCACCTCGGGGCGCCGGGGAACGCGCACCACGACCCCGCCGACGTCGCGGCTGTCGAGCGGCACCAGGTCGGCGGCCTCGAGCTCACCGAACGTGAGTGGCCACGCGAACAGCCGGTCGCCGAGCAGCCACGCTGGAAAGACGTCCACGCTCAGTCCACCCTCCGCGACCAGCTTGCAGTGCGACTGTGGCCCGTCCTCGAAGTCGAGGCGCAGCAGGCCGAGTTGCGCCAACCGGTCCTTGAACGTGAGCCAGCTGCGCACCACGTCCGCGATGCTGTCACCGGACAGCAGCACGACGAGGTCGACGTCGTCGTCGTGCCCGATGAGCCCTCCCTCGCGCACCAGCCCGAGCAGGGCTCCGGAGCCGACGCACGTCGGGTAGCCGAGGGCCTCGATGCGGTCGGCCAGGCGGGCGGTCTGACGCCAGACGGCGGCCTCGTCCCTGGCCGCGAAGGGGATCTTGTAGCCGTGGACCACCAGGACACGAGGGTGGGTGACGCGCCGCAGCCTGGTCCAGAAGGCGGCGAAGGCGTCGTCGTGCCCGGCAGCCCGCCGCTGGTCCCGGACGGCCCGGAGACGACGGTGCGCAGCCCTCGCATTCCTCAGGAACACGGCGTCCACCAGCACCCGGGCCTCGTCCCACTCGATGCCCCGGTCGGCGGGAGGCACCCGCCGCAAGGCTCGACGGAGCCGGCCGTGCACCGCATCGTCACGCTCCGCGTCGTGGAGCAGCCGCTCGATCCGGTCCAGGACCGCCTCGACCCGGCGGCTGCCGGGTCGTCCCGGCGCCACCACGTGACGGGTCGCGAGCGTGGTCCGCTCGCCGGTCCGGGAGTCCTCGACCAACAGCTCGACGACGCAGGTGCGGGCGGGGAGGAGTGCACTGCGGAATCGCGCCCGGCCGGCGTTGGCCGCGTCGGGATGGCGTCGGCGGACCGCGGGCGACCGCAGCCCCCAGGTCGTCTCGACGGCCTCCCCGTCGACCTCGAGGCGCGGGGCGAGGGTCTCCGGCAGGGCCCGGGCGAGGACCAGCAGGCCGCTCACCGTGCCCTGGTCGGTGTCCGGAGTCGTGGTGAACCTGCCGAGGGCGGCGTGCGCCAGCCAGGGGGGCTCGTCCGTCGCATCACCGTCCATCACCGCCACCGTAGTGCCCGTGCGGAGCGTTGCGGCGCACCCGCGGACCCGCGCGGACGGTGGATTCGGAGGGCCGCCGGCCCGGTGGTATCTTTTCGCCTTGCGTCCGTACGTCGACGCGATGGGGCTGTGGCGCAGTTGGTAGCGCGTCTCGTTCGCAATGAGAAGGTCAGGGGTTCGAATCCCCTCAGCTCCACCAAACACCAGGCCACTGGGCCGGTCCGGAATCCTCACTGAGGAGACGGCATGGCAACTCGGCACACACTCGGCAGTTCATCGCCGTGGCTCGCACTCTCCCGGCCCGATCTGGGCCCGGCTCGGTGCATCTCGGGGCGCGTGGTGCACCTGTCTGGCATGGAGACAGCGTCCGGAGGTGAGAGAGTGCAACCGCGATTCGGTTGGCATGTCGACAAACCCATCCAGTAGGCGCAGGGTGGTAGCCGTGCCACGCGTTGCTCCACCACTGGTTGCCCTCGGCGCAGCCGGAGCCCAGCGTGCACTCTCAAGCGGGCAGCCACCGCCGAGCAGAGGTCGCGCTGCGGTAGCAGCAGCCTTCTCGCTGGCGTCCATGTCGATGGCGGGCACCGCAGCGCGCCGATTCCGTCGAAGTGGAACGACCCTCGAGCCGTTTCAACCCGACCGTGCGTCGGTGCTGGTGACCGACGGTGCCAACGCGATCAGTCGAAACCCCATGTACGTCGGCCTGGCGGGACTGCTCGTGGCGCACGCAATGTGGCGAGGCTCGTGGACGGCGCTCGTCCCACTGGCCGGCTTTGTCGTCCTCATCGACCGCATACAGATCCAAGCGGAGGTCGTTTCGCAGCAAAACGCAGAGAGATGCGGGAATGGGCGGCAGCCGAGTGCGGACCTCCCGTGATCCGGTTGCGGCGACGCAAGTACGCCGGCTCATTCGTCGAGGCAGAGACAGTCCGGCGCTGGCCCACCTGGACCGACCGGCCAGCCAGCCATGAGCGTCCGACGGACGTTGACGAGTAGAGCCCGACCCGTGTTCCCACCCGGGCCGCACTCAGCCCAGGCCGCGAGCCGCACTACCGGCTGGCTGTGCGTCATTGCACCGCGTCTGTGCAGCCACTAGGACGCAGGTGCATGGGAGAGGCCCGCCATCGATCGGATCGAGGTTGCGCGCCGAAACCACCTGCGCATGTCCATTCTCGAACGCTAGCCGTCCGACTGGACCACACGGTGGGAATCCACGTTCCGTCTCACTCTCCCGGTGAGTGGGAGCGTCGAATGCAGACCTGTCCGCGTCAGCAGCCACTCGCCTCGCTGGGAGAAGAGGCCTCCATCGATCCATGGACATCGCAGACGGCCGCCAGGGTGTTGTAGACCGTCCCGAACTTGCGCAGGTTCTGGTGGGCGAGCTCGACGCGCCGCTCAGTCTCGTCCGTGGCGACCCGCACGGTGTAGCTGATGTCGACAAAGCGCGGCGGACGGTCCTGGCGCCGTGCAATGACCTCGACGTGGGCCTCGACATAGCGAAACTCGAGGAGGTCACGACAGCGAGCAAGGTTCTTGAGCAGACAGGCCGCGAAGGCTGCGGCGAGCAGTTCGGCAGGTCCGGGCTCGCCGAGCGACCCGGTCCCCCATCGGGTGTCGATGGTGAGGGGTACCGCACCGGCGCTGACGGCCGCGGTACCGTCTGGTCCGGCGGTTGCTGTGACGCGGTACTCGGTCGGTGCGGGTTCGGAGATGGACACGTGGAAAGCGTAGTCGGGTGCCGCCCTGCTCAGCGAGGGTCCTTCGCCCCCCTTCGAGCCGCCGATGTTCCCGCGATTGCCGGCGTCACCAGACTTGCTGCGTCGGTGGGACGTCGAGCAGTCCCTCGCGACACTCCGCCACACCGATCCGACGAAGGATTGGTGTCCGAGGACGCTCACCTGGAGATGGACGAGACTGGTCGGCGAGTCGGATCTTCACCGAGTACTGCTCCCCTGTCGGGCATCGGGTTGCGGGACATGCACTCTGGCCTGCTAGGCAAGTGATCTGACGGGACCTTTCGACCTGCGTCCTTCCACCGCGAGTGCCTCTATGTGCGGTGTCGCACACGGTGAGTGACGACGAGGATTTTCCGGTTGGCACTTCGAGGTGCGGGAGCGGTTGGCGGGGGTCTATGAGGGGTCTGGCTCGCGCGCCAGCGGGGCGACGGTCCGTGCTCTCGGCGAGGAGCCGGAGGGCTTGTTGGAGCGGCTTCCCCGAGAGGCACGGGAACTGCCGGAGCCGAGGGAGTGAGCGCCCGGATCGCGGAAGATCCGGACGTTCGGGTGTATCGCACACCGGTGCTGCGTGCGTGTTGTCGCGCCTTACGGCTTCGCGTCCGTCGCATGCGCAGCCAGCGGCCACCAATGGCGGTCATGCAGCTCCGTCTCGGCTTCAGCCGCGTCGAGCCACGTCCCAGGTGGGTCTCGGTACGCGGGAAGCGCACAGTGCCAGACTGCGAAGTAGGCGTGCGGTGCGGGCCATGGATAGTCCCCGGGCGCTCTAGGAACGTCGTTGAGCACATACCCCAGCAGCCGGGCGTGGTCGTCGCTGGTCACTGTCTGGCGCAGCAGGTCCTCAAGCGATTCCTCCCACGCCCCATCGCGGACTTGACGCGTTGGGATGTCGAGCCCTCTGCCGCCAGAACGAGCCTCCACGAGAATGCTGCTCCCACGGGTCACCAGTAGTCGGACCAGACAGATTGGCGAAGGAGCAACGGCTGGCACCCCGGCCAGGACGACGTCGGCGCGACCCTGATCGGGTAGCCACCCAGCACCTTGATGGCTGACGAGTACGCGCTCCGAGGTCGACACCTCGCAAACGTAGCGTCAAGTCCGGACGGGTCATCGTCAGGTGACCGGATCTCGGCATCAGCGGATACGTGCCGGGCTGTGATGTGCGACGGTGACCGCCCGCGAATTTTCCACCACGAGGCCCAGGTCGCTGACCTGGGCCTTCGTCATTCCCGGCGTTGAAGCGTCGGGGCGTACGCGCGAGACCAATCGTCCGGTGCCGCGGTCAATCGATCAGTCTGTCGAGGAGCTCGAACGACTCGTACGGCTGGTCGATGTCTCCGAAGTGGCCGTCGTCGCGGACGATCTGGGTGCCGCCGAGCCGTTCGAACATGGCGCGACCTTGCCTGTCGTCGCAGCCGTACGGATCTTCGCGGGAGTTGATGAAGTACAGGTCGCGGACATTGGCCCGGATCGCCGCCCAGTCATATGCCTCCTGGAGGACGGGCTCGTCCTCGCTGTTCGGTTGCGTGCAGTAGCCGGCGACGAGGATGGCCTGATCCACCCTCGTGTCGATGTGCTCGAGGATCGCGAGCAGTAGCGCTGCCCCGCCTGAGTGGCCGACCAGCACGGTGTTCGCGTCGAACGTGTGGTTGGCCAGCACCTTCGGCAGGAACGTGGCGATGGATTCGAGGTTGAGGCCGGGATAGTGCGGCGCCTCGACGGCGTAGCCGCGTTCGGTCAGCCGCTTGCGCAGCCAAGGGAGCCATACGACGTCGGGGTGCGCGGCGGTTCCGTGAAAGAGGATCGCCGTGCGGTTCACGGGACTGTCCTTTCGTAGGTGCCGGCGAATGCTTCGCTGGGAGCATCAGGGCCGCGGCGGGCGGTCTCGACAAGACGTGCTGGACGTTCTACCAGCAATCGATGACATCACCCCAGGGTCGCGCCGACCGCCCCCGTCAGGGGCTCGCCTCACGTGCTCCGAACCGGGAGTCGCACCCCTGCCGCCCGGACAGTCCTGGAGGTGGTTCATACTACGAACCGGTCAGGCTCGTCAGAGGCTGGCTTCGCGGACGTGGTGTAGTTGCAGCACGCTTCCCTTCCAGGGAAGGAGTCGAGGTTCAAATCCTCGCGTCCGCTCCATCTGCCGAAGCCGGCCCTCACCCGGGCTGCGGTCAGAGGTCCCGGCGGACCTCGGATGCGTCGGGCGTGTCGACGCTGCGGCGACTGAGGTTGAGCATGGCCAGGGCGAGGCCACCCCAGATGACCAGGATGGCGACGACCATCATCACGATGGCGGAGGTGTTCATGACTGCCCGTCCTTCTGCTCGGTGCTCTCGGATCCGACCGCATCCACACGCCAGGGCATCCGGGCCGCGAGGAGTCCGAAGACGATCACGGCGGCGGCCGCCCCCCAGCCGAAGACACCGAGCATCCAGCCCGGATAGTCGCCGTACGGCGTCTTGATGTCGGTCACGAAGGAGTCGGCGAGGACGTAGATCAGGGCGACCGGTGTCACCACGCCGATCAGGACCCGCCACCACGCGCCGATGTGGATCGAACCGGCGACGTTGAGGTGAGAGGCGAGCATGGGCAGTGCTCGCAGACCCCAGGCCACCACGATCATGGACACGACCGCGACCAGCAGGATGCCGAACTGGTTGAGGAAGTGGTCGAGGATATCGAGCACGTGCAGCCCGCTGGTGGTGGACAGGAAGACCAGGCTGAGGACGGCCATCGGCACCATGACGGCCACGGTCGCGCCCACCCGGGTGAGGTCGAACTTGTCGCGGACCGCCGAGATGACCACCTCGCTGATCGAGACCAGAGAGGTCAGGCCGGCGATGACCAGTGATCCGAAGAACAGCACGCCGATCAGTGCCCCCGCAGGGGCCTCGTTGATGATCGCCGGGAACGCGATGAACGCCAGGCCGACACCGTCGGAGGCCACCTCACCCACCGCGACCCCGTTGGCCTGCGCCATGAAGCCCAGGGCGGCGAAGACGCCGATCCCGGCCAGCAGCTCGAACCCGGAGTTGGCGAAGCCGACCACCAGGCCGGCGCCAGGCATGTCGGTGTCGCGGTGCACGTAGGAGGAGTAGGTGATCATGATGCCGAAACCGATGGACAACGAGAAGAAGATCTGGCCGAACGCGGCGCCCCAGACCGACGCCTCGGTGAGCGCAGCCCAATCCGGGGTGAAGAGGGCGTTGAGACCCTCACCTGCGCCGGGCAGGAACAGCGAGCGCACCACCAGCGCGGCGAACGTCAGCACCAGGATCGGGATGAAGACCATCGCGGTCGACCCGATGCCCTTCTGCACGCCCAGGGCCAGGACCCCGATGACGACGACCCAGACCACCAGCATCGGCACCAGGACTCCGGCGACCGGCGAGAAGGTGACCCCCGGATCGCTGAGCTGCAGGAACTCACCGGAGAAGAAGTCGCCGGGGCTGTCACCCCACGCCTGGTTGAACGAGAAGAAGGTGTAACGCACCGCCCACGCGAGCACAGCGGCGTAGTAGACCGCGATCAGGAAGCAGATCCCCACCTGCCACCAGCCGAGGCCCTCGGCGCCGCGGCGCAGTCGCGCGAAGGACAGCGGCGCCGAGCCGCGGTACTTGTGCCCCAGGGCGTAGTCGAGGAACAGGAACGGGATGCCGGCGGTCAGCAGCGCTACCAGGTAGGGGATGACGAAGGCGCCGCCGCCGTTCTCGTAGGCGACGTACGGGAACCGCCAGATGTTGCCCAGTCCCACGGCTGATCCGATGGCGGCCAGGATGAAGACCCTGCGCGACGCGAAGGAGCCCCTGCGGGTGTCGTCGTCGACGGATGCGGTCGGACTCATGGGTTCCCTCCCTGGATGACGTGGGCTGCGTCACATGGTAGACACTCCCGACCGCATCCCCGGGTCCCGGCGGTGCGCTGCCGTTCCGGGTACCGAACCGGACCCGCGCGGCGCGTCATCTCACGCCGGTGCCCTCAGGGTGATCGCGGGGCGTCGGGTGGTCCTGGATCAGCCGGTCGGCGGTGTCGTTGCGGGGTCGATGGGCGGCACGGTCTCCGATGTCGTGGGCGCCGTCGGCGTGGGCTCCTGAGTCGGGGATCCCGGTGCGGGGGTCGGCTCAGCGGTCGGTGTGGGCTGGTCGGAGGGCTCCTCCGAGGGTGCGTCGGACGGTGTCGACCGGTTGTCCGGCGGGACGTTGTCGTCATCCTGGGGCTGGTCGCCGTCGGAGCCGCCGCCGAGACGGCCGATCGTGGTGCCTCCGCCTCCCTCGGTGCCGCCGGTGATCGACGAGACGCTTTTGCCGGCGACGAGCTCGAACGCGGTGATGGCCAGGACGGCCGCCGCGAACAGCCCGGCGGCGAACAGTGAGATGCGCTTCCACGGCAGCATCACGAGACGTGCTCGCCACCCGGGGCCGGTCGGCTCGTCCGCCACGGTGCCGAGGTCGTCCTTCACCTCGTCGAGGCGTTCCTCAGCGTGGGCGAGGTGGGCCTCGACCGCCTCGCTGTCGCCGTGGCGCCGGGCCGCCCGCCGTACTTCGGCCTGGGCGACCCCGACCCGGCGCATGGCGGCGGTCTGCACCTTGGCGAGACGCTGGTGGCTACGGGCCAGGCCCTGGCTGTAGAAGGCTCCGCCGACCGTGACGATGACGCTGCCGAGCGCGGCACCGATGATGGTGCCGGCCGCACCGAGGGTCGAGAGGAGGAAGGCCGAAGACACCGCCGCGAAGGCTCCACCGGCCGTCTTGAGCCAGTCGATCTCGAACTTCTGGGGAGTCTCTTCGGTCATCACCGTCCAGTATGCCGACCTCGACGGCCGCGCGGACAATGGTGTCATGGCCCTCGTCCTCGACGTCCTCCCCGAGCGGCCCGACCGTGCTCCGGATGTGGAGGATGACTTCGCGTCCGGTCCTCGCTCCGATCTGTGGGTGGCTCACTACCTCCCGCACTGGACGACGCCGAACCGGTCCGCCGCACGGTATGACCTGACCGAGACGGGCGTGAGGTTGCGCATCGACGCGGATCAGCCTGACTGGCGTCCCGAAGATGCTCCCCTTCGGGTCTCGAACCTCCAGACCGGAACCTTCTCCGGTGGGCTCGGCTCGCTCCGCGGGACGCATCGCCACCGACAGGACGGGCTACGGGTGCGCAGCCCCAGTCCTACGAGGTTGCTCTGGGCGCCGTCAGCGGGGCGCGTCGAGGTCACGGTGAGCGCGAGCCGTGACCAGGACTGCATGCTGGCCGCATGGCTCGTCGGCACGGAGCACGAGGCTGAGGGCGCCGCCGGGGAGGTGTGCATCTTCGAGATCGACGCAGCCGCCGTCGGCTCGACCACCACAGCGAGGTCAGGGGTGAAGGACCATGGCGACCCGCGGTTGACCACAGACATGGCGGAGGTCGAGCTGCCGTTCGACGCCTCGCGGCCGCATACGTGGACCGTGATCTGGGGAGACGGCGAGACCATCATCGGATGCGACGGCATCACCCTTCGACGCGTTCCTCAGGCTCCTGACTACCCGCTGTTCCTCATGCTCGATCTGTTCGAGATCGGCGATCCCGGTGGGGGCTACCCCAAGACCGCGACCATCCATCATGTCCGAGGCTGGCAGGGCCCCGGACTGGGCAGTACGGGTGTCGCGCCGAAGTCATAGCGTCGCTCGGACGCCGGTCCGGGACCACGCACGAAGGGCCCCGACCGCGTGTGCGGTCGGGGCCCTTCGTGGCGAAATCAGGAGACGCGAACGTTCTCGGCCTGCGGACCCTTGGGGCCCTGGGCGAGGTCGAACTCGACCTTCTGGTTCTCGTCGAGCGACTTGTAGCCGCCGGACTGGATGGCGGAGAAGTGGACGAACACGTCCTCGCCGCCGTCATCCTGTGCGATGAAGCCGAAACCCTTGTCGGCGTTGAACCACTTGACGGTGCCCTGAGCCATGATCTTTTCCCTTGTCTACATGTCGGGGGCATTGTGCCCTCGAGCCGCTGAAGCCATCCACCTGTGCTGATGTCCAGCGAACCGAAAACCAGGGGTACGAGATACTCGCCGCGACATCGTGTGCGGCCAGGACGGCCTGCAGAGCCATCCCTTCAACAAGACCCACGATAGAGCATCGGTGGCATGTTCAGGGTTTCGGCATTGCAGGACGCGACGACGTCCGGGCTACCATTCGCGCTCCGCCCCGAGAGGACCTGCACATGGCCACCGACTACGACGCATCCCGCAAGACCGAAGACGAGCAGAAGGAAGAGAGCCTGGAGGCCCGCCGCCTGACCTCGGGCGAGCAGGACAAGACCTCGGGGAAGGTGGACGAGGACGAGACCGAGCTGGCCGAGTCGTACGAGCTTCCCGGCGCGGATCTCTCCCACGAGATCCTCTCCGTCGAGGTCACGCCGAAGCAGATCGACGAGTTCACCTGCACCGGCTGTTTCCTCGTTCAGCACGAGTCTCGACGATCCGCACCGGGCACCGACCTCTGCACCGACTGCGCCTGACGACGAGCGTGCGCGGGTCCCACCCGGTGTGAGCGCACGAGACCACATCAGGTGGGGGCACGCGTGGACCGGGCGACAACCTGGACGCACCTGTCCTCTCTGCCCTGTCCTCGAGCCGCTCCGGCCGTCTACATTGGGGGCCTGTCAGTTCCGACCGGTGTGGCCTTCGTGGGGGAGGCTCCCCGGCAACGATGGAGAGGACGCCGATGCCCGTATTCATGGTGGAGCGACAGTTCGCCGACCAGCTGGAGGTCGCCCCGGAGACGGCCGCGTCGATCAACCGGATCAACGACGAGGCCGGCGTGCGCTGGCTCAGCTCGTTCCTGTCCTCGGACAAGCGCAAGACCTTCTGCCTCTACGAGGCCGATGACGTCGACGCGATCCGCACGGCGGCCATCCGCGCCGGCATCCCGGCCGATGCGATCATGGAGCTGTCCGGAACGCTGGCTCCGGACGGCACCTTCGCGCCGATGTAGCCGATGCGCGGTCAGTGCTAGAGCAGACCGTGCTCAGTGGCGAAGACCGCCGCCTTGGTGCGGTTCGGCGCGGCGGTCTTGATGAGAATGCTGCGCACATGGTTGGCCGCGGTGTTGGCACTGATGAACAGCCGCTCGCCGATCTCCCGGTTGGACAGCCCGTCCGCGACCAGGCGGAGTACGTCGACCTCTCGCTCGGTCAGGCCGTTGGGCAAGGGGGCCAGCTCGGCGTGCGGCGCCGGCTCGGCGTCGAGATCCCGGAGCACCCGGCGATGTCCGATGCGCCGCGCCAGCGCACGTGCCTCGTCTGCGAGGCGGGTGGGCGAGGGTGACGTCGGTCCGTCCGTCGGGCCGCCGCGGTGGGCCCGGTGCAGGCTCCACGCCGCGAGCGTCTCCACCTGGTGGGTGACCGCGCCCATCCGCCGGTCCATCTCGAGCGCACGCTCGAAGTGCTGGTCGGCACCGCCAGCTCCGAGCACGGAGTCGAGCTGCGCGAGGTAGCGGTCGGCGGAGCCGAAGACGGCAGCGTTCGCACCCGCCATCAGGTTGGCGCCCGCGAACTCGTGCAGGAGCGGCCGGAGGACCGCCGCCGACGTCGTGTCGTCCAGCCGCGCCGCCGCCTCGGTCATGAACGCCAGCACACCCGCCCACTGGGCGCCGGCGCGATAGTCGTCGAGCCGGTCGCACAGGTGCGTGAGAAGGCGGGCGGCCGGCACCGACATCCCGAGCTCCGTGTAGAGGGCCAGCAGGCCCGGCAACCAGTGGTCGTCGAAGCTCTCGTCGCCGGTGATCAGGGGGCGGACCTGCTCGAGACCACCGGTGACCCGGCGCAGCATGAACTGCTGAACGCCCCATGATCCCTCGGTGGCGCCACCGAACTCGTCGCTGAACTGGTCGTCGAGCCACGCCACGATGTGCTCGGCGCCCGCGAAGTCCCCGATCGCGTATCGGTGGGTGTATCGGGAGCAGCCGGCGACGTAGCGGAAGAACGGCTGCCCGCGTGACAGAGCGATCTCGGTCAGGTCACGTTGCGCGCTGCTCCAGGCGGGCTCGTCGCCCACGATGTAGGCGAAGGCACCCCGGTGGAACGCCGCCCGCCCGAGGTGCTCGTCGTCGCCGAGGCGCGAGCCGATCTCCTGCAGCTCGAGGGCGCGGGCCAACAGCTGGGGGGCCAGCTCCGGGGTCAGGCCCTGCCACAGGGTCGCGCCCAGGGCATGTGCGGTCAGGCCCTCGTCGCCGCTCGCGCGAGCCCGCTGCAGGGCGTCCTCCCCGAGCCTGCGGGCCCGCGCGCGGTCACCGGTGAACGAGGCCGCCCGTCCCATGCTGGCGAGTGCGCGCCCGATCAACGGATCGTGATCCTCCAGCGCGGCGGCGCGCAGGGCCTCGCTGAGCATCGCCAGCGACCGCTGACCGTTCTCGGACGGGCGCCACGACGCGTCCTCGTGACCGATGGCGGCCAGCAGCCGGACCCGGGGGTTCTCGTCCGTGGCCAGGTCCGCATAGATCTGCCGGGCGGTCGGGAAGTGGCCGGCGTGCACGTGGCAGCGGGCCGCGGCGGAGAGAAGCTCGACCCGCGACGGACCCTGGGCGACGTGAAGCTGCGCTGCTCGCTCGTACAGTGCGGCCGCCTCGCTGTGGGCGATGCTGCGGACCGCCTGCTGGGCGGCCAGCACCAGGTAGTGGACGGCCTTGTCCCCGTGTCCGAGGGCCTGGGCCTGGACGTAGTGGTGGGCGAGCTGGGCCACCAGCCCCGGGTCGTCCTCCGCCACGCGACGCTCGAGGACCTCGGCGACCCGTGCATGCGCCGTCGCGAGGTCGGTGGCCGTCATCCGGTCGAGCACCGCCTGACGAGCCAGCGAGTGCGCGAAGCGATAACCGCCACCCTCCGCGTCCGCGACCAGCAACCCGGCGCGGACCGCGAGGTCGATCCCCTCGAGGACCGCGTCCGGAGTGAGATCGCAGGCCGGGACCAGGAGGGCCGGATTGACGACGTCGCTGGCGACCGCGGCCATCTCGAGGACACGCGTGTGGGTGAGGTCGAATGCGGCCAGCCGACGGGCCAGCGCATCCTGGACCGAACCCGGCGCCTGAGCGTTGCCGGAGCGGACGGCGGCGAGACCACCCCGGGACTCGAGGTCGTGCCAGTACTCCTGGAGGAAGAAGGGGTTCCCGCCCGTGTGGTCGCGCAGCACCGGTGCGGCCGCCCGAGCCGCACTGAGCGAGACCCCACCCTCGCGGACGAGGTACTCGGCCACGTCCTCCGTGGCCAGCCCGACCAGGTCGATCCGGGCGACACCGTCGAGACGGTGCAGGTCCGCCAGGGCGAAGCTGACCGTGTCCGTGCGGTCCGGGGCGGTGGTGCGGCGGGTGGCCAGGACGAGTATCCGCTCGCCCGCCGTGGACTCGACCAGGTGGGACAGCATCGCCAGGGTCGGTTCCGGGGCCCAGTGCAGGTCCTCGAGGACCAGCACCGTCGGTTGCTGCTCGGCCACCGCCAGCAATACGCGCAGGACGGCGTCGAAGAGCATCGGCCGGGAGTCGCCGTCGCCGGACCCGAGGTCCGCGGCCTCCGGCCAGAGCGGCCGGGCGGCGGTCGTCAGGCGCAGCAGCGGAGCCGCAGCCTGGGGCGTGATCTCCCGCAGGGTCTCCGGCGGCAGCTGCTCCAGCGCCTGCTCGAGGATGGCGACGAACGGCCGGTAGGGGGTGTTGATCTCCTCGCGGCAGGCGCCCCACAGCACGGTGGCCCCGTGCTCACGCAGGGCCGCGGCCACCTCGACCACCAGCCGGGTCTTGCCGACACCGGGCTCGCCGCCCAGGAAGACGACCTGCCGTCGGTCGTCCTCGACGGCCGCCCAGACCGTCTCGAAGCGGTCGATCTCCGCCCGGCGCCCGACGAAGGCGGTCCGGCTCCTCGCAGGCCCCGTTGCTGAGCCCAGCGGAGCAGGTTCCATCACCGGTCGACTCTAGCCCGATCCCGAGCCTGCCGAGATAGTCAGATCTGACCCCTTGAGCGTCCCGACCGATGAGGTCAGATCAGGTCAGGCGCCGGGCCCCCGCTCTCCGTAGCGTCGCTGGTGCCGACACACCCCATCGCGAAGGAGCATGACCGTGGCCACACCGATCAAGGACCTGCCCGTCGAGGTCGCCCAGGGTGACCTGGAGACCAGGTACGTCGAACTGGGCGACATGGCCATCCGGCACGCCCGGATTCCGGCCGGGACCGACTTCGGACCCGTCCTCCAGGGTCTCCCGAACGACCGTTGTCCCAGCCCCCACTGGGGGATCGTGTTGGAGGGTTCGCTCCGACTCGAGCACGCGGACGGATCCGTCGAGACAGCGCATGCGGGCGAGGTCTACTTCTGGCCCTCCGGACACACCGCCACCTCCTCCGACGGTGCCGTCTTCATCGAGATCGGCCCGGTCGCCCCGATGCGTGAGTTCCACGATCACGCGCTGCGGGTCTTCGGCTGATCCGTCGGCCCGCCTCGCTGCCCCACCCCCACCCCTACACCCGAAGCCCGACCGAGAAGACCAGGGAGCACCCCATGAACGGCACACCAGCACTCACCATCCTCGACGCCGTGCGCGGCGACGTGATCACCTCGGAGTCCCCCGCCTATGACGACGCCCGGTCCGTCTACAACGCGATGATCGACCGGCGGCCCCTCGCGATCGTGCGGGCGGTCGACGTCACCGACGTACGCATCGCCGTCGACGCCGCCCGCGAGAGCGGGCTCCCCCTCGCCATCCGGGACGGCGCGCACAGCGTCCCCGGGTTCGGGACCGTCGACGACGGCATCGTGCTGGATCTCAGCTCGATGAAGGGGATCCGGATCGACCCGGAGAAGCGGATCGCCCGCGTGCAGGGCGGCTGCGACTGGGGCGACTTCGACCATGCCGCGCACAGCTTCGGCCTGGCCACCACCGGCGGGATCATCTCCACCACCGGCGTCGCCGGCCTGACCCTCGGCGGCGGCATCGGCTACCTGGCCCGGGCCCACGGGCTCTCGATCGACAACCTGCGCTCGGCGGACGTCGTACTCGCCGACGGCAGCTTCGTGACCGCCAATGAGTCGGAGAACCCGGACCTGTTCTGGGCGCTGCGCGGTGGTGGCGGCAACTTCGGGGTGGTCACCGAGCTCGAGTTCGACCTGCACCCGGTGGACACCATCTACGGCGGGCCGATGTTCTTCGAGCTCGACGTCGCCGAGGAGCTGTTCCGGACCTACGGCAAGTGGATCGCCTCGGCCCCGAGGGAGATGGGCGCCTTCCCGGCGTTCCAGATCGCCCCGCCGCTGCCGTTCATCCCCGAGGACCGGGTCGGCGAGCCGTTCGCGCTGCTGGTCTCGTGCTTCAACGGCAGCGACGAGGACGCCGAGGCGCTGCTGGGGGAGCTGCGGGCGGTCGGGAAGCCGGTGGCCGAGCACGTCGGCCGGATGCCCTACCCGGCACTGAACAGCGCCTTCGACGGTCTGCTCCCGAAGGGCCTCCAGCACTACTGGAAGGCCGCCTTCCTGCCGGAGCTCACCGACGGCGTCATCGCCGCTCACCTCGAGCACGGCCCCCAGGTGCCGGCGGTGGAGTCCACCATGCACCTCTACCCGATCAACGGCGCCGTCCACGACGTCGCGGTGGACGCGACCGCATTCGCCTACCGCGGCGCGAACTTCGCCCCCGTGATCGCCGGCATGTGGCCCGACCCGGCCGACAACGAGGCCAACACCCGGTGGGTGCGCGACTACCACGCCGCGCTGGAGCCCCACACGAGCGAGGGTGGCTACATCAACTTCATGGCCGGGGACGACCAGAGCCGCATCCGCGCCAACTACGGCGGCAACTACGACCGTCTGGCGTCGATCAAGAAGACCTACGACCCGGGCAACCTCTTCCGGATCAACCAGAACATCGCTCCGGCCGCGTGATGCCGCGGGCCCGACTCGTGAGGTCGGGCCTCAGGTCTCAGCCGAGGAACCCGCGCAGCAGGGCGGCCGTGCCGTCGAGGTGGTCGAGCATCGCCGACCGCGCCGCGCCGGGGTCCCGGTCGACGATCGCTCGCACGACGTCCGCGTGCTGCTGGTTGGCGTGGTCCAGATTGGTGGGGAGCAGCGGGATCCGGTCGAGCAGCGCGTTGACCCGGGCCCGGGTGTCGGCCACCGTGGCGAGCAGGCTCGGGCTGCCGCTGAGCTCGGCGAACAGCAGGTGCAGCCGGGAGTCCAGGGGCCGGTAGTTCTCGACCGTGGAGCGCGTCAGCTTCTCGTGCAGTGAGCAGAGCTGCTCCCGTTGCGCCGGCGTGTGATCGCGTTCCGCGGCCAGCTCCGCGGCGGCCGGCTCCAGGATGCGGCGCAGCGTCAGCAGGTCCCAGACCTCGTCGGCGTCCAGTGGAGCGGCAGGGTGCCGGGGCAGTGACTCGGCGACGTACGACCCGCCGTAGCGGCCCCGGCGTACGGTGACGTAGCCGCTCTCCTTGAGCTCCGCGAGCGCCTCGCGCAGGGTGGTCCGGGAGACGCGCAGCACCTCGGCCAGGTCCCGCTCCGGGGGCAGCCGGGAGCCCTGCGGGAACTGACCGAGCCGGATCCCCCGCATCAGCCGCTCCATCGTCTCCTCGAAGACGTTGCCCACCCGGACCGGCGGGACCGGTGGGCCGATCTGCTGCGTCACGGCGTCAGGCTACGCCCACACGGGAGCGACGGCGCCGTCGCCGTCCACACCACCGGGACCCGTGATCGCCCCCCTTGACGCCTTCCGTGGGGGAGGGGCAGACTCCGAGAGTTCGTTCAATGGTCTACAACTGATCCAATGAACTGAGGCTGTGTGGCATGAGAGACGGCATGAAGAAATCGAGCGTCGACTACACGGCCGCACAGGCCGACTACATGGAGCACCGCCAGCTGAAGGCGGGGGCCGCGGGCTGGATCCTGCTGGCCGGGCTCGGGGTCAGCTACGTCATCTCGGGAGACTTCGCCGGCTGGAACTTCGGCATCGCCGAGGGTGGCTGGGGAGGTCTGATGATCGCCACCATCCTCATGGGCGTCATGTACACCTGCATGGTCTTCGGCCTTGCCGAGATGTCCTCCACCCTGCCGACGGCGGGCGCCGGCTACGGCTTCGCCCGGCGCGCGCTCGGCCCGCTGGGCGGCTTCGCGACCGGGGTGGCGGTCCTTATCGAGTACGCCGTCGCGCCGGCGGCCATCTCGGTGTTCATCGGCGGCTACATCAACGCGCTCGATCTGTTCGGGATCACCGACGGCTGGTGGATCTACCTCGTCGCCTACGTGATCTTCATCGGCGTGCACCTGTGGGGCGTCGGCGAGGCGCTCAAGCTGATGTTCGGCATCACGATGATCGCGGTGGTGGCCCTGGTGGCCACCGTGGTCGGCCTGATTCCCGAGTTCGACGCCTCCAACCTCGTCAACATCGACGCCGATGGCTCGGCCCTATCGAGCAGTTTCCTGCCGTTCGGCATCTCGGGGCTGCTCGCCGCGTTCGTCTACGGCATCTGGTTCTTCCTGGCGGTCGAGGGGGTGCCCCTCGCGGCCGAGGAGACCTCGGACCCCAAACGCGACATGCCGCGCGGCATCATCGTCGCGATGCTCGTGCTGCTCGTCTTCGCGGCACTGATCCTCACCCTGGTCCCCGGCGCCGCAGGCGCAGACGTGATGGGCCAGTCCACGAACCCGTTGCCCGAGGCGATTCGCGTCGCCTACGGCAACAACTCGCTGCTGGCGGACTTCGTGAACTATGCGGGCCTGGCCGGACTGGTCGCCAGCTTCTTCTCGATCATCTATGCCTACTCCCGGCAGCTGTTCGCGCTCTCGCGCGCAGGCTACCTCCCGCGGTGGCTCTCGCTGACCGGTGGCCGCAAGACGCCGTACGTCGCCCTGATCGTCCCCGGCACGATCGGCTTCCTGCTCGCCGCGATCGTGCGCGACGGCGACATCCTCATCAACATCGCGGTCTTCGGCGCCACCGTCTCCTACGTGCTGCTGAACCTGTCCCACATCATGCTGCGGCGGCGCGAGCCCGACCTCGAGCGCGGGTACCGGACTCCCGGTGGCGTGGTGACGACCGGCGTCGCCCTGGTCCTCAGCGTGGTCGCGGTGATGGCGACCTTCGTGGTCGACGTGCGAGCGGCGGGAGTGACCGCCGCCGTGTTCGTCGCGTTCGTCGCCTACTTCTGGTTCTACAGCCGGCACCACCTGGTCGGGTCCGCCCCCGAGGAGGAGTTCGCCCAGATCACAGCGGCCGAGTCCGACCTGCGCTGAGCCGTCCACCCTGCAAGGAGTCCTCACCATGCCCGACAACGCCCACCCGCGCAGCCCTCGCATGCTCACCGTCGACGAGCTGCGGGCCGCGATCACCGGCGGCGACGTCGACACCGTCGTGGTCGCGTTCACCGACATGCAGGGCCGGTTGCAGGGGAAGTTCCTGCACGCGGCGTACTTCCTCGACCATGCGCTCGTGCACGGTATCGAGGGGTGCAACTACCTGCTCGCGGTCGACACCGAGATGAACACCGTCGAGGGCTACGAGATCTCCTCGTGGGAGTCGGGCTACGGAGACATGGAGTTCGTGCTCGACCTCGACACGATCCGCTGGGTGCCGTGGCTCGACCGCACCGTGATGGTGCAGTGCGACCTGGCCACGACCCAGGGCGATCCGGTGCCGATGTCGCCGCGTTCGATGCTGCGGGCCCAGGTGGACAAGGCCGCCGCGCGCGGGTGGAAGGCCGTGTCCGGCACGGAGCTGGAGTTCGTGGTCTACCGCGACAGCTTCGAGGAGGCGTGGAGCAAGGGGTACACGAACCTGACCCCGGCGAACCAGTACAACGTCGACTACTCGGTGATGGGGTCGGGCCGCGTCGAGCCGCTGCTGCGCCGGATCCGCGGCGACATGTACACCGCGGGCATGGTGGTGGAGTCCGCCAAGGGGGAGTGCAACTTCGGGCAGCACGAGATCGGTTTCCTCTTCGACGAGGTGATGACCACCGCCGACAACCACAGCGTCTACAAGACCGGGGCGAAGATGATCGCCGCCGACAGGGGCGAGTCGTTGACGTTCATGGCCAAGCCCAACGACCGCGAGGGCAACTCCTGCCACATCCACTTGTCGCTGCGTGGCCAGGACGACAGCACGATCTTCTGGGACGAGGAGACCGGCGAGCGCACGCCGCTCTACGAGCACTTCATCGCAGGGGTGCTGGCCACCATGTCGGAGTTCACGCTGTTCTATGCCCCCAACATCAACTCCTACAAGCGCTTCGCCCAGGGCTCGTTCGCCCCCACGGCGGTCGCCTGGGGAATGGACAACCGCAGCTGCTCGATCCGGCTGGTCGGCAGCGGCGCCGCTGCCCGGCTGGAGAACCGGCTGCCCGGCGGCGACGCCAACCCCTACCTCGCGCTCGCCGCGATGATGGCCGGTGGCCTCTACGGCATCGAGCACGAGCTGGAACTGGGACCGATGATGGTCGGCAGCGCCTATGAGTCCGACGCCCCGCACGTGCCGCGCACGATGCACGAGGCGCGTGACCTGTTCCGGGACTCCACGATCGCGCGGACGGTCTTCGGTGACGAGGTCGTCGACCACTACGTCCACTTCGCAGACATCGAGATCGAGGCATTCGACGCTGCGGTGACCGACTGGGAGTTGCGCCGGGGATTCGAGCGCCTGTGAGCGGGCGGGCCCCCCGGGTCGGCCTCACGACGTACTTCAAGGAAGCCGCCTGGGGCGACTGGCGACGCGTGGCCGCGCTGACCCCGGCGACGTACGTCGGGGCCGTGGTCCGCTCCGGTGGCACGCCACTGCTGCTGCCCCCGGTGGGTACGGACACCTCGGTGCTCGAGGTCCTCGACGCGCTCGTGGTGATCGGCGGCAGCGACATGGAGCCAGCCAGGTACGGAAAGGACCCGCACCCCACGACCCGGCCCGAGCCCTACCGGGACGACCACGACCTGGCGCTGGTCCACGCCGCGCTGCAGCGTGGCACGCCGCTGCTCGCGGTCTGTCGCGGCGTGCAGGTGCTCAACGTCGCGCTCGGGGGCACGCTGCACCAGCATGTGCCCGACGTCGTGCCAGGCGTGGCTTGCGGGCCGGACGGCGGCAGCTCCTACCAGCCTGCGCCGGGGCAGTACGGCGAGGTCCGGGTGCGGACCGAGCCGAACTCCCGCATCGCGGCTGCGCTGGGGGAGGTGACCACGGTTCCCTGCTACCACCACCAGGCCGTCGACCGGGTGGCCGACGGGCTGCGGGTCACCGCCCGCTCCGACGACGGACTGGTGCAGGCGCTGGAGCCCGACGGCCCCACGTGGACGCTCGGGGTGCAGTTCCACCCCGAGGAGGACCCCACCGACGACCGGCTCTTCGCCGCCCTGATCCAGCACGCCCACCGACTGGAGGACACCCACCCATGACCACGTCCGTGCTCAACCCGGCCACCGCGGAGCCGATCGCCGAGGTCGAGAGCCTCGACATTGCGGCCACCGACGAGGCGATCGCGCGCTCGACCCGCGCGCTGGCCACCTGGCGACGTACGTCGGCCGCGGACCGCGCCCGGCTGCTGCGGCGCTTCGCCGAGGTGGTCGACGGCCACGTCGAGGAGCTGGCACAGCTGGAGGTGCGCAACGCGGGCCACGCGATCGGGAACGCCCGCTGGGAGGCCGGTAACGTCCGCGACGTGCTCGGCTACTACGCCGGCGCACCCGAGCGCCACCTCGGACAGCAGATCCCGGTCGCAGGCGGCGTGGCGATGACGTTCCACGAGCCGCTGGGCGTCGTGGGCGTGATCGTGCCGTGGAACTTCCCGATGCCGATCGCCGGCTGGGCCATCGGGCCCGCGCTCGCCGCCGGGAACACCGTCGTGCTCAAGCCCGCCGAGCTCACCCCGCTGACCGCGCTGCGTCTCGGGGAGCTGGCGCTCGAGGCGGGGATCCCCGAGGGCGTGCTGCAGATCCTGCCCGGCAAGGGCTCCGTCGTGGGGGAGCGGTTCGTGACCCACCCGGACGTGCGGAAGGTCGTCTTCACCGGCTCCACGGAGGTCGGCCGCTCGATCATGCGCGGGTGCGCGGAGCAGGTGAAGCGCGTGACCCTGGAGCTGGGCGGCAAGAACGCCAACATCGTCTTCGCCGACGCGGACCTGGCGGCCGCCGCGGCCGCCGCGCCCGGCGGCGCCTTCGACAACGCCGGCCAGGACTGCTGTGCCCGGTCCCGGCTGCTGGTGCAGCGCGCGGTCCTCGAGGAGTTCCTCGAGGCGCTCGCCCCGGCGGTCCAGGGCTTCGTCTGCGACGACCCCTCCGCCGAGACCACCGACATGGGTCCGCTGATCTCGGCCGCCCAGCACGAGCAGGTCTCCTCCTACGTCACCGGGCGGGACGTGCTGGTGCAGGGATCGTGCCCGACCGGGAACGACGGCTTCTGGTTCCCGCCCACGGTGCTCGGGGCGGAGGGGCCGGAGGACCCGGCGTTCACGGATGAGATCTTCGGCCCGGTCATCAGCGTGCTCGCCTTCGACGACGAGGAGGAGGCGGTCCGGTTGGCCAACGACACGGCGTACGGCCTGGCCGGCTCGATCTGGACCCGGGATGTGGGCCGCGCGATGAGGGTGGCCCGCGGCGTGGAGGCCGGGAACCTCTCGGTCAACTCGCACGCCTCGGTCCGCTACAACACCCCCTTCGGCGGGTTCAAGCAGTCCGGCCTCGGGCGCGAGCTGGGCCCGGACGCGCTCGACGCGTTCTCCGAGGTCAAGACCGTCTACATCGCCGACGACCAGTGACCCCCGAGCCGAGGAGACGAACCATGATCGAGAAGCAGGATCTCACGCAGCGACTGGCCGGCCGGGTGGCGGTGATCACCGGCGGCGCGGGCGGGATCGGCCTGGCCGCCGCCCACCGGCTGGCAGCCGAGGGCGCCCGCGTGGTGGTGGCGGACATCTGCGAGGACCAGCGCGGCAAGGAGGTGGCCGAGGAGGTCGGCGGGATGTTCGTGCGCACCGACGTCGCCGACGAGGCCGACGTCGAGCGGCTCTACGCCAGGACGCAGGAGGCCTACGGCTCGATCGACATCGCCTTCCACAACGCCGGCATCTCACCCACCGAGGACGCCTCGATCCTTTCGACGGGTATCGACGTGTGGCGACGCGTGCAGGAGGTGAACCTGACCAGCGTCTACTACGGCTGCAAGCACGTCCTGCCCTACATGGTCGAGCAGGGCAAGGGGTCGATCATCAACACCGCCTCCTTCGTGGCGGTGATGGGCGCGGCCACCTCCCAGATCTCCTACAGCGCCTCGAAGGGCGGGGTGCTGGCGATGTCCCGCGAGCTGGGGGTCGAGTTCGCGCGCAAGGGGGTGCGGGTCAACGCGCTCTGCCCGGGCCCCGTCAACACTCCGCTGCTGCGGGAGCTCTTCGCCGCGGACCCCGAGCGAGCGCAGCGCCGTCTCGTCCACGTGCCGATGGGCCGGTTCGCCGAGGCGACGGAGCTGGCGGCGGCGGTCGCCTTCCTGGCCAGCGACGACTCGTCGTTCATCACGGCGAGCGAGTTCCTGGTCGACGGCGGCATCAGCTCGGCGTACGTCACCCCGCTCGACGACTGAGGCCCCACCGCACGGGCAGCGAGGAACCGATGCCTTCGAGGTAGGGGACTTTCGGCCCTCTCCATTTCCCACGCTCTCGCCTCTACTGGGACTCGCACGGCACCCACATCCCCGGTGGGGCCAGTGAGGAGACCTGACATGACCCAAGCGCAGCGCGGGCCCGAGGGTCAGTTCCTCGCCCTGCCCCGAACGCAAAGGGTCTGTCGGTGACGACGCCGGTGACCTCGAGGGCTCGGACCGGCGCGGCGACGCGATCGCCGTGGCTGATGCTGGCGCTCGCCACCACCGGTTTCGCGATCAACTTCTGGGCCTGGGCGCTGCTCAGCCCCCTCGGCCCGGTGTTCCGCGAGAACGGCACCCTGGGTGCACTCAGCGAGTGGCAGGTGTCGCTGATCGTGGCCGTGCCGGTCCTCGTGGGGTCCCTCGGCCGGATCCCCGTGGGCGCGCTGACCGACAAGTACGGCGGCCGCGAGATGTTCGTGATCGTCTCGCTCGTCACCATCGCGCCGGTCCTGTTCATCGGCTTCTTCGGCCAGACCAACTACGCCGCGCTGCTGATCGGCGGATTCTTCCTCGGCATCTCGGGCACCTCGTTCGCGGTCGGCGTACCGTTCGTCAACGCCTGGTTCCCGCCGTCTCGTCGAGGCCTGGCCGTCGGCATCTTCGGGGCCGGCATGGGCGGCACCGCGATCAGCGCGCTGACGACCGTCAAGCTCTACACCAACGTCGGCGACAGGGCACCGTTCCTCTTCGCGGCCGCGGCGCTGGCCGTCTTCGCGATCGTGGCCTGGCTCGTGCTCGAGGACGCTCCTGGCCGCCAGGCCCCCACACAGTCGTTGGGAACGCGCCTCCAGGCCAACGCGCGCCTGCCGATCACCTGGCAGGCCTGCATCCTCTACGCGGTCGCGTTCGGCGGGTACGTCGCGTTCTCGGTCTACCTGCCCGCCTACCTCAAGACCGCCTATGACCTCGCCCCCGCTGATGCGGCCAACCGGATGGCCGGCTTCGTGGTCCTCGCGGTGGTCATGCGGCCCGTCGGGGGCTGGCTCGCCGACCGACTCGGCGCGATCCCCGTCCTGGCCGGCGGCTACGCCGTCGTCGTGGTGGGCGCAGCGATCGCGTCCACGACCCCGGTCCTGGGCTCGGTGGGCACGGCCGCCTTCCTGGCCATGGCGATGGCCCTCGGCTCGGGAACCGGCGCCACGTTCGCACTGATCGCCCAGGTGACCGACCCGTCCCGCGTGGGCGGCGTGACCGGTCTGGTGGGAGCCGCGGGCGGCCTCGGTGGCTTCGTGCCACCGCTGATCATGGGCTACGTCTACGGCCAGACCGACTCCTACGCCATCGGACTGTGGATGCTCTCGGCGACCGCGGCCCTGACCCTGCTGCTCACCGTGACCGTCACGCGCCGTACCGCCACCCAGGAACAGGAAGTTCGTTGACCCCACCGCCGAGGAAGTCCGCGTCCGACATCGGGATGGACGGCGCTCTCAGCGATGCGCTCGTCCGCAGCAGGAGGTTCTTCACCCGTGGCACCGTCTCCGCCGACCTGCGGACCCTGTCCCAGGCGGGAGGGCGGGAGGCGGACGACTTCTACCGGGACCGCTGGAGCCACGACAAGGTGGTCCGCTCCACGCACGGCGTGAACTGCACCGGCTCGTGCTCGTGGAAGGTCTACGTCAAGGACGGGATCATCACCTGGGAGACACAGCAGACCGACTACCCCTCGGTCGGTCCGGACTCCCCGGAGTACGAGCCCCGCGGCTGCCCGCGGGGTGCCGCGTTCTCCTGGTACACCTACTCGCCCACCCGGGTGCGCTACCCGTACGTCCGCGGCGTACTGCTCCAGATGTTCCGCGAGGCCAAGGCCCAGCACGACGGCGACCCGGTCCGCGCCTGGGAGCACATCGTCGAGAACCCCCTGCGGGCCAAGGCCTACAAGGCCGCCCGGGGCAAGGGCGGGCTGGTCCGGGCCACCTGGGACGAGGCCAGCGAGATCGTCGCCGCCGCGCACGTGCACACGATCAGGAAGTACGGGCCGGACCGGGTGGCGGGCTTCTCGCCGATCCCGGCGATGTCGATGGTGTCGCACGCCTCGGGTGCGCGCTTCGTGAACCTGATCGGCGGCTCGATGCTGAGCTTCTACGACTGGTACGCCGACCTTCCGGTCGCCTCACCCCAGGTCTTCGGCGACCAGACCGACGTCCCCGAGTCGGGTGACTGGTGGAACGCCGGCTACCTGATCATGTGGGGCTCGAACCTCCCGGTCACCCGCACGCCCGACGCCCACTGGATGACCGAGGCGCGCTACCGCGGCCAGAAGGTGATCGCGGTGGCGCCCGACTACGCCGACAACGTCAAGTTCGCCGACGAGTGGCTGCCGGCCAAGCCGGGCACCGACGCCGCCCTGGCGATGGCGATGGGCCACGTCGTCCTCAAGGAGTTCTTCGCCGACCGTACGACGCCGTACTTCACCGAGTACGTGAAGACCTACACCGACCTGCCTCATCTTGTCCGCCTCGAGGAGACGGGCGAGGGTGAGTACACGGCCGGCAAGTTCCTGACCGCCGCCGACCTCGCCGAGCACGCGGACGACGAGAACGCCGCGTTCAAGACCGTGCTCATCGACTCGCGGACCGGTGAGGCAGTCGTCCCGAACGGTTCCCTGGGTCACCGCTACGGCGAGGCGGGCGTCGGCCGGTGGAACCTCGACCTCGGCGACGTCGACCCGGTCCTCTCGCTCCTCGAGACCGCGACCGGCTCGGTCGTCGTCCGGATGCCGCGGTTCGACACCCCCGACGGGGCCGCGGCCGACCTCCCGCGCGGTGTGCCGGTACGCCGCGTCGAGGGCCACCTGGTCACCACCGTCTTCGACCTCCTGATGGCGCAGTACGGCGTGGGCCGTCCGGGGCTGCCGGGCGCGTGGCCCTCCGGCTACGACGACGCGGAGGCGCCGTACACCCCGGCCTGGCAGGAGACCATCACCGGCGTCCCGGCCGCGACCGCGGCCCGGATCGGGCGCGAGTTCGCCCAGAACGCCGAGGAGTCCCAGGGTCGCTCGATGATCGTCATGGGCGCGGGCACCAACCACTGGTTCCACTCCGACACGATCTACCGCGCGTTCCTCACCCTCACGAACCTGACCGGCTGCCAGGGCGTGAACGGCGGCGGCTGGGCCCACTACGTCGGCCAGGAGAAGGTCCGCCCGATCACCGGCTACACGCAGATCGCCAACGCCCTCGACTGGAGCCGGCCGCCGCGCAACATGATCCAGACCGCGTTCTGGTATCTCCACTCCGACCAGTTCCGCTACGACCAGTTCGGCGCCGACACGCTCTCCGCCACCACCGGCAAGGGACAGCTCGCCGGCAAGTCGACCGCGGACGTGATCGCCCAGAGCGCCCGGATGGGATGGATGCCGTCGTACCCCACGTTCGACCGCAACCCGCTCGACCTCAGCGACGACGCGGCCGCGGCCGGCAAGCCGGTGGGGGAGTACGTCGTCGACCAGCTCACGTCGGGCGACCTCGACTTCGCCGGGGAGGACCCCGACGCTCCCGGCAACTACCCGCGGATCCTCTCCATCTGGCGGGCCAACCTGCTCGGCTCCTCGGGCAAGGGCAACGAGTACTTCCTCAAGCACCTGTTGGGCACCGACTCCTCGCTGCGCGCCACCGAGACCCCCGAGGACCAGCGGCCCGTCGACGTGCGGTGGAGGGACGAGGCGCCCGAGGGCAAGCTCGACCTGCTGATGACGATCGACTTCCGCCAGACCAGCACCACGATCTTCTCCGACGTCGTCCTGCCCGCCGCCACCTGGTACGAGAAGCACGACCTCAACACCACCGACATGCACCCGTTCGTGCACTCGTTCAACCCGGCGATCGCCCCGCCCTGGCAGACCCGCACCGACTGGGACGCCTGGCAGACGATCGCGGAGAAGTTCAGCGAGCTGGCCACCACCCACCTCGGCGTCCGCAAGGACGTGGTCGCGGTGGCGCTGACGCACGACACCCCCGACGCGATGGCCAACCCGCACGGCGTCGTCCGCGACTGGAAGAAGGGGGAGTGCGAGCCGATCCCGGGAGTGACCATGCCCAAGCTCGTCGAGGTGGAGCGCGACTTCGGGGCGGTCGCCGAGAAGATGAACGCGCTCGGACCGCTGGTGGACACCCTCGGGGCGACGACCAAGGGCGTGACCTTCGAGCTCGGCAGGCAGGTCGACTACCTGCGGGCCAAGAACGGCGCCGTCCGCGGCGGGGTGGCCGACGGTCGTCCGTCGCTGAAGCGCGACGTCCACGTCTGCGAGGCGATCCTGGCGATGTCCGGGACCACCAACGGGCACCTGGCCACCCAGGGCTTCAAGACCCTGGAGAAGCGCACCGGCGTGCGACTCGCCGACCTGGCCGAGGAGCACGAGGGCAAGCAGATCACCTTCGCGGACACCCAGGGTCCGCCGGTGCCGGTGATCACCTCACCGGAGTGGTCGGGCTCCGAGACCGGCGGGCGCCGCTACTCGCCCTTCACCATCAACGTGGAGCGCAAGAAGCCCTGGCACACGCTCACCGGGCGGATGCACTTCTACCTCGACCACGACTGGATCACCGAGCTCGGTGAGGGACTGCCGGTCTACCGTCCCCCGCTCAACATGGCTGCGCTCTTCGCCGAGCCCGCCCTGGGCAACGTCTCCGACGGCTCTGCCGTCAATGGGGCCACCGACGGGGCCGAGCAGGTGGAGGGCCTGACGGTCCGCTACCTGACGCCCCACAACAAGTGGTCGATCCACTCGGAGTACCAGGACAACCTGTTCATGCTGTCGCTCTCGCGCGGTGGGCAGAACATCTGGATGAGTGACCGCGACGCCGCGAAGGTCGGGATCGTCGACAACGACTGGATCGAGGCGGTCAACCGCAACGGCGTCGTGGTGGCCCGGGCGATCGTCTCGCACCGCATGCCCGAGGGGACGGTCTACATGTACCACGCGCAGGACCGGCTGATCGACGTCCCGCTCGCCGAGACCTCCGGCAAGCGCGGCGGCATCCACAACTCGCTCACCCGGCTGCTCGTGAAGCCCTCCCACCTGATCGGCGGCTACGCCCAGCTGAGCTTCGCCTTCAACTATCTCGGCCCCACCGGCAACCAACGTGACGAGGTCACCATCATCCGCAAGCGCAGCCAGGAGGTGACGTACTGATGAAGGTCATGGCGCAGATGGCGATGGTCATGAACCTCGACAAGTGCATCGGGTGCCACACCTGCTCGGTGACCTGCAAACAGGCGTGGACCAACCGGTCGGGCACCGAGTACATCTGGTTCAACAACGTCGAGACCCGGCCCGGTCTGGGCTACCCCCGCACCTACGAGGACCAGGAGAAGTGGCAGGGCGGCTGGGAGCTCAACAAGCGCGGTCGGCTCACGCTCAAGGCAGGTGGTCGGTTCAAGAAGCTGCTCACGATCTTCTCGAACCCCAAGCTGCCGTCGATCGGTGAGTACTACGAGCCGTGGACCTACGACTACGCCACGCTGACCGACGCGCCGGCCCAGGAGCACACCCCGGTCGCGCGCCCCAAGTCGCTGATCTCGGGCAAGAACATGAAGATCGAGTGGTCGGCCAACTGGGACGACGACCTCGGCGGCTCGACTGCCACCGCGCACCGCGACCCGATGCTCAAGAAGATCGCCGACAAGGTGAAGTTCGAGTTCGAGCAGACCTTCATGTTCTACCTGCCCCGGATCTGCGAGCACTGCCTCAACCCCTCGTGCGCCGCGTCCTGCCCGAGCGGCGCGATCTACAAGCGCGAGGAGGACGGGATCGTCCTGGTCGACCAGGACAAGTGCCGCGGCTGGCGCATGTGCGTCTCCGGCTGCCCGTACAAGAAGATCTACTTCAACCACCGCACCGGCAAGGCCGAGAAGTGCACGTTCTGCTTCCCGCGCATCGAGGTCGGCCTTCCCACCGTCTGCTCGGAGACCTGCGTCGGCCGGCTGCGCTACATCGGGCTGATGCTCTACGACGCCGACAAGGTCCTCGAGGCCGCCTCGACCACCGACGACCAGGGCCTCTACGAGGCGCAGCGCGACGTCTTCCTCGACCCGTGTGACCCCGAGGTGATCCGGGAGGCGGAGAAGGCCGGCATCGCCCGCGACTGGGTCGACGCCGCCCAACGCTCCCCGATCTACGCGCTCATCAACACCTACAAGGTCGCGCTGCCGCTGCACCCGGAGTACCGGACGATGCCGATGGTCTGGTACATCCCGCCCCTCTCGCCGGTGGTCGACGTGGTCCAGGAGACCGGCGAGGACGCCGAGGACAGGGGCAACCTCTTCGCCGCGATCGACGCGCTCCGGATCCCGGTCGAGTACCTCGCCGAGCTCTTCACCGCCGGGGACGTCGTACCTGTCGACGCGGTGCTGAAGAAGCTCGCCGCCATGCGGTGCTACATGCGCGACATCAACATGGGTCGCGAGCCCGACGGATCCATCCCGGCGGCCGTCGGCATGACCGAGGAGGAGATGTACGACATGTACCGGCTGCTCGCGATCGCCAAGTACGACGAGCGCTACGTCATCCCGTCCGCGCACGCCGAGCAGGCCCACTCCCTGGAGGAGCTGGCCACCGAGTGCTCGGTCTCCGAGTACGGCGGCGGACAGCAGGACCTCTTCGGTGAGGGCTCGGGTGCGCCCACCCCGATCGCGGTCGAGAACTTCCAGATGCTCCAGGACCGTCAGAGCTCCGACTCGCTCGCCGGCCCCGAGCGCAAGGGCTCCCGGGTCAACCTGCTGAACTGGGACGGCAAGGGCTCGCCGCCCGGACTGTTCCCGCCGAAGGGGCCGGACTCGTGAGCGGCCGTCGTCCCAAGCCGGCCCTGCCGCCGGCCCAGCTCACGATCGTGTGGCAGTCGGTCTCGCTGCTCCTCGACTATCCCGACGAGGACCTGCTCGCGCGGGTCGACCTGCTCCGGTCGGCGTCCCATGGTCTGCCGAAAGCGATCGGGGACTCGCTCCGGACCTTCCTGGTGCATCTCGAGTCCACGCCGCTGCCGGAGCTCCAGGCCGACTACGTCGAGACCTTCGACACCCGACGGCGCTGCAACCTCTTCCTGACCTACTTCGCTCACGGGGACACCCGCAAGCGCGGGATGGCGCTGCTGCGTTTCAAGCAGACCTACCTCTCCGCGGGCTTCGAGCTCGACCCCGAATCCTCGCGGGGAGCCGAGCTGCCCGACCACCTGTGCGTCGTCCTCGAGTTCGCCGCCACCGGGGACCAGGGCCTGGGCCGTGACCTGATGCTCGACCACCGGGCCGGTCTCGAGCTGCTGCGCCTCTCGCTGCGTGACCTGGGCTCACCGTGGGCCGGACTCCTCGACGCGGTCACGTCCACGTTGCCGCCCCTGCGCGGTGACGAGCGCGACGCCGTACGTCGTCTCGCCGCTGTGGGCCCGCCCGAGGAGGAGGTGGGCCTCGCCCCCTTCGCCAACCCCCAGTTCAGCCCCGGAGCCGCCAGCGGCGCCGCACCGGAGACCACCCTCCTGCCCATGCCGTCGTTCCCGGGAGCCCGCGCATGAACGACTTCCTCTTCGTCGTCCTCCCCTACCTCTGCCTCACGACGTTCGTGGTCGGCCACCTGTGGCGCTACCGCTACGACAAGTTCGGCTGGACCACGCGGTCCTCCCAGCTGTACGAGAACCGGCTGCTGCGCATCGGGAGCCCGCTGTTCCACTTCGGGATGCTCGGTGTGGTGGGCGGTCACGTGATCGGCCTGCTGGTGCCACAGTCGTGGACCGACGCCGTGGGCATCAGTGAGCACGCGTACCACGTCGCGGCGGTCGGGGGCGGGCTGCTGGCCGGGGTGATGACGGTGGCCGGGATGGCGATCCTGATCTACCGCCGGCGCACCACCGGCCCGGTCTTCTCCGCCACGACGGTCATGGACAAGGTGATGTACGCCTTCCTGGGCGTCGTCATCGTGCTCGGCATGTGGAACACGATCGCCGGGTCCATCATGACGATCGGCGGCGAGTACAACTACCGCGAAGGCGTCTCGGTCTGGTACCGCTCGTTCCTCGCGTTCAACCCCGACCCGGCCCTGATGGCGGACGCCCCGCTCGGCTTCCAGCTCCACGCGCTCGTCGCCTTCGGGCTGTTCGCGCTGTGGCCCTTCACCCGACTCGTCCACGTGTTCAGTGCGCCCCTGGGGTATCTCACCCGGCCCTACATCGTCTATCGCAGCCGCGACGACACCCAGCTCGGCAGCCACCGACCGCGTCGGGGCTGGGACCGGGTCGGCTGAGATCCCGCCACGACCCCACCACCACACCCCCCGACGAGGAGAGCACATGCAGAAGGAATCACTGACGGCGCTGGTCCGCCACCACCTGGAGATGGCCTCGGCGGCGTCGAGCGGTCGAAGCGCGCACACGGTGTACGGCGGGCACGAGCACGTGCTGCGCCAGACCCTGATCGCCCTGCGAGCGGGCAGCAACCTCGACGAGCACGAGAGCCCCGGAGACGCCACTCTTCAGGTGCTGCACGGTCGGGTCACCCTGGTGGTGGGCGAGAACCGCTGGAACGGATCGCCGGGTGACCTGATGTTCATCCCCGACTCCCGCCATGCCCTCGAGGCCGTGGAGGACTCCGTCGTCCTGCTGACGGTCGGCAAGGCGACGAGCTAGAAGATCGACCACCCGGTCCGCGTGGTGAAGAGGTCCAGCGCGGCCAGCCCGGCCGCGGAGTTGCCCGACGGGCTGAGCCGGGGGCTCCAGACGCAGATCGTGCAGACGTTCGGGATCACGGCGAGGATCCCGCCGCCGACGCCGCTCTTGCCGGGGAGCCCGACGCGGTAGGCGAACTCTCCGGCGGCGTCGTAGGTCCCGCACGTGAGCATCACCGCGTTGATCCGCTTGGTCTGGCTCTCGGAGAGGATCCGGCTCCCGTCCGCCTGGACTCCGTGCCGGGCCAGCAGACCCGCCGTGAGCGCCACCTCGCGGCAGCTCATCGAGAGCGAGCACTGCCAGAAGTACTGCTCGAGGACGGCGTCCACCGTGCCCTCGAGGTTGTCGTAGCTGGCGAGCAGGTGGGCCATGGCTGCGATGCGGTGACCCCGCTCGCTCTCGGAGCGGGCGATGAGGGGATCCCCGTCGATGTCCGGGCTGTCGCTCTCGCGCCGCACCAGGGCGCGCATGGTCGCGGCGGCGTCGCCGGTCACCCGGTGCAGCCGGTCTGTCACGACCAGGGCCCCCGCGTTGATGAAGGGGTTGCGCGGTCGGCCGTGCTCCTGGTCGAGATGCAGCAACGAGTTGAACGGGTTGCCCGACGGCTCGCGGGAGACCCTCCGCCAGATCTCGTCGCCGTCGTGCGCCATCACGAGTGCGAGGCTGAAGACCTTGGAGATGCTCTGCACCGAGAAGCGCGTGTCGCAGTCCCCGACCGCGTGGACCTGACCGTCGTTCATGGCGACGACCATCCCGAACTGGTCGGGGTCGACGAGGGCGAGGCCCGGGATGTAGTCGGCGACCTTGCCGGTGCCGACGTACGGCGCCACCTCGGCGCAGATGTTCTCGAGCACGGCGTCCAGGTCCATGTCGGCGATTGTGTCCCGGTGGACACGGGGTGCCGACGGCGCCCCTCACCCAGCGGGGTCCCCGGGGAGGATCGTGATGCGTGCGGTGCCGACGCCGAGGGTGGCGTTCGTGATCCTCCCGGTCCGCAGCTCGAAGGTCTCCGCCGGTTCGTCGTCCGAGTCCGCGAGCACGGGTACGACGACCACGCGCGAGGTCGTTCCAGGGGCGAACGTCACCGTCGTGTCCACGGGGATGAAGTCGCCACCGCCGGCCGTGCCGACGACCGTGCGCACCCGCACGGACACCCTGCGTCCGCTGGGGCGGGACAGGGTCACGGGGACCGAGGCGGCGAGCTGTCCGGTGGCAGGCTCGGTGACGCTGAGGTCGGCCAGCCGGACGGCCGGAGGCGCGTCGTCGTCGCGGATGATGCCGCGGGCACCCGTCCGGCCGATGGTGAGGCCGCGCGGTGCCGACAGGCGCATTCGCACCGTCTCCGTGGGCTCGTCCAGGCGGTCGCCGAGCACCGGCACCCGAACCACGGCGCGCGTCACGCCCAGGGGGAACCGCACCCGGACCCGCTGGGCGAGGTGGTCGACGCCGGCCCGGGCGCTGCCCCCCGCCGATCTCAGCACGACACTGGTGGCCCGCGACGTCGGCTGGTCGAGGCGCACCCGGAAGGTCAGGGCCGAGCGCGAGCCGGAGCGCTCGGTCACCCGGGCGTCGGACACCGACACCGCGGGGACCGGCGGAACGGGGGTGCCGGCCGGGCCGAGACGGGCGAAGCAGTAGCCCCGCGCGCGGGCGGTGCGGATGATGCGCGGCACCGCCGCGACCGACCGGGGTGAGTTCGCGACCCCGTCGTGCTGCAGGACGATGTTGGTGCGGTGGGGCCGAAGCTGTGCGAGAACGCTCGAGGCGATGGCATCGGTGGAGCGGCCCGTGCGCCAGTCCTGGGGGTCCACCGTCCAGAGCACGGGCACCGCGCCCGCTCCGGAGAGGACCGAGCGGACGCGCGCGTCGACGGCGCCGTACGGCGGCCGCATCAGCCGGGACATCGGCACTCCCGCAGCACCGGCCGCCTGGCGCGTGCGTCGGACCGTCGCGCGGATGGCGTCGTCGCTCAGCCGCGTCAGCTGCTCGTGGCGGTAGCTGTGGTTGGCGATGCCGAACCCACCGGCGGCGACGCGGCGTGCCGCTCGCGGAGCGGCGCGGATGCGCTCGCCGACCATGAAGAAGGTGGCGGGGACGTGCCGTGCGGTCAGGATGTCGAGCAGCTCGCCGGTCGGGCCGGATGCCGGACCGTCGTCGAAGGTGAGTGCGACGAGCCCCGACGAGCAGGGGCGCGGTGCGGCCTCGGCCGGTCCCGAGGGGAGCACGAGCACGAGCGCCGAGACGACGGTCGACAGGGTGAGCATCGCGCGTGCGGAGAGGAGTCCCACGTCGGTCGCCCCCCCTCGCCCGGTCGGCCCCCGCCGACCCTGGACCCCAGAGTCGCACCCACGCGTCGTCCGCGCAGGGCAAACCGTTCGGCTAGCGACCTTCGAGGTGTCGGGTGAGGTTCTCCTGGACCCGCTGGGCCACCAGCTTGTCCGCGCTCAGCAGCGCGCTCATCTCCCGCGAGTCGAGCACCAGCAGGCGCATGGGGGTCTTGGCGACGACCGTGGCGGCGCGCACGGTGTGCTTGAGAACGCCCATCTCCCCGATCAGCTCGCCGACCTCGGTGTCACGGACCGCCTCTCCGTCGATGCTGATCTGGGCGACCCCGTCGGCGATGATGAACGCCTCGTAGGCAGCCTCGCCCTGAGCGGTCAGCACCCGGCCGGGGGCGACGGTCACGTCGTCGAGGTACTGGTCGATGCGCGAGAGCGCCTTGGTGGAGAGGCCCTCGAAGAAGGGGACCTCGCGCAGGATGGCAATGCGCTCGCGAGGCACACCGTGACTACGGAACATGTGAGTCCCCTCTCAGGATCCGTCCAGACTGGCAGGGGGTCCGCAGGCTGGCAATGGCCCGCGGGTGTCAGTTCCTCCGCCCCCGGACTCGGGGATTTCTCCCCGCGGGTATTCCGGCGCCTCCGTCGGGCCCCTAGCGTGTGGACAGCGGGGAGCCGAGACCGGGAGGCACGCAGATGTATGAACGAAACAGGGCTGTGGTGGCAGCGGCGGTGGCCTGCGGGCTCGCGCTGGCCGGCGGCACCGTGGCGGGCGCCGCGACGATCGAGGGCGACGGCGGGTCGGACCGGCTGGTCGGCACCGTCCACGACGACCTGATCCACGGTCGCGCGGGCAGCGACCTGGTGCGCGGTCGGTCCGGTGAGGACCACGTGTTCGGGGGCCGTGGCGACGACGTGGTCTACCTGGGGCCGGGCGGCGTCGACTTCGAGAAGAACAACCGGAAGGACCAGGCGCACGGCGGCCTCGGTGCCGACCGGCTCTCCGGTGGCCGGGGTCCCGACGAGATGTGGGGCGGGCCGGGGCCGGACCACATGTACGGCGGCCGCGGCAACGACTTCGTCATCGGGGGGCGCGGCGCCGACCGGCTCTTCGGCGGCACCGGCCTCGACGACGTACGACCCGGACCGGGGGCCGACGTGCTGAGGCTCGGCCCGGGCTCGGACTACGTCAGCCTCGGCGACGACGGCAGGGTCGACAAGGTCTTCTGCGGTCGTGGCAACGACTACATCGACCGCAGCTCGGTCGACCCGCTCGACGTGTACGTCGACTGCGAGACGGTCGCCGACCCGGTCGGCTGACCGACCCACGCCCCGAGCCGGGCTACGGCTCCCGGTCGACGACGGTCGACCGGGAGCCGAGCGATCACCCGCGCGGGGTGACCACCCCGGTCACGGTGCGAACACCGAGAAGTAGAGCTGCTCCCGGTCGAACGGGTTCCCGGCGAGATCGGTCACCGCGAGCTGGTGCTCCGGGTTGAACTCCATGACGTAGCTCTCGAACTCCGCGAGGTTCGCCGTCGGATCGAACGTCGCGGCCCGGACGGTCCCCGTGGCGCAGCTGGTGGACGCCCCCGAGCCGTTGACGCAGGTCCAGGTGCCCGGCAGGACCGGACCGTTGGTGGGGAAGTTGCTCCTGCGCAGGGTCACGCTGTTCGCGTTGATGCCGTTGACGTTCTCGTCGAACTGCACCGTGATGTTCCCGGTCGGCGTGACCGACGACGGGCCGTCGACCGACGGCGGGTCCTGGTCGGAGGCCTGCACGGTGATCTTCGAGGGCCAGCCCTTGGCGGCCATGGCCGCGGCGGTGTACTCGCGCTGGTTTCCCGCGAGGTCCGTGACCAGGATCCGGCCCTTCCAGTCGCCCGAGGCCGAGCCGCACTTGCGGATGGTGGTGCTGCCCTTCCAGACGCCGTTCTTGACGGTGCCGGACTTCCGGCTGAGGTACATGAAGGCGGAGGACGAGGCGCCGGAGAAGCTCACCGAGACGAAGCTGACCCCGGCCTTCCGGTCCTTGGCCCGCAGGCTCACCCGCACCGTCTTGTTCGACGTACGGACGTCCAAGGTCCCCGGTGTCCGGGCGAACGAGGTGACGGTCGGCTTGGCGGTGTCGGTGCCGCTGACCACCTTCAGCTTGCGCTTGAAGCCGGCCGAGCCGAGCTGGGCGTAGCTCCGGGACAGGCTGTTGCCGATGCGGTCGTACACCTGGACGGAGTCGACCTGCCAGCTCCCGTTGGTCTGCCACTTCCCGACGAGCATCTTGCCCTTGTACGTCGAGGCAGTGCGGGGGACCTTGGTCAGGTAGGCGTAGGACCGATGCGTGGTGTTGGGTTCGCCGGCGCTGACGTAGATCGCCTGCACCCCGGACTGGGCGTCGGTGGCCTTGGCCGTGAACGTCACCGTCTTGGCCTTGGTGCGGGTGTCGACGGTGCCGGGCTTGAAGGTGAACGCGGTGAGCCGCGGGTCGGTGTCATCGGCGGTCGAGGTCACGGGGAGGGTGTTCGGGAACCCGAGCGCGGCCAGGTCCGAGTTGCTCCAGTAGGCGTAGTTCCCGGCCTTGTCGTTGAGGCTGACGCTGTTCACCTTCCAGGTCCCGCCGTGCGTCCAGCGGGGGATGGTCACCTTGCCGATCCACTTTCCTGCGCTGTTCTTCTTCAGCGTGGCGAAGGCGGACTTCTGGAAGTCGGGGGACGACAGGCTGAGGTAGCCGTTGCTGATGCCCGAGGCGGCGCCCGGGCCGCCGGTGTCGTTCGCGTCGAGGGTGAAGGTGACGGTCTTGCTCGCGCTCGTGACGTTCACGCTGGCGGGTGAGCGGGTCATGCCGTTCAGGACGGGGTCGCCGTTCTCCTGCTTGGCGCAGCTGTTGAGCGGCGCGAGCGCACCGGCCACGGCGACGCTGCTGGAGGGTACGACGGCCAGACCGGCGCCGAATCCGAGGGCGACCGCGAGGCCGGACCCGAGGAGCCGTCGTCGTCGCGAGGTGGAGAGGACTGTCGTCAGTGGGGTGGACACGCGTGACCTCCTGGGCTGTGTGGATGGAGGCCACCCCGAATATTGCCCCCCGGAGCACTCATGGTGCGGGCGACGACGCCCCTCCGCCATGCCCCGGGCGGGGGATCAACTGGTGTAGTCCACCCCAGTGCCGGCCTACCGGGGTCGGTGGCACTGGGGTGGCAGGATCGGGCCGTGACGAGTTCCCCGCACCTGGTGGCCCGGGTCGCGGCCCTGCGTCGCTATCCGGTGAAGTCGCTGGCCGGTGAGCCGCTGGAGAGCGTGCGGGTCGAGGCCCGCGGCCTCACCGCCGACCGGGCGTGGGCGGTGCGCGAGCCGGACGGCAAGATCGGCAGCGGCAAGTCGACGCGGCGCTTCCGCAGGATGGCGGGGCTGATGCTGCTCTCGGCGGCCTGCGACGACGACCTGCCGGTGATCTCCTTCCCCGACGGCCGGCGCATCCGGGGTGACGACGAGGAGGTCCACGCGGCCCTGTCGGCGTACGTCGGGCGGCCGGTGCGGCTGGAGCCCGAGGGTGAGGTCAGCCACTTCGACGACGGTCCGGTGCACCTGGTCACCACGTCGGGGCTGCGGGCGGTGGCGGAGGCGCACGGTGGCCCGGTCGACGTACGCCACTTCCGGCCGAACCTCGTCGTCGACACCGGTGCCGCCGAGGGCTATCCCGAGGACGACTGGCTGGGTCGGCGGCTCACCGTCGGTGCGGTCGAGCTCGAGGTCGTCGCGGCGATGCCGCGCTGCGTGATGGTCACCATGGCGCAGGTCGGGCTGGCCGGTGACCGGGACCTGCTCGGCACGGTCACCGACGCTCACCCGGGCAGTCCGCCCGCCGGGACCAGCGCAACCGGGGCCAGTGGGGTCGGCGAGTTCGGTGTCCTGGCGGAGGTACGCCGCCCCGGCCGCCTGGCCCTGGGCGACCCCGTCGTCCTCCACCCCTGACCCACTCCCCACGACGTGTCAGTTCTTGCGCGTCGAAGAGTGAGATATTGCGGGCCGAGGTGTCACTTCTTGCGAAGTCCGCGCAAGAACTCACACCTCGGCGCGCAAGAACTCACACCTCGTCAGATCCAGCGGGAGAACCAGATGCGGTCGAGCCACTCGGAGCGGGTCAGCAGGCCGTTGGTCCAGATCGGCCAGAACCAGGCGAAGTTGAGGATCACCAGTACGACGAACGAGCCGGCGATGATCGTGCCGACGGTACGGCGTGGTGAGGGGCCCTTGTCGCGCCCGAGGATCTCGCCGAGCACCAGGGTCAGCGCGATGATCGTGAACGGCAGGATCGCCGAGGCATAGAACGAGAAGATCGGCCGCTGGTCGTTGAGCTGCCACGGCAACCACAGCGACAGCGCCCCGACCAGCGCGAAGCCGTAGCGCCAGTCCCGGCGCAGCACCCAGGCCCCCGCCGCGTAGATCAGCGCCAGCGCGCCGCCCCACCACAGCACCGGGGTGCCGAGCAGCAGCACCTCGCGCAGGCAGCTCGAGTCCGCGGGCGCCCGGCAGCCCTGGGAGCCCGGCTCGATGTCGTTCTCGACGTTCACCCCGACCGGCCGCTGCAGCACCAGCCAGCCACCCGGGTCCGACGAGTAGATGTGCGACGAGCAGTCCAGGAAGTAGGTGTGGAACGTGTAGACGTCGCGGTGGTAGTAGAACAGCGAGCGCAGCGACTGGCTGGCCTCACCGAGACCGGTCGCGTCCGGCTCGTCGGCGGTCTTCCACCGCTTCGACTCGTCGTAGGTCACCTGTGGCTCCCCGTCCTTGCACCCGGCGTCGGACGCGAAGCGGGTGTACTGCGTCGAGGACAGGTGGTCCTCGTACTCGTTCGCATGCGCCAGCCAGCCGGACCACGACGCGACGTAGACGACGAACGCGACCAGCACCAGGTGCACGAACGCAGGTACGCCGTCGAGCAGCGCCGACTTCAGCACCGGCCAGCGGACCCCCAGGCTCCGCCGCGCCCCCGCGTTCCACAGCCACACCAGTACCCCGAACGCGGCCAGGGGGTAGACCGCCGACCACTTGGTGCCGGCGGCCAGCCCGAACCACACGCCGGCCAGCGCCAGCCACGGACGGAACCACAGTCGTGGTCCCCACGAGCCGCCCTCGCGGGTGGCCATCCGGGCGCGCGTCCAGTCCCGGTCGGCGACCAGGCAGGAGGCGGCGCAGACCAGGAAGAACGCCAGGAAGATGTCGAGCAGCGCGAGCCGCGACAGCACCAGGTGCATGCCGTCGAAGCACAGCAGCAGCCCGGCGACGATGCCGAGCATCGTCGAGCCGCTGAGCCGCCGGACCAGCCGGATCAGCACCAGCACCATCAGCGACCCGGCCACGGCGGCGGCGATCCGCCAGCCGAACGGGTCCATCCCGAACGCCTTCTCGCCCAGCGCGATCAGCCACTTGCCGACCTCGGGGTGGACCACCATCGAGGGGTCGTCCTTCCAGACCCCCGAGGTGGTGCGACCGTCGAGGATCCTCTCGTTGGCGCTCTTGACGTACTCCCGCACGTAGCCGTGGTTCGCCATCGACCAGGCGTCCTTGGCGTAGTACGTCTCGTCGAACTGGAACTCCCGGGGTGAGCCCAGCTTCCAGACCCGGAGGAAGAACGCCAGCAGCGTGACCCCCACGGCGGCCGTCCACCCGACGATCGGGTCCTCCAACCGCCCCAGGGGCCGGAACCGCTCGCGCGCGGGGGGAACGACGTGGCCCGCGGCCGTCCGCGACAGACCCGCGGAGGGTCGCTCGTCGAGGGTGCGGGCGGGCGTCACGCCGGGAACTCTACGTGGCTGACATGATCGCTCCGTGACCTCCCAACCGACCGGGCAAACCACCGCGACGGGCCTTCTGGTGCTGGCCGCCACCCCGATCGGCCGGGTCGCCGACGCCCCGGCGCGGCTAGCCGAGGAACTGGCCGGCGCCGACGTCGTCGCCGCGGAGGACACCAGGAGGCTCAAGCGCCTCTGCACGGACCTCGACGTCACCATCGGCGGCCGGGTGGTGTCCTACTTCGAGGGCAACGAGACCGCGCGCACCCCCCAGCTGCTCGACGCGCTGCGCGCCGGCGAACGGGTGCTGCTCGTGACCGACGCGGGCATGCCCAGCGTCTCCGACCCGGGCTACCGGTTGGTCGCCGCGGCGGTCGCCGAGGACATCACGGTCACCGCCGTGCCCGGGCCCTCCGCCGTGCTCACCGCCCTGGCCGTCTCCGGGCTGCCGGTCGACCGGTTCTGCTTCGAGGGCTTCCTGCCCCGCAAGGCCGGCGAGCGGGCCCGCCGGCTCGCGGACCTCGCCGCCGAGCAACGGACGATGGTGTTCTTCGAGGCGCCGCACCGCACGGAGGCCGCGCTGAACGCCCTGGCCGACGCTTTCGGCGACGAACGCCCGGGCGCGGTCTGTCGCGAGCTGACCAAGACCCATGAGGAGGTACGCCGCGGCCCGCTGCGCGAGCTGGCCGGCTGGGCCGCCGACGGCGTCCGCGGCGAGGTGACCCTGGTCGTGCAGGGGGCCGACGACCGGGCCGAGGTCGGGCCCGACCCGGGGCTGTGGCGCGACCTCGTCGCCGAGCTCGAGACCGGTGGGATGACCCGCAAGGAGGCGATCCTGGACGTCGCGCGCCGTGCCGGCGTACCCAAGCGCGAGGTGTACGACGCCGTGCACCGGCCCGGACATCGAGAAGCCGAGCAGCCCGGCTCGCCAGGGGTGCGGCCGTGAGCGGGCCGACCCGCCGCCGGGCGGCCACCGAGGAGAGGAGCGGCAGTCGCCGCGACCGAACCCGGCCGCCGGCCCCCGAGCCGCTGCCGCACCCGGTGGCCGACAACCACTGCCACCTCGACATCGCCGACGCCGCGGAGGGGGACGACTGGCTGGCCACCGAGGACGCCATCTCCGCAGCCGCCGCGGTCAACGTCACCCGGATCGTGCAGATCGGCTGCGACCTGCCCGGAGCCCGGTGGGCGGTCCAAGCAGCCGAGCAGCACGAGGCGCTGGTGGCCGGCGTCGCGCTGCACCCCAACGAGGCGCCCGGGCTCGCCGAGTCCGGGCAGCTCGACGCCGCCCTGGCCGAGATCGAGCGGCTGGCCGCGAGCAGCGACCGGGTCCGCGTGGTCGGTGAGACCGGGCTCGACCACTTCCGCACCGGCCCCGAGGGCCGGGACGCCCAGGTCGAGTCCTTCCGCCGGCACATCGACCTGGCCAAGCGGCTCGACAAGGTGCTGATGATCCACGACCGCGACGCGCACGCCGAGGTGCTGCGGGTCATCGACGAGGAGGGCGCCCCCGACCGCTGGGTGATGCACTGCTTCTCGGGCGACGCGGCGGTCGCCCGCGCCTGCCTCGACCGCGGCGCCCACCTGAGCTTCGCCGGGACGGTCACGTTCAAGAACGCCGAGCCGCTCCGGGGAGCGCTGCGGGTCACCCCGCGGGACCGGGTCCTGGTGGAGACGGATGCGCCGTTCCTGACCCCGATGCCCTACCGCGGGCGACCCAACGCGTCGTACCTCGTGCCGCACACCATGCGGGCGATGGCCGAGGTGCGCGGCGAGGACCTCGGGGCCCTGTGCGTCGCCGTGGACGCCACCACCACAGCGGTGTACGGCGCGTGGTGACTCGGAACACGTTCGGCCGGCGACACGCCGTCTGACCTGCGACGACGGTGGTCTGGACCGCTCTCCGGGGGTGGGGAGGGGTGATCGAGGCTTTGGCATGTCCCCTTTGCGCCCTTTAGTGTCGATGACTTGTTGGCCGGGATCGGGATCGATACCTGCCGGCGCACCGGTGGCCGCAACCCAGGCCGCCACGCACGACACGACCGCCTCCCGCGTGCCTGCCGCAAACCGGCCGATGTGCACGGGCAGGCCGCGCCGGTCACCCGAGGCCTGGGGAAATACGACGTCTGGAGACCCGTGCGCTATCGCCTCGCACATCTCGGCAAGTCCAAGTCCGTACTGCTCGTCCTGGTCACCGCGGTGGCCCTGGCCCTGGTCGGCACCACGTTCGGCTACGCGGCCCTCAACAAGGAGGTCAGCCTCTCGGTCGACGGCCAGACCCGCACCGTCGAGTCCATGGGCTCGACCGTGGGTGACGTCCTGGAGAGCCAGGACATCGAGCTCGGTGAGCACGACCAGGTCGCTCCCGGCCTCGACGAGAGCGTCGACGACGGCTCCGCCATCTCCGTGCGCTACGCGCGCCCCCTCGAGCTCGAGGTCGACGGCAGCGCCCGCACCTACTGGGTCACCTCGACGGACGTCGAGAGCGCCCTCGCCGAGATCGGCCGCCGTTTCTCCGGCGCCGACCTCTCCGCCAGCCGCAGCGCCGACATCGACCGCGGGGGCATGAGCCTCACCGTGGTGACGCCGAAGACCCTCCGCGTCAAGGTCGGCAACGGCAAGCGCGTCAAGGAGGAGGTCGCCGGGCTCACCGTCCGCCACGTCCTCCGCAAGCTCGACGTCGACGTCGACAAGAACGACCTCGTGAAGCCGTCGCTCAAGTCCACGGTCGACGAGGGCGACACGATCACCGTCACCAAGGTGCGCGTCGTGACGAAGAAGGTCGACGGCGAGAGCATCGACTTCGACACCGTCGAGCGCGAGGACTCCTCGATGTACGACGGCGACACCAGCACCGTCCGCTCCGGCGTCGCCGGCGCACGGGACGTGACCTACAAGCGCGTCTTCCGCAACGGCAAGCTGTTCACGACCAAGGTGGTCTCCGCCAAGGTCCTCCGCCAGCCCGTGGACGCCATCGTCAAGGTGGGCACCAAGGAGCAGGCGGCGACGACGAACTTCGCCGGCGGCAGCAGCGTCTGGGACTCCCTCGCGCAGTGCGAGTCGGGTGGCAACTGGGCGATCAACACCGGCAACGGCTACTACGGCGGGCTCCAGTTCAACCTGGGCACCTGGCAGTCGTACGGCGGCTCCGGGCTCCCCAGCAGCGCCAGCCGCGAGACCCAGATCGCGGTGGCCACCAGGCTCCGTGACGCCTCGGGCGGCTACGGCCCGTGGCCGGGCTGCGCCTCCAAGCTGGGCCTGCCCCGCTGACGCACCACCGCCGGGCGCCGGCGTCGGCCCGACTAGGCTGACGCGCATGCCCGAACCGGCCGACACCACCTCCGCCGGGCCGAGACTCCTCGGCCCGGCGGATGTGCGTTCGCTGGCGGCAGCACTCGACCTGAGGCCGACCAAGCAGCGCGGCCAGAACTTCGTCATCGACGCCAACACCGTCCGCCGGATCGTCCGCGAGTCCGGAGTGACCGGTGACGACGTGGTCATCGAGGTCGGGCCCGGCCTGGGCTCGCTCACCCTGGCGCTGCTGGCGGTCGCCCGTCGCGTGGTCGCCGTCGAGGTGGACCCGGTGCTCGCCGGGGCGCTGCCGGCCACCATCGCGGCGTACGCCCCGGGCGAGGCGGAGCGTTGCGAGGTCGTCCTCGCCGACGCGATGCGGGTCACCGAGATCCCCGGGCCGCCGCCGACCGCGCTGGTCGCGAACCTGCCCTACAACGTCTCCGTGCCGGTGCTGCTGCACCTGCTCGCACTGCTCCCGTCCCTGGAGCACGGGCTGGTGATGGTGCAGTCCGAGGTCGGGGACCGCCTCGCCGCACCCCCGGGGTCGAAGGTCTACGGGGTGCCCTCGGTCAAGGCCGCGTGGTACGCCGACGTACGCCGGGCCGGCACGGTCGGCCGCAACGTCTTCTGGCCGATGCCGAACGTCGAGTCGGGCCTGGTCGCCTGGACCCGCCGCGACCCTCCGGTCACCACCGCGACCCGCGCCCAGGTCTTCGCGGTCGTGGACGCGGCGTTCGCGCACCGGCGCAAGACGCTGCGCTCCACCCTCAAGGAGCTGGCCGGGTCCGCGGCCGCCGCCGAGGCCGCCCTCGCCCACGCGGGCGTCGACCCGATGGCCCGGGGCGAGGTGCTCGGGGTCGAGCAGTTCGCCCGGGTCGCCGAGGGGCTGCACCTCGATGACTGAGTCCATCGACCCCGGGGTCGCGGTCCGCGCCCCGGCGAAGATCAACCTGCACCTCGGCGTCGGCCCGGTCCGCGCCGACGGCTTCCACCCGCTGGCGACCGCCTACCAGGCGATCTCGCTGTTCTCGACCGTCACCGCGACCCCGGCCGAGCAGTGGTCGCTCACCTGCTCCGGCGGCGTCGGCATCGACGTGTCCGGGGTGCCGCTCGACGACACCAACCTGGCGTTGCGCGCCGCGAAGCTGCTGGCCCGGTCGGCCGAGGTCGACCAGCCGGTGGCACTGCACCTCGACAAGGGCATCCCGGTCGCGGGCGGGCTCGCCGGCGGCTCGGCCGACGCCGCCGCCGCGCTGCTGGCCTGCTCGGTGCTCTGGGACCTCTCGCTGCCACCGACGCGGCTGGTGGAGCTGGCCGCGCAGCTCGGCTCCGACGTGCCCTTCGGCCTGCTCGGCGACACCGCGGCGGGCCACGGCCGGGGCGAGCTGGTCGAGCCGCTGCCGGACGCCGGCTCCTACGACTGGGTGGTGCTGACCTTCCCGACCGGCATGTCCACCCCCGCCGTCTACGCCGAGTTCGACGCGGGCCACGGCGGTGCGCCGGTGGCCGACCCCGAGATCCCCGCGGCGCTGCTCGACGCCCTGCGCCGCGGCGATGTCCGCGCTCTCGCGGGAGCCGTCGGCAACGACCTGCAGCCCGCCTCGCTGCGCTTGCGTCCGCAGCTCGCCGAACCCCTGCAGGCGGGTCTGGACGCCTCGGCGCTGACGGCCCTGGTCTCCGGCTCCGGGCCGACCTGTCTGTTCCTCTGCTCCGACGCAGACCATGCGGCGCGGGTGGCGGCCGCCCTGGCGGCGTACGGCCGTGCCCAGGTCTGCCACGGCCCGGTCCCCGGAGCCACGATCGTGACGGTGCCCTGATGGCGAACCTGGTCAACCTCGAGCGCGTCTCGAAGGCGTACGGCGTCCGGCCGCTGCTGTCCGAGGTCTCCCTCGGCGTCTCGGTGGGGGAGCGGATCGGCATCGTCGGCCGCAACGGCGACGGCAAGACCACCCTGCTCGAGGTGATGTCGGGGCTGGAGGAGGCCGACGACGGACGGGTGTCGCGGGCCCGCGGGCTGCGGATCGGCTACCTGCACCAGGGCGACGAGCTCTCCGACGAGCACAGCGTCCGCGAGGCCGTGCTCGGAGGGAAGGCGGACCACGAGTGGGCCGCGGACCCGGTCACCCGTGGGGTGGTCGAGGAGCTGCTCGCCGGGGTCACGCTCGACCGCGCCGTCAGTGGGCTGTCCGGTGGCGAGCGGCGACGCTGCTCGCTGGCCGCGCTGCTGCTCGACGAGCACGACCTGGTGATCCTCGACGAGCCCACCAACCACCTCGACGTGGAGGCGGTCGCCTGGCTGGCCGACCACATGGTCTCGCGGTCCTCGGCCCTGATCGTGGTCACCCACGACCGCTGGTTCCTCGACGCCGTCTGCCAGACCACCTGGGAGGTGCACGACGGGGTGGTCGACTCCTACGAGGGCGGGTACGCCGCCTTCGTGCTGGCCAAGGCCGAGCGGCAGCGCCAGGCCTCGGCCTCCGAGACGCGGCGGCAGAACCTGGTCCGCAAGGAGCTGGCCTGGTTGCGCCGGGGGCCGCCGGCGCGCACGTCCAAGCCCAAGTTCAGGATCGACGCGGCGAACTCGCTGATCGACGACGTGCCGCCGCCGCGCGACCGGCTCCAGCTCGAGCGGTTCGCCACCCAGCGGCTCGGCAAGGACGTCCTCGACATCGAGGACGTCGACCTCACCCGGGGCACCAAGCAGCTGCTGTCGCACGCGACCTGGCGGCTCGGTCCCGGCGACCGGGTCGGCATCGTCGGCGTCAACGGCGCCGGCAAGACCTCGGTCCTCGCGCTGCTGTCCGGCGCGCTCGCGCCCGACGTCGGCAAGGTCAAGCACGGGCGCACGATCGCGCTGCAGCACCTCACCCAGCACCTCGACCACGAGACCGAGTCGCTCAACCCGGAGGCCCGGGTGCTGCCCACGGTCGAGGGCATCAAGCGGGTGACGAAGACCGCCGACGGCGAGATCACCGCGACCTCGATGCTGGAGCGGTTCGGCTTCACCGGGGACAAGCTCACCGCCCGGCTGGGTGACCTGTCCGGTGGCGAGCGGCGGCGCTTCCAGCTGCTCCTGCTGCTGCTCACGGAGCCGAACGTGCTGCTCCTCGACGAGCCCACCAACGACCTCGACATCGACACCCTCAACGTCCTCGAGGACTACCTCGACGGCTGGCCGGGGACGCTCGTGGTGGTCTCGCACGACCGGTACTTCCTCGAGCGGGTCACCGACTCGACCTGGGCGCTGCTCGGCGACGGCCAGATCTCGATGCTGCCGCGCGGGGTGGACGAGTACCTCGAGCGACGGGCCGCCGGCCTGGCCGACCCCGCAGTGCCCGGTCCGGCGCGCCCGACCCCGGCTCCGATCGCGTCCACCGCGAAGGCCCGCTCCGGCAGCGCCGAGGAGCGCGCGGCCCGCAAGGCGGTGGCCCGACTCGACAAGCAGCTGGCGCGGATCACCGCCCGGGAGGCGGAGCTGAACGCCGAGATCGCGGCGCACGCGCAGGACTACGACCGGGTCGCCACGCTCAGCGCCGAGCTCAGGGCCCTCGCCGCGGAGAAGGACGAGGCCGAGCTCGAGTGGCTCGAGGCCGCGGAGAGCCTGGAGTAGTCGGGTCAGGCGAACGGCGACATCAGCGTGCGCAACAGCGCGGCCAGCCGGGTCCGGTCCTGGGCCGGCAGGTCGGCCAGCAGCTGCCGCTCGGCCTCGAGCAGCGCCTCGAACGCGCCGTCGACGGCGCTCCGGCCCTGGGCGGTCAACCGCACCAGCACGCCGCGCCGGTCGTGCGGGTCCGGCAGTCGCTCGACCAGCCCGCGGGCCGCCAGCCGGTCCACCCGGTTGGTCATCGTCCCGCTGGTCACCAGGGTCTCCCGCAGCAGCCGGCCGGGGGAGAGCTGGTAGTCACCCCCCGCGCGCCGCAGCGCGGCGAGCACGTCGAACTCCCACGACTCGATGGCCTGGGCGGCGAACGCCTGGCGCCGGGCCAGGTCCAGGTGCCGGGCCAGCCGGCTGATCCGGCTGAACACCTCGACCGGGCCCAGGTCGAGGTCGGAGCGCTCGCGCCCCCACGCCTCCACCAGCTCGTCGACCTCGTCCCGCATGGGACCAGCCTAACGCCGTGCGTCGAGAGTCTTGACATCAAGATAGAGAACACCGAGGCTGGGAGTATCTTGACATCGAGATACCTTGGAGCGCGGATGTCACACACCTGGGACCCCGGTCACTACCTCACCTTCGCCGGCGAACGCGGCCGCCCGTTCGTCGAGCTGGTCCAACGGGTCGGTGCCACTGACCCCGAGACCGTCGTCGACCTGGGCTGCGGGCCCGGCAACCTGACCGCACTCCTGGTCACTCGGTGGCCCGGGGCGCGGGTGACCGGCCTCGACGCCAGCCCCGAGATGGTCGACGCGGCCCGAGCCGCCGAGCCCAGCATCACCGTCGAGGTCGCCGACCTCCGCGACTGGGCCGCGGGTGCCGACGCGGTCGACGTCCTCGTCTCGAACGCCACCCTCCAGTGGGTGCCCGGCCATCTCGACCTGCTGCCTGCGCTGGTCGGGCGGGTGCGTCCCGATGGCTGGCTCGCGTTCCAGGTCCCCGGCAACTTCGCCGCGCCCAGCCACACGATCCGCACCGACCTGGCGGCCGAGGCGCCGTACGCCCAGCACCTCACCGGGGTCGCGGTGCCCGATTCCCACGACCCCGCGACGTACCTCGACGCGCTGGCCGCGCTCGGCTGCACCGTCGACGCGTGGGAGACGACGTACCTCCACGTGCTCACGGGCCCCGACCCGGTCTTCACCTGGGTGAGCGGCACGGGTGCCCGGCCCACGCTCCAGGCGCTGCCGGACGGGCTGCGTGAGGAGTTCGCGGCCGAGTTCCGGACCCGGCTCGAGGCGGCCTACCCCGCGCACGACCACGGCGTGGTGCTGCCGTTCCGCCGGGTCTTCGTGGTCGCGCAGGTGCCGGGATGAGGCTGCACCACGTCCAGGTCGCCTGCCCGGCCGGCGGCGAGGACGCGGCTCGTCGCTTCTGGGTCGAGGGCCTCGGCCTCACCGAGGTGGCCAAGCCGGCTGCCCTGGCCGGGCGTGGCGGCGCCTGGTTCCGGTCGTACGCCGACTCCGGCGAGGTCGCGGCCGAGGTGCACGTCGGCGTCGAGGACTCCTTCGCGCCGGCCCGGAAGGCGCACCCGGCGCTGCTGCTCGACGGCGTCGCGGACCTGGAGGCCACCGCGGATCGGCTCGCGCGGCTCGGCTTCGAAATCGACTGGACCGAACGCCACACGTTCCCGGGGCACCAGCGCTGCCACACGCGCGACGCCCACGGCAACCGCGTCGAGCTGCTTGCCTGACCCGCGCTCCCCGGACACTCCCGAACGTTTCGACGGAACTTCAGGCTCCGATTGCGTCGGCACGTTCGGGACCACCCCTGGACACGTGTCAACCGGAGTCCGGGGTTGCGCGTCCTCATCGTGTCGGCCCACCCTGAGGAGCAGTCATGAAACTTTCGTCCGCGTTCTGCGCGTTGACCGTCGTGGGAGCGCTCACCGCGATCCCGGCGACCGCTGAGGCCGCCCCGCTGACCTGCGACGGCCGACGGGTGACGATCGCCGGCACCACCGGCGACGACACGATCCGCGGCACCGCGCGCGCCGACGTGATCCACGGTCGGGCCGGCAACGACACGATCCGCGGCCTGGACGGGAACGACCGCATCTGCGGCGGCCGCGGGCGCGACGTCCTCTTCGGGGGCGACGGCGCCGACCGTGTCTTCGGCGGGCTGGACGCGATCTTCGACGACCCCGGGCACGGCACCGCCAAGATCGGTGACCGGCTCCAGGGCGGCAACGGCGGCGACTTCCTCGACGCAGGCGTCGACCCCCGCCCCGTCGACGACGTGGACACCCCCGACATCCTGAGCTGGGCCGGCTCGACCCGTGGCGTCCGCCTCGACGTGCCCACGCGTCGGGTCACCGGCCAGGGCGTCGATCGGTTCGCCCGCGGCCGGGTCGAGTTCCTCCTGACCCGCCACGACGACCGGGCGGTCGGCGGTGTCGGTGCCGATGTGATCCGCACCGGCGCGGGGAACGACCGGATCGAGGCCGGGGGCGGCGACGACCACGTCGAGACCGACGACGGAGCCGGCATCGGCAGCGGCGGCAACGACGTCGTGCTCGGCGGAACCGGAAGCGACAGCATCTCCACCGCGGCGGGAGCGGACGTCGTCCGGGCCGGCCCCGGCAACGACGCCGTCGTCGACGGCTCCGAGACGGCGGACCGGTTCTACCTGCAGGATGGCGACGACGTCCTCATCGACGCGCTGGTCGCCGCTCCCGGTCAGGTCCTCGCGGGAGGCGCCGGGACGGACAGTTGGACCCGCGCGTCCGGCCCGGTGCTGGGCGGCACGTGGGACATGGCCACCGGGGCGATGCTGCTCGGCGGCACCACCGAGGTCGCCGCCCCGGGCTGGGAGAACGCCTACCTCGGCGTCGGCGGTTGGATGGTCCAGGGGACCGCAGGTGACGACCTGATCGGCACCGGGAGCGCGACGGCGTTCCGCGGTCTCGGTGGGGACGACACCTTCTCCGGCTCGATCCTCGACGACCTCTTCGACGGCGGTGAGGGCACCGACACGTCCCCCACGATGGCGGCGGGCCACGACACATGCATCTCGGTCGAGGTTGTCGTCGACGGCACCTGCGAGACAGTCACTCCCTGATCTCGGCTGTGTCGCAGCAGACATGTCGCTGACGGTTACTCACAAGTAGCATGACGGACATGCCTTCCGTCCTGGACCTCTGGAAGAAGACCTCCGCGCTGCCTGCCGGCAAGCGGCTGTTCTCGATCGCCTTCGCGCAGAAGGCGCCGTACTTCGCGACGATCCGGCCGCGCTTCACCGACCTGCGGCCCAACTACGCCGCGCTGGTGATCCCCAAGCGCCGCGGCGTGCACAACCACCTCGGCACCGTGCACGCGATCGCGCTCTGCAACGGCCTCGAAGCGGCAATGGGTGCGCTGGCGGAGGCGACCATCCCCTGCGACATGCGCTGGATCCCCAAGGGGATGGACATCTCCTACACCGCCAAGGCGACCACGGACATCACCTGCATCGCGGAGACCGACGCGGAGCAGTGGTCCTCCGGTGACCCCGACCTGCACGTGCGGGTGCGGGGTGAGCGCACGGACGGCGAGGTCGTGATCACCGGCGTCATCAAGCTCTGGGTGACCCCGAGACCGCCGCGGTCGTGATCCCCGCCGGGGTCAGGCGTTGCGCCCGCCGTCGAGGTTGCCCAGCCGCGTCGCGTCGAGCGGCGACTTCTCGCCGACGAACCGCTTCTGCGCCAGCGTGGCCAGCCAGGTCAGCACCAGGTTGACCAGGATGTACAGCGACGCGACGACGAGGATCGTCGGCACCCGGTTGTCGAACTCGAGGTAGATCTGCTTGTAGACCTTGGTCAGGCCCGGCGCGAGGATGAAGATGCCGAGTGCGGTGTCCTTCAGCGCCACCACGCACTGACTGATGATCGCCGGCAGCATGATCTTCACGGCCTGCGGCAGCAGCACGATGTTCATCACCTGGGACTTGCGCATGCCGATGGCGTACGCCGCCTCGGCCTGGCCCGTGGGCACGGCCAGCACGCCGGCCCGGAGCACCTCGGCCAGCACCGAGCCGTTGTAGAGCGTCAGCGCGATCACCACGCCCCAGTAGGACGAGCCGTTGTTGTTGATGCCGAGGCCGTACCAGATGAAGACCATCAGCAGCAGGACGGGGATCGCCCGGAAGAACTCGACCACCAGCCAGGAGGGCCAGCGGAGCCACGCCTGCTCCGACAGCTTGCCGACCCCGAAGACGAAGCCGAACACCACCGCCCCGAGGATCGCGGTGAACGCCATCTTGAGCGTGTTCAACAGCCCGTCGACCAGCAGCACCTCGATGAACTTCGGGGTGGTGAACACCTCCCACTTGTCGCCCTCGAACTGACCGTCGTCGTACAGCATCCAGAGCGCCCAGGCGAGGACCCCGAGCACGGCGAGGGTGCCGACGACGCTGTAGGCCCGGTGCCGGGCGATGGTGCGTGGGCCCGGGGCGTCGAACAGGACTCCGCTGTTGCTCATGCGACCCTCCAACGGCGCTCGAGGCGGTTGGAGGCGAAGGAGAACGCCTCGACCAGGACGATGTAGCCGAGCGCGAAGGCGATGAAGATCCCGATCCGCTGCGAGGCGAAGTCGTTGTTGAACGAGCGCATCTGCGAGGTCGCCTCCGCGATGCCGAAGACCGCCGCGACCGAGGTGTTCTTGATCAGCGCGATCTGCACACTCGCCAGCGGGGGGACCGAGGCCCGGAACGCCTGCGGGAGCACCACCTGCGTCATCACCCCGCCGAACGGAAGGCCGATGGCCCGGGCGGCCTCGGCCTGCCCGAGGGGTACCGCGTTGATGCCGGAGCGCAGCGCCTCGCAGACGAACGAGGAGGTGTAGAGCGTCAGTGACATCACGGCCGTGCCGAAGAAGGTGGTGAAGTCGAAGCGCCCGATGTGGACGTCGAGCCACTGGAAGTTGATGCCGAAGATCGGCGCCATGAACGAGAAGCTGGCGAACATGATCACCAGCGGCGTGTTGCGGACCAGCGTGACGTAGGTGCCCGCGGCCTTGCTCAGCACCGCGATCGGGCCGACCCGCAGGGCGACGAGGAAGGTGCCGAGGATGAGCGAGAGCACCCCGGCCACGAGGAACAGGAACAGGGTGTACCCGAACGCCGTCAGATAGGCGTCGAAGTTGTCCAGGACGGCGCTCAACCGGGGCTGCTCCTCTCAAACGATGATGACCGTCCGAGGCGGCGCGACTCGCGCGCCGCCCCGGACGGGTGGGTCACTGGCAGTCTTGCAGCTGCGGCGGGTCGGGGGTCTCGACACCGGAGGGCCCGAGCGTCAGCTCGAAGGCCTCGGCCCACGAGCCGTCACTGAACGACTCCTCGAGCACCTCGTTGATCCACTCGCACATCTCCGGGTAGTCCTTGGAGTAGCCGACGCCGATGAGCTCCTCGGAGAAGGACTCGCCGACCACCTTCAGCTCACCCTCGTTCTGGGCGGCGAAGCCGGCCAGGATGGAACCGTCGGTCGACATGCCCTTCACGGAGCCGTCGAGGACCTTCTGGACGCATTCGGAGTAGCTGTCGAAGCCGATCCCCTTGGCGCCCTTCTCCTTGATCCGGTCGATCGAGGTCGAGCCGGTCACCGAGCAGACCTCCTGGCCCTTGAGGTCGTCGATGCTCTCCACGTCACTGGCAGAGGGCACGAGGAGCTGCTGGCCGGTCACGAAGTACGGTCCGGTCTGCCCCACGATCTTGCGGCGGTCATCGGTGATGGAGTACGACGCGAGCACCAGGTCGACGCGACCGGACTCGAGGAACGGCTCGCGGTTGTCGGAGATCGTCTCCTCCCACTTCACGTTGTCGGAGGCCGGGTCGATGCCGAGCTTGCTGACCAGGATCTTGGCGATCTCGACGTCGAAGCCCGAGGGGATGTCGTCGGTGGCGCCCTTGAAGCCGAGGCCGGGCTGGTCGTACTTCACGCCGACCGTGACCTTGCCGGCGTCCGCGATCTCCTTCATGCGGGTGCCGTCCTCGAGGGAGGAGGCGGCGTCGTCGTCGGCGCTGACGTCACGGCCCTCGTTGTCGCTGCCGGCGTCCCCACATGCCGCGAGGGTGAGTGCCAGGCAGGCCCCCACGATTGCCGCCCGTGTCTTCATGGTTCGCATACTGTCTCCCTCTGTTCGTGTTGCTGGTTGCCAGTCCAAATGTCGCGGTCCGTCTGGTCGCGTCAGTGCTTGAGGATCTTGCCGAGGAAGTCCTTGGCGCGGTCGGACTTCGGGTGGGTGAAGAACTCCTCGGGGGTGTTCTCCTCGACGATCGCGCCGTCGGCCATGAAGACCACCCGGTCGGCCGCCGTGCGGGCGAAGCCCATCTCGTGGGTGACCACCACCATGGTCATGCCCTGCTTCGCGAGGTCGACCATCACGTCGAGGACCTCCTTGATCATCTCCGGGTCCAGCGCCGAGGTGGGCTCGTCGAACAGCATCACCTTGGGGTCCATGGCCAGGGCGCGGGCGATCGCGACGCGCTGCTGCTGGCCTCCGGAGAGCTGGGCGGGGTACTTGTCGGCCTGGTGGCCGATGCCCACGCGCTCGAGGAGCTCCCTGGCGCGCTTCTCGGCCTCGGCCTTGCTCTGCTTGCGCACCTTGATCGGGCCGAGCGAGACGTTCTCGAGAATCGTCTTGTGGGCAAAGAGGTTGAAGCTCTGGAAGACCATGCCGACCTCGGCCCGGAGGGCCGCGAGGCCCTTGCCCTCCTGCGGCAACGGCTGCCCGTCGAGGGTGATCGTGCCCTCGTCGATGGTCTCGAGGCGGTTGATCGCCCGGCACAGTGTCGACTTGCCGGCACCGGAGGGGCCGATGACCACGATGACCTCGCCCTTCTTCACGGTGAGATCGATGTCCTTGAGCACGTTGAGGTCGCCGTACCACTTGTTCACGTTGCTGAGGACCACCAGCCCCTGGCCGGAAGCGGTCGCCGCTGAGCCCTGCTCGGTCACCGTCATGTCTAGCAACCTAGCGCCATCAAGCGCGCTCGGGCCATGGATCGCGGGTCGAAGCGGCCAGGTGGGACCGTTTCGTGACCTCGTGCAGACGGGCGACCGCACTGGATTCGGGCCGTCCGTCGCGACCGCCGTACCCTAGACCGGTCATGCCTCGCACCTATGAAGTCCGCACCTACGGGTGCCAGATGAACGTCCACGACTCCGAGCGGCTCACCGGGCTGCTGGAGGACGCGGGGTACGCCGCCGCGCCCACCGGCGAGCAGGCCGACGTGGTGGTGTTCAACACCTGCGCGGTGCGCGAGAACGCCGACAACAAGCTCTACGGCAACCTCGGACACCTCGCGCCGGTGAAGGCGAAGCACCCCGGGATGCAGATCGCCGTCGGTGGCTGCCTCGCGCAGAAGGACCGCACCACCATCACCGAGAAGGCGCCGTGGGTCGACGTCGTGTTCGGCACCCACAACATCGGCTCGCTGCCGGTGCTGCTGGAGCGGGCCCGCGTGCAGGAGGAGGCGCAGGTCGAGATCCTCGAGTCGCTCGACGTCTTTCCCTCGACGCTGCCGACCAAGCGCGAGTCGGCGTACGCCGCGTGGGTGTCGATCTCGGTCGGCTGCAACAACACCTGCACGTTCTGCATCGTGCCGGCGCTGCGTGGCAAGGAGAAGGACCGCCGCCCGGGCGAGATCCTCGCCGAGATCGAGGCCCTGGTCGCCGAGGGCGTCAGTGAGATCACCCTGCTCGGGCAGAACGTCAACGCCTACGGCGTGGAGTTCGGCGACCGGCAGGCGTTCTCCAAGCTGCTGCGCTCGTGCGGCGCCGTCGAGGGTCTGGAGCGGGTGCGGTTCACCTCTCCGCACCCCGCGGAGTTCACCGACGACGTCATCGAGGCGATGGCCGAGACGCCCAACGTGATGCCGTCGCTGCACATGCCGCTGCAGTCCGGCTCCGACAAGGTCCTGCGCGACATGCGGCGGTCCTACCGGCAGTCGAAGTACCTCGGCATCATCGACCGGGTCCGCGCCGCGATGCCGGACGCGGCGATCACCACCGACATCATCGTGGGCTTCCCGGGCGAGACCGAGGAGGACTTCCTGGCCACCCTCGACGTGGTCCGGGCCGCGCGCTTCTCGGGGGCCTTCACCTTCCAGTACTCCCCGCGGCCCGGCACCCCCGCCGCCGACCTCCCCGACCAGATCACCCCCGCCGTGGTCAAGGACCGCTACGGCAGGCTGGCCGCGCTGGTCAACGACATCGCGTGGGAGGAGAACCAGCGCCTCGTCGGGCGGACCGTCGAGCTGATGGTCGCCGAGGGCGAGGGCCGCAAGGACGCCGCCACCCACCGGCTGTCCGGTCGTGCCCCCGACAACCGGCTCGTGCACTTCTCGCCCGACGGCGCGGACGGGGTGCGCCCGGGTGACCTGGTGACCGTCGAGATCACCTACGCCGCCCCGCACCACCTGGTCGCCGACGGCCCGGTGCTGGCGGTTCGCCCGACCCGCTCCGGCGACGCCTGGGAGGCGCGTACGGCGGCGCCGACCGCTGCCGGCGTCGGGCTCGGCATGCCGACGCTCGGTGTGCCCGCGCCGCTGCCGGCTGCCCCGCTGTGCCGCTGATCCCCTAGGAATTCCCCGGCCGGCCGGGGAATTCCTGGCGGCGCGGTAGATCCGCTGCACCAGGTGCACTGCATCTACCGCGCAGTGGGTCAGGCGGCCGTCCACAGGTGATCTTCACTCCGCTGGCACCCCGGTCGGCAGCCGTGGATCGTTCCGAGGATGGACCAGCGCACCCGAACCCTCCTGGCCGAGCAGGACGGGGTGATCGCCCGGCGCCAGCTGCTCGAGCTGGGCGTGAGCGGCAACGACCTCGCCCGGCTGGTACGCCGACGCGAGCTCGCGCGGGTCCATCCCGGCGTCTTCTGCGACCACACGGGCCCGCTCACCTGGCTCCAGCGGGCGTGGGCGGCGGTCCTGTTCGGTGGTCGGAGCGCCCTCAGTCACCAGTCGGCGCTGCGCGCCGCCGACGGGCCGGGCCGCAGGGCCGAACGCAGCGACGAGCCGATCGTGATCGCCATCGACCGCCAGCGCAAGGTCGTCGCGCCGGCCGGAGTTCGCGTCCACCGCCTGGCCGGCCTCGAGGAGCGGGTGCTCTGGAACCTCGGCCCGCCGCGGGTCCGCTACGAGGACGCGGCCCTCGATGTGGCCCTGGGCGAGACGACGGACTTCGGCGCTCTCGCGGTGCTCGCCGCCGCCTGCCAGTCACGACGTACGACGGCACGACGGCTGCTCGCCGGGCTGGACGCACGCGAGCGAGCCGCCCGCCGGGACTGGATGGGCCGGGTGCTCCGCGACGTGTCGGAGGGCAGCTGCTCCGTGCTGGAGCACGGCTACCTCCACCGGGTCGAGCGCCCGCACGGCCTCCCACGGGCGCGGCGCCAGGTGCGGGCGGCGGGGTCGGTGGGCATGGTCTACCGCGACGCCGACTACGGGCGGCTGATCGTGGAGCTGGATGGCCGGCTCTTCCACGACTCGACCGACCAGCGGGACCGGGACTTCGAGCGTGACCTGGACGTGGCGCTCACCGGTCGGACCACGGCGCGGCTCTCCTGGGGACAGGTCTACGGCCGGGCGTGCTCCACGGCGGGCAAGGTCGGCCGGCTCCTCCAGCTGCACGGGTGGCGCGGAAGCCCTCGCGCGTGCGGGCCGCACTGCGGCCTGCTGCCCGGCCCGGGACCTGCGCGGTAGATCCGCTGCACCGGGTGCATCGGAACCACCGCGCAGACGAAGGCAACCTCAGCCGGAGGGCTGGTCCAGCGAGGTCCCGGCGTTCTCGGCCTGCTCGGCGCGTTCCTCGTCGGACGACACCGAGTCCGGGTCGTGCACGGGCTCGGGGATCTGCCCGCCGGACGAGGACCCGGCGTCCGGGCCGGGGTCGGGCGCGTTCTCGCCGGGGGTCTCGCCGGTGCCCGGCGCGTCGGTGCGCTGCGGTCCGCCCGGGGGAGTGGGGGCGTCGATGCCGCCCGGCCCGTGCGGGTCGGCCGGGCCCTGGGGTGTCTCGTGTTCCTGCGCGTCCATGCGGCTCTCCTTGCGTCCGGTCGGGGTCGAGTCAGTCGCGGGTGCGCTTGGGTCGGAGCCCCTCGGGGTTGGACTCCGGCAGCCCGGGGCGCTGCTCCGGCGGCACGTCGGCGTCGTCGGCAGGGTCCAGCGAGGTGTCGCGTACGCCGTTCGCGGCCAGCTGCCCGGGTCCGGTGGCGCCGACCCGTTCGCTGCTCACGCCCATGCCGCCGGCGAGGCCCTGGGGGCTGTCGGCGTTGGGGTCGGAGTCACGGACGTCCGTCTCGATGGGGTCGTGCGAATCGGTGTCGCTCACGCGGGGTCCTCCTTCTCGGGCTCACTGGCGCCGTCGGTGGTCGCCTGGGTCTCGGTGTCCTCGGGCTCCTTGATCTCGTCGGGGGCGGCGTCCTCGACGGCCGGGTTGTCCTCCGGACTCAGGTCGGGCACGGACGGCTGCTCCGGGATCGAGCCGTACTTCTCCTCGTCGGCGATGGAGTCGGCACCTCCCGGCCACCGCTCCGGCTGCTGGGTGGTGGCTTCCGGCTTGGGACCCAGGTTCTCGTTCACGTGATGTTCCTCCCTCTCGTCATCGGAAGCCCTCCGCTCCCTCGGTGAAGCCGTGCGTCGTGTACGGCGCCACGCCACCCGCGTGCAGTCCCTCCAGGACCTGCCGCTCGTGGGGGACCACGGGCTCGGGCAGCTCATCGAGCCGTACCCACTTCAGCGCGGCGCACTTGTCGGGCTCGGCGACCGTCGGCTCGCCGGCCCAGGAACGAGCGGTGAAGAAGAAGTCGATCCGCTCGTCGATCGGCCGGTCGTTGCGGGTCCGCTGGAGCGCGGTCACGAACTCCAGCTCGACGTCCCGGATGCCGAGCTCCTCGGCCGCCTCACGGCGGGCGGCGGCGTACGCCGTCTCGCCCTTCTCGACGTGACCTGCGGCGGCGGCGGCCCAGTGATCGTCCATGAAGCCGGTGTTCTGCCGCAGCTGGAGCAGCACCTCGGGTCCGCCGTCACCCTCGCGGAGCAGGAAGACGTAGGACGCCGGGACGACCGTGAAGCGCTGGTGCATGCCGTCCACCCTAGGGCGGAGGGTCGGCACCCGTGCCGAGGGTGGTCAGGGCATCTGGAACGGCGGCCGCGACGGCGGCAGGCCACCGGGATCCGGCTCCGGCTCGGGTGCGTGCGGCGTCTCCGGGTCGTCCGGGTACGGCTCGAAGGGGTCCGGGGGCATCGTGCCGGGCTCGCCCGGCTGCCCCGGTTCGAGCGGGGGATCGGTGACGGGCGGATCGGTGACGGGCGGATCGGTGACGGGGGCCCCCGGGTCGGGGACCGGTTCGGTCGCGGGCTCGGCGGGCTCCGTGGGCCCCGGAGGGTCCACCGGGGGAGCGGAGGCGGTGGAGCGGTGAAGGGTGTCGGCATTCATGTGCACTCCCGAGGGTTCACTTGAGGTCGTCGTTCTTTCCGTCCAGCTTGTCGAGCGCGTCCTTGGCCTGGGTGCGGCCCTTGACGATCTTGTCGTGGTGCTTGCCACCGGTCTTCTTGTCGATCGCGTCGGCCGCCTTGTCGACGCCGCTCGCGATCTTGTCGCCGTGCTGGTTGACGGCGTCGGTGGCCTTGCCCTTGATCTTGTCGAGGAATCCCATGGTGCCTGCCTCCTGTGCGAGGGCGGGCCGCGCGCGCCGCGACTCCGGGCCCACTTGTCACACTAGACGCATGACCGCGAGCGACGTACCCCCTGTGGTCGCCGTCGTCGGGGCCACCGCCTCCGGCAAGACCGACCTCTCCCTCGACCTGGCGGAGAAGCTCGGAGGCGAGATCGTCAACACCGACGCGATGCAGGTCTACCGCGGCATGGACATCGGCACCGCCAAGCTCCCGCCCACCGAGCGCCGCGGCGTCCCGCACCACCTGCTCGACATCCTCGACATCCACGAGACCGCTTCGGTGGCGCAGTTCCAGGTGCTGGCGCGCACGGTCATCGACGACCTGCGGGGCCGGGGCGTGACCCCGGTGCTGGTCGGCGGATCGGCGCTCTACACCCGCGCGGTGCTCGACCGGTTCGAGTTCCCCGGCACCGACGAGGGCGTACGCCGATCGCTGGAGGACGAGCTCGGCGCGACCGGGCCGGCGGCCCTCCACGCCCGGCTGGCGGCCGCTGACCCCGAGGCGGCGGCCGGCATCCTGCCCGGCAACGGGCGCCGGATCGTCCGCGCGCTGGAGGTGCTCACGATCACCGGGCGGCCCTACGGCGCGTCCCTGCCGCGGCGCGACTACCTGCTCGAGAACGCCCACCAGGTCGGGGTCGCGATCGACCGACCCACCCTGGAGCAGCGGATCGCCCGCCGGGTGGAGGCGATGTTCGAGGCCGGCCTCGTGGCCGAGGTCGAGGCCCTGCTGAGCCGCGGTCTGGCGGAGACCCGCACCGCGTCCCGCGCGATCGGCTACTCGCACGTGGCGGCGCACCTGGCCGGCGAGCTCACCCTGACCGAGGCACGGGAGCGCACCACGGCGGCCACCCGTCGGTTCGCGCGGCGCCAGGACTCGTGGTTCCACAAGGACGACCGGATCACCTGGGTCGACTCCGACGACCCCGGCCGGGTCGAGGGAGCGCTCGCGGCACTGCGAGCCTGACCACGCACGACCGGCCTCGTCCCGGTCACAATGGGAGCCATCGACGACAGGAGGGCTCCGATGAGCACCGTCTTCTACACCGCGACCACGCTGGACGGCTACCTCGCCGACGAGCACGACTCGCTCGACTGGCTGTTCGTGCAGGACATCGACGAGGACGGGCCGATGAACTACCGCGAGTTCATCGCCGGGATCGGCGCGGTCGCGATGGGCCGCACGACGTACGAGTGGGTCCGCGCCCACCTGGCCGGCACCGGCGAGCCGTGGTCCTACGACATGCCGTCGTGGGTGCTCACGCACGCGGACCTCGAGCCGATCGAGGGCGCGGACCTCCGGTTCACGCAGGGCGACGTGCGTCCGGTGCACGCCGCGATGGTCGAGGCCGCCGGCGACAAGGACGTCTGGGTGGTCGGCGGTGGGGACCTGGCGGCGCAGTTCGCGGAGGCCGGGCTGCTGGACCGGGTGATGGTCTCGATCGCCCCGGTCACGCTGGGCGCCGGACGGCCGCTGCTCCCGCGTAGGTTCGACCTGCGTCTGGTCGACGTGGCCCGCAACAAGGCGTTCGTCTGCGCGACGTACGACGTCGTCGGACCGCGCGACTCGTGACCGCCTAGGCTGGCGGCGTGACCGCGACACCAGTGCAGGGGTCCGACTGGACCACGATCGCCTCCGTCGACGAGCTCGTCGACCTGCTCGGCGAACCCGCCGAGCGCGCCCGCACCAAGTCCCGTCCCGCGTTGCTCGACATCGACCGCGACTGGCTGGCGGCCTCGCCGTTCTGCGTGATGGCGACCTCCTCCAGGGCGGGTGAGTGCGACGCCTCGCCCAAGGGCGACCCGGCCGGCAGCCTGGTCCACGTCATCGACGACCGGACCATCGCGCTCGCCGAGCGCCCGGGCAACCGCCGCGCCGACGGCTACCGCAACATCCTCGAGAACCCTCACGTCGGGCTGAACTTCCTCATCCCCGGCCGCGGCGACACCCTGCGGGTCAACGGCCGCGCCCGGCTGGTGAGCGACGCGCCGTTCTTCGACGAGCTGGTCGTCAAGGGACACCGGCCGGTGCTGGCCGTGGTGGTGGACATCGACGACCTCTTCTTCCACTGTGCCAAGGCGTTCCTGCGCTCGGGGATCTGGCAGCCCGAGACCTGGGACCCGGAGGGACGGGTCCCGCGGCGGGCCGTGATCGCTCGGGAGGTCGAGCCCAGCGGGATGACCGTCGAGCAGCTCGACGACTACTACCGGCCGGAGAACTACGCCCGTGGTCTCTATGGCTGACACCTACCCCTTCCTCAAGGGCCACGGCACCGAGAACGACTTCGTGCTCCTGCCCGACCACGACGGCACCGTGCACGGCGAGCTGACGCCGGAACGGGTGGCGGCGTTGTGCGACCGACGGGCCGGCATCGGCGGTGACGGCGTGATCCGGGTGGTCCGCAGCGCGGCGCTGGGGAGCGACGCCGATGCGACCGGGACCGCCGAGTGGTTCATGGACTACCGCAACAGCGACGGCTCGCTGTCGGAGATGTGCGGCAACGGCATCCGGGTGCTCGGCCGGCACCTCGCCGACGAGGGTCTCGTCGACACGCGTGTCCCGGTGCCGATCGGCAGCCGCGGCGGTGTCAGGACGCTGACCTTCGAGGACGACGGCACCATCACCGTGGACATGGGCCGTCCGCGGCTGCTGGGCCGGAGCTCGGTCGCGGTCGGCGACAGGTCGTGGCCGGCCGCCCACGTCGACCTGGGCAACCCCCACGCCGTCGCCTTCGTCGACTCCCTGGACGACGCGGGCTCCCTGCTGACGGAGCCGGCGTACGACGCGGGGACCTACCCGCACGGCGTCAACATCGAGTTCGTGACCCGCCGCGGGCCGGGCCACGTGGCCTTCCGGGTGCACGAGCGCGGCTCCGGGGAGACCCGGTCCTGCGGCACCGGTGCCTGTGCGGTGATGGTCGCCGCGGCGGCCGCGGACGGGGTGGACGGTCCGCCCGCCGAGGACCTCGCCTATCGGGTGGACGTGCCCGGCGGACGCCTCACCGTCACCTGGACGGCCGCCGACCGGGCCCTGCTCAGCGGGCCGGCCGTGATCGTGGCCCGGGGTACGACGAACCTGTAGGACGTCCTAGCATCGGCCCATGGACATCACAGGAGCCAGTGCACTCGTCACCGGCGGCGCGTCCGGCATCGGTGCCGCCGTCGTCCGTCAGCTCGCCGCGCAGGGCGCGAAGGTCGTCGTCGCGGACCTCCAGGAGGAGCGGGGCCGGGCCCTCGCCGACGAGGTGGGGGGCGCCTTCGCGAAGGTCGACGTCACCGACACCGCGCAGCTGCAGGCAGCGGTCGTGCAGGCCGCCGAGCTCGGCGACTTCCGGATCCTGGTCAACTCGGCCGGCATCGGCTGGGCGCAGCGCACCATCGGCCGCGACGGCGAGTTCGACTCGGCGCACGACCTCTCGGCGTACTCCCGGGTGATCGCGATCAACCTGATCGGCACCTTCGACGCGATCCGGCTGGCGGCCACCGCGATGTCGCGCAACGAGCCCGATGCCGGTGGCGAGCGCGGCGTGGTGGTCAACCTGGCCAGCGTGGCCGCTTTCGACGGCCAGATCGGCCAGGCGGCGTACTCCTCCTCCAAGGGCGGCGTGGTCGGCATGACGCTGCCGGTCGCCCGCGACCTGTCCGCCTCCGGCATCCGGGTCAACACCGTGGCGCCCGGGCTGATCGACACCCCGATCTACGGCGAGGGCGAGCAGGCGGAGGAGTTCAAGGCCAAGCTCGGTGAGAGCGTGCTGTTCCCCAAGCGTCTGGGCGACCCGGCCGAGCTCGCGTCGATGGTCGTGGAGTGCGTGCGCAACCCCTACATGAACGGCGAGGTCGTCCGCGTGGACGGCGGGATCAGGATGCCCCCGAAGTAGGGCGCGTCAGGACGTGACGACCGGCGCGCGGCGCCCGTCCAGCAGGAGCGTCGCTCGGACGGTCGCGTAGAGCTCCTCGGCGTACGCCGCGCGCTCGCCGGGCACCCGGTCCAGGCACAGGTGGTCGATCAGCGCGGCCAGCTCCGGCAGCACCCACGGCTCGGCGGGCTCCTCGCGCGGCAGCTCGCCCGTGAACGTCGAGACCACCTCCGCGAGCTCGGCCAACGGACCCGACGGCTGCTCCACCACGGCGGACCGGAAGCCGGAGAAGGTCGCGTGCCGGGCGACCTCCGCGGCGAGAGTCGCCCGCGCCGACAGCACCTTCCGGGCGTTGAACCGGCCGAGGTCGCGGTACGCCGTGAACTGCGCGACGTGGAAGAACTGGTTGACGGTGCTGACTCGCGGGAACGACGGGTCGACCTCCCGGTAGGCCAGCAGCTGCGGCGGCATGTCCTGGGTCAGGGCCGGCTTGCTGTACCAGAGCACGCTGATCCGTTCGCCGTTCCCGTCGAGGCGGCGCACCAGCCCCAGGTTCACCGAGCGGGGTGAGTAGTCACGGCCGGGGGAGGGGTCGGGCTCGGCGCGGAGCACGTCGAGGTTGAGGGCCACGCTCGCCGCGCACTCCAGCTGGGCGAGGTCGATCGCCTTGGAGATCGACTTGGCCAGGTTTCCCGGACCGGAGTCGGCGTCGACGCACACGATCTCCCGGTGGTGGCAGGTGCGCAGCAGCTCGACCAGTGCGGTGTTCTCCCAGTGCCCACCGTCGGTGACGTAGAGGTAGAGGTCGCTGGGGTCGAGGAAGCCGAGGAACTCCTTGACCAGGTAGCCCAGCCCGGGGCGGGGCAGCGGCCTGCCCAGCGCAGCCAGCTCCGTGGCGTAGCGCGGGTTCGGGATCCACGCACCCAACCGGATGTTGAAGAAGGCGAGAAGCATGCTCACCGGGCCGATGCGGAACCTGCCCATCGCCGGCGACACGGCGGCGCCCGAGACACCGACGGCCATCATCGTGGTCAGTCTCGGTCGCAGGCGCGGACGCAGCGCGTCCATCGCGGCGGTCGTGCACTCGTACTGCTGCCACAGCCCGTTCTCCTCCAGCGGTGCGTACATCCGCACCGCGGCGGGGGTGAAGGTGACGCTCAGCGCCGGGATGCCGTAGTGCGTGCGGACCTGCCGCCCGACGATGGTCGCGGAGGCGCAGATCGTCAGAGGCGTGCCCAGGCCGGTGGCCGGGTCGCGGACCGGCAGCTCCGACAGCGACGGCTCGATCCGCTCGCCCTCGACCGCCCGGTCGTCGTTGGCGTAGGCCCGGGCGCGTACGCCGCGGGGATAGGCCACGCGGTACGTCCCGAAGGCCGAGCGGAGCTTCCCGCGGTAGAACGCAGCGAGTGACCAGAGCTCGGGCGCACCGCTGAAGTGGACGAGGAGGAGTGCTGCCACCACGAGCAGCAGCGGGACGAGGTTCCGAGCGTTCGGGTCGGCGGCCATCGCGTCGATGGTCCATCGACACAGCAGGAACAGCATGACGATCGCGAACAGCAGCCCGCCGATCCACGGTGCGATCCGCGCCAGGGGCCTGCGCAGCAGCCGGAAGACGGCGGTTGCCGACCCGACGGCGCCGGCTACGGCGATCAGGTCGGTCCCCAGGCTGTTCGCCGAGACGGACTGCCACAGCGTGCCGATCGCCCAGGGCAGCACGCCGAGGACGAGGCCGAGGGCGGCGGCCACGCCGAGCCCGCCGTAGCCGAGGTACTTCGGAGCGAGCAGCCACGACGGCGGGTCCGTCCGGCCGATGACCTCGGTCGCCTTGGCGGCGAGCACCCAGACGAGCACGAACCCGAGTCCCAGCCCCAGCCAGATCATGATCGGGGTCACCAGTCGGTCCGGGGCGGCCAGGCAGCCCTGGTCGTCCCCGAACGCCAGGGTGCCGCCGTCGCGCCAGGCAGCGCAGGACAGCCCGAAGTACCAGCGGTAGAACCAGCCGACGAGCTGGCTGAGGACCCAGAGCATTCCCAGGAAGACCAGGGCGTTGACCAGCATCCCGGTGACGACGGTGGCGAACACGGACGGCAACCGTTCGGCCCGCGTGGCGGGCGCGCTCTCGCCGGCGGTGGCGAGGGTGTCGCTGCCCGGACCACGAGGACTGTTGGAGAGCAGGTAGCCGAGGTTCGCGCGCAGGTGACGCTCCTCGGGTCCCGGCTGGATGCCGCCCGTTGCCCAGGGCTTCGGGGCGGTCGCGGGCGTCGCGGCCTCGGGCGCGCTGCGGGCGAGGCTCCACGCTCCGGCCATGTAGGAGCCGCCGGACACCGAGGTGATGTTGTCGGCGTCGTCCCATCCCATCGTCCCGTCGCGCTCGAGGGCCTGCAGGGCGCCGAGCGTGATGGACGCGGCCCGGACGCCGCCGCCCGAGAACGCCAGCCCGTACCTGCTTTCGCTCATCGTGCGCGAGGGCGCCACGCCGGGGTTCTCGTCGGCCTCACGCAGGACCCGGCGTACGTCCGCTCGCAGCAGCAAGGAGAGCAGGCCGCCGACGACGTACAGGGTGACCAGGGCGACGATCAGGAACTTGCCCCACGCGGCGGCCGCCGCGAGCGGCCAGAGCCCCTCGGCTCCGCTGTCGACGGCGAACCACAGGAACACGTCCTCGACGAGGTCGAGGACCCCGGCCCCGAGTGCAGACAGCGCGAGCGGGAAGGCCAGGCGCCGGGTCGAGACGGTCCGATAGTTCTGGCCGACCCAGATGGTGAGCAGTGCCAGCAGGGGGCTCCAGCAGAGGATGAAGAGCAGGTCCCAGCCCAGGCTCGCGGTGATGGCGTCGGCCCCGTAGGTGTCCACCATCCACCGCGCGGTGCTCGCAGTCCCGGCGAACTCGATGCCGACGATGCCGGGGCCTTGACCGTCGATGTCGTCGGGCGTCGCGAGCGCGCCGGTCACCACAGCAAGGGCAGCGAGAACGAGAGCTGCGACGAGCCCGATCCTTCGACCCTCGGGGGAACGCAGCCACCGCACCAGGTTCCGCATCGCCGACCCACCCGTCCTTCGGCGCTCGCCGGACACGAGGCGCCCTGTGGCCAGTGTGACCAGGTGGGCCCGTGGGCCGCCATAGCCCTCTTGGTGGGTCTCGTGGAGCGGGGTGCGGAGCGCGGGAGGGGGCGGGCGCCGGCCTCCCGCACGGCCGGCAACCCATATCGGGTCGCATTGCCCGGTGCACCCGCCTACTCTGGAAGGCATATGACGAACGCACCTGACTTCAGCCTCGACGCCGAGCTCGCCGACACCGACGACTGGGACGAACGGCCCGCCGAGGCTCCGGCACCCGAGCGCTACGACGACGAGGACCCCGAGGAGACCACCGGCACCCAGGACCTGGCCGAGCGGCACGCCCTGCGTCGCGTGGCCGGTCTGCGCACCGAGCTCGAGGACATCACCGAGGTCGAGTACCGCCAGCTCCGCCTCGAGCGCGTCGTCCTCGTCGGGGTCTGGACCGAGGGCACGATCGAGGACGCCGAGAACTCGATGGCCGAGCTCGCCCTGCTCGCCGAGACGGCCGGCTCCGAGGTGCTCGACGCGATCTACCAGCGCCGCCAGAAGCCCGACCCCGCGACGTACGTCGGACGCGGCAAGGTCGAGGGCCTCAAGGAGATCGTCGACGCGACCGGCGCCGACACCGTCATCGTCGACGGCGAGCTGGCGCCCTCGCAGTTGAGGAACCTCGAGGACCGGCTCAAGGTCAAGACCGTCGACCGGACCGCGCTGATCCTCGACATCTTCGCCCAGCACGCGAAGTCCAAGGAGGGCCAGGCGCAGGTCGAGCTGGCGCAGCTGCAGTACATGAAGCAGCGCCTCCGCGGCTGGGGCGGCAACCTCTCCCGCCAGGCCGGTGGCCGGGTCGGCGCGGACGGCGGTGGCATCGGCGGCCGTGGCCCCGGTGAGACCAAGATCGAGACCGACCGGCGCCGGATCAACGACAAGATCGCCAAGCTCCGTCGCGAGCTCACGGCGATGAAGGGCACCCGCGAGACCAAGCGCGCCGACCGGGTCCGCCACGCGATCCCGTCGGTGGCGATCGCGGGCTACACCAACGCCGGCAAGTCCTCGCTGCTCAACCGGCTCACCGACGCCGGCGTGCTGGTCGAGGACTCGCTGTTCGCGACCCTGGACCCGACCACCCGCCGGACCACCACCGCGGACGGCCGGATCTACACGATGAGCGACACCGTGGGCTTCGTCCGGCACCTGCCGCACCAGTTGATCGAGGCGTTCCGCTCGACGCTGGAGGAGGTCGGCGACTCCGACCTGATCCTGCACGTCGTCGACGGCTCCCACCCCGACCCCGAGGGACAGATCGCCGCGGTGCGCGAGGTGTTCGCCGAGATCGGCGCCGACAAGGTGCCCGAGATGATCGTCATCAACAAGGTCGACGCGGCCGACCCGATGGTGATCGCCCGGCTGCGCCAGCGCGAGCCGCACTCGGTGGTGGTCTCCGCGAAGACCGGCGAGGGCATCGCGGAGGCGTTGCGCCTCGTCGAGTCCGAGCTGCCGAAGCCCGGGGTGGAGTTCACGGCGCTGCTGCCCTACGAGCGTGGCGACCTGATCAACCGGCTGCACCAGAACGGTGAGATCGACGACCTCGAGCACACCGCCGACGGCACCCTGGTGCGCGGCCGCGCGCACGAGGACCTCGCGGGCGAGCTGGCGGCGTACGTCGTCTGAGCTCGTTCCATCGCGGCCTGTGCCCTGTTGAGTGGCGGCTGACACCCGGGCGGAGGAGTGCGCCGCCATCCAACGAGGTACGCCGCGCCTCAACGGGGTGTACGCCGCGACTCAACGGGGTGCGCGCCTCGACTCAACGGGGTGGGAGGCGCGACTCAACGAGAAGGTCGTCGGGCGCGACGGCGTACGCCGTGTGCTCGCGGGCGATCCGGCGACCCAGGATCCCGAAGGCGAAGGCGATCGGCAGCACCACGCTGCCCAGCGACGTGACCGCGCTGATCGCGAACACCAGGGGGAACGTGAGGGCCAGCAGAACGGCCGGGAGACGCGGCACGTTGCGTCGGAGCAGCACGATGCCCAGGAACGACGAGCCCAGCATGGTCAGCAGGACGAACGGAAGCGAGGCCAGGAAGAGCGCGTCCAGCAGGTCGTCGTTCATCGCACCCCACTGCGTCCAGTACTCCGCCGCCACCGAGATGCACGCTGCGACATACGCCGTCAGCGCGATCCGCCAGGCCCACTTCTCGATCCCCTCCGGCGAGCGCCGGCGACGGACCACGAAGGCCGCCAGCGTGAACCCGACGAAGACGGGCAGCCAGAGCTTGCCGTAGGTCAGGTACACCACGTCCGCTGACGCCCAGTCCAGCAACGGCGCGAACAGCTCGCGGGCCGGGTCGGACCACGCCCGGACGAGTCCGGCGTCGAGGTCGGACCGCCCGTCGTCCGTCTGGTGCCGTGCCATCGCGTGGAACTGGCCCAACACGAGCCCGAACCAGGCCATCACCCACGCGAACCGTCCGATCCGTCGCTGGGTCTCCTCCGACTCGAACATGCTGCCTCCCCGGTCCGGGCGCCCGGTGGCGCCGTACGCCGTCGACGCTAGGCAGCGCCGGGCGTCACGGCGTCGGCGTACGGGAGGAACCCGGGTCAACCCGTGGTTCGACTCCGGACACCCCCTCGCGGGCGTAGCCTCGATCCGTGAACGGCCAGCTCGCCCGGGTGCCCCGGCACCTCACCCGCATGGACTGGCTGCTGCCCCTGGCGCTGGCCCTGGTGGGCGTACTCGAGCTGGCGGCCTCCCAGCCGTCGCGCTGGGTGCTCGGGGCCGTCGTCGAGGTGGCCGCCTGTGCCGCGCTGGTGGCGCGTCGTCACATGACACTCCTGGCCTGCAGCCTCGGCGGCATCCTGGTCACCACGCTGCCGTGGTACTCCGCGGGGCTGGACGACGTCTCCGCACCGATCCTGGTCGTCGTGGTCGCGGTCTACTCCCTGGCCCGCTGGCTCCCGGACCTGCGCGGGCTCGCCGGCATGGCGCTGATCCTGCTCAACATCCTCGGCGACTACCTGTTCCAGGACCTGCGGGACAACGGCCTCGACGACGTCGGCTTCGTCCTGGCGCTGCTGACCCCGCCCTTCGCCTATGGCAGGGTGACCCGCACGATGGCAGTCCAGGCCGAGCGGCTGCGCGCCCAGCAGGAGCTGATCCGCGGCCGGGCGGTGCGCGAGGAGCGGGACCGGATCGCCCGCGAGCTCCACGACGTCATCGCCCACTCGGTCAGCGCGATGGTCGTGCAGACCGCGGCCGCCCAGGACCTGGTCCGCACCGATCCCGACAAGGCCGAGCGGGTGCTGTCTGCCGTCGCCGACACCGGGCGCCGGGCCCTCGACGAGACCGGCCGGCTGCTGCACGTGCTGCGCGACTCCGACGACGATCTGGGCCTGGCTCCCACACCCGGGCTGGGCGACCTCGACCTGCTGGTGGACGGCTTCCGCGAGTCCGGCCTTCGCGTCGAGGTGGTCGTCGACGGGGAGGTCGCCGGCCTGCCCGCGGCGTTGGACACGTCGTCGTACCGGGTGGTGCAGGAGGCGCTGACCAACGCCCTCCGGTACGCCGCCGACGGCGCGGTCGAGCTGCAGGTGCTGGTCGCTCCGGACCGCGTGACGATCAGGTCCTCCAACGTGGCCCGGGTGCAGCCGGCCGGGCAGGGCAGCGGCCTCGGGCTGGCCGGGCTGACCGAGCGGGTCGCCCTGCTCGGCGGGCGGCTCACCCATGGGCTGACCCCGGCCGGCCGTTTCGAGCTGGCCGCAGAGCTGCCGACCCGGCCGGTGGGCTGATGGCCGGCCCTGCCCTGCGGGTGGTGGTCGCCGACGACCAGGACCTGGTGCGCAGCGGCCTCGAGATGGTGCTCACGTCCCGCGGCTGCGACGTGGTCGGCCTGGCCGCCGACGGTCGGGAGGCGGTCGAGGTGGTCACCCGGACGCGGCCCGACGTGGTGCTGATGGACATCCGGATGCCCGTCCTGGACGGGATCGCGGCCACCGAGGAGCTGACCGCGGCCGGTGGGCCGACACGGGTGCTGGTGTTGACGACGTACGACCTGGACTCCTACGTCTACCGCGCGCTGCGCGCCGGCGCGGCCGGGTTCCTGCTGAAGGCCACGCCACCGGACCGGCTTGTCGCGGGTATCCACACGGTCGCGGCGGGGGAGTCACTGCTGGCCCCGAGCCTGACCCGGAGGCTGATCGAGGAGCACGTACGCCGCCCACCGCCGACCACAGGTGTCCCCGAGCGTCTCCGGTCGCTGACCGAGCGCGAGCGAGAGGTGTGCACGCTGATCGCCCGCGGGCTGTCCAACGACGCGATCTGCACCGAGCTGGTGCTGAGCGAGGCGACGGTGAAGACGCACGTGAACCGGATCCTGGCGAAGCTGGGCGGCCTGACGCGGGTGCAGGTCGTGGTGCTCGCCTACGAGACCGGAATGGTGGTCCCGGGCCCGATTGGGTGAGACGGGACACATCGGGGAGGATATCCCGCATGTCACGCGGCGCCCTCATCCGTCTCCTGCTCGTGCTCGGTCTCCTCGCCGGCTGTGTCGCCCTCGCGATGAACAAGGAGCCACGTCTCGGCCTGGACCTGCGCGGCGGCACCCAGATCATGCTGCAGGCCAAGGACACCGGTGACGTCGAGGCGAACGCCGAGTCCGTGGACCGGGCGATCGAGATCCTCCGCGGCCGCGTCGACGCCCTCGGTGTCGCCGAGCCGACGCTCGCCCGGATCGGTGAGGACCGGATCCTCGTCGAGCTGCCCGACGTCCAGGACCCGGCCCAGGCCAAGGAGGTCATCGGACGCACCGCCCAGCTGACCATCCACCCGGTGGTCGGCCAGGCCACCGCGCCCGATGCGAAGCCGACGAAGAAGGGCAACGTCATCGTCCGCTCCACGGAGAGCGGCGAGACCCTCGAGCTCGGCCCGCCCGCCCTGACCGGCGACGAGATCAACGGTGCCGACGCGGTGCAGCCTCAGCAGAGCGTGGGCTGGGAGGTCTCCGTCGACTTCGACGGCAAGGGCTCCGACGCGTTCGGGGAGCTCAGCGGCAAGGCGGCCTGCGAGGAGGGCGACCCCGGTCGGATCGCGATCGTCCTCGACGACGACGTCATCTCGTCGCCGGACGTGTCCGTGCCCTGCGGCGGCAACATCACCAACGCCACCAACATCTCCGGCAGCTTCACCGAGAGCCAGGCCCGGGACCTCGCGCTGCTGATCGAGGCCGGCGCGCTGCCGCTCGACGTGGAGGAGATCTCCTCCAGCACCGTCGGCCCGACCCTCGGTGAGGCCGCCATCGAGGCCTCCGGCAAGGCCGGTCTCATCGGCCTGGTCCTCACCGGTCTGTTCATCATCGTCGTCTACCGCTTCGTCGGCTTCCTCGCGGCGATCGCGCTGACGTCGTACGCCGTGCTGGCCTACGCCATGCTGCTCTTCCTCGGGTCGACGCTGACCCTGCCGGGCCTGGCCGGCTTCGTGCTCGCCATCGGACTCGCGATCGACGCCAACGTGCTGGTCTTCGAGAGAGCCAGGGAGGAGTACGCCGAGCACCCACGCGCCGGGATGAAGCGCGCCCTCCAGATCGGGTTCAACAAGGCCTGGACCGCGATCATCGACTCCAACGTCACCACCCTGCTGGCCGCCGCGCTGCTGTTCATCCTCGCCTCGGGCCCGGTCAAGGGCTTCGGTGTCACCCTGTCCATCGGTGTCATCGCCTCGATGATCTCCGCCCTGGTGATCGCCCGCGTGCTCACCGAGATCGGCGTCGGGACCAAGTACGTCTCCCGGCACCCGGCGATCACCGGCCTGGCCAACACCGGCCGGGTCCGCGACTGGCTGAACAAGAAGAACCCCGACCTGATGGTCCGCCGCAGGCTCTGGCTGGGCATCTCGGGCGCGGCCCTGGTCTTCGCGCTGGTCGGCATCTTCGGCACCGGGCTCAACCTCGGCCTGGAGTTCACCGGCGGCCGGGTCGTCGACTACTCCACGAGCCAGCCGGTCAGCGCCGACAAGGCCCGCGAGATCGTGACCGAGGCCGGCGTGCCCGAGGCCGTCGTGCAGGAGTCGACCCAGGACGGCCAGGACAACCCGGTCATCACGGTCCGTGCCGGCGACATCTCCGACGACGAGCGTGACGCGATCGCGACCGGCCTGGCCGCCGAGGCCGGGGACGCCGAGCTGCTGACCGACAACGAGATCGCGCCCAGTCTCGGCACCGAGCTGCGCAACAAGGCACTCCTCGCCTTCGGCATCGCGCTGGTGGTGCAGATGCTCTACCTCGCGTTCCGGTTCAAGTGGACGTTCGGCGTCGCCGCGGTGATCGCGATGTTCCACGACGTGGTGATCGTGACCGGGATCTTCGCCTGGCTGGGCAAGCCGATCGACGGCATCTTCCTGGCCGCGGCGCTGACGATCATCGGTCTGTCCGTCAACGACACCGTGGTCGTCTTCGACCGCATCCGCGAGCGATGGCACGGCACCAAGTCCACCGACTTCGCCGCGGTCGCCAACAAGGCCGCGGTCGAGACCATGCCACGCACCGTGAACACGGGCCTCGGCGCGATGTTCATCCTCGCTGCGCTCGCGGTGCTCGGCGGCGCCTCGCTGCGCGACTTCTCGATCGCGCTGCTGCTGGGGCTGATCGTCGGCACCTACTCCTCGGTCTTCGCCGCGACACCGTTGCTGACCTACCTGCAGGACCGGTGGCCGCTCGAGAAGGCCAAGAAGGAGAAGCGCAAGCCCCGCAACGAGCTCGAGGACTCCGGCGCCGTCGTCTGACCTCAGCGGCCCGGTGTTCGGGAGCCGATCTCGAGGGTGACCGTGGCCGGGCGGCTGTGACGGCCGCGCGGATCTGTGGTCCGGAAGGTGAGGCTGTCGCGGAAGCCGCCCGTGCCGGTGGCGGGCGTGTAGCGCAGCACCACCGAGCACCGGCCGTGCCGGAGGACGCAGACGGCGGGCCCGAGCGGGCCGAGCGTCCCGTGGTCGACGCCGTCGACGATGCTGAAGGCGACGGTCCTCACGACGGACCGCCCGGTCAGCACGACCGCGACCGGCGTACCGGCGTACGTCGTGACGTGAGCGCCCTGCGCGCGCGGGCGCTCCGGCGCGGCGGGCGTCGAGGTCATGGCCGGAGCGGGCTGGGCGAGCAGCAGTGCGCCGGCCACCACCACGGCCACCGGGAGCCGGGGCGCGCGACCGGGTCGAGATCCTGAGACGTGCCGGCGTGTCGCCATGGTGCCCCCCTGTTTCCCCTGCGACTCCCCTGGGAACCTCGACGGTAGGCACCCCTGCGGGCCCAGCACATGACTAGGAGGGGCCCCCCGCCCCCAGTCCACCGGCACCCGGGTCGCCCCGGGTCCCCGGTTCCGGGTGTGCCTGGGGACGGGCCGCACCTGCGTCGGCGCCCGCGGCTAGGGTTCTCGGGTGCCTGACGACGATGCCCCGGTGACAGAGGTGGGCACGGGCGCGGACGTGCCCGGTCGGGTCCGCACCGTGCTCGCCGAGGCGGTCGCCGCGCTCGGCGGTCAGGAGCGGACCGGCCAGATCCAGATGGCCGAGGCGGTCGCCGACGCGTTCACCCGGGGAGAGCACCTGCTCGTCCAGGCCGGCACCGGCACCGGCAAGTCGCTGGCCTACCTCGTGCCGGCGTTGCTGCACCACCGCCGCGTCGTGGTCGCGACCGCGACCCTGGCGCTGCAGCACCAGCTGGTCGAGCGTGACCTCCCGCGGCTGACCGAGGCGATCGAGGGGGAGCCCGGGGTCGCGACGTCCTACGCCGTGCTCAAGGGACGCTCCAACTACGCCTGCCTGCACCGGATCCGCGAGGGGGTGCCCGACGACCAGGGTGTCCTGGTCGACGTACCCGAGGGCTCCCTGGGCAAGCAGGTCCTGGAGCTGCGGACGTGGGCCGAGGGCGAGAGCAAGGACAAGGGCACCGGCGAGCGCGACAACGCGCCTCGGCACACGGACCGGGTCTGGCGGCAGGTGTCGGTCAGCGCCCGGGAGTGCCTGGGGAAGGTGCGCTGCGCGTTCGGCGACGAGTGCTTCGCCGAGCGGGCCAAGGAGCGCGCGGCCGAGGCACAGCTGGTGATCACCAACCACAGCCTGCTCGCGATCGACGCGATCGAGGGTGTGCCGATGATCCCGGAGTACGACGTGGTGGTGGTCGACGAGGCCCACGAGGTCACCGCCCGGATCACCCAGGCCGCCACCGACGAGCTCGGTGTCGGCGATGTCGAGCGGGCCGCCCGCCGGGCGCAGCGGCACGTCGCGGACGACCAGGCCGACGACCTCGACGACGCGGCCGGCGCGCTCGAGGGTGCCATCGCCGCCACCGCGACGGGCCGGCTCGACCGCGTGCCGCCGGACCTGGGCGACGCGCTGGTGCTGGTGCGCGACGCTGCCCGCGCCTGCCTGGGTGCGATGCCCAAGGAGAGCGAGGCCGACGCGGACGCCGGTCGGTCCCAGGCCCGGGCCGGGGTCCAGGAGGTCTTCGACCACGCCGAGCGGATGGCTGCCAACCTCGACTCCGATGTGCTCTGGCTCAACGACCGGGAGCGGGCGCGCGGCGGTCCGCAGCTCTGCGTCGCGCCGCTCCAGGTGTGGGGGCAGATGCGCGACCGGCTGCTGCGCGACAAGACCGTGGTGTTCACCAGCGCCACGCTGATGCTGGGCGGTGACTTCTCCGCGGTGGCCTCCTCCGTCGGGCTGAAGCCGACCGAGCGGGTGTCGGCCACGCCGGAGGGGTCCGCCGCCGCAGAGCCGCCCCGTGACTCCGCCGCCGACGACGCGTTGCCCTGGCGCGGCATCGACGTGGGCTCGCCGTTCGACTACGGCAGGCAGGCGATCCTCTATGTCGCCAGGCACCTGCCTCCGCCGGGGCGTGACGGCCTCGGCAAGGCCCAGCTCGACGAGATCGTCGAGCTGGTCGACGCCGCCGAGGGACGCACCCTGGGGCTCTTCTCCAGCCGCCGGGCCGCGGAGGCCGCGGCCGAGGAGGTCCGCCAGCGGCTGCCCCACCTGACCACGCTGGCCCAGGGCGAGGCGCAGCTGCCGGAGCTGGCCAAGCAGTTCGTCCAGGACCCGCACACCAACCTGTTCGGCACGCTCAGCCTCTGGCAGGGCCTCGACGTGCCGGGCGACACCTGCCAGCTGGTGATCATCGACCGGATCCCGTTCCCCCGGCCCGACGACCCGCTGATGTCGGCTCGACAGCGCGCCGCCGACCAGGCCGGCGGCAACGGCTTCATGCAGGTGGCGGCGACCCACGCGGCGCTGCTGATCGCGCAGGGCAGCGGTCGGCTGATCCGCACCACCTCCGACAAGGGCGTGGTCGCCGTGCTCGACCCGCGGCTGGTGACCGCCCGCTACGGCAGCTTCCTGCGGGCCAGCCTGGCACCGATGTGGACCACCACCGACCCGGGCGTGGTCCGCAAGGCGTTGGTCCGGCTGGCGGCCACCCCCTGACCTGACCCGTTGAGTCGCGCCTCCCACCCCGTTGAGTTGCGGCGTACACCCCGTTGAGTGGCGGTGTGCACCCCGTTGAGTGGCGGTGTGCACCCCGTTGAGTGGCGGTGTGCACCCCGTTGAGTGGCGGTGTGCACCCCGTTGAGTGGCGGCGTGCACCCCGTTGAGTGGCGGCGTACACCCCGTTGAGTGGCGGTGTGCGCCGCGTTGGGTGGCGCCTTGCCCCTGCCCTCACGGGGGAGCCACGACTCAACAGGCGGGAGGCGCCACTCAACAGGGTGCACGCCGCGACTGAACAGGGCGGGAGCCACGACTCAACAGGGCGGGAGGCGCCACTCAACAGGGTGCACGCCGCGACTGAACAGGGCGGGAGGCGCCACTCAACAGGGTGCAAGCCGCGACTGAACAGGGCGGGAGGCGCGACTCAACGGGGGGAAGGTCAGCGGGCGAGGACCTTGTTGGAGCGGGGCGACCAGGGGCCGGCGCCCTGGGCGTTCAGGGCGCGGACCTCGAAGCGGTAGCGCCCGGCCCGGAGCCGCACGACCAGCCGGCGGGCGTCCTTGGCGGCGCGGACGACGGTCGTGGACAGGGTCGCCCCCGACGGGCTCAGCCGGCGGGCGAGCACCTTGTAACCGGTGATCGGCGAACCGCCCGTGCTCGTGGGTGCGGACCAGCGGGCTTTGGCGGTCACGGCGCCGCCCCGGCGGCCGGACTCGGCGGTGCCGATGCGGACCCGGCCCGGTCTGGTCGCCGCGGTGCGGACCGAGCGGGTGACCGTCGGGCTGTCACCGACCGCGGTGCGGGCCACGACGGAGAGCGCGTACGCCGTGGCCGGCGTGAGGTCGGTGAACGTGTGCCTGCGCGCCGCGGGACCGAGCGTGACGACGCTCCCGCCCAGCCGGGCGACGTACTCCGTGACGGCGGCGCCACCGTCCGACAGGGGCGGCTGCCACCGCAGGGTGGCGGAGGTGCTGGTCACGGACGTGGTGACCGAGGCGGGACCGTCCGGAAGGACCGGGTCGAGGCAGGGCGAGGTGACCGCGAGCCGGTAGCCACCGAGGCTGCCGTAGTCGGAGTACCCGGTGGTGCGGGCGTCGCGGGCACCGACGCCGTCGACGGTCAGCTGGTAGGTGCCGGCCGGCAGGTCCGCGGAGTACGTCGCGTCGAGACCGGTCGGGACGAACGTGCTGCTCCGTCCGGAGACCGGGTCGACCGATGTCGGGGCGCCAACGGGAGGGGTGACGGTGAGCCGGATGTCGAGGTTGGGTCCACGCCGGGCCGGGGTCGCGGACACGGTCAGCGGCCCGGCGCAGCCGTGGACGACCGAGAACACATCGGTGTCGGTGCGCCGCTCGATGGTCCCGGTGGTGCTGCCGGCCAGCGGGTTCGGCAGGGCGCCGTGGTCGTCCGCGCGCAGGGGGATTCCCGAGGAGGCCATCACCGCCAGGTCGTCCTGGGTCTGGTTCGCGTCGGCGTACTCCCCGGTGCTGAACTGGGTCAGGGCGCCGAAGCCAGCACCCATGATCGGGCTCCACATGCCGTGGCCGAGGAAGTACTCGCTGCCGCTTCTCTCGCCGTCGTGCAGCAGGCCCAGGGTGTGGCCGACCTCGTGGCTGATGCTCTCGGCGATCTGAATCGGGTCGTTGCCCGCCTCGCCGGAGAACGCCCAGGCCGGCTGAGTGAAGCCCGTGGCGTCGATGCGGTCGAACACGTCGACGTAGGCGACGCCGAGGCACCCGGGAGCACACCAGTTCTCGGCGGTGACCAGGGCGCGCATGCCGTAGACCTGGTCGGCCGAGCTGGACCGGGTCAGCGCCGCCAGCCCTGGGTCCTGCGTGGTGACGTCGACCTGGAACGGTGCGTAGTCCTCGGCCACGCGCTGCCACACGTCCTGGACGATGTCCTTCTCGGCCTCGGTGAACGCCGCGCTCCCGTCGACCGACAGGCCCGGGTAGAAGCCGGACCGCAGTCCCTCGAGGTCGTTCCACGCGGTGCCGGAGACGGTGTGCCCGTCGAAGTCGAGGTAGATGGTGCGCTGGGCACCCGGGAGGCTGTGCAACAGGAACGTGTCGGCGTACGGGTGGTCGGCGCTGGGTACGGCGGAGCTGGCAGCGGTGCGTCCGGCCGGCGCCCGGTCCTTGAACAGCAGCCGGCCCGCCACGTCGAGCTCGGCACTGGGGTTGCTCTCGAGGAGGGTCGTCAGGCGGTCGACGCTCATCCCGTTCACCCGCGCGGCCACCACCAGCTCGGCGTCGTCCCCGCGGTCCGGAGCCGCACCGGCCGGCGACAGGACGAGCAGGGCAGGGGTGAGCAGGGCTCCGAGCCCGAGGGCGACGGCAGCGGAGGGGGCACGCATGCCAACCATCCTCGGTGACCGCGCCGGCGCACGGGCGAGAATCGGGCACAACCACCCGATCGTGCCGGGTCAGAGCCGGGAGCGCCCGTCCCAGCCGCCGCGGGGCGCGCCGAGCCCGAAGTACGCCGCGACCGTCGGGGCCACGTCCTGGGTGCGGGCATGCCGCGACGAGGTGGCCCGTCGGGGGACGCTGGGGTGGCCGCCGGCCAGGAAGAACGGGATCGGGTACGTCGCCGGGTGGCCGTGGTTGCCCGGGATCGGGTTGGAGGTCGGGGACGGGTCGCTGAACCGCCAGCCGGCCCGGCACCAGACCACCACGTCGCCGGCGCGGGCGCCGAGCCGCAGCCAGAGCCGGCTGGCCACGCGGTCATGGGCCGCCAGCACGCCCGGGTGGGCTTTCGCGATGCGCCGCATCCGGGCGACGGCCTCGTCCCGCTGGTCGGCGGGGCCGGTCCAGTAGAGGAGGTCGGCGCCGCCGTTCTGGGCGATCCGGACCCGGTCGGCGAGCAGCGGGTCGGCGTCCAGCAGCGGCTGCAGGCTGATCGTCTGGTGCGGCAGCGACCAGTCCATCGAGTGGTCGGCGAGCACGACCAGCATCGACGAGGCCCACCGGCCACTCGACCTCAGCATGTCCACGAAGCGGGCGACCTGCAGGTCGGTCTCCGCCAGCGCGGCCCGGCGGGCCGCCTTGACCGTGGTGCCGGTCAGGTCGCTGTGACCCATCCGGTCGATGTCGCCGAGGTTGACGAAGACGAGGTGCGGGTCGAACTCCTCGACCATGGTGATCGCCGCGTCGATCGTGAAGACGTCGGGCGAGTGGCCGGACACCGGCACCACCGGCTGCGGCTCCCACCGGTGCGTGGCGCGGGTGCCGAAGACGCCGTAGAGGTACTCCTTGCTGAGCACGGTGCCGGTGGTCCGGCCGCTGCGGTTGAGCTGGTTGATGACGGTGGTCGTCCGGATGTCGGAGGGCCGGTCCATGTCGCGGACCTCGCCGAGCGTCCGGTCGTAGATCGAGTTCGCCGGGACGCCGCTGCGGTCCGGCCGCACCCCGGTCATCATCATCACGTGGTTGGGGATGGTCTCCATGATCGGCAGCGAGCTGGCCCGCGGGAAGTTCTTGCCACCGTCGCGCAGCGCCTGCACGGTCGGCATCAGGCCGCCGCCGATCTCGTCCGGCCGGCAGCCGTCGAGCACCAGCACGTAGCACCGCTTGCGGCGCGCCGCCATCGCGGGCGCGGTCACCGCGGAGGAGAACAGCACGGTGGCGCCGCCGGCGCCGAGCACCTTGAGGAAGGTACGTCGCCCGGTCCCCGCCGGCTCGGGACTGGCCCCGACCGCGTCCGGCCCGCACATCAGGCACCCACCGGCCTGTCGACGGGGCGCAGCCTCTGGGTCCCGGAGTCGGAGGCGTAGGACGCGGTCCAGGAGATCCCGGTGCGCCGGTCGGCGCGGTCGCCGATCACGAACCAGTCCATCTGGACCCGCGCCGGGGTGATGTCGAGGACCGAGAAGCCGTGGTCGTCGAAGTTGAGGTACTTCACGTGCCGGTTGTTGGCCTTGATCGTGGTCTCCACCGCGATGCTCGAGGTCCGCGACGGGGTGCCGGTGATGTCCTTCAGGTTGTTGGACGTGACCGAGCTGCACACCAGCTCCACACCGGCGCTGTCGCCGACCGCGGGGTAGGTGCTGGCGTCGTACGGCAGCTCACAGGCCCACCCGGAGTGGATGTCGCCGGTCAGGAACACCGCGTCACGCACCCCCCGGTCGCGGATGTGGGCGAACACCTCGCGACGGTCGTCGGTGTAGCCGTCCCACTGGTCGGTGTTGTAGGCCAGCCCGTCGTCGGGCAGCAGACCGGTGACGTCGTTGACCGGGTCCAGCACGTCCTTCGGCAGCTGGGCGAAGGTGACCGGCGAGATCATCACCGGGTTCCCGACCAGCTTCCACTGGGGTCCGCCGGTGCGCAGCCCGTCCTTGAGCCAGTCGAGCTGCTCGCGCCCGGCGATGGTCCGGTCCGGGTTGCTCAGCTCCGCGTCGGCGGCCGGGCCGACGGGGGAGCCGGGCACCGAGGAGGCGACCTGCTGGTCGCGGTAGGTGCGCAGGTCGAGCATGCTCAGCTCGGCCAGCGAGCCGAACCGCAACCGGCGGAACAGCCGGGTGCCGTCGCGGAGGTCGGCGGTGCCGTTCATCCGCACCGGCATCCACTCGTCGTACGCCCGGTGCGCGCGGGCCCGGCGGGCGCGGTAGTCACCCTCGGACGCGTCGTGGTTCTCGGCGCCGTCCCTCCACTGGTCGTTGGTGACCTCGTGGTCGTCCCAGGTGACGACGAAGGGGTACTTCGCGTGCAGGCGTTGGAGGTCCGGGTCGGTCTTGTACTGCGCGTGCCGGCGGCGGTAGTGCTCGAGCGCGACCATCTCGCTGGCCGGGTCGTGGCGGCGGATGTCCTGGTTGGCGAAGCCGTAGCCGTACTCGCCCGGGGCGTACTCGTACAGGTAGTCGCCCAGGTGCAGCACGGCGTCCAGGTCGTCGCGGTCGGCGAGGTGCCGGTAGGCGCTGAACCAGCCGGCCTGCAGGTTGGCGCAGCTGACCACGCCGAAGCGGAGCCGGCGCACCGCGGCGTCGCGGGCCGGGGCGGTGCGGGTGCGACCGACGGGGGAGGAGACGCCGTCGTAGCGGAAGCGGTAGTAGTACCACCGGGCCGGCTCGAGCCCGGTGGCGTCGAGCTTGACGGTGTGGTCGCGACCCGGCCCCGTGACGAAGCGACCCTCGCGGACCACGGTGCGGAAGCGCCTGTCGGTGGCGACCTGCCAGGTCACGGCGGCCCGGGGGCCCTTCCCGGAGCCGGGCGTCGAGGCCGCGGACGGGGTGAGGCGGGTCCACAGCACGACGGCGTGCGGACGCGGGTCGCCGGAGGCGACGCCGTGAGTGAAGTAGCGGTTGGTCGCGGCCTCGGCCGGCCGGCCGCTCGCGACGCCGGCGGCGACGCTCGCGCCGGCGGTCGCCGCGGTGCCCTTCAGGACGGTACGCCGGTCGATCCCGGTCGCTGCTTCGTCGATGCTCACGGCCGGTACAACGAGCCTCCGACGCGCAGGTGACGCACGGGTGGGCCTGTTCACCAGGGGTTCACCACGACCGTGGACGCGGCTGGCGACCCTGTGCCAGTGTGCGAGGTGGGCGGTGCGCTGGCCTGGCGCCGCCCGACCCGATGACGACCGTTGCCTCGGGGCGGCACGGTGGAGGCACCCATGCGTGAGCGTGAACCCAGCGACGACGAGACCTCGGCGCCCCGGCCAGCGGAGCCACCGTGGCCGCTCGCCGGAGTCCCCGACCTGAGCCTGGTCCTGGGACATGGGGCGGACGCCCCCGATGCCGCCGACCTCGGCGAGCCGCCCGCGGTCACGCAGGCGATGAACCGGCACGTGAGCAGCCGGCTCTCGCGGCGCCAGGTGCTGGCCACCGGAGGCGCCGGGCTGAGCGTCGGTGCGCTGGGCCTCGGATCGGGTGCGGCCGCCGCGGCCGGTCCCGGGCGCGGCCGGGGCGACACCGGCGACAAGCACGGTGTGGGCCGCGGCACGGCGGCCTCGCTGAGCGCCGGCCTCGACGTCGACTACCTGCGCGAGGTCACCGAGAAGCTCACCGGCTTCGGGGACAACGCGGACGGCTGGCGCCCGGGCGGGTCTCCCGCCAACCTGGCAGCCGTCGACTGGATCGCCCGCGAGATGCGCTCGGTGGGGATGCGGCACGTGGCGAAGCTGCCGGTGCCGATCGACCGGTGGGTCTTCGGGGGTGCCTCGGTCGCGGTCGCGGGCGGGGCGACGTACGACGCCAGCTCCTGGGGCGGTGTCCCGGGCACGGCGGCCGACGGGATCACCGCGGAGGTGCTCGACCTGGGCGTCGGCCAGGCCGCCGACTACGACGGCGTGGATGCCCGCGGCAAGATCGTCCTGGTCAACTGGGCCTTCGGGGACTACTGGGTCAACCGGCACGGTCACCAGGCCACCCTCGAGGGCGCCCTGGCGGTGATCTTCTACACCGGGACCACCGCGGCCGGCGCCTTCTACAACAAGCGGGACGACGGGCTGCTCAGCTTCGACGGCACCTACGACGACGACTGGGTGCCGTTCGTGTTCGTGAGCCGCATCGCCGCCAACGACCTGCTGGCCAGGATCGCCGCCGGCGCGACCACGGTGACGCTGACCTCGGACGTCGAGCTGACCCGGGCCGAGCAGGGTGGCGTCGGCTACAACGTGCTGGGTGCCGTCCCGGGCACCGACCGCTCGGACGAGTTCATCATCTTCACCGGCCACCACGACGCCTGGTTCCGGGGCGCGGCCGACGACGCGACGGCCGTCGCCGCGATGCTCGGCATCGCCCGCGCGGTGCGCGAGACCCGGTTCCGGCCGCGACGCACGCTGCTCTTCCTGGCCAGCACCAACGAGGAGTACGGCTACACCGACGCCTACTACGAGTGGCTGGTCGGGTGCTGGTACGCCGTGACCGAGCAACGCCCCGAGTGGGGGCGCAAGGCGATCCTCAGCCTCGACTTCGAGCTGCTGGGCACCGGCGACCCCGGGGAGAGGCTGCTGATCCGGACCCACGCGGAGCTGCTCGCCCACGCCGTGGAGAAGCTCGAGAGCGACCCGTCGCGGACGCCGTACGGGACGCTGTCGCAGAACGTCGTGTGGGCGAACGCCGACCACTTCACGCTGACCGCGGCGGGCATCCCGGGGCTGTACTTCAACACCGTCGGGACGGAGTACCTCACCCGCAACTACCACACCAACTACGACGTGGTGGCGAACGTGGACTTCGACTACCTGCGGCAGAACATCGAGGTGGTCAACGACATCTGGGTGGACCACGACCGCTCGACGCTGCCGCTGCTGGACTTCGTGGCCCGGGCCACCGAGGCCGGGAGCCGGATCGCCTACGAGGCCGAACCCGGGGTGTCCCTGGCTGACCTGCCGGGGGTGGACCAGCGGGCGGTGGCCAGGCTCTCCTCGGCGGTCGACGCCTTCGGCTCGGCGGCGGCGGACCTCGACGGCCGTCTCGGCGCGACCCGACCCCGGCGCGCGCACCAGGTGGGCAAGGCGATGCTCGCGGTCGAGCGACGCCTGCTCACCGAGCTGGTGGCCCTCGACGTCTTCGACCAGTACGTCTTCCCGCACCAGCAGCTGCAGCGCGACGCCACCCGGATGCACCTCGCCGTTCGGGCCCTGGAGGACGGCAACCCGACGCTGGCCAACGACACCTACGTCCGGCGTACCGGGCTGACCAGTGCGGGACGACTGTTCGCCTACGAGACGTACGCCGCCGAGCTGGCCCGGCACGAGCCGACCGGGGACCGGCTCCAGTGGGGCGGCCAGGCGCACCTCGCGCCGTACGTCGACCTGTGGCAGGAGTACCACGCGATCAGCGACAAGGTCGCCGCCGGCCGCACCGCCCCGGCGGACTACGCCCCGGAGATCGCCGCGCTGCGCACGAAGCTGCGTCCGGTCCACGCCGAGCTCGACCGGCGGCTGACCCGGATGGCCAAGGTCTTCGAGGAGGCGGCCAGGGGGCTGCGCAAGGCCTCCCGGTTCGCCCGCCACTAGGGGGTCGGGGTCGGCTGGTTTCCCCGGTCGACCGGGGAAACCCATGGTTGACAGGCACTGCAATGCCCGACAAGCAAGGGATTCCCCGGCGGACCGGGGAACCAACGGCTCACTCAGACCCGGCGGAGCACCGCCGTGACGATGCCCAGGATGCTGGCGTGGGTGCCGTCGATCGGGTCGTAGGCCTCGTTGTGCGGAAGCAGCCAGACCTCGCCGTTCTTCTTCTGGAACGTCTTCACGGTCGCCTCGCCGTCGATCATCGCGGCCACGATCTCACCGTTGTCGGCGGTCGGCTGCTGCCGGATCACCACGTAGTCGCCGCTGCAGATCGCCGCGTCGATCATCGAGTCGCCGGTCACCTCCAAAAGGAACAGGGTGCCCTCGCCGACCAGTTGGCGGGGCAGCGGGAAGACGTCCTCGACCCGCTCCTCGGCCAGGATCGGGCCACCGGCGGCGATCCGGCCGACGACGGGCACGTTGACCGCGGTCGGCATCGCGTCGCCGATCCCGGTCTCGTCGTACGACGTCTCCTCGGCGTTGCCGATCGAGCGGCGGGCGGCCATCACCTCGGGCAGGAACACCTCGAGGGCACGCGGCCGGTTGGGGTCGCGCTTGAGGAAGCCCTTCTGCTCCAGCATCCGCAGCTGGTGCGAGACCGAGGAGGAGCTGGTCAGGCCGACCAGCTCACCGATCTCGCGCATGCTCGGCGGGTAGCCGCGGTCCTCGAGCGAGTCGCGGATGACCGCGAGGATGCGCTGCTGGCGGGGCGTCAGGCCGGTGGCGTCCGGCGGTCCGTCGGGGAGCTCGGTGACCTTGTCGGTGCCGCGAGGGGTCATCGTGGTGCCTTCCGCTGAAGTCCGCTGAGGTGCCCTCGAGGTGCCGGGGCCACGGCGCCCGGGAGGGGCTCCGCGTGGGTCCTCACGCTAGACCTCCGCCCCGCCCAGTTCAAACACCTGTTCGAACGTGTCGCCCCATTTTCGCCGAGGACCTCGCGGCGATCAGGAGCCCGAGATCTCCTCCGGCGGCATCCAGATCCACTGCGGTGTCAGACAGACCTCCTCGAAGCCGAGGCGTTCATAGGTCGGCCGGCCCATCTCGGAGGCGTTCAGGACGGCGTTGGTGCAGCCCGCAGCGACGCCCAGGTCCATCAGCGCGGCGGTGACGGCGTAGCCGATCCCGCGGCCGCGGTACCGCTCGAGCACGGCGATGTTGTCGATCCCGGCGGTGCCGTCATGGAAGAAGACGGTGCCGCAGCCGACGGGCACGTCGTCGTCCCAGGCGAGCAGGTGCACGAACAGCCCGGGGTCGAGTGCCTGCAGGAACAGCTCGCCCGTCCGCTCGGAAACGGTCTCGGGCCGGAAGGCTGCGCCGCTCACCATGTTGAACACCGGGAAGGGCACGTCTGAGGTGTAGACGACGGCGTCACGCACCCCGGCGCGCCTCAGGAGTGGGGTGTCCGCTGCCGCGGCGACGAAGGCCTCGAGGTTGGCGCCCACCGGGCCGATGCGGGGGTCGGTCATGCGCGCAACCTAGCCGCGGAAATGTCGCAAGGGGCGGGACCCGAAGATCCCGCCCCTCGTCTTCCCCAAGACCGCAGGCCGGGGTCGAGGCGGCCTGCGACGTGTGTGACCGGTCAGTCGGCGACCGGGATGTAGAGCGTCTGGCCGGCGACCAGCATCGCGCTGTCGAGCGCGTTGATCTCCTTGATCGTCGCGACCATCTCGCGCACCTCGCCGTCCGGGGCGAGCTCGGCGGCGATCGCCCACAGGGTCTCGCCCTCGCCGACCATCACCGCCTCGGTGGGCTGGTCGGTGCCGACCTCGTTGGTGGCGACCGAGGTCGCGCCGAGGAACAGCGCCGCGGCGAGCACCAGCAGCAGCGCCGCCAGGAGCACCACGAACCGGCCGCGCTGGGTCAGCTGCACCTGGCCGCGGGGCTCGGGCCGGGCAGCGGCGCGCGGCGCCGGGCGCACGGCAGGACGGACGGCGCCGGGGCCGACCCGGTCACTCGCGGGCCGCGGGCGGACCACGCGGCGACGGGCGAGGTGGGTGTCGGGCGAGAGGGTCATGGTGCTCATCGGGACCTCCGGGGAAGGGGTGGTCGGTGCGGTCATGGGGAATGTCTATCCGCCACCACCGACAACCGGCCGGTGAGCGACTCGATCAGACATTCGATCGAACACATGTACGAAGTTAGATCATGTGTTCGAACAGATCAAGCAACACGCCGAACGTGTGTTCGAACGTGTCGTGACCCCTCGTCAGGCGCCGCACGGCCCGGCAGGATGACGTCATGGCCGGCTACTCGGGCACCCCGTTGGTGACCAAGATCGGGATCAGGGACGCGCACACGGTGCTGCTCGACGGCCTCCCGGAGGGGGTCGAGCTGGGCGACCTCGGTGCCGCGCACGTCGTACGCCGCCTGCCGGCGCGGCCGGTGTTGGACGTCACGCTGACCTTCCAGCTCGAGCGGGCCCGGCTGGAGAGGCGGCTGCCGCAGCTGATCGAGCGGACCGTGGCCAACGGGATGATCTGGGTCTGCTGGCCCAAGCGGGCGAGCAGGGTCCCCACCGACATCACCGAGGACGTGGTCCGGGCGATCGCGCTCGCCGACGGGGTGGTCGACGTCAAGGTCGCTGCGGTCGACGAGATCTGGTCGGGGCTGAAGCTGGTGCGGCGCCTGGTCGACCGGTGAGCGCCGAGGATCGGCTGCGCGTCGGATCTCCGGCACCGGGTGCCGACGATCCGACCCGTCGACGCAGGTGGAGGGTGCGAGCGGTCAGCGGTGGGCGCGGCGGCTGCCGCCCGGCGCCCGCGCCGTGGCAGGCGGAGACGACGGCTGGTCGCCGCCGATGCCCAGGGCGCGGATGATCCGCGCGACCAGGATCAGGCCGATGAACAGGCAGGCGGCGGCGCCCGCGCAGGCGATCACGAGGAACCCCCAGGCGGCGGTCTCGCCACCACGAGCGGCGGTCCCGAAGTCGACCGCGGTCTTGACCAGGTAGCCCCAGGCGACCACCAGCACGGTGATCGCGAGGGCGAGCCCGAGCGCGCCGCGGCGCGGGGGCGTGCGCTGTTTGGGGCCGCGGCGAGAACCGCCGTGCTTGCCCCCAGATGAATCCACGGCGCCATTCTGTCAGGGCCACCCACGGCGCGGGGGCGAACCACGCGGCCGTGGTGAGGTCGGGTCCGCCGCGAGGCCCCTGTGCTTCCTGGGGCCGGTGGGGCGGACCGGCCCCTCGAGCGCGACGGCCGTCCCGACCGTCTCTCCCGGCGGCTCGCCCCGGCCCGGCCGGCGCGCCGTACGCCGCCCGGCCGAGGCCCGCGAAACGCCCGCGGAACGTCGCGCGGACGGGGAGAAACAGCCGCTGACCTGCGCTTATACGGTCGTACCGGAAGTACGTCGGAATTCTGTCGCGTTTCGCTTGCATCGGTCCGGAGCGGGTGTATCGTTACCACTACATCTAGTAGTTACACCGCTGTAGTTATCCACATCTAGTTCCACAGAAGTGGTCGACAACTGCACAGGTAGCCGCTGGTTGTGCACAGGTTTCGCCCCGCTGTCCACAGTCTCCGTCGCTCCCAGCGCCCCGTCCGGGGGTGGGCTGCGGCATTCCCGGCAGACGCGACGTACCCCTCGAGAGGAGGACCCCACGATGCACTGCCCCTACTGCCGGAGCACCGACACCCGGGTCCTCGACTCGCGGGTCGCCGAGGACGGCGGCGCGATCCGCCGCCGGCGCGTCTGCCCGTCGTGCGAGAAGCGGTTCTCCACCGTCGAGCAGATGCAGCTGACCGTGCTCAAGCGCTCCGGCGCCACCGAGCCGTTCACCCGCGACAAGGCGATCTCCGGCGCCCGCAAGGCCTGCAAGGGCCGCCCGGTCTCCGAGGACGACCTGGCCTGCCTGGGCCAGACCGTCGAGGACCTCCTGCGCGGCGAGGGCTGGGCGGAGGTGCCCGCGCACGAGGTCGGCCTGGCCATCCTCGGTCCGCTGCGGGCCCTCGACGAGGTCGCCTACCTCCGCTTCGCGTCGGTCTACCGCGCCTTCGAGTCCGCCGAGGACTTCGAGGCCGAGATCGCCATCCTGCGCGCCGAGCGCGCGTTACCAGCCCCCGCGGGCTGACCACGATCGGCCCGGCGTGTGTGGTGGGGAAGCCGCACGCGCCGGGCCCACCAATCATCAGAGCAGTGCCAGTTGCAGCCGGGAACACCAGGAATGAGGAGAACATGACCGAGACCGTGAGCGGGGGGTCTGCACCGTCGCAGGCCACGAGCGGGCTGACGATGGAGCGCGTCTTCAGCACCGAGGGCGTCCACCCCTACGACGAGCTGACGTGGGAGCGGCGCGACGTCGTGCAGACGAACTGGAAGACCGGCGAGGCCGTCTTCGAGCAGCGCGGTGTGGAGTTCCCTGACTTCTGGTCGGTCAACGCCTCGACGATCGTGACGACGAAGTACTTCCGCGGCGCGGTCGGCTCCGACGTCCGTGAGTGGAGCCTCAAGCAGCTCATCGACCGCGTGGTGAAGACCTACACCAAGGCCGGCGCCGAGCACGGCTACTTCGCGGGCGACGCCGACGCCGAGCTCTTCGAGCACGAGCTCACCTGGCTGCTCGTGCACCAGTACTTCTCGTTCAACTCCCCGGTCTGGTTCAACGTCGGTACGCCGTCGCCGCAGCAGGTCTCCGCGTGCTTCATCCTGTCGGTCGACGACTCGATGGACTCGATCCTCAACTGGTACAAGGAAGAGGGCTTCATCTTCAAGGGCGGCTCCGGCGCCGGCCTCAACCTCTCCCGCATCCGCTCCTCCAAGGAGCTGCTCTCCTCCGGTGGCACCGCGTCCGGTCCGGTCTCCTTCATGCGCGGTGCCGATGCCTCCGCGGGCACCATCAAGTCCGGCGGCGCCACGCGTCGCGCGGCCAAGATGGTCGTCCTCGACGTCGACCACCCGGACATCGAGGAGTTCGTGATGACCAAGGCGCGCGAGGAGGACAAGATCCGCGCGCTGCGTGACGCCGGCTTCGACATGGACCTCGGCGGCGTCGACATCACCTCCGTGCAGTACCAGAACGCCAACAACTCGGTCCGCGTGACCGACGAGTTCATGCGCGCGGTCGAGGACGGCACCGACTTCGGGCTCAAGGCCCGCGGCACCGGCGAGGTCATCGAGACCGTGGACGCCCGCGAGCTGTTCCGCAAGATCGCCGTGGCCGCGTGGGAGTGCGCCGACCCGGGCCTGCAGTACGACGACACCATCAACGACTGGCACACCAACCCGGAGACGGGCCGGATCACCGCGTCCAACCCGTGCTCCGAATACATGTCGCTCGACAACTCCTCGTGCAACCTGGCGTCGCTGAACCTGCTGAAGTTCCTCAAGGACGACGACACCTTCGACTCCGCCCTGTTCGCCAAGGCCGTCGAGGTCATCATCACCGCGATGGACATCTCCATCTGCTTCGCGGACTTCCCGACCGAGCCGATCGGCAAGACCACCCGTGACTACCGCCAGCTCGGCATCGGCTACGCCAACCTCGGCGCGCTGCTGATGGCGATGGGTCTGGGCTACGACTCCGACGGCGGTCGCGCGATGGCCGGGGCGATCACCTCGCTGATGACCGGCACGTCGTACGCCAAGTCCGCCGAGCTCGCCGCGGTGGTCGGCCCGTACGCCGGCTACCAGCGCAACGCCGACGCCCACAAGCGGGTGATGCGCAAGCACCAGGCCGCCAACGACGCGATCCGTGCGGTGCACAGCCACGACCGCGACGTGCACACCCTGGCCACCAAGGCCTGGGACACGGTCGTCAAGCTCGGCGAGAAGAACGGCTTCCGCAACGCGCAGGCCTCGGTGCTCGCGCCGACCGGCACCATCGGCTTCATGATGGACTGCGACACCACCGGCATCGAGCCCGACTTCTCCCTGGTGAAGTTCAAGAAGCTCGTCGGCGGCGGCTCGATGCAGATCGTCAACCAGACGGTCCCGCGGGCGCTGAAGAAGATGGGCTACCAGCCCGAGCAGGTCGAGGCGATCGTCGCCTTCATCGCCGAGAACGGCCACATCATCGACGCGCCGGGCCTCAAGCAGGAGCACTACGAGGTCTTCGACACCGCGATGGGCGCGCGCTCGCTCAAGCCGATGGGCCACGTGCGGATGATGGCGGCGGCGCAGCCGTTCCTCTCCGGCGCGATCTCCAAGACGGTGAACCTGCCGGAGTCGGCCTCGGTCGAGGAGATCGAGGACGTCTACCTGCAGTCGTGGAAGCTGGGCCTCAAGGCCACCGCGATCTACCGCGACAACTGCAAGGTCGGCCAGCCGCTCTCCGACGGCAAGTCGGACGCGTCCAAGGCCGACCAGGCCCGGTCGACGGCCGTCGAGTCGGTCGAGGAGTCGAAGGTGATCGAGAAGATCGTCTACGCCCCGACCCGCAAGCGGCTGCCGAAGTCGCGTGACTCGCGGACCACGTCGTTCACCGTCGGCGGCGCCGAGGGCTACATGACCTCCGGCGCCCACGACGACGGCCAGCTCGGCGAGGTGTTCCTCAAGCTCGGCAAGCAGGGCTCGACCCTGGCCGGCGTGATGGACGCGTTCTCGATCGCGGTCAGCATCGGCCTGCAGTACGGCGTGCCGCTGGAGACCTACGTCTCGAAGTTCACCAACCTGCGCTTCGAGCCGGCCGGTCTGACCGACGACCCGGACGTGCGGATGGCGCAGTCGATCATGGACTACATCTTCCGCCGCCTGGCCCTGGACTACATGTCCTTCGAGGAGCGCTCGGCGATGGGGATCTACTCCGCCGACGAGCGTCAGCGTCACCTCGAGACGGGCTCCTACGAGCCCCCGATCGAGGAGACCGGCTCGGCCACCGAGCTGATCGAGATCGCCGAGGTCGTGCACACCGAGCCCGTCGAGACCAAGGACTCCCACGGGTCCGAGGCCCGCGCGGTCCCCGCCACCCCGGCGAAGGAGGCGCACACCAGCGCCGAGCTCCTGGAGAAGATCACCGGCACCGCCGTCGACAGCCCGCTCTGCTTCACCTGCGGGACGAAGATGCGCCCGGCTGGTTCGTGCTACGTGTGCGAGGGCTGCGGCAGCACCAGCGGCTGCAGCTGACGGGCGACAACCGCTAGTCGTCGGGCCCGGCACCGCAAGGTGCCGGGCCCGACGTCTGTCGCGAGGTGACGCAGCGCCGCCGAGCCGTTGTCGAAGTCGACCGTGAAGCCCGCGGCCATCGACATCGGCTGGAGAAACTTCCGCGGTGAAGTCGGTGTGGTGAGAAGCCTCGCCCACTGACGGCGACTGATGCGGTGCTGGGCAAGGACGGCATGCAGGAGACCGGAACGCTGCACGCATCACCCGCTCGGCTGTCGGGGTCCCGAAATCGTGTCATGCCTCGAGGTCACGTATTGGTTCGGCTCTCCGCTGAAGAACGGCCCCTATCGTCGCGGAGAACGCGCAGCCGGCCCGAGCCGCACGCCCAGGCCGGCAAGCGGTCACATGCCGGGGATCGGCTGCGCCTCGTGGACCTCGATCTCGCAGCCGCCGGGCATCATCAGGTGCGGGTGGTCCTTGGCCAGCGCCAGGGCGGCGTCCATGTCGGAGGCCTCGATGATCGAGTAGCCGGCCACCTCGCGGCTGCTGGGGGCGGTGCCGTCGCCGCTGACCCGGGTGCCGCCGGCGAGCGGGGTGCCGAAGTCGACCATGCCGTCGCCGACCTTGCCGGCCCAGTTGTTCCACTCGGCCATCACGGCCTCCATCTGCTCCGGGCTGGGAGGCGTGGCTTCGGCGGGGGTCATCGGTGCGTGGTAGATGAAGACGAACTTGGTCATGACTTTTCTCCTTGTGGTGGGTGAGGTCCGAGACGATCAGGCGGCGATGCGGGTGCGGCCGGCGTACGCCGCGAGTCGGTCGACCGCGCTGGCGTCGGGCGCCGGGGCGACCTCGCCGGCAAAGGCGCCGCGCTCGCGACCATCGGGTACGACGGCCTCGGCGAGGCCGCGCACGTAGGTGACGAGCTCGTCGGAGATGTGCAGCCGCTGGCCGCTGGCCTCTGCCACGTCCCAGCCGTGCAGCACCAGCTCGATGGACAGGATGCCGGCCGCAAGCGACGCGGGCAGCTGGCTGCCGCCGGGGCCGGGCACGGTGCCGTCGAGATCGACCGACCGCCAGGCGGTGAGCACCTGCTCGGCCATCACCGAGATCCGGTTCTCGAGGGAGCCCTGCTCGGGGTTGACCACGTCGGCACCCGCCATCGCGCCGAGCTGGGTGAGCGAGCCGAAGAGGTGCTCGACCAGCTGGTGGCAGGTGAACTCGTCGCACGGCGTCTGCTTCGGACGGTCCTCGGTGGTGAGGTTGCGCAGCACCGGCTGGAGTACGGCGAGGGCGGCCTCGGCGGCGACCAGCGGGGTCAGGTCCTCGGGGGCCCAGGCCCACTCGTCCTGGCCCGCGTCCCCGGTCTTCGCGACCCGCTCGAGCCGCTCGAAGTAGTGGTGCCAGCCCTCGGCGTGCATCGCGGCCTGCTCGGTGGTCAATCCCTCGTGGACCAGCGTCACCAGCGAGCCGCCCTCGGCGGGCTCGACGGTCACGGTGACGGTGGAGGCGTCCGGCGGCAGGTCGCCACCCTCCCAGCCCCAGCCGAGCACGACCCGGCGGCCGGGCTCCACCTCACGGACGGTGCCCGCCGCGATGTGGCCCGGGGTGACCGTCCAGCGCCAGGCGCCGCCGGCGCGCAGGTCGACGACGGCGGAGACGGCCTGCCAGCGGCGCAGCCGCTCCGGGTCGGTGATCAGCGCGAAGGCCTCGTCGGGGGTCACCGGCAGCTGCGCGGTCTTGGTGAAGCTCATGTGTCTCTCCTCAGTCGGTGCGCGTCGGCGACGAGCACATCCAGCTCGTTGGTCCAGAACCGGTCGATCTCGGACTGCAGCTTGTGCAGGCCGGTCGGGAGCACCCGATAGATCCGCTCGCGGCCGACCTTCTCGGCCGCGACCAGACCCGCATCGGCCAGCACCAGCAGGTGCTGGGAGATCGCCGACCGGGTCACGGTGAACTGCCCGGCGATCTCGGTCACGGTCCGTGGCTGCGATGCCAGCAGTTGCAGGATGCGTCGCCGGTTCGGCTCGGCAGCTGCGCTGAAGGCGTCCGTCACCAGCGATACGTTAGTCGCCACTAACGCATTAGCGCAAGCTGGTCCGGACCGGAGGGGCGGCGTCTGGCCGGTCGCGCTTGGCATGCTGGGGGCATGACCACTCCCGAGATCGGCGCCGTCGCGCGGCGTACCCGCCTCGTCAGCCGCCGCGACATCGAGCTGTTCACCGAGATCAGCGGCGACCGGAACCCGATCCACTACGACGAGGAGGTCGCCGCGGCCTCCCGCTTCGGCGGGCTGGTCGTCCAGGGTGGCGTCACCTCGGGACTGCTCAACGCGCTCGTCGCCGAGGACCTGCCCGGGCCGGGCTCGGTCTTCCTCGAGGTGGCGTGGAGGTTCCTCGCCCCGGTGCGTCCCGGCGACGAGATCACCGCCGAGGTGACCGTGACCGACGCCCGCCGGGACAAGCCCGTCACGACGCTGGCCACCCGGATCCTCAACCAGGACGGGGTCGTCGTGCTCGACGGGACCGCGGTCGTGTGGCGGGACCCGGCGGTGGCGGCCGCCTCGGAGTGAGGGCCCGGCGTCTGGCAGCGACCCTCAGCCCGAGGCTGCCTGGCGGAGCACTCAGGCGGCGTCGATTTCGTCGAGCGGGATCGGCACGATGCGGGCGTCGTTGGCCAGGTGCACCGGCTCGCAGACCAGCTCCGCCGCGCGGGCCATGGCCCACAGCGACGCCGCCCACTTCCGGTCGGCCTCCTGGGTCCCGTCGCGACCCGGGCGCGCGTAGAGGAACGCCACCCGCGCGTCCGGGATGCCCAGCTCGCCGGTCAGCATCCGCAGGAAGTCGGCACCTCGCTCGATGTCCGCGTGCTGGGGCAACCCGTCGAGCTCGTCGATCTGGATGACCTGCGGGACGGGTCTCCCGCTCGGCTCGATGAGCATGATCACGAAGCGTGGGCTGGCGAAGCCGAGCGGGGTGACGAGGTCACGCCACGCGGCGTGCAGGTCGGTCTGGGTGCGGATGGTCCGGTCGAAGGAGTTCATGGCCACCAGCGTGCGCCGCATCGGTCGATCGCGCGAACGGTCATCCACAGGCTCCCGGACCCATCCGCCGAGCCCCCGCTTCCCTGCGCCGAGGTGTGAGTTCTTGCGCACCGAGGTGTGTGTTCTTGCGAGGCCGTACGGTGTGCTGCGGCCTTGTCCACAAGGGGTTCGGGAGTTGGCGAGGTTGTCGGTGGTGTCCTCTAGCGTGTCGGGTATGTCCCAGTTGGCCGCGCCTCTTCGTCACCCGGTGCTGGCGTGTGTCGACGCGCTGGAGGACCTGCTGGATCAGGTGGCGGGGCTGGATCCGGTCTTCCTGGCGACCGCGGAGAAGGCGGATGCCCTGGTGCGCCTGTCGACGGTGGTGGATCGGGTGGAGGCGTTGCGGCTGCGGGTCATGGCGACGGCGATGGACGTGGCCGACGTGGAGGGAGCGCCGACGGTGGCGGCCTGGCTGGCACCCCGCACCAACGCCACGACGCGGTCGCTGCACTCCCGTGAGCTGCTGGCCCGGGGCCTGGATCGTCGCTGGCAGCTGGTCGAAGCAGGACTGGGGGCGGGGCGGGTCACGCTGGCACAGGCGGCGGTGATCGTGCGGGCGTTGGAGGCCCTGGACTCACCGAGCGTGGGGCAACGGGTCGATCCCGGGCTGCTCGAGGCCGCGCAGGCCCACCTGGTGCAGCGGGCCGCCGACTTCACGCCGCCGGCGCTGCGGGCGCTGGGGGAGCGGATCTTGGAGGTGGTCTGTCCCGAGGAGTACGACGACCAGGAGCGCCGCGCGCTGCTGGTCGCGGAGCGGCGGGCCTCGGCGGCGACCCGGTTGACCCTGCACGCGCGCGGGGACGGCTCGGTCGATGTGCGGGTCCGGATCCCCGAAGCCACCGCGGCCCGGTTGCAGACCTACCTGGAGGCCTTCACCGCCCCCCGACGCGCCGCGGCCAAACACGGCGGCACCCGAACATCGGCCGCGGCCGGGGCGGCCGGGGCGGTCGGGGCGGCCGGGGACATCGACGAGGTCGACGGGCGGCGGGTGCCGGGCGACCAGCGCCGCGGGCAGGCGTTCTGCGCGCTGCTGGAGGCCATCGACCCCACCCAGCTGCCGATGCACGGCGGTGTCGCGACCACCGTGGTGGTCACCATTCCGGTCGCCGACCTGATCACCGGCCTCGGCATCGCCACCCTCGGCGAGGGCACCCGCATCAGCGCCGGCGAGGCCCGACGACTGGCCTGCACGGCCGGGCTGCTACCCGCCGTGGTGGACGGCGAGTCCACGGTGCTGGACCTGGGCCGCACCCGACGCCTGTTCACCCCCGCCCAACGCAAGGCCCTCGCGGTCGGCCAACGCACCTGCCGCGCCACCGACTGCACCGTCCCGGCGACCTGGTGCGAGGCCCACCACAGCGGCGACCCCTGGTCCCGCGGCGGCCGCACCGACCTCGCCGACGGCGTACTGCTCTGCTCCTGGCACCACCACCGCGCCCACGACGACCGCTACCTCGTCCAACGCACCCCCAACGGCGCCTACCGCTTCCACCAACGCACCTAGACCGACCGGAGAGGGGACCGAGAGACCGGACGACGGCGGAGATGAACAATCCGCCAGCTGGCTGCGCCGATCCGGGGTGCGCTGACCCGCGAGGCACAATCGGGCGCATGTCAGCAAGCGGGGGAGCATGGGGGGCCACGCACGGGCCGTGGATCATCCGGCGTGCACTCGATTCGGGGCGCCCGGGAAGGTACCTCGCGGTGCTCGCCTTCAGCGTGTCCTTCACCACGTTCCTCGGCACGGTGGCCGTGCTGGCTGCCGCGCTGGGGCACGCCTGGCTGGTGCTCCTGTTCGGCCTCCCCACGATCGGCGCAGTGGCCACGACCGTCACCACGCTGACCCGCTGGTGGTGGTCGCGCCAAGGGCCGCGACCGGCCGTGCTGGCCACCGCCCCGTCGGGGGCGCCGGCCACGGCGTACCTCAGGCCACGGGCCGCACTGCTGCCGGCCGCAACGGTCGCGTTCGGCTTCCTCGTCCTCGGCGGCCTGACCGTCCTCGTCGGCGCGGGGCACGGCAGCGTCGGGGGAGTGGTCCTCGGCGGCCTCGTGGCGGCGTACGCCGTGCTGCTGGTGCTGCCGTTCGGGCTCGGCGCGACGGCAGGCGGTGTGTATCTGACCCGTGACGGGGTCGAGCACCGCTGGGGACTGGCCACCACGTCGCTGTCCTGGGCGCAGCTGCAGGTGCCGCGCGCGGAGCTGCCGTTCGGACTCTGGCTGGCACCCGGCGCGGAGCACCGGACGCGCAGACCACTGTTCGTCCCGACGGACACCACCGACCGGGTGCCGAGCGGGTACGCCGCGGTGCCGCCGGCGTACCTGCCGCTGACCGTGGACGAGCTGGTGACCGTCCTGCAGCGCTATCGGGACACGCCGCAGCTGCAGGCGCAGGCCGGCACCGCGGACTCCACGCGCTGGGACCTCACCGGACGCAGCGGTGCGGCCGAGCGCTGAGACACCTCAGCGTGAGCGGGCCCGGACCGTCGCGGCCCGGGCCCCTCGTGCTGTGCTCAGAGATCGACCGGCGGCGTGGTGAATCCGCTGCAGGTGTCGGCGAAGGCGTCGTCTTCGCAGACCCGGATGTACATCCGCATCTTGGTGGCCAGCAGCCGGTCGGCCGCCGACATCTTGTTCCAGACGTTGATGACAGCCCTGCCGGTGTCGGTGTTCCCGACGCCGCAGACGGTGTCCTTGTACTCGTAGCCGCTGAGGCCGACACTCGTCCAGATGATGCCGAGACCGAAGACGGCCTGCAGGACCTGGGGCCGGAAGACGACGTAGGCGCAGTCTCCGTCCTTGTCGGTGTCCTTGATGGCGTAGGGGATCGTGTACGTCTGCGCGGACCGCGTGTAGCTGCCCCAGCCGTGCGCCCCGCTGGTGCTCTTGTCCCAGGTGGCCGCCTGTGCTGGGGACATGGTGGCGACGACTGCGGTGATGACGACGGCTCCGACGCCTGCGAGCCTGGTGCGAACCTTCATGCGACTTCCTCCCGAAGTGGGGGACCGAGCGATCCCTGCTCGGAGTCTCTGGTCCGCACCGGGGCCCGTCAATGACCCCTTCGGGGCTTGCCAAACGAGGAAATCCGGCGGCGGATCCCAGGCTCAGTCCAGCGACCTCAGGTCCGGCGGCACGTCGACCGAGTTCTCGACCAACAGCTCGCGCGCGATCACCTCGAGCGCGCGTTCGTGCGTGCAGGCCAGCACGATCGGTGCGGCGACCCCGTCGTCGTATGCCTGCTTCCAGCGGCCGGCGACCACGCACCAACGGTCGCCGGGGGTGAGGCCGGGGAAGTGCCATTCCGGCCGTGGGGTGGAGAGGTCGTTGCCGACCGACTCCTGGTGCGCCAGGAACTCCGGTGTCATCACCGCGCAGACGCCGTGCACACCGACGTCCTCGGGGCCGACGGTGCAGTAGGAGTCGCGGTAGAAGCCGGTCATCGGGTCGGTGCCGCACGGCTCCAGCTCGCCGCCGAGCACGTTGCGTTCGCCAAGGGACCGTTCGCCAGGGGAGCCGCTCACCGGGCCGACGCTAGCAGCGGACGACCCCAGCGCGGTGGCTGGTCAGCCGCAGTTGTCGCACTCGCCGGTCGGCGGGATGGCCATGTTGCAGGTCGCGCAGACGTTGGCCGGGGCCTCGGCCAGTCGCTGCTTGCGGGCCCGCGACTCCGAGGCCGCGTAGCGTGAGGTCAGGGCGGCGGTCCCGCCGTCGTCAGGCAGGTCCGCCTCGGCCCACCGGTAGCACTCCAGACGAGCATCGGCGGCCAGCTTCTCGCGCTCGTAGTCGCTCCCGGCGGGAGTGCCGCCGATGGCCTTCAGGATCTCGTCGTAGCGGGCACCGACCATGCCGGTGGACTTCTGCACCACCAGTGACGCCAGCGGCGGCTCGCCGGTCTCGTGGCCCTCGCGGGCGAGGGTGACCAGCACCGCCCCGAGCCAGGTGCGCACCTGGCTGCGGGTGTGGATGCCGGTGGTCTCCTGCAGCTCGGCCGCCAGCTCGCCGGACTCGATGACCTGGCGGTACTTGCCGGCCACCCGGCTGAGCACGTTGTGGGCCTCGACCGTCCACGCCTTCTCAGCATCCTCGCGGCTGACGGGCTGGTCGTCGGCTGCGGTCCAGTACGCGGTGCGTTCCATCAGAAAACAGTCCTCTGTGCGCTACTCGCCGCCGGCCGGCCGCTTGCTCCACCGTACGCGCCTGTGGGGGAGGCGGCCGCATCGCGCCGTCGGGCACCGTCGTGGACCGACGTACGCCGGGACCGCGGTGCCGCGAAAATGACCCGATCGAGTAGGAGAAAAGTGTTCCGCACAACCTATTGGTGACTTACGCTTTCCATATCGCCGCGACGCGGCACGGCGAACCCGCGGCACCCCAGCGCGGTCTGGAGAGGACGATATCGATGACCCACCCTGCGGAGACGTGGCCCGACGCGGAAGCAGACGCGGAGGCCGTCGCCCGGGTCCTGGCCACCCTCGACGCCGCGGAGTGGACCGTCTACCGGGACGTGCGCTGGCCCACGCGTGAGTTCGCGTCGCTCGACCACGTCGTGGTGGGCCCGAAGGGCGTCTTCGTCATCGACTCGCTCAGCTGGTCCGGCCGGCTGAGCGTCGCCAATGATCAGGTCCGGCTCAACGGCATCATCCGCGACAGCGAGCTGGTCGGCGCCGTCGAGGCGGCCGCCGCCCTGACCGAGCTGATCGGCCTCGGTGCCCACGACGTCCAGCCGGTGCTGTGCTTCGTCCGCGAGGAGTGGCTGACCGGCACTGCCCGCGACGTCCTCGTGTGCTCCACGGCCAATCTGGACACCATGCTCCTCGGCCGCTCGGCGCGGCTGTGCCCGGAGCAGATCCGGACCGCGAACCACGGTCTGGGCCGGTGGCAGCAGGCCTCCGATCGTCCGGCCCGACCCACGCTGGCGGCAACGCCGACCACGGTGTCCGGGCCCGTTCCCCTGGCCGGGGTGCTCGTCGGAGTGGCGCTGCTCGCACTGTTCGTCCTCGTCGTCCTGCTCCTCGGCGCGTGAGACGGGCTGGATGACATGACCGGAGACTCCCGCGCGGCGATCAACGCCGTCCTCGACCGCCTTCCCACCTCTGACTGGACCGTCTTCCGTGACGTCCCCTGGCCAGGCCGCCCCCACGTCAGCCTCCCGCACGTCGCGATCGGCCCCGGTGGCGTGTTCGTGATCGAGGGCGACACCGCAGGTGGCCGCATCGTGGTCAAGAACGACGCGTTGCGGGTGCACGGCCGTCGCCGTGACGGCACCCTGAGCACCCAGAGGTCCGCCGCGACCGCGATCGGCGAGCGTCTGGTCACCCTGGACGTGAACCACGTCCACGGCATGGTCTGCTTCGTCAGTGACGACGAGGTCGCGGGGCGGGCCAAGGGTGTGCTGGTCGCCACCACCACGACGCTCGAGCGGCACCTCATCGGCCAGCCCAACTTCTTCTCACCCGTGCGTGCGCGGTCGATCGCCGAGGACGTCCGCGTGGCCCTCAACGACGGCGCGCAGCCGCACCTGGCCGAGGGCTGGTCGCGCCGGCGCACCACCGGCGTGCACCGCCAGCGGCCCTCCGAGCACCTCCGGGCGCGCTCGGCTCGTCGCGGCGCCCGGTTCGGCTCCGTGGTGCTGGCCTCGGCCGGCCTGGTGGTCGGCATGTTCGCCCTGGTGGTGCTGGCCTCGCTCTGGGCGCTGTTCTCCGGCCTCAGTGACACGAACCCGGCCGCCGCGCTGGACACCACCGCCGCGTGCGAGCGGGTCAATGCGAACCACCCCCACGGGGTCGGTCTCCCCAAGGCCCGCGACAAGGTCGTCAAGGGCGAGCGTCGGGTCAAGCAGTTCACGGTGGGCAAGCGGCTCTACAAGGAGCTGAGCGACTTCGACTCCGACGACGACGGCATCGTCTGCGAGAAGCGCTGACCTCCGGTCGGCGCCGCAGGGACACCACGGGGGAGCGATGATGGGGGATTCCGCGCAGAAGTCCGCGCCGCGGCAGCGTGTCCGGTCCGCACCGGCCACCCGCCGGCACGCTGCCGGGGGCCGCAAGACACCGCGTCGGCACGCGCGACCGCCGGGCCTCGGCAGGCGCCTGGTAGGGCGCGTCGTGATCGTCACCGTGGGCTTCGCGGTCCTGGCCTCCCTCGCGTTGCTGCCCCAGGTCGGCACCTGGGTCGGCGACCTCGTCGTGGACTCCTCGACGGTGAACGTCACTGACTCGTGCGCCGCCGTCAACGTGACGCACCCGCACGGCGTCGGGCGGCCGGCGGCACGGGACGCGGTCGCGAAGGGCGAGCGGCGAGTCACCACCTTCGTCGCGGACCGCAAGCTCTACCGCGCCCATGTCGCTCTGGACACCGACGGCGACGGGATCGCGTGCGAGGTGCGCTGACCCGGTCAGGCTGGCCCGAACGGGTCTGGTGACCCGACGTCACGGGGTCGATGCTCGGACGGTCGGCGTCGCCTGACGCCGGGTGACGAGGTGCACCGATGCCCGATCCGCCGCTGCTCGGCCGCGCCTTCCAGCGCGGCACCACCGACGACCCGTCCGTGCGGCTGATGCTGATGATCCTGGACCTCCAGGACCGGGCGCCGTCGATCCGCCGGCTCCGCGACTGGGCGCTGGGCGCGGCCGACGTACGCCACGGGGAGCGGGTGGTCGACATCGGCAGCGGCACCGGGACGATGTGTCGGGAGCTGGCCCCACTCGTCGGGGCCGAGGGCGTCGTCACCGGCGTGGAGCCCAACCCGGCGCTGCGCTCGATCGCCGAGGAGCGCGCCGACGGAACCAAGGTGACCTACGTCGACGGGTCGACCGACGCGCTGCCGTTCCCCGACGCCTCTCTCGACCTGGTGTGGTGCGAGCGGGTGCTCCAGCATGTCGAGGATCCACAGGCCGCGCTCCACGAGATGGCCCGTGTGCTCGGGCCCGGCGGGCGGGCCCTGGTCCTCGATGCCGACCACGGCTCCCATGTCGAGTCCGACCTGCCGCCCCACGTCGAGTCGGCAGTGCAGGCCGCCTTCCTGTCCCGGGTGCCGAACCCGTACGCCGCCCGGCACCTGCCGCGGCAGGCGATGACCGCGGGCTTCACGGTCGACCCCGACATCGGCTCGGCGGCGCTGCTGTTCCCCCAGGAGGTGCTCCTGGAGGCGCCCCGGCTGCGCGAGGCCGGGGCCGTGGCGGTGGCCGAGGGCACTCTCGATGCGCACGAGGTGGCGGCGGCGATCGGAGCCCAGCAGGAGGCGGCTCGTCACGGGTGGGCGTTCTCCGCCGTCACCGTCTTCGCTCTGGTGCTCCGCAAGCCCCGGTGACTCGTCGAGAAGGCTCGGTCAGGCCGCGGTGGGCGGCGTACAGTCAGGCGACAGGGGGGTCCCGTCATGCGCCGAGTGCTTGCTTGTGCCGTGCTGCTTCTCAGTGCCGCGCTGGCGCCGTTCGCGCTCGACACCGCGCACGCCGAGACGCCGTACACGATCACGACGCACCCGTCGACGAGGACGCCGGTGCTGAACTTCGACCACAAGGTCGTGTTCCTGGGCCGCGTCTCCCCGCGGGCCGACGGGGACTACATGGTCCTGCAGCAGCGCGGCTCGAAGACGGCCCGCTGGCACAACGAGCGGCGCACCCGCATCGATGCGCGCGGCAGGTTCCGGCTGGCCGACCTGCCCACGACGCTGCATCCGCGGTGGTACCGCGTGATCAAGCTGGCCACCCGCGGCCACGCCCAGGTGGCCACCCGCGCCTGGCTGGTGCGCCCCCATCGCTGGCGTCACCTCGCAGACCTGCCCGGCCGGGTGCGGGGCGACGTCAACCTCAGGTGGCCGGTCCGCCGGACCTACGACCACGTCACCTACCGCAGGGCCTTCACCACGCGCCGTCCGGACCAGAACGCCAGGGTGGCGTTCGTCCTCGACCGCCGGTGTCAATCGGTGAAGCTGTGGCTCGGCCTCGAGACCGGCTCGCCCGAGGGCAGCGAGGTGGCCGCCACGGTCCTCGGCGGCGGCCGGGTGCTGCGGCGAGCGGCGCTGCTGCCCGAGATCCCCATCGGGCTCGGGTTTGGCTCCCAAGGGGTGGATCGCCTGCGCCTGCGCCTCACGCATCCGGACGGCGCCGCAGACGCCGACGTGGTCGTGCGCCGGGCCGAGGTGCTCTGCACCTTCTGATCCGTCAGGCCAGCCCGTGCTCATAGGCGTACGCCGCCGCGGCGGTCCGCGAGCCGACGTCGATCTTGGTGAAGATGTTGCTGAGGTGCCGGGCCACGGTCTTCTCGCTGAGCACCAGCTCGGTGGCGATCTGCGCGTTGCTGCGTCCGGAGGCGACCAGCCGGAGCACCTCGACCTCGCGGGGAGTCAGGCCGTCGGGCGCCGCGTCCGGTCGGAGCAGCCGGTCGACCTCGACGACCGCGGGCTTGGCGCCCAGCTCGTCGAACACCCGCCGGGCCGCCTCCAGCTCCTGCTGCGCCGAGGCCGCGTCCCCGAGGGCCGTCATGGCGCGGGCGGTCAGCACCCGCACCCGGGCGCCGTCGTACGGGCTCTGGTCCCGTGTCCACAGCGACGACGCCTTGCGCAGATAGGGCAGCGCGCCACCCGGGTCGCCGGCCTCCAGCTCCACCAGCGCGTTGGCGTACGCCGAGGACGCGAGCAGGGCGCCGCTGCCGAAGGTGTGCGCCACCCGCTCGAGCTCGTCGGCGAGCGCCCGCGCGTCGTCGACGTGGCCGACCGCGACCAGCACGTCGACCGCTGAGGGCAGCAGACGGGAGCGGTGCACCGGGTCGTCCGCCTCCGCGAGCAGCCGGCGGATCACCGCGACGGCCGCCTGCTCGCGGCCCTGCGCCAGCCAGAGCAGGGCCAGCCCGGGTTGCGGGTCGTGGCCGTGGTCGCCGGCGCTGTGGTACGCCGCCTCTGCCGCCGCGTGGTCACCATGCAGGCGGTGCACCTCGCCGGTCTCGTAGTCGGCCAGCCCCACGGCGTCGGCCGACCCGGCAGCCTCGTAGCGTCGCCGCGCCAGGTCGAACTCCTCCAGGGCCGCGGTCCAGGCGCCCTGCACGCGCATCAGCTGGCCCCGGTGCACCGAGCACTGGCCCGTGAACGCCACCAGCCCCGGCTTCTCCGCGCACCAGCGCTGCAGGACCGCCGTCCACTCCGCGACCCGCGCGAAGTCGGCGATCTCCTGACAGGCCTCGATCATCGCGCAGTAGACGAACCCGGCGGTCACCGGCGACACCCGCGGATCGGCCAGGCTCAGCATCGCCTCGTCGAAGGCCGGCATCGCCGCCGCGACCCGACCGTCGTACAACGCCACCCGCCCCTGGCCGCACAGCCCGAGGGCCAGCAGCTCCGGGTCGTCGTGCCGCCGTCCCAGGTCCTCGGCCTCGTCCGCCAGCAACCGCGCGCCGGCGTGGTCGCCGGCCATCACGTGGCCGAACATCCGCAGGAACGCGAGGTAGCCGCGCGCCGCGACGTCGGGCTCCATCCCCTCCAGCAGCCGCTCACCCCGCCCGGCCCAGGCGCGGGCCAGCGCCGCGTCCCCGCCGGTGCCGCCGCGCATGGCGAGGTAGAACGTGCAGCGCACGGCGTCGCCCGGGTTGCCGTCGTCGAGGTGCCGGGCATAGGCGCGCTGGAGCAGGTCGAGGCTGGTCTCTCGGTCACCGAGCAGGAACGACGCGTCGGCGACGTCCATCAGCTCGGCGGGGTTCAGGGCGTCGATCCCGGCGCCGGTCCAGGCCGCCATCGCGGCGGCCAGGTCGCCGCGCTCGTAGTCCTCGCGGGCCCGGCGCAGGTCGTCCACCACAGCCACGGCGACCACCTCCCCCAGCAGCGTACGGCGGTCGCGGTCCCCGCGTCAGGCGGCGCGTCAGGCGGCGCGGTCGGTGGTGCTCGAGGCGGTGCCTGAGGCGGGGTTCGGGCCGGCGGCGCTGCGGGCCGCGATCCGGCCGGCCAGGTGGTCGGCGTCACGGTCGGCGCCGAGCATCAGCATCGAGGTGAACCCGAACTGGAAGGACAGCCCGCAGAAGTACAGGCCCGGGTGGTCCGGGGTGACGCCGCGGTGCTCGCGCGGCCAACCGTCGTCCCCGATCACCGGCAGGTCGATCCACGAGAAGTCGTGCCGGAAGCCGGTGCACCACACCACGTTCGCGACGTCGAGAGCCCGGCCGTCGGCGAGCACCGGCTGGCCGTGCTCGACACCGACCACGCGCTGCTCGGTGCGGTCGACACCGCGAGCCTGCAGGTCCTGGCGCTTGACCCGCAGCATCGGGGCGCCGTGGAAGCGGACGTGCGGCATCGCCTTGCGTCCGACGGGCGTACGACGGGTGAGGACGTGACGCCAGGCGAACGTGACCACCGGCCAGGCGACCCGCATCCGCTTCGACTCGATCGGCAGCGGGATCTGGCCGCAGTCCCGGCCGGCCAGCACGGTGGGGTGGGTGAGGGCCAGCTCGTACGCGATGTCGCTGCCGGAGTGGGAGGCACCGACGACGAGGACCGGACCCTCGGCGAGCTGGCCGGGGCGGCGGTACTCGCTGGAGTGCAGCTGCACGATCCCGGGGTCGAGCGCCGGCGCGAACGCGGGCATGCTCGGCGTGCGTCCGAAGGTGCCGGTCGCGACCACCACGTTGTCGCAGCCGATCACGCCGGTCGAGGTGTGCAGCAGGTAGCCCGCGCCGTCCCTCGAGAGCCGCTCCACGCGCACCCCGAGCCGGACCGGCAGCGCGTGGTGCGCGGCGTACTGCTCGAGGTAGTCCGCCACGTCGTCCTTGCCCGGGAACGACCACGGCCTGGCCGGGAACGCCAGCCCGGGCAGGGCGTCGTACCGCGCCGGGGTGTAGAGCCGCAGGGTGTCCCACAGTCGCCGCCAGTTGTCGCCGACGCGCTGGTGGGCATCGAGGACGAGGCAGTCGCGGCCCCGTCGCTTCAGGTGGTACGCCGTGGCGAGGCCGGTCTGGCCGGCCCCGACGATGACGGTCTCGACGTGCTCCATGGTTCCTCCCGGTGTCTGGAGTGACCACGCTAGGAAGGAGGGCCGGGGCACCGCGTCGGGCGTGACACCCATCCGCGAGCACGGGGGCGTGGGCATTTCTGCGCAGTCTCCGCCGGTCAGCCGCCGTCTGCCGGCACGGGCTGGCCGAAGATCGCGTCCGCCCACTCCGGGTGGTCGATGAACGGGTTGCGGTTGTGCTGCCACGCGGTGTGGATGCGGTCGTTGCGCCGCATCTCGAAGGCGTCCGGTGGGTCGCCCGCGTTCCAGGCCAGCAGCACCGAGAGCCTGCCGATGTAGGGAGCCGAGCCGTTGCCGGTCGACTGGTTGGGCTCGAGGTCCGGCCAGCCGTCGCCTCCCTCGTAGCGGATCGCCATGTAGAGGATCATCCGCGCGACGTCGCCCTTGACGGCATCGCGCGGCTCGAAGGAGTCGGCGTCCGACCAGCAGTCCGCGCACTGCGCGACCGCGGTTCCCCCGTTGTCGAAGTCCTTGTTGCTGCGCGTGGAGTTGACGGTCACGTCCTCCGGACGGAGGTGGTGGACGTCGGTGCCCGGCCCGGTCGCGGTGCCGAAGCCGCCGTGGCTCTTGGCCCAGACGTGCTCGCGGTTCCAGTCGTCGACCCCGCCGCCGTTGAGCGTCTTGCTGATCGAGCTGCCGGAGTAGATCTCGATGACGTTGCCGGCGTTGTCCGGGTCCTGGTCGGTGTCCTTGAGCGCGTTCCAGACCTGGTCGTAGGTCAGCTTCGTCTGGTTCTTGATGATCGTGTGCAGCGCGTCGCGGAGCTCGGTGCCGCTCTTGCCCAGCGCGTCGGCGTAGTAGGTGTCGTCGTACGGCCCGCCGCCCGGCGTCGTACCCCCGGACCTGGCGAACGCGGTCGTCGAGGTCAGCCCGGGGTGGGAGAAGTACGCCGACAGTGTGCCGGTCACGTCGAGCTGCTGGCCCTTCAGGGCGGGGTTGCTCTTGAGGCCGTACGCCGCCCGGAACGCGGAGGTGATCTGGACGTAGACCATCCGGCTCGTGCTGGTCTCGGTGGCGGAGTCCGCGAGGGCGAGTGCGTAGTCGTTGGGGTAGTTGCCGGTCACGACCGTGTCGGTCGCGGTCGGCTGGCCGACGACGTAGCCGCGGACCGTCGCGGTCGAGCCGTTCTGGGTGGCCAGCGCCTGGGCGACGGTGATCGGCGCGGCCGCCGTGGCGGGTGCCGTCGACGTCGCCAGCAGCGGGCTGATCAGGGTGACCACGAAGGCCACGACGGTGAGGATGGCCGTCCGCCGGGTGCGGGTGAGCGTCATGGGGTCACTCTCGTGTCTCGCCCGCGGGTTCTCATCGGGGATAACCCTTGCGTCGTGCGGCATCCTCGAGACCGTGGATGTCTCCGGGCTGCTGGCGGGCGAGCGGGCGCGCACGGAGGAGCGGCTGGCGGCGCTGCGCGCCGACTTCGCGGGCATCGTGGCCGCCTCCGATTCGTCCAACGCCGACGACGAGCACGACCCCGAGGGCGCCACCATCGCCTTCGAGCGCTCGCAGGTGGCTGCGCTGATCCGGGCGGCCGAGCGGCGGCTCGACGAGGTCGTCGCGGCGCTCGAGCGGGTCCGGTCGGGGACGTACGGCGTGTGCTCGGTGTGCGGGCGGCCGATCCCGGTGGGTCGGTTGGAGGTGCGTCCGACGACGCGGACCTGCGTGGCCCACGCCGGCTGACCTTGGGGCCGCTCGGCAGGATGGTGGTGTGCAGCCACGCCTGATCCCGACCCACGTGCCCGCCTCTCCCGACGGAGTGGTGCTGGTGCTCCACGGCGGCGCCGCCCGCCAGGAGGTGCGGGCGGTGAGCCCCACGCAGCTGTCGGTGCTCCGGATGGTCCCGGTGGCGCGCCGCATCGCGCGGGCCGGCGGTGGACGCCTGGCGACGTACCGGCTGCTCAACTCCTCGCGCGGCTGGGTCTCCGAGCGCACCCCGGTCGACGACGTCCGGTGGGCGCTCTCGGAGCTGTCGTCGGCGCACGGCGACCTGCCGGTGAGCCTGGTCGGGCACTCGCTCGGCGGGCGGGCGGCGCTGGTCGCGGGGGAGCTCGACCCGGTGACCTCGGTCGTCGCCCTGAACCCGTGGCTCTATCCCACCGACACCGCCTCGCTCGTGGGGCGGCGGGTGCTGTTCGTGCACGGTGACGAGGACCGGATCGCGCCGATCTCGCGGGCGACGGCGGTCGCGCGGCGGCTGGCCCGGACCACCGACGTCGGCTTCATCACGGTGCCCGGCGGCAAGCACGCGATGCTCGCGCAGGGGCGCGTCTTCGAGAAGGCGGCCGCCGACTTCGTGGTCGCGACCCAGCTCGGTGCGGCGGTCGGCCCGCCCGTGGACCGGCTGCTCGCCGGCGAGGACTGGATCACGGCCTGAGCGCCGCCTCCACCTTTCCCGCCGAAGTGTGCGTTCTTGCGTGCCGAAGTGTGAGTTCTTGCGGCCAGCCGCGCGTTGTGGCGCGGGGTTGTCCCCAGATCGTCGGGCAGGGGTTTTCAGGCCCGGCGGTCTTGCCTACGGTGGTGGGTGTCGCGCTCGGGGGCGTGATCTCGGGGAAGGTGTGACGGATGGACGTACGACGCTCGGTCGCCGCGGCGGTCTGCGTGCCGCTGCTTGTGCTGGCCGCCGGGTGCTCGGACGACGGGCCGGGGGCCACGCCGCAGGATCCGACCACGAGTGCACCGACGGCCACGCCGCCCCCTCCCACCATCTACGCCGGAGTTCACTGAGCGCGATGCCAAGCAGTTTGTCGCGTACTGGATTCGGGCGTTCAACTTTGCCGTGAGGACGGGTGGAACTCAGGAGCTTCGGACTCTTGCCCTGAAGGACTGTGACGCATGTGCCGCCATTGCCGACAGCATCGATGAGATCTACCGCCCAGGCGGCCGCATCGAAAGCAAGGGCTGGAGCCCTGAGCGGTTTGGTGCGGCGAGGCTCACCGACAACACAGATGCCTCCGTGCAGGTGAGTCTCAGACTTAGCCCACAGCAGATCTATCGGACGCCCGAAGTTGAACCTGAGAAGACATCTGGCGGTCGGGGAACGGCAAGTTTCAGCCTTTCCTGGACCGGTTCGGAGTGGCGGGTGGCTAGCCTTACTCAGCAGGCGACATGAACACGCGGTTAGTCGCCCTCGTCCTTTGCTTCGGCAGTTTGATTCTTGTCGCGCCAGGACCTTCGAACGGGCTGGCTGCGGTGTTGGATGGATGCTCGGGCGGAGTCTCGGTTGGGCAGGACGCGTTTTTTGGGCAGCTCGATTGCACTGAGGCGTCGGAAGATCGCGATGTTGTCCCTAAGCCTGTGGCCGGCCAGACGCCCGCGCCACCTCCGCCGCCGATGCTGGTCAGCGGAATCACCGGCGGCTGCATGGGCAACGTGCAGGCCTGCACGCCGGACCCGGTGGTCGCGCCCGACCTCATCACCCAGTCCATCGTGCTCCGCGCACTTCGCCGCGTGGAGCTGCCCGCCTCCCGGCTCGTCGTCCAACCGCCCGGCGGCAAGACCCTCGTCAACTTCGACACCCTGTTCCGCACCGAGGCCGCGCCGTTCACTCGCACGGTTCGACTGCTCGGGCATCGGGTCGACCTGGAGATCACCCCGGCCTCGTTCGCCTGGTCGCACGGCGACGGGACGCGCCAGGTCACCAGCGATCCGGGGCGCGCCTTCCGGCGAGGGGTGGCGATGAGCGAGTACGTCTCCCACCGCTATGAGGATGCGTACGTGACCATGAGGCCCAAGGTCGACACGACGTACTCGGCACGGTTCCGCGTGGACGGCGGTCCGTGGCGCGATGTGAACGGCACGGTCACCATTCCCGGGAACAGCGTGGCCCTCCGCGTGGTGGAGGCGCGGCCGACGCTGGTCGGCGCCTACTGAGCCGGCGGCCGACCAGCGTCGTGGAGGGTCAGCTCCGGCGGGCCGTGACCAGGAGGTACTCCCACTCCATCGTGCCGCCGCCCTGGTCGTGGCGACGCCCCAGCTCGGCCAGCGCCTCATCGAGGGCCGCGACCCTGTTTGGGTCGTCGGCGATCGCGCGGTAGACCGCGATCGTCGGGCCGTAGGTGCGCTTGAAGTAGTCCCGGAACGCCTCCGCGGTCGCGAAGCAGTCGACCTTCAGAGTCTGCTTGCGGGCCACCACGTCGTCGGTGCGCTCACCGAGCAGTGACCGCACGTGTGCCTCGTCGCCCCAGAGCGGGGGCGGCTGGGCCCCGGCCGGCGGCGGGGGAGCGTACGGCCTCATCGTCGCGAACATCTGGCCGATGAAGCCTTCCGGCGTCCAGCTGATCAGTCCGATCCGCCCACCGGCCCGGGTGACCCGGACCAGCTCGTCGGCCGCGGCCTGGTGGAACGGTGCGAACATCACGCCCACGCACGACATCACCACGTCGAACGCGCCGTCGTCGTACGGCAGCGCCTCGGCGTCGCCCACCTCCCAGGTCAGGTCGAGCCCTTCCAAGCTCGCCTGTTCACGGCCGCGGTCGAGCAGCTCGGGGGTCAGGTCGGACGCCACTACGGTGGCGCCGGTGCGGGCCGCATGGAGCGCGGCGTTGCCGCTGCCGGCGGCCACGTCGAGCACCCGGTCCTCGGCCGCGATGCCACAGGCCCCGACCAGCACCGGGCCCAGCGACGGGATCACCTCCGAGGCCACCGCCGGATAGTCACCCAGCGCCCACATCGCACGGTGCTTGGCCTTCACCTCGGTGGCCATCGTCGTCTCGGTCATGTCCTCTCCCTCCAGAGATCTGGCGTCCTACGGTGCCCGCGCACGGCGTCGCCCTCCAGTGCCTGATCTGAACCACCCCAGGTTCTGAATCTGTACTGGACCCGCCCACGCGAAGCGATCACCATGAGGTCGGGAGCACAAACCCACGGGTCGGCGGAGGGAGCGGCACCATGGCGACCTACGGCCAGTTCTGCCCCATCGCCAAGGCGATGGAGGTCCTCGACGAGCGGTGGACGCTGCTCGTCGTGCGCGAGCTGCTGCTCGGCAGCCGACACTTCAACGAGCTGCGGCGCGGCAACCCCAAGATGTCGCCCGCGCTGCTGTCCAAGCGGTTGCGGTCCCTCGAGCGCGCCGGGGTCGTGCGCCGTACCGACGTAGCCGGCCGCAGTGGCTACGAGCTGACGCCGAGCGGCGAGGAGCTGCGACCGGTCATCGAGGCGCTGGGCGCCTGGGGTGCGCGCTGGGTCGGCGAGCTCGGCGAGCAGGATCTCGATCCGCACCTGCTGATGTGGGACGTACGCCGCACGGTGCCGGTCGAGACCTGGCCACGGCGTCGCACGGTGCTGGCGTTCCGGTTCGACGACGTCGCCGTCAAGGTCGGCCGGTGGTGGCTGTGTGTCTCGGGAGAGGAGGTCGACGTCTGTGACTACGATCCGGGCTTCGACGTCGACGCGACCATCACCACCAGCCTGCGCACGATGACCGAGATCTGGCGCGGCGACCGCCTCTGGTCGCAGGCGCTCAAGACCGGCCTGGTCAGCGTGGACGGTCCCCGCTCGGTGATCCGCGACGTACCCGCGTGGCTCGGCCAGTCCACCCTCGCCGCCGTGCCACGCCCGGCCTGACCGACAAGAACTCACACCTCGGCGCGCAAGAACTCACACCTCGGCGCGCAAGAACTCGCACCTCGGCGGGGTGGGTGCGCGGGAACGGAAGGGACGGGTCAGGGGATGGGGTCGACCTCGTCGTAGGTGCCCACGTCGGCGGAGAGACGGGCCAGGTGGAAGTCGCCGTCGCCGAGGAGGTGGTCGAGCGCGGTGAGGTGGCTGGTGTAGCTGCCGATGGAGTACTCCGCGGTCATCCCGATCCCGCCGTGCAGCTGGATCGCCTCCTGGCCGATGTGCCGACCGGACCGGCTGACCTGGAGCGCCGCCCGGGAGGCCGCGGCGCCGGCGGCGGCCGGGTTGTCGGCGAGCACCATCGTGGCCCAGGTGGCCAGCGACCGGGCCAGCTCGAGCGAGACGTACATGTCCGAGGCCCGGAAGGTCAGTGACTGGAAGGTGTTGAGCGTGACGCCGAACTGCTTGCGGCTGGTGAGGTACGACGTGGTGGCGTCGAGGGAGACCTCCATCGCGCCGAGCGCCTGGTGGCACGCGACGATCCGCGAGATCGTGTGGATCCGGTCGATCGCCACCGCGGCGTCGCCGCCCGCGCCCAGCGGCTCGGCCGGGGTGTCGGAGAACGTCACCCGCGCGGCGCGGCCGCCGTCGTGGGTGGGGTAGCCGGCGCGGGACAGCCCGGACGCGTCGCCGGCCACCACGAACAGCCCGGTCTCGCCGGACTCCAGCAGCGCGCTGACCACCAGCACGTCGGCGCGAGCGCCGTGCGGCACCGGCTCCTTGACTCCGGACAGCGTCCACGAGTCGCCGGACGATGTCGCCGTGACCGACGACGCGGTGTCCTGCCAGCGAGAGCCCGGCTCGGCGTGGGCGAACGCGAGGACGGACTCACCCGCGGCCAGGGCACCGAGCAGGGAGGAGCGCTGCTCGGCCGAGCCGGCGGCCGCAACCAGGCCGCCGGCCAGCACCACGGTGGTCAGGAACGGCTCGGGCGCGAGCACCCGGCCCAGCTCCTGCGCGACGATGCCGAGCTCGACCGGACCGGCCCCGACGCCGCCGTCCTCCTCGGAGAACGGCAGCCCGAGGATGCCCATCTCGGCCAGCCGCTGCCACAGCTTCTCGTCGAACCCGGGGTCCTCGGCGACGGTCTGGCGGCGCTTCTCGAAGTCGGCGTACGCCTTGCCGACCAGGCCACGCACCGCCTCGCGGAGGGCCTTCTGCTCGCTGTCGTAGGTGAAGTCCATCTCAGAGCCCCAGGATCGTCTTGGCGATGATCTGCCGTTGGACCTCGTTGGAGCCGCCGTAGATGGAGGCCTTCCGGAGGTTGAGGTACGTCGGGGTGGCGCGGCGCTGCCACAGCTCCAGCGCGGAGTCGTCACCGGCGCCGGAGGCGGCCGACCCGGGCCCGGCGAGGTCGACGACCAGCTCGCTGACCGCCTGCTGGAGCTCGGAGCCCTTGAGCTTGAGCACGGACGAGGCGGGGTGCGGCTTGCCGTCGGCCGAGTTCGCCACCACGCGGAGCGCGGTCAGCTCCAACGCGAGCAGCTCGTTCTCGAGGGTCGCGACGCGAGCCGCCACCAGCGGGTCCTGCAGCAGGTCGCCGGCGTACTCCTTGGCCTGGGCCAGCACCTGCTTGGTCGCGCCGACCGGCGCGACGCCGACCCGCTCGTTGCCGAGCAGGAACTTCGCGTAGTCCCAGCCGTGGTTGAGCTCGCCCACGAGGTTCTCCGCCGGCACCCGCACGTCCTCGAACCACACCTCGTTGACCTCGTGGCCGCCGTCGATCAGCTCGATCGGGCGGACGGTGACGCCGGGCGTGGTCATGTCGATCAGCAGGAACGAGATGCCGCGCTGCTTCTTGGCCTCCGGGTCGGTGCGGACCAGGCAGAAGATCCAGTCGCCGTACTGGCCGAGCGTGGTCCAGGTCTTCTGACCGTTGACGACGAACTCGTCACCGTCGCGCACCGCGGCGCAGCGCAGCGAGGCGAGGTCGGAGCCGGCGTCGGGTTCGGAGAACCCCTGCGACCACCAGATGTCGAGGTTGGCGGTCGGGGCGAGGAACTTCTCCTTCTGCTCCTGCGACCCGAACTGCGCGATCACCGGGCCGACCATCGAGGCGTTGAAGGCCAGCGGGATCGGCACGCAGGCCCGCTGCATCTCCTCGTGCCAGATGTGGCGCCGCAGCGACGACCAGTCCTGGCCGCCCCACTCGACCGGCCACTGCGGCACCGCGAGCCCGTGCTCGTTGAGGATCCGCTGGCTCTCGACGATCTGTTCCTTGGTCAGCTCACCCCGGGTGGCGACCGTGTCCCGGATCTCCTGCGGCACCTGGGTGGTGAAGAAGGTCCGCATCTCCTCGCGGAACGCGGCGTCCTCGGCGGACAGCTCGAGCTGCATGGGCCCTCCAGGTGCCTGGTGGTTCGGCGGGTGGTCCGGTCTTGTTACCGACCGGTCAGGTTCGAAGTCCACCCCATGGTGACCGATCGTGACAAGGGGCGGGTCCGCGGGTGGTGCGGACGGCTCAGAGGCGGGCGTCGCGCAGGGCAGCGACGGCCGCGTCGTACGCCGCGGGGTCGACGTGGCCGCCGGTCCACTGCCGGGCGGCCTCGGCGGCCAGGGCGGTGGCGAGATCGGGATGCGCCCGCGCCGCACGGTCGAGCCAGGCAGCGGCCTGAAGGGCGTCGTTGGACCGCCCGAGCAGGTCCTGCAGGGTCTGCGCTCGCGAGCCGAGGGTCGCGTACGCCGGGCCGGCGGCCTCGGCGGCGTACCGCAGGCGCTTCGCCGCCTTGCGTACGTCGTGCAGTCGCTGCGGCCGGTTCTCCCGCGGGTCGGCGGCGACGCGGTCGCGGCGGAGCACCCGCTCGCGCTCGGCGCACAGCACCCGCGGTGCCACCTCGGCGATCGGATCGGGAGGGAGCCCGGTCCAGGACTCTGCGGCGACGAGCGCGGCGAGGAGCCGGGGAGTGCGCGCGGTCCGGGATCTGTCGAGGGTCCTGCGCACATCGTCGAGCAGGGCGGTGCGTTCGTGGTCGAGGAGGCCGGGGACGAGGTCGAGGTGGCCGAGTCGTTGGCGGATGACGTCGAGGTCACGCAGGCGGCCCACGGTGCGGCCGAGCCGGCGGAGGTCGGTGCCGAGTCCGGCGGCGTCCGGCGTGTGGGTCTCGAACGCGGCCAGGACACTGCGGATCCGCCGCGCCCGGGTGCGGATCCGGTGCACCGCCTCGACGTCCTGCAGCGCGGGGAGATCCGCCTCGAGGTCACGCCGCTGCGCGACGAGGTACTCGCGCAGCACCGCCGGCGTGCCCGTCATGTCCCCAGCGTGCCACCGGCCCGGACACGCGGGGTGCGTGTCCGGGCCGATGGCGGGGGTCCCCAGGTCCGGACGAGGCGGCCGGAGCCCCGGGGTCAGGCGGCGTCGCGCCGGGTGTGCCGGTCCGGCGCGGTGCGCGGCTGCGGCGGGGACGGCAGCGACGGCACCGCGGTGACGCCGTACGTCGGGGCGGGGCGCGGGGTCGGGTCGGGCGGTCGGCGCAGCAGACGGGCCAGGGAGCGGCGGCCGGCGCTGGCGCGCATCTCGGCCTGGTGCTGGCGGGCGATCTCGGCGGTGAGCGTGGTGGTGATCATGGTGGGCTCCTGGGGTGGGTCTCCGGTTGATGAGTCCAGAGTCCGCCTGAGGTGGCACCCGGGGGATCGGGCACGTGCCGTATCCCGCCTGCGGAACCCCCTCAGATCCCGCGGTGAAACAAAGCCGACCGGATGCTTGTTGACAGCAATCATGAGCCCTTCACAGCTGTTCAGCCCGATCACCCTGCGCGACGTCACGGCCCGCAACCGGGCGTGGGTCTCGCCGATGTGCCAGTACTCCGCCACCGACGGCGTCCCGAACGACTGGCACCTCGTGCACCTCGGCTCGTTCGCCAGCGGCGGCGCCGGGCTGGTCTTCACCGAGGCCACCGCGGTGCTGCCCGAGGGCCGGATCAGCCCCGCGGACACGGGACTCTGGAACGACGAGCAGCAGGACGTCTGGACCCGGATCGTGGACTTCCTGCACGGCCAGGGCGCCACCGCCGGCATCCAGCTCGCCCACGCCGGGCGCAAGGCGTCCACCCAGCCGCCGTGGGTGGGCCGCGGCGTCGTGACCGACGAGGACGGGGGCTGGACCCCCGTCGCGCCCAGTGCCACGCCGTACCCCGGTCTCCGTGACCCCGACGCCCTCGACGCCGCCGGCCTCCGCGCGGTGACCACGGCGTTCGGTGACAGCGCCGAGCGCGCGCTGGCCGCGGGCTTCGACGTCCTGGAGGTGCACGCCGCGCACGGCTACCTCCTCCACCAGTTCCTCTCGCCGCTGTCCAACCAGCGCGACGACGAGTACGGCGGCAGCTTCGACAACCGGGTCCGGCTCCTGCTGGAGGTGGTCGACGAGGTGCGCGGCCGCGTCCCGGACGGTACGCCGATCGTCGTTCGCATCAGCGGCACCGACTGGACCGAGGGGGGTTGGGACATCGAGCAGTCGACCCGCCTGGCCGGGTTGCTGAAGAGCGCCGGCGTGGACCTGGTCGACGTCTCCAGTGGCGGCAACGTGCCGGCCGAGATCCCGCTGGGTCCCGGCTACCAGGTCCCGCTGGCCCGTCAGGTCCGTGAGGCCGGGCTCCCCACCGGTGCGGTCGGGATGATCACCGAGCCCAAGCAGGCCGAGGAGATCATCGCCACCGGCCAGGCCGACGTGGTGCTGCTCGCCCGGGTGCTGCTCCGCGAGCCGCACTGGGCCCTGCGCGCCGCGCACGAGCTCGGGGTGAAGGTCGGCGACGGCGTCGAGTGGCCGAACCAGTACCTGCGCGCGGTGCCGAGCTGACCGACCGACACCCCGCCCCCGAATGGGCGCCCGGGCCGTCGACGAGGACACTGGGTGGCATGTCCGATCCGACCCCCGCCCCGCGCCGTCGGCACCTGATGGACCCGGACAACCCGCGGCCCGCGCAGCGCGGCTCGATGTCGCTGTCCTCGGTGCAGCGGTGGGTCATGTCCAGCCTGGCGGTGACCACGATCCTGCACCTGGTGGTCGGGCTGGTCGTCGCCGCTGCGGTGGTCGAGGACGACCGCCTCGACGCGGAGATCGGGCTGCTGCTGATCGCCGGCGCGTTCGGGGTGCTCGGCGTCGCCGCGGCGCTGGCGATCCACCAGAGGTCGCTGCTCAGCCCGTGGCTGGTGCTCGGGCTGATCCCGGCCGCGATCGGCAGCTACTTCGTCTTCTGAGGCACGCGGCCGGTTCGGGCGGCGTACTCGACAGGCACTTCCTATGGTTGGTGGGCACTGCAACGCCCGACAAGCACTGGTTTCCCCGGTCGACCGGGGAAACCACCCGCCGCCACCCGGACAGTGAGGACACCGATGAGCACCACCCCACCCGCCCCCCTGGTCGTCGTCATGGGCGTCTCCGGCTCCGGGAAGTCCGTGGTCGGCGCCGCGCTGGCCCAGCGGTTCCGGGTCCCGTTCGGCGATGCCGACGACTTCCACCCGCCGGCCAACATCGCGAAGATGACCGCCGGCGAGGCCCTCGACGACCACGACCGATACCCCTGGCTCGAAGCGATCGGGGAGTGGCTGGCGAACCGGGACACCGACGGTGGTGTCATCGGCTGCTCCGCCCTCAAGCGGAAGTACCGCGACCAGCTGCGCCACCACGCGCCGCGGGTGGAGTTCCTCCACCTCGACGGCAGCCCCGACGTGATCGCCGGCCGGCAGGCCAGCCGTCCGGGCCACTTCATGCCCAGCTCCCTGCTCACCTCGCAGTTCGCGACGCTCGAGCGTCTCGCGCCCGACGAGGCGGGTGTCGTCATCGACGTCGACCAGGGCGTCGACGCCATCGTCCAGCAGTACGTCGACCAGACAGCCGCACGCTGAGCGCGAACGAGCACCAGCGGACGGTCGGCACCCCGTGGCAACGTGTCCTTCGGAGGCGCTGGTGCATACGTCGAGCCGGTGCCGGAGGCGTCGTACGGCACAATCACCGGGTGTGATCCCCGACGACAACCGGTTCGAGAGTGACCCCGACGAGATCCTCCCCGAGGACCCCGGCCTGCCGGCCGGCTGGGAGGCGTCGGCGCCCGACCCGGACGACCCGGCGGTGGTGGACCGGTTGACGGCACTGCTCCGGGCCCACGAGGACTCCGGTCGCGGCTGGGCGGGCGCCTCCCAGGACGATGTCCTGGTCGAGGTCTCCGAGCAGGGTCTGCGGACGCGGGAGAACATCGTGGTCCGCGACGACGCGGGTGAGATCCGGGCCTGGGGCAGCGTGCACGACCGCGCCGCCGGCCGGATGCTCTACGTCCACATCGTCGACCGCACGCTGTCCGACGCCGCCGCCCGGCGCTGCTCCGATGTGCTGTTCGGCTGGGCCGAGGGGCAGGCGCGCGAGGTGGGCGCGGCCCGCGGTCTCGACGTCCAGCAGATCGACACCGGCGCGTTCGCCGCCGACGACCGCCAGCACGCCTGGCTGGAGGCGGGCGGGTTCGAGCGGGTCCGCACCTGGTGGCAGATGACGCGTCCGGTGACGCCCGACGAGGCGGCCCTGGTGTCGTCGCCGGATCGGTGGGAGCGCAAGGGCGTGGTGTTCCGGCAGGTCCGCCGCGAGGCCGACGGGATGCCTGAGGTCGACGACCTGCGGGCCGTCCACGACGTGCTCGAGAGCGCCTTCACCGACCACTTCAACTCCGCCGAGGAGAGCTTCGAGGAGTTCGAGAACCGGCTGCGCGAGGACCCGGGCCACCGGTGGGACCACTGGTGGATCGCCGAGATCGTCGACGGTGCGGGCGAGCCCGAGGCCGCCGGCGCGCTGGTCGGCACCGTGTCGGAGAGCAGCACCGGACCCTCGGGTTCCTACGTGTCCTACCTCGGCGTACTGGAGTCGGCACGCGGCCGCGGGGTGGCCACCGGACTGCTCAACACGATCATCGCCGACGCGGCCGCCCGGGGGCGGGACCACGTCGGGCTCGAGGTCGACGCCGACAGCCCGACCGGCGCCGAGGGCCTCTACGTCGCGATGGGCTGGCGGACGAAGTACGTCACCGAGTCCTGGCACCGCGACGTGCCGGTGGCCTGACCCGTCCCCGGCGGGGGAACCGCAGCGCCGCGACTATCGTCGGACTGTCATGAATCGACTCCTCGGGACCCTTCTCGCCCTGCTCCTGCTGACGGGCGCCGCCGGGTGCGGCGACGACGCGGGGGAGGACGCCGGCGCTGACGACCCGTCGACGTCGGGCCAGGAGTCGCCCGCTGACCCACCCACGGCGACCGACTCCGGACCGGCAGGGGAGGGCGCCGTGGACTTCACGGAGGTCGTGCTGATGTCGGAGACCAGCGCCGGCGGCGAGGTCTCCTCACAACCCACCGTGCTCGACTCCCCGGCGGCCATCGACGACTTCGCCGGCGGCCTCGAGGGACGACTCGCCGACAGGATCAGGGCTGCGGCCCTCGACGCCGAGGTGCCCGACGGTCGGGTGCTGCTCGGGGCAGTGGTCGCGCTCGGCTGCGACGTGCCACCCGGGGTGGCCGTCGAGCTGACCCCGGAGGGTCTGGAGATCACCGCGCTGAAGGTGACCAGGCCGAAGCGGGAGTGCTTCGCCCCGGTCACCTCGGTCGCCCTGGTGACGGTGGACGCGCTGGTCGCGACCGCCGGCTAGCGCCGGCCCCGATGTTCGTCACGCCGTACGGCGCAGCCCACGATGCGCCGTACGTCAACCCCGGTGTCGCAATGCTGTCCGGTTGGTCACTCCGGGGGAACTTTGCCCGCCCCCCTGTCCGGAGGGAGGTGTGCACGGGTACGGTGAGCCGACGTCCTGGGGAGGACTGAATTTATGCCGGGGGAATCACGCAACGATGCGGCACAGCGCCGGCGCGAGCGCGCCGAGCGGCTGGCCAGGTCCGGCGCGCTCACGCGACGCGAGGGCAGCGCCGGGGCGACCGCGCGCGCCCTGGCGGGGCTGCCGTCCGGGTGGACGGTGCTGAACGACCTGGTGTGGCCGGGGCGCCGCGGCGCCACCATCGACCACGTGGTGGTCGGGCCCGGCGGGATCTTCGTCATCGCCAGCCAGACATGGACGGGCACCGTGACGGTCGAGGACGGCGTGCTGCGCGAGGACGGCCGGCCCCGAGAGCGCGCGGTGGCCAGCGCCGCGGAGGCCGCGCTCCAGGTCGGCCAGATGTCGTCACGGCTCTCGATCACCCAGGCGATGATCTGTTTCGCGACCGCGGAGGAGGTCCGGGGTCGTTCCCGCGAGGTGCTGCTCTGCTCGACCGCCGAGATCGTGGACGTGCTGACGAAGCGGCCCGCGGTGCTGAACGCCGGTCAGGTCCGGCAGGTCGCCCAGGAGGTGGACCAGCACTTCCGCGCGGTGGCCGCGACGCTCGGGCCGGTGGTCCCCCGCCAGCGTCAGGCGGCCGACGACTCCTCGTCGCTGCCTGCGGTGCCCCGGCCGCAGCGGCCGGCTCAGCCGCGCATCCGGATCACCGGCGCGCCGATGAGAACGTCGTCCGCCCGCCCGTCCCAGCGCCGGGACAGCGAGTCACGCAACCGCGCGCTGCGGATCGCGCTGCTGGTGCTGATGCTCGGGGCCGTCGTCGCGGCGATCCTGTTCGCCAGTGACGCAGGCGACCTGCTCGCCCGGGCGATGCTCTGACGCCGAGCGACGCCTAGCCGCAGCGGCCGCGACCGAGCCGGGACAGGCCGGCGAGATCACCGGGACCCCACGACGTGCGCCCGGTGTTCTCGGCGCTCATCAGCTCACCCGGGTCCTGCACGTGGTCCAGGCCGACGAGGTGCCCGAACTCGTGGTCGACGATCGCCTGGGCCGCCGGGCCCCCGCCGAGCCGTGCGGCGACCCGACGGAAGGGCTCCGCGTCGAGGGTGACGCTGCCCGTGACGTAGCGGGCCCGTCCGAGCGTCTCGACGACCACGCTGCCGCCCAGTCCCACGACGTCGCCCGCCAGCCCCGGCACCTCCTCCTCGTCCGCCCAGGACACCAGCACCGGCTCCCACGGGCTCCCGGATGCCCGGCGCTGGTTCCGGCCGGGCCGGTCCTCGGTCTCCTGGACCACCTCGAAGCGGAGGCCGCTGGGCTCGGACACGCGCTCGATCGCGGTGTCGACGTACTCCCGGTAGTCGTCGGGTGCACCTGCCGGGTTGATCTCGACCCGGATGACCTTGCACGGGTCGTAGGTCACCGGCTCCTCGGAGCCCGGCTGCTGGTGCAGGAACGCATAGCTTCCGTCACCGGGGTCGAGCAGTGGCACGGAGTACGGCGGCTGGGCGGAGAGGCCGATCAGGGTCCGGGTGGTGGTGCCGACCGGGCTGGAGTCGAACAGCACGAAGCCGGTCAGCACAGCGGCCGTGAGCAGGCCGGCGAGCAGCGCGTCGCGGCGGTGCCGGGTCCGCACGGGTGCGGGGACCCGGAGGGGGTCCGCGCCGAGGCCGTGGAGCGCGTCGATCCGGTCGAGCTCGGCGAGCCGCCGCATCATGTCGCGGCGGCGTCGCGCGCGACTCCACGAGAGACGAGGACCAGACGGCACGTCACCATGGTGCCGGATCGCTCCCAGCCCCACCGGGGAACGTGCCACCCGCCCAGCCGCGCACGGGCTATCTTGTGGCCATGGGCAAGGTCGGGAAGGCAGCTGTGGTGATCGGGGCGGGCGCGAAGCTGGCCGTGAAGTACGGCCCGCAGGCCAAGATCGCCTGGGACAAGGGCGGGAAGCAGGCGGCCACCGCGGCCTCGCGCCGCGCCAGGTCGCTGACCGCCCGTCGCAAGGCGTTCGCCCACGCCGCCACGGTGGTGGACGGGTCGGTGCTCAGGATCGCACCGAACGGCTCCACGGCGTACGTCGTGCTCAGCGGCGACAACCCGATCGCGACGTACCCGCACCAGGAGACGCCGTTCCCGGTGCTGCTCGCCCACGTCGACCTCGGCCGGAGGGTGCCCGCCGAGCAGGCGCCCAGGAGCCTCGGTCGCGGCAGCCCCTCGCGTGACTGACGCACCGACCAACACCTTCGTCGAGGGCGACAACCTCGGCGTGCTGGCCACGCTGGAGCCGGGCAGCGTGGACGTCGTCTACATCGACCCGCCCTACAACACCGGCAACGACTTCGCCTACCGCGACAAGCAGGGCACCGGCCGGGACCGGCACCGGGCCTGGACCGCGATGATGCGGCCCCGGCTCGAGGCGGCCCGCGCGGTGCTCGCGCAGACCGGGGCGCTGTTCTGCTCGATCGACGACAACGAGGTGGCGCACCTGCGGTTGCTGCTCGACGACGTCTTCGGCGAGCGCAACTTCGTCGCGCAGGTGGTCGTGAACCTCAACCCCAAGGGCCGCCAGCTGGGCAGCTTCTTCGCGACCTCGCACGAGTACCTCCTCGTCTACTCCCGCGACGAGACCCGCTGCGCGCTCGACGCCAGCTCCGAGACGCTGGTCGTGGCGGACGACTTCCCGCGGGTCGGCGACGACGGCCGGCGCTTCCGGCACCTGCCGCTGCGCAACACCAACAAGAAGTTCAACCCGGTCACCGCGAGCACCCTGCACTTCCCGGTCTGGGGTGACCCCGACAGCGGCCGGGTGGCCACGGACCCGTTCCCGGGAGGGGTCGAGATCAAGCCCGTCTTCGGGGACGGTACGCCGGCGGTGTGGCGCTGGTCGGCACCGCGGATCGAGGCCCGACCCGACGACCTCGTGTGCCGCCGGATCCGCGGCCAGCTGGGGGAGCGGCTCGACGTGTTCCAGAAGGACTGGCTGCACGAGGGGCGGCGCAAGAAGATCAAGACGATCTGGCTGTCCGAGGAGATCGGCTCCACCGACACCGCGGTCGCCGAGCTCAAGGCGCTGCTCGGCCCGGTCTTCGAGTCACCGAAGCCGACCGGCCTGGTGCGCCGGATCCTGGAGTGCTTCCCCGCCGACGCCCGGGTGCTCGACTTCTTCGCCGGCAGCGGCACGACGGGGCACGCGACCGCGCTGGCCAACGCCGCCGACGGGGGGACCCGCACCTGCCTGTCGGTGAACTCGGCCGAGCCGACCCGGGAGGGGTCCAACGCCCGCGTCGCGGGCTATCTCACCGTCAGCGCGATCACCCGGGCCCGCCTGGAACGCGTCGCCGCGACGGTCGGCGGCGGGCTCGCCGTGCGCTGAGCGGTCTTGGGGACGGCTCCCGGGAGCGGGCCATTTCCCCGCAATTGTGCAGTTGTGGCCCTGGATCCGGGCGCCGGCGGGCCATTTCCCAACAATTGAACGGAAATGGCCCTGGCGGCGGCACGGACAACCGCGGGCGCGACTGGCCCGACTCAGAGCCCGGCGGCCTTCTCCAGCGCGGCGAGCTCGTCGTCGAGGTGGGTGAGCAGCCGCTGCAGGTGCGGCAGGGTCCGCCGGCACCCGGTCAGGCCGAAGCACATGTTGCCGTCGTACGACGTGCAGGTGATGTTCAGCGCCATCCCGTCGATCGGGATGGAGAGCGGGTACATGCCGAGCAGCTGCGCCCCGTTGAAGTAGTGCGCGGTGCGCGGGCCGGGCACGTTGCTGATGATCAGGTTGTACGGCGGCCGCACGATGCCCTGCATCCGGAGGATCGGCGTGAGGATGGCCGGGGCCTGGCCGACGGCGCTCATCGCGAGGATCTGCACGGGGGTCATGCTCGACAGGGCCTCCTTGCCGTCGCGCATGGAGTCGTGGACGGACCGCAGCCGGGCGGCGGGGTCGTCGAGGTCGGTGCCGAGCTTGACCATGATCGAACCGACGGCGTTGCCGCCCTCGACCGAGGCGTGCTGTGACTGCTTGGCGTTCAGCCCGACCGGCACCATCGAGACCAGCGTGGAGTCCGGCAGCGCGTCGAGCTCGGTGAGGTAGGTCCGCATCGCACCGCTGCACATCGCCAGCACCACGTCGTTGATGGTGGTGCCGGTGGACTTCCCGATCGCCTTCATCCGCTCGACCGGCCAGTCCTGGGCGGCGAACCGGCGCGAGCCGGTGATGGTCTGGTTGAGGATCGTCCGCGGGGCATAGAGCGAGAGCGCCGAGGTCTCGTTCTTGAGGCTGCGGCGCAGCGTCTTGACCAGCGCGCCGGGCAGCCCGGCCGCCTCGGCGGTGATGCCCAGTGCCGCCTTGAGCGCGGCGACCGGCACGTCGTTGAGGGAGTGCTCCTCGTCCTTCGTCGCCCGGGAGGTCCGCGGCCGGTCCGCCCACGGGGCCGGCATGTCCCGCCGGTCGGGGTCGGTGGACAGCACGCTCTGCAGCAGCCGCATGGCCGAGACGCCGTCGACGAGGGCGTGGTGGGTCTTGGTGTACATCGCCACCCGACCGTCGCGCAGCCCCTCGATGATGTGGGCCTCCCAGAGCGGACGCTCGGGAGCCAGACGGGTGCCGTGCAACCGCGAGCACAGGTCCAGCAGCTCGCGCACCCGGCCCGGCTTGGGCAGCGCGCTGTGCCGCACGTGGTGCTCGATGTCGAACTGCTCGTCCTCGACCCAGACCAGCTGCCCGCCGGCCTTGAACGACCGCTTGGGGTGCTTGAGGAACAGCGGCGCGATCTTCTCGACGTCGCGCATCTGGTGGTAGAGCTCGGTGGCGTAGTTGCGACCCGCACCCTCCGGCTTCTTGAACAGCTGCAGCCCTCCCACGTGCATGGGCATCCGCCGGTTCTCGGCCATCAGGAACCCGACGGCGGTCGGGTCGATCGGGTTGACCACGAATTGGCTCCTCGGTGAACTGGTGGGGTTCTGGTGATCCTCGCGCCCTGCTTCGTGGTTGTCGAGGGTTTGCCCTCTTCCGCCCACGCGCGCCCGGGTGTTGGCTGGCCCTGGCCCCCAGACCGGGCCGACCACCGCTCGCCTCGCCCTCTGCTCTCGGGAGTCCGCCATGACCGCGCTGCGCCGTCACCTCGCCCTGCTCGCCATCCTCCTCGCCGCCCCGTTCCTGGTCGGCGTGGCTGCCTCGCCGGCCCACGCGGCGTCGTACTCGGCGCCGCTCACCACGGCCATCAACGACCTGACCACCGCCACAGAGGTCCGCACCGGCTACGACCGCGCCCTGTTCCCGCACTGGATCGACGCCGACGGAGACGGCTGCAGCACCCGCAACGAGGTGCTGCTCGCCGAGGCGGACGACCCGCCGTCGGTGTCCGGGACCTGCACGCTCAGCGGCGGCCGCTGGTACAGCTACTACGACCGGGTCTCGTGGACCGACGCCTCCGACATCGACATCGACCACATGGTGCCGCTGGCCGAGGCCTGGGACTCCGGCGCCCGCACCTGGACGACGTCGGTGCGGCAGGCCTTCGCCAACGACCTCGGCGACTACCGATCGCTGGTCGGGGTCACCGACAACGTCAACCAGGCCAAGGGCGACAAGGACGTCGCGGAGTGGCTGCCGACGTACGACAAGTGCCGCTACCTCCGTGAGTACGTCGCGGTGAAGCACCGCTGGCGGCTGAGCGTCGACACTGCCGAGAAGTCGGCGATGCAGAGTGTCGCCTCCACCTGCACGAACTCGACGATCACGGTGACCCTGGCCCGCTGACCCCGTTGAGTCGTGGCTCGCACCCCGTCGAGTCGTGCCTCCCACCCGTTGAGTCGCGCGTCCCGGCCGGCGGCGCCCGGTTTCCGTGCACAACCGTGGTCCGCCGGCCGGTCGTCCACAGGCACTCCCCGCCGGTACGCCGCAGGGGGGCGGTCGCTCCTAGCGTGTTCGTCGTGACCGGAGCCACCGGTCACCTCGACCGATGGGGGTTCGTTCCGATGTTCCGTCCGCTGCGCCTGCTCGCCCTGCTCGCCGCCTGCCTGGCCGGGGTGGTGATCACCCTGACGGTCCAGCCCGGGACCGCCGCCGCCCCGCGGTGGACCCCGCCTCCTGACACGATCGTCTCGGTGGAGGGCACCGCCGAGGATGGCTTCGCGATCCACTTCTACGACGGCAGCGCGCTGTTCCCGCCGACCGACTCCGAGGCTCGGGCGGAGTGCCAGGAGTACGACACCCGGATCGCGGTCGCGCGCTGCCGCACCACGGTGCGCGTCTGGTACCGCGACCTCGCCCAGCTCAAGCGGGCCCTGAGATACGCACGGAGCACCTGAGCGTTCTGGCACGATCGGGGCCATGGAGCCTCAACCGTTCGACCGTGCCTGGAACCGGGGACGCACCTCGGTGTCAGCGCGGGTGCAGCGGCTCCGCTCCAAGTCCTGGCAGGTGGGCCAGTGCGCCGTCGCGGCCGGGATCGCCTGGCTGCTCGCCGCCGACCTGCTCGGCCACGAGACCCCGTTCTTCGCGCCGATCGCAGCGGTGCTCAGTCTGGGCACCTCCTATGGCCAGCGCCTGCGCCGGGTCGTCGAGGTCACCATCGGCGTTGCCGTCGGCGTGCTGGTGGGCGACCTGGTGGTGCAGGCGATCGGCGTGGGCTGGTGGCAGCTGACGCTGATCGTCGCCGCCGCGATGGCCGCCGCCTTCCTGCTCGACGGCGGGCAGCTGTTCGTCACCCAGGCGGCGGTGCAGTCGATCGTGGTCAGCACCCTGCTGCCCGATCCCGACGCGGGACTGACGCGGTGGAGTGATGCCCTGATCGGCGGCGCGGTGGCGCTGGTCGCGGCGACCCTGGTCCCGGCGGCGCCGCTGCGCCGCCCCCGTGAGCAGGCCGCGATCGTGGTGCGCAAGGTCGCGGCACTGCTGCGGGCCGCCAGTGACGTGATGGTGGACGGCGAAGTCGGGCCCGCGATGGACCTGCTCGCCGATGCGCGGTCGACCGACTACCTCATCCGCGAGCTGCAGTCGGCCGCGGACGAGGGGCTGTCGGTCGTCGCGTCCTCCCCGTTCCGGCTGCGACACCGCGGGGGGATGCGCCAGATGTCGGACCTGGTCGATCCGCTCGACCGGGCCCTGCGCAGCACCCGGGTCCTGGTGCGACACACCGCCGTGTCGGCCTACCACCGACGCGAGGTGCCCCGGGCCTACGCCCTGCTCGCGGCCGACCTGGCCAGCGCCTGCGACCAGGTCGCCGCCGAGCTCTCCGACAACCGGATGGCCGTGTCGTCGCGCGATGCGGTGCTGGCCGTCGGCGAGGCCACCGGCCAGGTCGATCGCGCCGAGGAGCTCTCGGCCGAGGCGATCCTGGCCCAGCTCCGGTCGGTGGTCACCGACCTGCTGCTGCTCACCGGCATGGAGCCCCTCGAGGCCACCGACTCCCTGCCGCGGCCCCGGGGCTGAGCCGTGCCCGCGGAGCCGGCCCCTTCCCCGGATCGGACCGGCGGTCCGCGCTCGTGGGTGCTGCACGTCGACCTCGACCAGTTCATCGCGGCCGTGGAGATCCTGCGTCGCCCCCAGCTCGAAGGGCTGCCGGTGGTGGTCGGCGGCCGGGGCGACCCGACCGAGCGCGGTGTGGTGTCCACCGCGTCGTACGCCGCCCGGGAGTTCGGCGTCGGGTCCGGCATGCCGTTGCGGCTGGCCCGGCGCAAGATCCCGGACGCGGTGTTCCTCCCGGTGGACGGGCCGGCGTACGACGCGGCCTCGGCGGTGGTCATGGAGACGCTGCGGTCCCTGGAGTGGGGCGGCGTGCCGGTGCTGCTCGAGGTGCTCGGCTGGGACGAGGCGTTCCTCGGCCCCGGCGCCGGGCACGGCGAGCTGGGCGACCCCGTCGACTTCGCAGCGGTGATCCGTGCCGAGGTGCTCGCCGCGACCCGGCTGCACTGCTCGGTCGGCATCGGCGACAACAAGCTGCAGGCCAAGATCGCCACCGACTTCGGCAAGCCGAGGGGCGCCTACCGGATCGGCGACGACACGTGGCTCGCCGAGATGGGGGAGCGGCCCACCGACGCGCTGTGGGGCATCGGCCGCAAGACCGCGAAGAAGCTGGCAGCGCTCGGCATCGAGACGGTGTCGCAGCTGGGCGCCGCCGACCCGGCCCGCCTGGCCGCGGCGCTCGGACCCACGATGGGTCCGTGGTACCGGCGGCTCGGGCGCGGCGTGGACAGCAGCCCGGTCGACCCGACGCCGTACGTCCCCCGTGCCCACGGCCGTGAGACCACCTTCCAGACCGACCTCGAGGACTGGGAGCGGGTGGCCACCGAGGTCCGCGCTCTCACTGTGCGGGTGGTCGCCGACATCGACGCCGAGGGGCGCCCGGCCGAGCGGGTCGGCATCAAGGTGCGGTTCAAGCCGTTCTTCACGGTCTCCCGGAGCCTGACCCTGCCCGCCCCGAGCAACGACCCCGAGACCCTGGCGGACGCGGCCGTCTCGTTGCTCGACCGACTCGACCAGCGCGACCGCGGTCGCCCGGTGCGACTGCTCGGCGTACGCCTCGAGATGGTGCCGGAACCACTGGACACCTAGTGGTTCCAGCTCAGCGCAGGCTCTCCCGGAGCTCGGCGACCACCGAGTCCACGACCGCGACCAGGTCGAAGCCGGTGCCGGCGGCGACCGAGCGCTGTCGCTGGTAGGACGCACCCCGGCGCGGGATGTCGGCCACCGCACGCAGCTCGTCCTCACAGTCGAGGCGCCGCGCGACCGGGGTGAGCCGCTCCAGCAGGTCGTCGAGGTCGTCGGTGATCAGCCGCTCGTGGGAGGCGGCGTCGAGGATGATGATGGCGTCGAGGCCGTAGCGGGCGGCCCGCCACTTGTTCTCCTGAACGTGCCAAGGGGGCATCGTCGGCAGCTTCTCGCCGGCGGCGAGCCGGGTGTCGAGGTCGACGACCAGGCAGTGCATCAGGGCGGTCAGCGCCCCCAGCTCGTGCATCGTGGAGACCCCGTCGCAGATCCGGTTCTCCAGCGTCCCGAGGTGTGGCGAGGGCCGGACGTCCCAGCGGATCTCCGTGAGCTCGTCGATCACGCCCGTGGTCAGCTGGTCGTGGGTGAACGCCTCGAACTCCGCCCAGGTCTCGAACTGGAACGGCAGCCCGGCCGTGGGCAGCTGCTGGAACATCAGCGCCCGGTTGGAGGCGTAGCCGGTGTCGGTGCCGGCCCAGACCGGCGACGACGCCGAGAGCGCCTGCAGGTGGGGGTAGTAGTTGAGCAGCGCGGACAGCACCGGCATCACCCGCACCTTCTCGGGCATGCCGACGTGCACGTGCACGCCCCAGATCAGCATCTGTCGCCCCCACCACTGGGTGCGGTTGATCAGCTCCTCGTAGCGGTGACCGGCGGTGAGCTGCTGGGCCGACCACGACCCGAACGGGTGGGTGCCGCCGCCGAAGAGGTCGACGCCGAGGTCGTCGGCCACCGGCAGCACCGCCGCGAGCGTGCCGCGGATGTCCTCGACCGCCTCGGCGACGTTCTCGCAGACCCCGGTGACCACCTCCACGGTGTTGCGCAGCAGCTCCTTGTGCAGCTTGGCGTCGTCGGGCAGCCGGCCGTGCGCCGCGGTGAAGAGGTCGGCCGCGGAGTTGGAGAGATCACGGGTGGTCTTGTCGACGAGCGCGAGCTCCCACTCGACGCCGAGCGTCGGGCGTGCGGAGCTATGGAAGTCGATGACCACACCGCCAAGCGAACCACACCCGTACGCCTCGTCGGAATCGTCAATGACAGCATGGACACATGGCCGATGAGCGCACGATCAACGCGACCATGGACCTCTGCCTCCGGATCGGCGAGATGCTGCTCTCGTCGGGGGCCGGCGCCGCCGACGTCACCGCCACCATGCAGTCGGTCGCCCACCACCTGGGCCTGCGCCACCCCGTGATCGACGTGACCTTCACGTCCCTGTCCATGGGCTTCTCCGGCGCCTCCGACGAGCCTCCCGTCGCGCTGTTCCGCCAGGTCGTGCAGCGCGACATCGACTACGAGGACCTCAGCCGGGTCGACCAGCTGGTCCGCGACGTGCTGAGGGACGAGGTCGACCTCACCGACGCCCGGGCGACCATCGCCCGGATCAGCTCCTCGGGCCACCACCGGCGCCGCTGGGCGGTCACCAGCGGGTACGGCGTGATGTGCGGAGGCGTGGCGCTGATGCTGGGCGGCAACGCGCTGGTGATGGCGGTGGCCGCGGTCGCCGCCATGTGCATCGACCGGCTGCAGCTGATGATGAGCCGGCGCCGGCTGCCGAACTTCTACCTCCAGGTCGCGGGTGCCGCGGTCGCCACCCTGCTCGCCGTCGGCGCCGCCAGCCTGGACATCGGCATCGACCCGTCCCAGGCGATCACCGCGAACATCATCATGCTGCTGTCCGGCATCGGCTTCATGGGCGCCCTGCAGGACTGCCTGTCCGGCTACTACGTCACCGGCAGCGCCCGGATGACCGAGGCGCTGCTGGCGACCGCGGGCATCATCGCCGGAGTCAGCGGGGGCCTGGCGGTGGCGGGCGTGGCCGGGGTCGGCATCGGCCGCATCGAGCCTGGGGACGTGGACCTGATCACGGTCTCGGTGATGGCGCTCGGTGCGGCGATCTGCGCCGCGGCGTTCGCGTTCTCGTCGTACGCCCCCAAGCGGGTGCTGGCCCCGATCGCGCTGATCGCGGGCGCGGCGATGGCGATCTCGCAGGTGATCGAGTCCAGCGGGCTGGGCCGGACCTGGTCGGTCGCGCTGGCGGCGTTCTTCGTCGGCCTGGTCAGCTATGGCGTCTCCGGCTGGGTGACCGTGCCGCCCCTGGTCGTCGTGGTGTCGGCGATCGTGCCCCTGCTGCCCGGGCTCTCGATCTACCGAGGCCTCTCGCTGCTCGCGGAGGGCGGCCCGCAGGGCTCGGCGGCCGGCATCCTCGCCATGGTCTCGGCGGCCGGGGTGGCCATCGCGCTGGCCTCCGGCGTGATCCTCGGGGAGTACGTCGCCCAACCGCTGAGCCGCGAGGCCCGCCGCATGGAGCGCCGCCTCTCCGGACCCCGGCTCGTGGGGCCGCTGCGCGCTCGCGCCACCCGGCGGTGAGCGGCCAGGAATTCCCCGGGCGCCCGGGGAATCTCTTTCCGGTCAGGGAAAGCATTCCCTGACACGACATGGTTTCCCCGGCCGGCCGGGGAATTCCTGGCCCCGTTCAGCGCGCCAGCTGGGCCACCATCGCCAGCCACGGAGCGGCGCTGCCGTCGTACGGCGCCTCCCGCCGCAGCACCCGGCCGTGCACGTGGTCGCAGCTGCGGGTCGCGTGCACGACCAGCGGGGTGGGGTAGGCGAGGCTCACCCGGTGCTCGGCGAACTCGTCCTCGTCGTCGACCCAGACCCGGCCGGTGGTGCCGCGCACCACGTCGAGGTCGAGGTCGGTCGCGCGCAGGGTGAAGCCGTCCCAGCGCGGCGGTGTGGTGATGTCGACGTACACCTCCACCTGGCCGCCCCGGGCGTGGAAGGTGGCCAGGAAGCCGCGCTCGTCCGCCCCGTAGGCCGGGACCAGCCCGACCTGGTCGACGGGCGCGACGTAGTCCGCGCCCGGGCGGGACATGGCGGTGCCGGCCGGGATGCCGATCCAGTCGCCGTGCTCGTCGGAGCCGAGGAAGAACCCGGGGAACTCCCAGTGGGGGAGGTCGCGCCACTTGGTCATCGCGACCTCGACGGGCGTCCCGGGCTGCATGCGCCCATCCTGACAGCCCGGGCGGCTACCTCGTGGGCGGAACCATCCGGTCGGCCCAGCGCGCGGCGACGTCCTGGTAGCGCGCGCCGACCAGCTTCGCGGCGTGGTGGATCAGGTGGGCGTCGATGCCGACCAGCTGCCGGGCCCGGCCCTTGAGGACGGCGCCGACGATGATCTCGGCGGCCTTCTCGGGCTCCATGCGGGCCAGCTTCCGCTCGAACAGCCGGTCCAGCGCCTCGGCGTCCTGGCTGGGGGTCTTGCGACCGTTGCGGGAGATCCCGGTCCTGATGCCGCCGGGGTGGACACAGGTGACGCCGACCGGGTGACCCGCGACCAGCATCTCCTGGCGCACCGCCTCGGTGAAGCCGCGGACGGCGTACTTCGAGGCGTTGTACGTCGACTGGCCGGGCGTGCTGATCAGCCCGAACAGCGAGGAGATGTTGACGAGGTGCCCGTCGCCGGACGCGATGAGGTGGGGGAGGAACTCCTTGGTGCCGGTGACGACACCCCAGAAGTTGATGCCCATGATCCACTCGAAGTCCTCGTAGGTGATCTCCTCGAAGTCGCCGGTCATGGTGACGCCGGCGTTGTTGACGACGACGTTGACCCGGCCGAACTGCTCGCGCACCGCCGCGGCGTACGCCACGAACGCGGCGCGGTCGGCGACGTCGAGCCGGTCGGCGCGGACCTCCGGAGCACCGGCGGCCTTGACCAGCTCGACCGTCTCCGCGAGCCCGGCCTCGTTGACGTCGCTGACCGCGACCAGGGAGCCGCGGGCGGCGACCGCGACGGCGAGGGCCCGGCCGATGCCGGAGCCCGCGCCGGTGATCACCACGACCTTGTCCGTGAGCGTCCTCATGCGGGGTCCCCGGCGGAGCGCGAGCGCAGCGAGTGGTCCGTGGGGGTGTTCATGCGGAGACCGCCTCTCGGGCGGGACGGGCCGCGGTGACGTCGTAGGACGCCACGTCGAAGCGCGCCAGCTGGTTGCGGAACGTGTAGGTGGTGCGGGGCCAGAGGGTGGTGTTGCGGCCGTGCTCGTCGAGGTACCAGCTGGAGCAGCCGCCGGTGGTCCACACGCTGCGCTTCATCCGGCGCTGGAGGTCGGTGTTCCAGGCGTCCTGGACGTCGCGGCGCGGCTCCACCGCGGCGTACCGGTGGACCGCCATCGTGCGGATGGCGTCACGGATGTAGTCGATCTGCGACTCGATCATCAAGACCATGCTCGAGTGTCCCAGCCCCGTGTTCGGGCCGACGATCGAGAAGTAGTTCGGGAAGCCGTGGACGGTGGTGCCCTTGTAGCCCGCCATCCCCGTCTCGCGCCACACCTCCGCCAGGGTGCGGCCCTCGCGGCCGACGATGCGCTCGGCGATCGGCTGCTCCGTGGTGAAGAAGCCGGTGGCCACCACCAGGACGTCGATCGGCCGCGCGGTGCCGTCGCTGCTCACGATCGTGTGGTCGGTGACCTCGGCGATCCCGTCGGTGACCAGGTCGACGTTGTCGGAGTCCAGCGCCGGGTAGTAGTCGTTGGAGATCAGGATGCGCTTGCAGCCGATCTCGAAGTCGGGGGTGACCGCCGCCCGCAGCGCCGGGTCCTTGATGCCCGCTCGGATGTTGCCCAGCGCCAGCTTCTTGGCCGGCAGCGCGAGCCTGGCGTCGAGGGTGAAGCCCGGGACCAGCAGCTCGCGGCCCCAGTAGATCGCGGTCCGGTAGACCTTCTGCACCAGCGGCAGGTGCCGGAACGCCAGCCTCTCGAGCCGGGTGTAGGTCCGGTCGCCACGCGGTACGACGTACGGCGCGGTGCGCTGGTAGACGTCGACGTGTCCGGCCACCTTCTGGAGCTCCGGCACGATCTGGATCGCCGAGGCGCCGGTGCCGATGACCGCGACGCGCTTGCCGGCCAGGTCGACGTCGTGGTCCCAGCGGGCGGAGTGGAAGACCTCGCCCTGGAACCCGTCCAGGCCGTCGATGTCGGGCAGCCTCGGCTCGGAGAGCCCGCCGGCGCCCGAGATGAGCGTGGTGGCGGTGACCTCGCCACCGTCGGAGAGGGAGACGCGCCACAGCTGTGCCGCGTCGTCCCACTCGGCGCGCTCGACGGCGGTGTCGAAGCGGAAGCGGTCCAGGACTCCGGACTCGGCGGCGACCCGGAGCAGGTAGGCGTGGATCTCCGGCTGCGGCGAGAACGAGCTCGACCAGTCCGGGTTCGGGGCGAAGGAGAACGAGTAGAGCTGGCTCGGCACGTCGCACGCGGCACCCGGGTAGGTGTTGTCGCGCCAGGTGCCGCCGACGCCGCTGCCCTTCTCGATCACGAGGAAGTCGGTCTCGCCGTCCTCCTCGAGCCGGATGGCGGTGCCGAGACCGGCGAAGCCGGCGCCGATCACGAGATGCGTGACGTGTCCGGTGGTGGTCATGCCGCTCACCCTAGGCAACGTATTGAAAATGCGTCAATAGTGCTGCTGAACTCGGTTCAGTAAGATGCGCCACATGTCCGCCACCCCCCGCGTCCGGATGAGCCCGGCCCGCCGCCGCGAGCAGCTGCTCGACCTGGGCGTGCTGCTGCTCGCGACCCGGTCGCTGGACGAGCTCTCGATCGAGATCCTGGCCGAGGAGGCCGGCATCTCGCGGGGGCTGCTCTACCACTACTTCGGCAACAAGCACGACTTCCACGAGGCGGTCGTCCGGCGCGCTGCCGACGACCTGATCGCGACCACCGCCCCGCCGGCCGAGGGGGAGCCGCTGGACCGGCTGCTCGCGTCGATGGCGGCGTACCTCGACTACGTCGAGGCCAACTACCAGGGCTACCTCTCGCTGGTGAAGGGTGCGGCGGGTGGCAACGAGGCGATCCGGCGGATCTACGAGGAGGCCCGGGCGGCGCTCACGGACCGGGTCTTCCGCGAGGACGCCCAGGGCACGATCGTGCCGGACACGCCCGCGGCCCGGCTGATGGTGCGCGGCTGGTCCGCGATGACCGAGGACCTGGTCCTGTCGTGGGTGCGCGAGCCCGCGGGGGTCACCCGCGAGGAGCTGCTCGGCGCGTTGGCGGCCTCGCTGCCGGCACTGGTCGAGCTCCTGCACTGATTGCCACTTGTCAGGCAGACAACTAGCGTGGTCCGGGTGGCCTACGCGAGCGAGTACCCGCCGTTCTACGTCACCGTCGACATCGTGGTGCTGGCGATCCGCGACGCCCGGCTGCACGCGTTGATGATCCGCCGCGGCGGGGCGCCGTACGCCGGTGCGTGGGCGTTGCCGGGCGGGTTCGTCGGCATCGACGAGGACCTGCGCGACGCCGCCGAGCGTGAGCTCGAGGAGGAGACCGGCGTCCGGCTCGGGACCGAGACGCTGACCCAGGTCCGCACCTACGGCGCTCCCGACCGCGACCCGCGGCACCGCGTGGTGAGCGTGGCGTGGCTGTCGGCGTTCCCCGAGACGGTGGACGTGACCGCCGGCACCGACGCCGCGCACGCGGAGTGGCGACCGGTCGACGCGCTGCTCGCCGACGCCCCGGCCGACCGGCTGGCCTTCGACCACGACACCATCCTGCGCGACGCCGTGGAGGCCGCGCGGGAACGGCTGGTCAACGCCGAGCCGCCGCTGCTCGCGGCCGGCTTCACCGGAGGCCGGGAGTTCAGTCTCAGCCAGCTGCGCGCGGTCTACGAGGCGGTGCTCGGTCACGAGCTCGACCCCGGCAACTTCCAGCGGAAGGTCAAGGCCACCCAGCGGCTGGTCGAGCCGACCGGGCGGCGCGAGCCCGCGCCGGGAGGCCGGGGCCGTCCCGCGGAGATGTTCCGGCTGCGCTGACGGTCGCGCCGCGCCCTCGCGAGGGCGAGCGTCAGAGGATCCGCTTCATGCGCGGGGCAGAGGCGAGCGTGAAGCCGAGCCGCTCGTAGATCCGCTGACCCTCGGGCGGCGAGGCAGCCTCGAGCAGCGCGGAGTCGTCGAGGTCCCCGACCTCGATCGTCGTTGCGCTCATCGCCTCCATGGACCTACTCGATCAGGGACCGCCGACATCGATGCCGGGTCGGAACCCGTTCTCCACAGGGGAATCGGAGGGCGTGCGCGATCCCGCCGCGCCTGGTGGGCCTCGGAAGATCCAGACCCGCATGGCCACGAACCGCATCAGCGTCACCACCAGGTTGGCCGCGGTCAGCACCAGCACCTCCACGGCCGGGTGGGGCGTGGACGCCAGCCGGTGCAGCACGAGCAGCGAGCCACTGGTGGTGGCCAGCCCGGCCCCGAAGACCGCCAGCCCCTGGAGCTGGTGCCGCACCCGGTGCCGCGGCCCGCGGACCCCGAAGGTCAGCCGTCGGTTCGCCGCGGTGTTGCCGACCGCGGTCAGCAGCAACGCCAGCAGGTTGGCGACCTGCCCGCCCGCGACCGTCCGCAGCAGCAGGTAGAGCACGGCGTACGCCGCGGTGGAGGCGACGCCGACCAGCGCGAAGATCGCGACCTGGGAGCCGGTCCGGCCGGCCGCCGCGGACGCCCGGGCCCGGCCCAGCTCGGCCGAGACCGCGGCCAGCGGCAGCCGCCCGGTCAGCAGCGACCAGCCCAGCCGGCGGATCCCGCGCAGGTCGTCCCGTGCGGTGCGCAGCACGTCGACGCGGGAGTCGGGGTCGTCGACCCAGTCCACCGGCACCTCGTGGATCCGCAGCCCGGACCGCTCGGCGAGCACCAGCAGCTCGGTGTCGAAGAACCAGGTGTCGTCCTCGACCAGCGGCAGCAGGGCCTGCGCCACCGGCCGGCGGATCGCCTTGAAGCCACACTGGGCATCGCTGAACCGGGCCCGCAGCGTCGAGCGCAGCAGCACGTTGTAGCCGCGCGAGACCAGCTCCCGGCGCGGCCCGCGGACCACGGTGGAGCCGCGGGTCAGCCGGGAGCCGATGGCCAGGTCCGAGTGCCCGCTGAGCAGCGGGGCGACCAGCGGCATCAGGGCACTGAGGTCGGTGGACAGGTCGACGTCCATGTAGACGAGGACCGCCGACTCCGACGCGGACCAGACGCGCTTCAGCGCCCGGCCGCGGCCCTTCTCGGTCAGCGTCACGACGCGGACGCCGGGGTACTCCCGGGCCAGCCGGTGCGCCTCCAACGGGGTTCCATCGGTGCTGGCGTTGTCGGCGATGGTCACCTGCCAGGTCCACGGCAGGGTGTCGAGGTGCCGGGTGACCCGGTGCACCGTGTCGGCCAACGCGACCTCCTCGTTGTGCACCGGGAGCACCACCTCGAGGAGCGGCGGCTCCTCGAGCAGTGGCTCGGCGGCGCTCACCGGACACCGGCCGAGAGGTCGTGGACGGTGACCCCGTCGACGGTGGTGGCCGTGAAGTTCGCGGCCACCCAGGTGGCGATCGAGGAGTCGTCGTCGCCGCCGCGACCACCGCCCATGCCGCCGCCCGTGCCGCCGCCGCCCGAGATGAAGTAGTGGATCTCACCGTTGGCGACGTACTCCTGGAACTGCGCCAGCGTGGGGCTCGGGTCGCTGCCGTTGAAGCCCCCGAGCGCCATCACCGGCTCGCCGCCGGCCAGCTGGTAGCCGGCCGCGGAGTTGGCGCCGACCACGGCGGCGCTCCAGGTCCACGCGTCGGCGTCCTGCTGCAGCAGCGCGGTCAGCTCCGGGGTCGAGGTCGACCCGGTCAGCAGCCCGCCCGTGGTGCCGCCCGTGGTGCCGCCCGTGGTGCCGCCCGGGGTGCCGGTGGTGGTGCCGCCCGGCCCACCGGGGGCACCACCACCTCCGCCGCCGGGGAGGCCCGAGCCGGTGGAGGGGCCGGCGGTCGGGATCGAGCCGGTGTGCGGGGTCGCGGCGGTCTCGAGGGAGTACGCCGCGGGGGCGGCGAGGCCGGCCAGCAGCGCGGCGACGGCGACGGCGGTGCCGACCCGTCGTGGCAGGTGGCGGACGCCGGCGAGCAGCAGCGCGGCGCCGAGGCCGACCGTGGCGACGACGTACTTCAGCCAGGGCAGGTAGTCGCTGCGGTCGAGCAGCACGAAGGCCCACGTGGTGGTGAACGCGGTGGCGAACGCCAGCACCGCCGCGGCGGCGTACGACGCCCGCTCCCGCCAGAGGACCCAGCCGCCGAGCCCGACCAGGGCGCCGATCGCCGGAGCCAGCGCGACCGTGTAGTAGGCGTGGAAGATGCCGGCCATGAGACTGAAGGTCACGACCGTGACCACCAGCCAGCCGAGCCAGAGGGTGAGCGCGGCCTGCACGAGCCGACGATGGGCGACGCCGCGGGCGAACCAGAGGCCGGCCACGCCGAGCACCAGCGCGGCGGGCAGCAGCCAGGCGATCTGGCTGCCGATCTCGGAGTCGAACATCCGCCAGGGGCCGGTCTCGCCCCAGCCGCCACCCCCGCCGACCGAGCCGGTCTCCTCGCCGGTCAGCCGACCGAGGCCGTTGTAGCCCAGGGTCAGCTCGAGGATGCTGTTGTCCTGCGTGCCGCCGATGTAGGGACGCGAGGACGCCGGCCACAGCTCGACGATCGCCACCCACCAGCCGCCGGCCAGGATCATCGCACCGAACGCCGCCAGCAGCGGCAGGATCCTGCGGGCCAGCGGGATGCCGGCGAACAGCGCGAACGCGAGGGCCAGCGCGGGCAGCACCAGGAACGCCTGGAGCATCTTGGTGAGGAAGGCCAGACCGACGAAGGTGCCGCCGAGAGCGAGCCAGCGGGTGCCGGTGCTGGTGCCGTCCTGGGTGGCCTCGATGCCGCGGAGCGTGGCCCAGGCGGCGGCGACGAGCAGCAGCACCAGCAGGGCGTCGGGGTTGTTGAAGCGGAACATCAGCGTGGCCACCGGGGTGAGCGCGAGCACCGCCCCGGCCACGATGCCCGCACTGCCGGAGCCCGTCGTACGGCGCACCGTGGCGTGGACCAGCGCGACGGCGCCGACGCCGGCGAGCGCCTGGGGCACCAGGATCGACCACGACGAGAGGCCGAACAGCCGCACCGACAGGGCCATCGGCCAGAGGCTGAGCGGGGTCTTGTCGACGGTGATCGCGTTGGCCGCGTCGAAGGAGCCGAAGAAGAACGCCTTCCAGGACTCGGAGCCGGCCTGGGCGGCGGCGGAGTAGTAGGAGTTGGCCCACCCGGAGGCACCGAGCCCCCAGAGGTAGAGGAGCGCGGTGCCGGCCAGCAGGCCGGCCAGCGGGAGGTGGGCCCGCAGGGTGGCAGCGTCGGGACGGGCCAGGGCGCGGTCTCGGCCGGCGGACCGGGGGCCACCGGTGGCGCCGGTGTCGTCGGCGCGACTGGTGCCGTGGTCGGGCCGGAGGCGGGAGCGGGCGGCGGGTGGGGAGGCAGTGGAGAGGTCCATGGCCGCAACACTCGTCGGCCGGGCTGGGCGTCGCGTGGGGTCGGCCTGTCAGTCCCCTGTGAGGACTACGCCTCCGTGGGCAGCGTGACGGTGAAGCGGGTCTGCCCGGTGCGACTGGACAGGTCGACGGTGCCGCCGTGGGCGGTCACGATCGCCTCGACCAGGGAGAGGCCGAGCCCGGCGCCGCCGGGATGCGCGTCCCGGGTGCGGGCGCTGTCGCCGCGGGTGAAGCGCTCGAACGCACGCGGTGCCAGGGCCGGGTCGAAGCCGGGGCCGTCGTCGGTGACGGTCATCCGGGCGAACCCGTCGGCTGCGGGGGAGACCCCGACCGTGACCGTGGTGCCGGGCGGGGTGTGCCGTCGGGCGTTGTTGAGCAGGTTGGTGACCACCTGGTGCAGCCGGGCCTCGTCGCCGACCACCTCGACCGCCTCCTCGGGCAGCTCGAGCCGCCACCGGTGGTCGGGACCGAGCACCCGGGCGTCCGAGACGGTCTCGAGCAGCAGGTGGGTGACGTCGACCGGCCTGCGCTCGAGGGGACGGCCGGCGTCGAGCCGGGCCAGCAGCAGCAGGTCGTCGACGAGCGAGGACATCCGCCCGGCCTCGGACTCGACCTTGCTGAGGGCGGCGAGCAACGCCTCGGCGTCGTCGGGGCTGCGCCGCGACAGCTCGGCGTACCCCTTGATGGTGGCCAGCGGGGTGCGCAGCTCGTGGGAGGCGTCCGCGACGAACTGCCGGACCTGCAGCTCGCTGGCGTGCCGGGCGCTCAGCGAGGTCTCGACGTGGCTGAGCAGGGTGTTGAGGGCCGAGCCGACCTGGCCGACCTCGGTCGCCTCGTCGGTCAGCCGCTCGGGCACCCGCGGTGACAGGTCGATGGCGCCCTCGGACAGCGGCAGCGTGCTGACCTCGTGGGCGGTGGCGGCGACCTCGCGCAGCGGCCGCAGCTGGCGGCGTACGACGAACGAGCCGATGGTGGCCGCGGCGGCGACGCCGGCGAGGGTGAGCAGCAGCTCCAGCCAGATCAGGTTGCCGATCAGGCTGTCGACCTGGTCCGTGGGGAGCCCGGTCACCACCACGCCGTCGTCGGTGCGCACCGCGGCGACCCGGTAGTGGCCGACCCCGGGGAGCTCGACGGTGTGGCCCTGCCTGTCGGCGGGTACGTCGGCGAGCGCGGCCAGCGCCTCGGTGCCGAGCGGCTTGACGTCGTCGTTGGTGAGCACCTCGGCGTGGTCGTCGGAGGAGCCGAGCACCGCCATCAGGGTGCCGACCGACTGCCGCGGGATCGCGCGGAAGCCGTCACCGTCGCCGTCCCGGTCGATCGGCGGCAGGCTGGGCGCACCGCCGCGCCCTCCCTCGGTGTGGGAGGCGCGGTCGAGCGCCGCGGCGACGTCACCGTCGAGCTGGTCGTTGAGGTAGCCACGCATCGCCAACGACGTGGTGACGCCGACCAGCAGCGAGACCAGCGCCACCAGCGAGACCGCGGTGATGACCAGCCGCGAGGTGAGGGAGGCGGGGAGCTTCATGGCTTGAGCACGTAGCCCGCGCCGCGCATGGTGTGGATCATCGGCTCGCGGCCGGCGTCGATCTTCTTGCGCAGGTAGGAGATGTAGAGCTCGACGACGTTGGCCTGGCCGCCGAAGTCGTAGTTCCAGACCCGGTCGAGGATCTGCGCCTTCGACAGCACCCGGCGTGGGTTGCGCATCAGGAAGCGGAGCAGCTCGAACTCGGTCGCGGTCAGGGTGATCTCCTCACCGTCGCGGCGGACCTCGTGGCTGTCCTCGTCGAGCGTGAGGTCACCGACGGTGAGCACCGGCTCCTCGCGGGCGGCGCGGGCGCCGGAGCGGCGCAGCAGGCCCCGGAGCCGGGCGACCAGCTCCTCGAGGCTGAACGGCTTGGTCACGTAGTCGTCACCACCCGCGGTGAGGCCGGCCACCCGGTCCTCGACGGAGTCGCGCGCGGTGAGGAACACGACGGGGACGTCCGGGCTGAAGCCGCGCAGCCTCCTGAGCACCTCCATCCCGTCGAAGTCGGGGAGCATCATGTCGAGGACCACGGCGTCGGGCCTGAAGTCCTTGGCCGCGGTGACGGCCTTGGTCCCGGTGTGCGCCTGGCGGGTCTCCCAGCCCTCGTAGCGCAGCGCCATGCTGATCAGCTCGGCGATGTTGTGCTCGTCGTCGACGACGAGCACCCGCAGGGGGGTGCCGTCCGGGCGGGTCAGTGCGTCCATGGGTCCACCGTCTCGTGCCGAGGTCCCCCCAGCCTGTCAGGTTCCTGTGCCCTTCCTGTGAACGCCGCCCGCGACGCGAGGTGCCGTCCGGGGATCCTCAGTGTCGCCGGGGGTGGCGCACAGGGTCCCCACAGACTGCGGCGGGAAGGTCTGGGCATGGACGATGACAACGACAGGGCCAACGAGAGAGCCAACGAAAGGGCCGACGAGAAGGGCCTGCCGCCGGAGTACCGGCAGGCACCGCCGAACCAGCCCGCCGGTCCGCCGACAGATCCGCCGGCGGGTCCGCCCGCGCAGCCGCCCCACCAGCCCGGCGGCCAGACCGCGTACGACGCCCCGGGCGGCCCTCCGGCCGGACCCGTCCCACCGCGCTTCCGCGACCGGGTGCTCGGGATGCGTGCCGTGGCCGGGGTGGCGCTCGCGTCGGTGATCCTCGGCGGCGTCAGTGGTGCGGCCCTGGGGGCGGTCAGCGGCGGCGATGACGACGGAGACCGCGGCGGGCGCGGAGGGCCGAACGGTCAGAACAACCGGCAGTTCCAGCGGGACGGCGGGCCTGGACAGCTTCCTCCGGGCACCACGCGAGACCGGGACGGCGACCAGGACGGCGACCAGGGCGGCGACCAGGACGGCGACCAGGACGGTGACGGGGACAGCGGCTCCGGCGTCGACCCGAACGCCGACCTCGGCGGCACCGACGACGGATCCACCGGCCAGCCCAGCTGACCGGGGAGAGCCCCGGCTGAAGCGGGCGCCTGCCGGACGCCTGCGCGCTCCCTGGGTGGCTCGGGCACAATGGCGCCCGTTGTGTCCGAGCCCCAGAAGTCCCTCGAGATCGTCTATCCGCCCGAGCTGCCGGTCAGCGAACGGCGCGATGACATCGCGGCCGCCATCCGCGACCACCAGGTCGTCATCGTCGCGGGCGAGACCGGGTCGGGCAAGACCACCCAGCTGCCGAAGATCTGCCTGGAGCTCGGCCGCGGCGGCGCGGGCCTGATCGGGCACACCCAGCCCCGGCGGATCGCCGCCCGCTCGGTCGCGGAGCGGATCGCCGCCGAGCTCGGCACCGAGCTGGGCGACCTGGTCGGCTACCAGGTCCGCTTCACCGACCGGACCTCGAAGTCGTCGCGGCTCAAGCTGATGACCGACGGCATCCTGCTCGCCGAGCTGCAGCGCGACCGGCAGCTGCGCAAGTACGACACGATCATCATCGACGAGGCGCACGAGCGGTCGCTCAACATCGACTTCATCCTGGGCTACCTCAAGCGGCTGCTGCCCAAGCGGCCCGACCTCAAGGTGATCATCACCTCGGCGACCATCGACCCGGAGCGGTTCGCCGCCCACTTCTGCGACCGGCGGGGGAGGCCGGCGCCGATCATCGAGGTCTCGGGGCGGACCTACCCGGTCGACGTCCGCTACCGCCCGCTGATCGAGCTGCCCGAGGAGGACGAGGAGGGCGAGGCGTTCGTCCGGGACCAGACCGAGGCGATCGTCGAGGCGGTCGCCGAGCTGTCCGCCGAGGGGCCGGGCGACGTCCTCGTCTTCCTGCCCGGCGAGCGCGAGATCCGGGACACCGCCGACTCCCTGGGCGACCTGCCGAACCTGGAGGTGCTGCCGCTCTACTCCCGGCTCTCCTCCGCCGAACAGCACCGGGTCTTCTCGCCGCCGTCCTCGGCGCGCACCCGCCGCGTCGTACTCGCCACCAACGTCGCCGAGACCTCGCTGACCGTGCCCGGCATCCGGTACGTCGTGGACACCGGCGTCGCGCGCATCTCCCGCTACTCCGTGCGCACCAAGGTGCAGCGGCTGCCGATCGAGCCGATCAGCCAGGCCTCGGCCAACCAGCGCTCGGGACGCTGCGGCCGGGTCGCCGCGGGAGTCGCGATCCGGTTGTACTCCGAGGAGGACCACCTGTCCCGGCCGGAGTTCACCGAGCCGGAGATCCTGCGCACCAACCTGGCCTCGGTCATCCTCCAGATGACGTCCCTCGGCCTCGGTGACCTCAACCGCTTCCCGTTCCTCGAGCCCCCGGACAGGCGCAACGTCTCCGCCGGCACCCAGCTCCTCGAGGAGCTCGGCGCGTTCGCGACCGAGCGGGAGGGCGGCACTCCCGCGCCGCGCCGGGGGCGCGGCGACGCGCGGCCGGGACCGCACCTGACGAAGGTCGGCCGTCGGCTCGCGCGGCTGCCGATCGATCCGCGGCTGGCGCGGATGATCCTGGAGGCGGAGCGGCTCGGCTGCGCGCGCGAGGTCATCGTCATCGCGGCGGCGCTGTCGCTGCAGGACCCGCGCGAGCGCCCCGCCGAGCTGCAGGCCCAGGCCGACCAGGCGCACGCCCGGTTCAAGGACCAGGGCTCGGACTTCCTGACCTGGCTCAACCTCTGGCGCCACCTCAAGCAGCAGCAGCGCGAGCTCTCCTCGAGCGCGTTCCGGCGGATGTGCAAGCGGGAGTTCCTCAACTACCTGCGGGTCCGCGAGTGGCAGGACTTCGAGTCGCAGCTGCGCCAGGTGTGCAAGGAGATGAAGGTCGACGTCGGCCGCCCCGCCGACGAGCCCGACGCCGACGGCATCCACCAGGCGCTGCTCGCCGGGCTGCTCTCACACGTCGGGATGCTGGAGGAGCGGGAGAAGGGCGGCGGCAAGGCGCGCGGTCCACGGGAGTACGTCGGCGCCCGCGGTGCCCGGTTCGCGATCTTCCCCGGCTCGGCCCTCAAGGGCGCGAACCCGCAGTACGTCATGGCGGGTGAGCTGGTCGAGACGTCCCGGCTGTGGGCCCGGCAGAACGCCACCATCCAGCCGGAGTGGGCCGAGCGGATCGGGGCGCACCTGGTCAAACGGTCGTGGTCGGAGCCGCACTGGTCGCGCAAGCGAGCCGCCGTGATGGCCTACGAGCGGGTCACGCTGTACGGCGTACCGCTGGCTGCCGACCGGCTGATCGCCTACGGCAAGGTCGACGCCGAGCTGAGCCGCGAGCTGTTCATCCGGCACGCGCTGGTCTACGGGGAGTGGGGGACCCGGCACCGCTTCTACGAGGCGAACCTGCGGCTGCTCGAGGAGGCCGAGGAGCTCGAGCACCGGGCCAGACGCCGCGACATCGTGGTCGACGAGCACACGCTGTTCGACTTCTACGACGCGCGCGTGGGAGCGGAGGTGGTCAGCGGCGCGCACTTCGACCAGTGGTGGAAGCAGGCGCGGCGGGAGACGCCGGACCTGCTCACCTTCGACCCGTCGATGCTGACCCACGAGACCGCCGCCGAGGTGCGGGCCCAGGACTATCCCGAGCTGTGGCAGTCCGAGGGGCTGACGTTCCCGATCGGCTACCACTTCGAGCCCGGGGCCGAGAACGACGGCCTGACGATCGACGTGCCGGTCGCCACCCTGAACCGGGTCGAGGCCGACCAGTTCAGCTGGAACGTGCCGGGGCTGCGCGAGGAGCTGGTGACCGCACTGATCCGCTCGCTGCCCAAGAGCCTGCGGGTCAACTTCGTGCCGGCACCCAACCGGGCGCGCGAGTTCCTCGCCGCGGTGCCGGCCGGCGACGAGCCGCTGCTGGACGCGCTGGAGCGGTGGCTGCGCTCGACCACCGGGGTGGTGGTGCCGCGGGCGGCGTGGGACTGGACCAAGGTCCCCGAGCACCTGCGGCCGACGTTCCGGGTGGTCGACGAGACCGGGCAGGAACAGGCCCGGGGCAAGGACCTGGAGACGTTGAAGGAGCCGCTGCGGCCGCGCTTCGTCGAGGCGATGGCGTCGGCGGCCGCGGACTCCGGGATCACCGTGTCCGGTCAGACGACCTGGACCTTCGGCGCCATCGAGAAGGCGTTCACCACGGTCCGCGCCGGGCACGAGGTCCGGGGCTTCCCGACGCTGGTGGACGAGGGTTCCTCGGTGGGTCTGCAGGTCGTCGGGTCCGAGGACGAGCAGGAGGCCCGGCACCGGCTCGGCGTACGCCGGCTGCTGCAGCTCGGAACTCCCTCGCCGGTCAAGACGATCGTGGACGGGTTCGGCAACACCGAGAAGCTGGCGCTCGCGGGGTCGCCGTACCCCTCGGTCGCCGACCTCCTCGACGACTGTGTGGCCGCGGTCCTGCAGCAGGCGGTCGACGCACGGGCGCCCGTGCGCAGCGAGGAGGAGTACGCCGCACTGGCGGCCGTGGTGCGCACCGACCTGGAGGCGCGGGTGCGGGCGGTGGTGCGGGACGTGTTCTCGGTGCTGGCGGCGTGGCGGCACACCGACAGGGCGCTGAGCGGACGCGCCGAGATGACGACCCTGCCCGCGCTCTCCGACATGGTGGCGCAGCTGTCCCGGCTGGTCCGCCGCGGCTTCGTGGCCGAGGCGGGTGCCGACCAGCTGCGACAGCTGCCGCGCTACCTCGCCGCGATCGACCACCGGCGCTCCCGGTTGGACGGCGACGTCGCCCGGGACCGGCAGCTGATGGACCAGATCTCGGAGCTGCAGGCCGCCTGGGAGCACCGGATGGCGGCGCTGCCGGACGGTCGGCCGCCGGGTGCCGCGCTGCGCGCGGTGCGCTGGATGCTCGAGGAGTACCGCGTCTCCCTCTGGGCCCAGCACCTCGGCACGGCCCACCCCATCTCCGACGCCCGGATCCGCAAGGCCCTCCCGTAGCCCCCACCCCCATTCCCGCCCCTTTCCCGCCGAGGTGTGCGTTCTTGCCCGCCGAGGTGTGCGTTCTTGCTCGTCCAGGTGTGACTTCTTGCGCGCGGGGCGGCGTACGCCGAGCCCCCGGCGCGTCTAGGCTGATTCGGTGACCGAGCGGCGACACCACAAGCCCATGACACCGGGAGCCCTGTTCTTCGAGTCGTTGACCGGCGGCGCGGATCCGGCGCTGGTGGCCGAGGCGGCGGACCGGGCCGCCACGCTGCTGGTGCGCGGCGCCCACAACTCCGCCGACGGGGAGGTCGCCGACCGGCTCGTCCACCTCGCCGAGACCGAGGGGCTCGAGACCCTCGCCGACGTCTGGTCAGGCTCGCCCGCGGACTCGCTGGCCGGCTGCCTGTGGCGTCTCTACGTGATCCGCGCCTGGGTGTACGGCGACCCGCTGCTCGCCGCGCGACAGTACGACGCCGGACGCCAGACCGCGCAGGTGGCGCAGGTGATCGCCGGCGTCGCCGACCCGCCGGGGCCCGACGAGCTGCGCGCGATGATCGACCAGGTGCTCGGCGGGATCGCCGACGGTGACTTCGCCGACGTACTCCTGCGGGCAGCCTCCTTCGCGCGGGTCGTCGCGGTGGGCCGCGCCCACCTGAACACCCCCAACGCCGCCCGGATGCTCTCGCTGTCGGAGCAGCTGGAGGTGGCCGCGCACCTCGAGCTGGCCGGCGACCTGGCCTGAGAGCCTCACGAGCACGGCGGCGCGGCGACCTCGGCCGGAGGAGTGAAGGTACGCCGGACCGGGAGCGCCTCACGGCGCGTGGCCGCTCGTAGCGGCTTAATGTGGGACCCGGGGCTGCCGCGGTCCGGCGTACCTCCGTCGAGTGTAAGTGACCCGGCGTGAGACCCAAGGGATTCCGGGCATCCTGTGGACGACCACGTCGGGACCGGCGCAAGAACTCACACCTCGGCACGCAAGAACTCACACCTCGGCGGGAGTTTAGGGTGGACGCATCGACGTGTCGACGAGCTCACGCATCGGAGGAGGGGAGAGATCCATGCAGACCCGGACCATCGGCGACCGCGCCGTCAGCGCCATCGGCCTCGGCGGCATGCCCCTGTCCCGGCCCCACCACGCCACCGGCGCGCTGCCCGACCGCGTCCAGGCCGTCGCGACCGTGCACGCCGCGCTCGACGCCGGCGTCACCTTCATCGACACCGCCGACTGCTACGCGCCCGACGAGGGCCCGTTCGGCCACAACGAGGAGCTGGTCGCCGAGGCTCTCCGCCGGGCCGGCCGGCCCGAGGTGCTGGTCGCCACCAAGGGCGGCATGCAGCGCGACGGCGCCGCCTGGCCGGTGTGCGGTCGCCCGGGCTACCTCCGCGAAGCCGTCTACGGCTCGCTCAGCCGCCTCGGCGTGGACTCGATCGGGCTCTACCAGCACCACCGGCCCGACCCGGAGGTGCCCTACGCCGACACGATGGGCGCGTTCAAGGACCTGTACGACGAAGGCGTGGTGCAGCGGGTCGGCCTCTCCAACGCGGACCCCGACCAGATCCGCGAGGCGCACGGCATCCTCGGCGACGCCCTGGTCAGCGTGCAGAACCAGCTGTCCCCGACGTTCCGCAGCAGCGAGCCCGAGCTCGACCTCTGCGTCGAGCTCGGCCTGGCCTTCCTGCCGTGGAGCCCGCTCGGTGGCATGCGCCGGGCACACGAGCTGGCGGCGGACTTCCGCCCGTTCGCCGAGGTGGCCGAGCGGCGCGGCGTCAGCCCGCACCAGGTCGCGGTGGCGTGGCTGTTGGCCAAGGCGCCGAACGTGATCCCGATCCCCGGCGCGAGCCGCCCGGCGTCCATCCGCGACTGCGCGGAGGCCGTGCACCTCGAGCTGAGCGCCGACGAGTTCGCGGCGCTCGATGCGTCCTAGGACAGGTCGGCGAGCGCACTCATCGCGGTGAGCGACGCCGGCTCCTCGCCGGCGCGGTAGTTGTAGTCCTGTCCGACCAGGTCGATCTGCACCAGCGACAGCAGCGGGCCGCGTCGGCTGATCCCGACGCCCGCCCAGTGCTGCTCCTCCGCGCCCGCGTCGCCGTACCGCACGACGTAGGAGTCGCCGTGCCCGACGCTGACGGGCAGCGTGCGGAGGTCGCCCACCGACACGTCGGCGGCGTCGATCCGGTCGGCGCAGGTCGAGCGCCACTTCTTCAGCACCTGGTGGGCCCGCCACGCGGACTTCGCGTCGGCGAACTCCGCGACGACCTGGACCGCCTCGACGGTGTCCTGGTTGCTGGTGAACGCGCGGACGACGGCCTCGGAGGCGCCCAGCGACACGAGGTCGAAGCGCTGGCAGCTGCCGGTGGTCCGGCCGTTCTCCGGGCCCGAGGCCGAGGCCTCCCACACCGTCTCCTCGTTGGCGCCGGCCATCTCGTCCGGTGTCAGCAACCGCGCCTCCAGACCGGAGTCGTCGGGTGCGGAGCTCGGGGCAGGGTCGGTGGTCTCGGTGGCTGTCGCCTCGGTGGTCTCCGTGGTGGCCGACGAGCTCGGTGCCGACGGGTCGTCCCCGACGGTGTCGCCACCGGTCGCTCGGGTGTCGTCGCCGCAGCCGGCCAGGGTGAGCAGGAACACGACGGCGACGAGGACGTTCCGCCCGCGCGGGTGTGCCAACCTCGAGGGGCCGGGGCGAAGGGATGCCATGAGGCCTGACTGTAGGGCGGCCCGCGCCTCGTGCCGTCCGCTTCGGTAGGCGTGTCCCGATATCGTGGGACGGCAATGTGTGACGAGGAGAGGTCGTAGGAGTGCGAAGGCCAGCAGCAATGGCGAGCGCGATGGTGCTGACGGCGGCGCTCGCGGGGGCGTGCACCAGCGACGACGACCCCACGCAGGACCCGATCGGGACCAAGACGGACCCGGTCCAGCTCACGTTCATGACCTACGGCCCCGACGAGGAGGCCGCGGCCTTCGAGAGGACGGTGCAGCGCTTCAACGATGCCCACGAGGGCATCGAGGTCGAGCTGCACGCCGTCGAGGACGAGGACGCGGCGCTCAAGGCACTCCGGGCCGGCGTCAACCCCGACGTGTTCCTGCTCACCCGCCGCGACCTGGCCGAGGTGGTCCGCGACAAGCGCAACCAGCCCATCGACGAGCTGCTGGACTCCCGCGGCGTGGACTTCGGCGACTACTACAAGCGCGACGCGCTCCAGGCGTTCTCCCTCGACGACCGGCTCCAGTGCATGCCGTACGGCGTGTCCCCGATGGTGATCTACTACAACACCAACCTGATCGACTTCGAGACGATGCGTGAGCAGGGTCTGCCCGCGCCGTCGTCCAGCGACGTGTGGACCTTCGACCAGTTCGCCGCGGCCGCCGACTACGCCACCCGGCGAGGCACCCGCGGGCTGCACATCGATGCCACGCTGCAGGGGCTCGCGCCGTTCGTCTACTCCGGGGGCGGCCAGCTCTTCGACGACCTGCAGAACCCGACCACCTTGACCCTGTCCGACGAGAGCTCGCAGCAGGCACTGAGCACCGCCATGCCGCTGCTCCGCACCGACCGGTTGACGCTGTCCCCGCGCCAGCTGCGCAAGCAGTCGGCGCTCGACCGCTTCAAGAAGGGCAAGCTCGGGATGATCGCGGGCTTCCGCGGTCTCGTTCCCGAGCTCCGCAAGACCCCGAGCCTCAGCTTCGACGTGATGCCGATGCCGGTCATCGAGAGCACCCGCACGGTCGGCAGCGTGACCGGGCTCTGCATGTCCGCGGAGCCCGCCGGCGTCTCGGCCGCGGCCGACTTCATCGTCGAGGCGATCTCCGCCGAGTCCGTCTCCGAGGTTGCCGAGGCGGGCTACCTGGTGCCCTCCAACAACGAGGTCTCCGAGTCCGACGCGTTCCTCCAGCCCGACCGGCTGCCGGCGCACCCCGACGTCTTCAACCGGGCGGTCGGCAACATCGTGGTGCCGCCGGTGATCGAGGACGGCGAGCGCCTCGAGGAGGTCGTGCATCCAGGGGTGTACCGGCTGTTCTACGCCCGGATCCTCAACATCGAGGCGGTGACCGAGTCCATCGACGAGGCCAGCATGTCGGCGGTCGCACCCGATGAGGTCACGGGCGGCGACTAGTCGGGCCCGGGATCCGCGTCGGGCGCCGTCTCCAGGTCCAGCTCGGTGTCCAGGTCGGGCTCGGGCGCTGCCACGGGCTCGACCGGCTCCTCGTCGGCGCGCAGGATCGCCTCGGTGACCGCGGGCGCGACGAGGTCCAGCTGCCACGGCCGGGCGCCGTACGACGCCAGCGCGTCGCGGACCTCGGCGCCGAGCACCGCGGGGTCCCGAGTGGCCGGCGGCTGCCAGAGCACTCGGCGCAGGTGGTCGGGGGTCGTCAGGTTCTCCACCGGCACGCGGTGCCGCTGCGAGATCTCCTGCATCAGCGCGCGTGACAGGGTCAGCCGCCGCGCGGCGACCGGGTCGCGGTCGGCCCAGGTCCGCGGCGTCGGCGGACCGTCGCCGCGCGGCCCGCGCTGGGGCAGCTCGCTCTCCGGCATGGCCCGGGCGGCCTCGATGGCCGCCACCCAGCGGGCGGCGTAGCGGTCGGCGCCGCGGCCGTGGAAGCCCTTGGTGGCCATCAGGGCGCTCTTGCCAGAGGGCAGCGCGGACGCGGCCGCGATGATGGCGGCATCCGGCAGGATCCGGCCGGGGGTGACGTCCCGCTGCCGGGCCAGCTCGTCGCGGGTCTCCCACAGCTCGCGCACCGCGGCCAGGGCCCGACGGCCGCGGACCCGGTGGAGCTGGGAGGTGCGTCGCCACGGCTCGACCCGCTGGACCGGTTCGAAGGACAGCAGGTGCTGGAACTCCTGGCGGGCCCACTCGGTCTTGCCCTGCTCCTCGAGCTCGCCGACCATCACCTCGCGCAGCTCGACGAGCACCTCGACGTCGAGGGCGGCGTACTCCAGCCACGGCTCGGGCAGGGGCCGGCGGGACCAGTCGACCGCGGAGTGCTCCTTGCGCAGCGACCTGCCGATGCGCGACTCCACCAGCGTGGCCAACCCGACCCGCGGGTAGCCCAGCAGCCGGCCGGCGAGCTCGGTGTCGAAGAGGCTCTCGGGCAGCAGCCCGACCTCCGCCAGACAGGGCAGGTCCTGGGTGGCCGCGTGCAGGATCCACTCGACACCGTCGAGGGCCTCGGCCAGCGGTGCCAGTCCGTCGAACGCGATCGGGTCGACCAGCGCCGTGCCGGACCCCTCGCGGCGGAGCTGGATCAGGTAGGCGCGGGGGGAGTAGCGGTAGCCGGAGGCACGCTCGGCGTCGATGGCGACGGGGCCGGTGCCGGCGGCGAACCTCCGGCACACCTCCGCGAGCGCCCGGTCGGTCTCGACGACCGGTGGCAGGCCGTCGCGCAGGGTCAGCAGCGGGGTCGGCTCCGGAGTCTCGGCCGGTTCGGTGGCCGCACCGGCCGGGTCGGGGAGGGTCTCGTCCGTCGCTTCGGGGATGGGCTCGGTCACCGCGAGGTCATCCACGCTGGCCGCGGCGGCTCGGCATCGGGGTCACGCCCTCGGGGACCGGCGGCAGCCCGACGCTCGTGCACAGCAGCTCGCCCCAGGCCTCGACGTGCGCGGCCATGTCGAGGGAGCCGTCCTCGGCCTCGACCGGCGACCAGGAGGCGCGCAGCTCGAGCTGGGCCGCGCCCTCCTCGTCGGCCATCCCGCCGAAGTTCTCCGTGGCGACCCGGGTGACGGTGCCGGAGGCGGCGAGGTACGTCGCGCCGTGCGCGTCGAGCGCCTCGGTCAGCCAGGACCAGCCCACCGCGGCGAGCATCGGGTCGGTGATCAGCTCGGGGTCGATCTCGGCCCGGACGTAGGCGACGCAGCGGAACGTGCCCTCCCAGGCGTCGTTGCCGGCCGGGTCGTGCAGCAGGATGATCCGGCCGGTGCCGACGTCGGTCTCGTCCACCGTCACGTCCGCGGAGAGGGCGCTGGCGAAGGGAGCGATCCGCTGCGGCGCCGGCATCTCCTCGCACAGCACCTCGGGTCGCATCCGGGCGGTGCGCATGCTCGCGACAGCCTCCCGGAAGGGTTCTGGCTGTGCGCCCGCGCCGGTGCCCGGGTGCGTCTCTTGCCGGACGACCATGCTTGTCAGACTAGGCGTGCGGCCCAGCGCCCGCCGTCCCGCCACGCCGCCTGACCTGCGAGGATTCGTCGCGTGAACCAGCACCCCGGCCTGCCCGACTCCACCTTCCTCCGCGCCGCGCGCGGGGAGTCGGTGCCGCACACCCCGGTCTGGTACATGCGCCAGGCCGGCCGGTCGCTGCCGGAGTACCTCGCCCTCCGCGAGGGCGTGGCCATGCTCGACGCCTGCATGGACCCGGCGCTGATCACCGAGATCACCCTGCAGCCGGTGCGCCGCTACGGGGTCGACGCGGCGATCTTCTTCTCCGACATCGTGCTGCCGCTCAAGGCGGTCGGTGTCGACCTGGACATCAAGCCGGGAGTCGGGCCGGTGGTGGCCGAGCCGGTGCGCACCCTCGAGGACGTCGCCCGGATCCCCGACCTCGAGCCGGGCCACGTCTCCTACATCAGCGAGGCGGTGCGGGCGCTGGTCGGCGAGCTCGGCGCCACGCCGCTGATCGGCTTCGCCGGGGCGCCGTTCACGGTGGCGTCCTACCTGGTCGAGGGCGGGCCGTCCAAGGAGCACGCGCGGACCAAGGCGATGATGTTCGGCGCCCCGGACGTCTGGGACGCCCTGATGCGCAAGATCGCCGGCATCGCGGCGGCGTACCTCCGGGTCCAGGTCGAGGCGGGGGCCTCCGCCGTCCAGCTCTTCGACTCCTGGGCCGGCGCGCTGACCCCCGCCGACTACCGCGACCACGTGATGCCGCACTCCGCGCGGGTGCTGGCCTCCGCCGGCGAGCTCGGGGTGCCCCGGATCCACTTCGGCGTCGGCACCTCCAACCTGCTGTCGCTGATGGGCGAGGCGGGTGCCGACGTGGTCGGTGTCGACTGGCGCACCCCCCTCGCGCAGGCGATCCCGCAGGTCGGCGGGCGCAGCGTGCAGGGCAACCTCGACCCGACCCTGGTCTTCGCGCCCACCGAGGTGATGACCCAGCGGGCCGCCGAGGTGATCGAGGCGGGCCGGGCCGCGCGGGGCCACATCTTCAACCTCGGCCACGGCGTGATCCCCTCCACCGACCCCGACCAGCTCAAGCGGCTCACCGAGTTCGTGCAGTCCTACCCGCTCTGACTCCGCGCGGCGGACGTCATGCGAACCGGTCGCCGGGGCAGCCAGGACGGATGACGTCTTGCGGGTGAGTGCGCGGGCGTCTGGCAGGCTGGCGGGGTGACCCAGCGCCGTACCGTCGTCGTCGGGGCGGGCATCGCCGGGCTGGCCGCCGCGCGTGAGCTCGCCGCCGCCGGGGACGACGTACTCCTGCTCGAGGCCTCGGCCACGGTCGGCGGCAAGCTCCGGAGCGCCGAGGTCGGCGGGGTCACCGTGGACGTCGGAGCCGAGGCGATGCTCAACCGCCGCCCCGAGGCGGTCGACCTGGCCCGGTCACTCGGCCTCGACCTGGTGCACCCGGCCACCGTCTCCTCCCGGATCTGGACCCGCGGCGCGCTGCGCCGGCTGCCCCGCTCGGTGATGGGGGTGCCCGCGGACCTCGACGAGCTGGCCGGCCTCGGGGTGCTCTCCGACGAGGGCGTCGCCCGGGCCCGGGCCGAGGTCGAGGCTCCGGCCCCGGACGAGGACGTGTCCGTGACCGACCTGATCGCGTCCCGGCTGGGCCAGGAGGTCGTCGACCGGCTGGTCGAGCCGCTCCTGGGCGGGGTGTACGCCGGCCACGCGCGCTCGCTGTCGGCCCGGGCGACCGTCCCGCAGGTGGTGGCGCTGCTCGACCGCGACCCGTCGTTGGTCCGCGCCGCCGCCGCCGTGCCGGGGCCCGTCGACGTGCCGGTGTTCGCCGGTCTCGTCGGCGGCGTCGCAGGGCTGGCCGCAGCGCTGGCGGCCGGGGGTGGCTTCACGGTCCGCTCCGACACCACGGCGCGTGAGCTGCGGAGGGCGACCGAGGGCGGCTTCGCCCTGGTGGTCGGACCGACCGCTGCGGCTGAGCTGGTGACCGCCGACCGGGTGGTGCTGGCCACCCCGGCCGCCGCGACCGCGCGGCTGCTCGGCGAGGTCGCCCCGGTCGCTGCGTCGACGCTCGCGGAGATCGACTACGCCTCGATGGCGATCGTCACCCTGGCCTTCCGGAGCGCCGACGTGGCGGGCGTCGCCGCGCTCGCCGACGGCTCCGGCTTCCTGGTCCCACCGGTCGACGGGCGGGTGATCAAGGCCGCCACGTTCAGCGCCGCCAAGTGGGGGTGGGTCCGGGCCGCCGGCGCGGCCGAGGGCGTCGTCCACCTGCGCACCTCGCTCGGCCGGCACCGCGAGGAGGCCACCCTCCAGCGCCCCGACGACGAGCTCGTCGCCGCCTCTCTCGCCGACCTGGCCGACGCCACCGGACTGACGGCCACCCCGGTCGACACCCTGGTCCAGCGCTGGGGCGGCGCGCTGCCGCAGTACGCCGTCGGCCACCTCGACCGGGTGGCGCGGATCCGCGCCGACGTGGCCCGGGTCCCCGGGCTCGCGGTGTGCGGAGCGGCGTACGACGGCATCGGCATCCCTGCCTGCATCGCCTCGGCCCAGAAGGCGGTCGCGGTGCTGAACACACCGCGCGGCACAATGGAGGCATGACTACGAATGCCGCCCGCACGCGCGAGCTGAACGACGCCATCCGCTACACGATGTGGTCGGTGTTCAGGCTCGAGCACCTGATCGGCGACGCCGACCGCGTCGCCGAGGCCCAGGAGGTCGAGGCGCTGTTCGAGAAGCTCGCCGCCGACGACGTGGTGGTCCGCGGGACCTACGACGTCGCCGGGCTGCGCGCCGACGCCGACGTGATGATCTGGTGGCACGCCGAGACCTCGGAGCAGCTCCAGGGCGCCTACCACGCGTTCCGGCGTACGGCGTTCGGTCGCCGGCTCGCGCCGGTCTGGTCGCAGCTGGCCCTGCACCGTCCCGCGGAGTTCAACAAGAGCCACATCCCGGCGTTCCTCAACGACGAGGAGCCGAGGGCGCACATCTGCGTCTACCCGTTCGTGCGGTCCTACGAGTGGTACCTCCTCGAGGACTCCGAGCGCCGCCGGATGCTGGCCGAGCACGGTCAGATGGCCCGCGACTTCGCCGACGTCCGCGCCAACACGGTGGCCAGCTTCGCGCTCGGCGACTACGAGTGGATGCTGGCGTTCGAGGCCGACGAGCTGCACCGGATCGTCGACCTGATGCGGCACCTCAGGGCCTCCGACGCCCGCCGGCACGTCCGCGAGGAGCTGCCGTTCTACACCGGTGCCCGCGCCGACATCGCGGACCTCGTCGCCCGCCTGCCCTGACGCAAGAACACACACCTCGGCGCGCAAGAACACGCACCTCGGCGCAGGGGGAGTCGGTCAGGCCTTGGGCTCCAGGGTGAGCGAGATCGAGTTGATGCAGAAGCGGTCGCCGGTGGGCGTGCCGTAGCCGTCGGGGAAGACGTGGCCCAGGTGCGAGCCGCAGTTGGCACAGCGCACCTCGACCCGCTTCATCCCGAGGGTGTTGTCCTCGATGTAGTCCACGGTGTCGGTCAGCGGCTGGTAGAACGACGGCCAGCCGCACCCGGAGTGGAACTTGGTGTCGGACTCGAACAGCGCCGCCCGGCACGCCTTGCAGCGGTAGACGCCGGTGGTCTCGGTGTCGGTGTACTCACCGGCGAACGCGCGCTCGGTGCCGGCCTTGCGGAGCACGGCGTACTCCTCGGGACTCAGCTCCTCGCGCCACTCCTCGTCGGTCTTCGCGACCGGGTAGGTCTTCTGCTCGGCGGCGGCGTCGTGGCCGGACTTCTTGAACATGTTCTCCACAGTACGACCCAACACCCGGGCAGCGGTCCGGCATTCCTTACGGGCCGCTCACGGCCGCGTCGGTCCGGGCCGGGCCGTAACCTTCCCACCCTTTCGGGCGTTGACGGAGTCAGTAAACATGTGTTCACTGAACCCTTGTCAACGAGAGACCGGAGGCCCGATGTCGGCAGGCACGATCCCGTGGGAGCGCGTTCGCAGGGCCGGCTCCAAGCTGACCACCCCGCTGCACCCCGACGACTACCTGTCGCTGGTCAACCCGCTGTGGAGCTCGCGCGAGCTCCGCGGCCGGGTGGAGAAGGTCGTCCCGGAGACCGAGGACGCCGCCACCCTGGTGATCCGGCCGGGCTGGGGCTGGCACTACGACCACCGTCCCGGCCAGTACGTCGGCATCGGCGTGCAGGTCGAGGGCAGGTTCCAGTGGCGCTCCTACTCGATCAGCTCGCCGCCGAGACGCAGCGGCCGCACCATCGCGATCACCGTGCGGGCGATGCCCGAGGGCCTGCTCTCGGCGCATCTGGTCAACGGCCTCGCCCCCGGCACCATCGTGCGGCTGGCGCTGCCCGAGGGTGACTTCGTGCTTCCCGACCCGCCGCCGGCGAAGATGCTCTTCCTGGTCGGCGGCAGCGGCATCACCCCGGTGATGGCGATGCTGCGCACACTCGACCGCCGCGGCACCATGCCGGACGTCGTCATGCACTACTCCTCGCCGACCGAGGACCGGATGATCTTCCGCGCCGAGCTCGACGACCTCCAGAGCCGCCATGACGGCCTCACGCTGCACCGGCTGCACACCGACGTGGACGGGATGCTCGACCTGGCGGACCTCGACGGCCTCTGCCCCGACTGGCGCGAGCGGGAGACGTGGGCCTGCGGCCCGGGGCCGATGCTCGACGCGGTCGGGGAGCACTGGGACCGCGCCGACCTCGAGGAGCGGCTGCACCTCGAGCGGTTCTCCCTCGAGCTCGGCGCGGACGGCGGCGAGGGCGGCACCATCACCTTCCGCAACTCCAGCAGGACCGCCGAGGTCGACGGCGCCACCACGGTGCTCGAGGCCGGCGAGAAGGCCGGCATCGGCATGCCCTACGGCTGTCGCATGGGGATCTGCCACACGTGCACCCTCACCCTCGTCTCCGGCACCATCCGGGACCTGCGCAGCGGCGACGAGTTCGGCCAGCCCAACGAGCAGGTGCAGACCTGCGTGACCACCCCGGTGGGCGACTGCACGTTCGACATCTGACTCACCCCGGGAGGTCGCCGTGCGACCGCCTCGCCCACATCGAACCGACGAAGGCAGGAGACGCGATGGCCATCGCAGACGTGAAGGAGTACACCCACCTCAGCGAGGAGGAGGTGGAGCAGCTCGGTCGCGAGCTCGACGCGATCCGTGCCGAGATCGAGGAGTCCCGCAACGCCGAGGACGCGGCGTACATCAACCGGATGATCAAGGTCCAGCGCGGCCTCGCGGCCGCCGGCCGGGCGGCCTTGTTCGCCGGGGCGCACAGCAGGAGGGCCCGCAAGCCCGCCCTGGTGGCCGGCACCGCGATGCTCGGCCTGGCCAAGATCCTCGAGAACATGGAGATCGGCCACAACGTCATGCACGGCCAGTGGGACTGGATGAACGACCCCGAGATCCACTCCTCCAACTGGGAGTGGGACACCGCTCAGCCGGCCGAGCAGTGGAAGCACTCGCACAACTACGTGCACCACCAGTTCACCAACGTCCTCGGCCACGACAACGACATCGGCTACGGGATCCTCCGGATGGCGCGGGAGCAGAAGTGGCACCCGTTCTACCTCGGGCAGCCGGTCTACAACGCGCTGCTCGCCTCGCTCTTCCAGTGGGGCGTGGCCCTGCACGACCTCGACCTGGAGCGGATCCGCAAGGGCGAGAAGGACCCGAAGGAGATGAAGCGGCAGCTGCGCCAGATCGTGCGCAAGGGCCGCAACCAGATCCTCAAGGACTACGTGGTCTACCCGGCGCTCAGCGGCCGGAGCTGGAAGGGCACGGTCGCCGCGAACGCAACCGCCAACCTGAGCCGCAACCTGTGGTCCTACATGATCATCTTCTGCGGCCACTTCCCCGACGGGGCGCTGCACTTCACCGAGGAGGAGCTCGAGGACGAGACCCGCGCGGAGTGGTACCTCCGCCAGATGCTCGGCTCCGCGAACTTCGAGGGCGGCCGCACCCTGCACATCCTCAGCGGCAGCCTCGGCTTCCAGATCGAGCACCACCTCTTCCCCGACCTGCCCAGCAACCGCTACCCGGAGATCGCGGTCCGGGTCCGCGCCCTCTGCGACAAGTACGACATCCCCTACACGACCGGCCCGCTGCACCGGCAGTACGGCCAGGCGCTGCGCACGATCATGAAGCTGTCGCTGCCGAACCACCTGACCTCCAGCGACGACCCGGCGCCGCCGCAGCGCTCCGACACCGCCGACGAGCCGGCCCGCGACCGCAAGCGCCGATCCGACGCCGAGCGGCAGCCCCGCCGGCGCGAGCTCGGCGGCTGGTCGCGCAGCCCGGGCGAGCGGAGCGCGCGCTGATGGACGCCGCACCCCGCGCCTTCGCGGAGCTGCCCCGGGACGCCGCGCTCGACGTGCCGGTGCCGTTCGCCTGCGGCAGCCCCGACCCGTACGCCGACCCCGACGCCCCGTCGCCGTCGGTCCGGGAGCTCGACCGGCGCCGGGTCACCCAGTGCGCGCTGAGCCGGGTCTGTGCCGCCTGCGGCTCCGGCCTCGGGCGGCCGCTGGTGCTGATCGGGACGGCCCGCGAGGTGGGCCGCAACGCCTTCCACCTCCCTCCGCTGCACCGGGAGTGCGCTCAGGCCCTGGTCACGGCGTACGCCGAGGTGACCGAGCCGGTTTTCGGGCAGGACGACGTCCCGGCGACCTGGCATCTGGTGACCACCGGCGGGTTCGAGTTCGTCCGCCCCGCCCGCGACGACGCCGACCCCCGACCGACGTTCCAGCCGAACTCGGTCGTGGGCGCGCGACAGGCCGGCTGACCCCGGTCGGGCGGTGGCGTCGGGGGTCGCCACCGGTCGAGGGAGCGGTCAGAAGCCGGTGATGCAGTACGGCGACGCGCCGCCGGCCGTCATGGCGGCCCAGGTGGCGACCGCCGGCTCGTCGCCGACCAGTCGACCGGCGTCTCGCAGGGTGGTGGCGTCGACACCACCGAGGTAGAGCGAGCCGAGCGTGTCCGCCGCGAGCCGGACCCCCGCCGCGTCGTCGGTGCGGGCGACCTGCGCCCGTCCACCGGAGGTGGTGACCCGGAAGCGCCCGGCGGCGTGCCCGAGCGGGTCCTCCACCTCCAGCACCACCTCCCCGTCTCGGCCCCACGGCCGGGCCTCCAGCGCCGCGACCACGTCGAGCACCCGGACCCAGAGCATGTCCTCGACCCGGGTCACGCGCACCGCGAACGGGTCGACCAGCGCCCACTCCAGCGGGTCCGCGACCGGGGCCCGGCGCCACCGGACCCGCTGCACGAGGTCCAGGTCGGCGAGGAACCGCCACAGCCGCAGGTAGGCGGTGGAGCTCACCCAAGCGAGGTCGACCACGTCGACGGTGGCGCGGCCGTCCTGCTCACCGACGTGCCGGAACAGCACGTAGCCGTCGGCGCGGCCACCGGCATCGAGGTGCACGGCGGCCCGCAGCTTGTGGTCGGGCCCCCGGTCCTCCCAGCGGAGTGCGCCGGTCAGGATCGTGCGGTAGAACTCCGGCCGCTCGACCGACCCGCGGGTCTGTGCGTGGAAGCGCGTGAACACCTCGGTCACGGCGGGCCACGCCTCGTCCGGCTCCACCAGCTCCACGCGGCCCGCGTCCGGGAGCTCCCGCAGCCCGAAGCGGGCGGTGTCGACCTCGAGGTGCCGGGCGTGGGTGGCCAGACCGAAGCCGAACCTGCCGTAGATCGAACCCTCCGACGCGGTGAGGGCTGCCACCGGGACCCCCTGGTCGACCGCGTCCTGCAGGTCCTCGGTCATCAGTCGGCGCATCAGGCCACGGCGCCGGTGGGTGGGGCTGACCGTGACATCGGTGATCATCCGCAGGGGGAGCTGCCGGTCCCCGACGTTGAGCGTCTTGTCGAAGCTGGCGAAGGTGGCGACCGGGATGGTGCCGGCGCCGAGCACCGGTCGGGCCTGCCACACCCCCCGGAGCACGACCGCGTCGGCACGAAGGTGCCGCAGCCAGATCGCCCGCATGGCATCGTCGACGCGGCCGCCGTGGAACCCGCGGGACATCGCGTCTCCCCAGCCGCGGAGCAGCTCGCCCTCACGGCCGGCCTCCTGGTGCGGATCGAGGATGGCGAACGTCAGGTCGGGCTGCGGGTCGGGAGGTGTCACGGCCGCCAATGTACGGCGACCGACCGCCGCCTGTCGGCTGGATATCCGCTCCCGGCCCGGAGACACACCCACTACGGTGGCGCCATGGCCAAGCCCGCTGCTGCCGAGGTCGACGCCGGGGGCCGCGCCGTGCGCGTGTCCAGCCCGGACCGGGTGATCTACGAGAAGACCGACCGGACGCCCGAGGTCACCAAGCTGATGGTGGCCGAGTACGTCGCCTCCGTCGACGACGGGCTGATGCGAGCGCTCCGCGACCGGCCGACCGCGCTCGAGCGCTGGACCTCCGGCGTCCGCGAGGGCATGCGACTGGCCACCGGACCGCAGGACCGCAACGCCGACGCGTTCTACCAGAAGCGGGTGCCCAAGGGCGCGCCCGACTTCCTCGAGACCGTCGAGGTCACCTTCCCGTCCGGCCGGACGGCCGAGGAGATCTGCCCGACGGAGATCGCGGTGCCTGTCTGGTGCGCCCACATGGGGACGCTCACCTTCCACCCCTGGCCGGTGCGTCGTGCCGACGTCGACCACCCCGACGAGCTGCGCATCGACCTCGACCCGCAGCCCGGGACGTCGTTCTCCGACGCGGTGCGGGTCGCCGGGGTCGCGAAGGAGCTGCTGGAGGAGCTCGGCCTGGTCGGCTACCCCAAGACGTCGGGCAACCGGGGCGTGCACATCTACGTCCGGATCGAGCCCCGCTGGGAGTTCACCGACCTCCGGCACGCGGCGATCGGGTTCGGTCGCGAGCTGGCCCGGCGCGACGACGGCGTGACGGTCGCCTGGTGGAAGGAGGAGCGCGGGGAGCGGATCTTCGTCGACTACAACCAGAACAACCGTGACCGCACCATCGCCTCGGCCTACTCCCTGCGGCCCCAGCTGGGTGCTCCGGTCTCGACGCCGATGACCTGGGACGAGCTCGCCGGGGTCACCGACCCCAGGGACTACAACCTCTTCACGGTCCCCGACCGGATGGCCGACGGCGACCCGTGGGCGGCCATCGACGACGTGGCCTACTCCCTCGACCCGCTGCTGCGCCTGTGGGAGGAGCTGCCCGGGGGCGAGCTGAACTTCCCGCCGGACTACCCCAAGATGCCGGGCGAGCCGCCACGGGTGCAGCCGTCGAAGAAGGTCGAGGCGCACTGGGACGCCGACGGCCAGCGCATTCCCGATCGCGGAGCTGACGAGTGAACCAGCCGGAGGAGCCGCACGGCGATCTCGGCGGCGAGGCGGCGCACTGGTCGGCGTACCTCGACTTCTACCGCGCCACGATCGCGGCCGGCGTGACCGGTCTCGCCGTCGACGAGCAGCGGACCAGTCGGGTCCCGTCGGGCTGGACGGCGCTGGAGCTGCTCAGCCACGTGCTGCACATGGAACGGCGCTGGTTCGTCTGGGGCTTTCTCGGCGAGCAGGTGCCGCGACCGTGGGGCGACTGGACCGTCGACGAGCCCTGGGAGCACGAGCGCGGCGACCCGGCGGCGCGGTGGCAGGTGCCCGACGGGGTGAGCGCGGAGTCCCTGGCCGCGGACCTGGAAGCGGTCGGGGCCCGGACCCGGTCGGTGCTGCGCGACTTCGCGATGGACGCGCCGGCCTCGCCCGGCGGACGGTTCGCGGAGGATCCGCCGACGCTGCGCTGGATCTGCCAGCACGTGGTGCACGAGTACGCCCGGCACGCCGGCCACCTCGACATCGTCGTCGAGCTCGGCAGCGCCCGAGCCGAACAGTGAAGAATCCCCGGCACCAGGTGCCGGGGATCCTTCATCGTCTGCTTGCGCGTGTCAGACCTTCTTGCGGCCGGCACCCGCCTCGGCGACGCCGATCAGCAGGAACGCCGCGATCACCGCGACGATGAAGCCGAGGATGTTCAGCTCGAAGATGTCGCCGGTGCCGAGGGCGCTGGCGATGATGCCGCCGATCAGCGCGCCGGCGAGGCCGAGCAGGAGCGTCCAGAGCAGGCCGAGCTTCTGGCGGCCGGGCTTGATCAGGCGCGCGATCGCGCCGATGACCAGTCCGATGACGATGAGTCCGAGGATCTGCATGATGGTGCCTCTCGATCTGGGTGGCTGCGCGGCCGGGCCGCGCTGTCAGGGGCTGTCAGGGGTCGTACCCCACAAGGACTCTTGCATGTCCGGGCACCGCGTCACCAATTCCCTGCCAGGGAGCCGACGAGGATGAGCAGGATCACAGCGACCGGCGCCGCCACCACCCACGCCAGCAGACCCTGGACGAGCGGGCTCCACGAGGCGTAGCCCTCGCCGATCCGGAGGAGGATCAACAGGAGTGCCCCGACCACCCAGTGCAGGGCGAAGACGATGAGGGCGAACACGGCCGCGTAGCCGGCCACCTGCGCGGCACTCAGGGTGTCGTCGGGGCCCCGGTCGGTGTTGTTCGCGCTCTCGGTCAGGGCGTCGAGCACGCTCAGCAGCACCCAGCCGACGCCGTACGCCGCGAGGAAGGTGAGTGCGGCCCAGCCGGTGAGCGCGACGAGTGCCGAGGCCAGGGAGCGGCGGGGCCGAGGGCGCATCTGGTCGGCGTTGCCGGCACCCCAGCCGCCCGCGGCCGGAAAGCCGGGCAGCGACGACGGGGACGACGGGGACGACGGGACGGCGGGGGGCTGGTCCGGGGGAGGAGGATGCTGGGTCACGAGTCCCCTCCTACCCAGCACGCGACGATGTCGAACGTGGCCGCGGCAGCTCGACCGGCTGGTGCTGCTCGACCCAGTCGTCGATGCGCGCCCACCAGTCGAAGAGCCACTCGACCTGCGCCTCGCGGCCGGCCGGGATCTCCGTGCGCGGCACCCGCCACCAGCGCATCGTGATCTGCTTGTCCATCGGCAGGGCGTGCCACACGTCGCGGATCGTCAGCACGTGGTCGAGGCCGGTGTGGGCCACCAGGAGTACGTCGGCCTCGGGTGCCGCCTCGAGCGCGGCGACCAGGCCACCGGGCCGGGGGGCCAGCACGTGCCTCATCCGCTCCGCCCGCTGGGCCATCCGCTCCATGCCGAGCCCCCGCAGCCGCTGGATGCCCTTCTCGCGCCGGGCCGGGGTGAAGTTGCCGCCCTCCGGGAAGATCACGAACGCGTCGTTCCCGTCGAGGTCACGGGCCATCTCCGCGATCTGCGACTCGATGCCCTCGCCGGCCCCGGGGTTCGGCTGGATGAACCGCGCGGGCAGCCGGTGCAGCATGATCCCGATGGCCGGATCCCACGCCAGGGTGTCCTTGAGGACGACGCGCGGCTCGCGGCCGTACCAGTGCATCAGGGCGTACATGAGGATGAACGAGTCGCCGGGTCCGGCGTGCCGGCTGCAGACCAGCAGCGGGTCCCCGGGGAACGCCTCCGGTGTCGGCCCGACCGTCTCGATCTTGAGCCGGAGGACCCGCCGCGCCTCGCGCATGAAGATGACGAGGTAGGCCTGCACGAGGTCGTAGTGGATCCGTTGGAAGTACGGCCTCCTGATGAAGAGCCCGAACCCGCTGGCGATCCACAGCCCGAACAGCTCGATCAGGATCAGGCTCTCCAGCGTCAGGTGCACCACGACCACCCAGACCAGCCGCACCGGGCGCAGCCAGCCGGGCACGAACGCCGAGGCGATCCCCGCACCGATCAGCCACAGTGGCGCCGCCACCCACAGTGCGGTGGTCAGCGCGATGAGCGCCGGGGCCAGCACCGCGCGGCGTACGACCGCAGCGAGCAGGGGAGGCATCAGAGGTGCTCCGCGAGGTAGCCGCTGCTGGCCTCGTGCGCCTCGGCGATCCGCTCCCGCACCCGCGCGAAGTCGCGGGCGCCGAGCGGGGCGTCGTCGGGCCCGGACCCGCCCACCGGCAGCACGTGCGCCTCGACGTGGTCGGGCAGCTCGGCCATCTCCCGATGGAACCGGTGCCGGCGCGCGATCTCGAAGGACACCCGGGCCACCTCCCACGGGCGGCGCGGGACCGTGAGGGGCCGGTTCACCCGGCCGACCTGGAGCACGAAGATCCGCGTCGCCCCCTCGGCCGCGGCCCGACCGACCGGGATCGAGTTGACGATCCCACCGTCGAGGTAGTGCTCGCCGCCGATCCTCGCGGGCGGCAGCAGGCCGGGTACGGCGGCGCTCGCCATCACCGCCTCTACGACCGGGCCGCTGGTGAACCAGTGCTCGGCGGCACGTTCGATGCTGGCCGCGCAGCACTGGAACTCGACGTCGAGGTCCGCGAAGGTGCTGGTGCCGAAGCGCTCGTCCAGCCGCCGCCGCAGCGGCGCGGCCGAGTGCAGGTGCGTTCCCGTGCTCAGCGCCCGCCGGGCCTGCTTGAACGGACCGTCGGCATAGAGGTCGCGGCTCTCGGTGACGGCACGCCAGAGGTCCTCGAGGGCGTCGACCGCCGAGATCGACGGGTCGCTGGCGAGCACCACGCCGTTCAGCGCGCCGACCGAGGTGCCCAGCACCAGGTCGGGGCGGATGTCGCGCTCGAGCAGGGCGCGGACCATGCCGATCTCGACGGCTCCGAGGACCCCGCCGCCGCCCAGGACGAAGGCGGTGCGCGGCGGGCGCTGCCGGCCGCCGTCCAGGGACGTCAGAGCCCGGTGACGCCCTCGCCGCCACCTGACTGCTCCTCGAAGGTCTCGTGCTCGAGCAGGTGCAGGACCGGTACGCCGATCCGGCGCCGCGCGCGGGAGGTCCAGTCGAGGTGGAAGAACTCCGCGACCACGTGCGGTCGGGTGAGGATGATCGCCTCGCGGCCGTCGGTCGCTGCGACCGAGGACGCGAGCGCATCGATGGGGTGCTCGTGGACGACCCGACCCTCGACCCGGCCGCCGACCGCCCTCAGCCGCGCGAGGGTGAGCGCCAGGTCGCGCTGCGACCGCTCCAGGCAGTCCTTGCGGACCTCGTCGAGGTCGACCTCGTTCATCACCATCGCCGGAGAGGCCATCACCTCGCCGGCGGCCAGCGAGCCCATCGCTGCCTCGACGCGGGCCGCGGCGTCCTCGACCGGCAGCAGCACGTGATAGGTCACCGGCTCGTCGAGGCCCTTGTGCAGGTCGGTGACCTGCCGCGCGTCGTCGGGGGAGAGTGCCTGCTCCACCAGGAGCACCACGTCGTAGTCGCCGGTCACGGCCTCGGCCGTGACCGCGCCCAGTTCGTCATCCATCTCGTCACCCATCTCGATCGCCTCGGTACCGGGGCTCACCGGATACTCAAAATCTTAGCGAGGTCGTAGCCCGAAGGCTCCTCCAACTGCTCGTATCCGCAGGATTCGGGCTCCCGGTCCGGACGCCACCGCTTGAACTGGGCGGTGTGCCGGAAGCGGCGGCCCTCCATGTGGTCGTAGCCGACCTCGAGCACCCGCTCGGGACGCAGCGGCGTGAACGAGAGGTCCTTGCCCTGGCTCCAGCGGCTCTGGGTGCCCGGCACCCGGTCGGGGTTGGCGATCGCCCAGTCCGTCCACTCGCCCCAGGGGTGGTCGGCGATGTCGCAGACCAGGGGGCGCAGCTCGGCGATCAGCTCGGCTCGCCGGACGGCCGTGAAGGAGGCCGAGACGCCGATGTGCTGCAGCTTCCCGTCGGCGTACAGGCCGAGCAGGAGGGAGCCGAGCAGCGGCGTCTCGGGGGTCGAGGTCTTGTGCTCGCGGTAGCCGCACAGCACCACGTCGGCGGTGCGGGAGTGCTTGATCTTGAGCATGGTGCGGGCGTTCTCCTGGTACCTCGCCCCCAGCGGCTTGGCGATGACGCCGTCCAGTCCGGCCCCTTCGAACCGGGTGAACCACTGCTCGGCCTCAGCCGGGTCGGTGGTGGTGCGGGTCAGGTGGCACGGGCCGTCGAGGTCGGCCAGCGTCTCCTCCATCGCCGCCCGCCGCTCGGCGAACGGCCGGTCCACGAAGGACGCGTCACCGAGCGCGAGCAGGTCGAAGGCGACGTACGACGCGGGCGTCTTCTCCGCCAGCATGGTGATCCGTGACTCGGCGGGATGGATCCGCTCCTGGAGCGTCTCGAACCGCAGGCGTGCCTCGCCGACCGCGCCCAGGGCGACGAACAGCTCGCCGTCGAGGACGCACCGCTGCGGCAGCTGCTCGCGCGCGGCCGCCACCACCTCCGGGAAGTACCGCGTCAGCGGCTTGGTGTTGCGTGAGGCCAGCTCGACCTCGTCGCCGTCCTTGAACAGCAGGCAGCGGAACCCGTCCCACTTCGGCTCGAACGACAGGCCCCCGAACTTCTCCGGATCGGGGATCCCCTTCACCGGCTTGGCCAGCATCGGCTGCACCGGCGGCATCACAGGCAGGTCCATGTCCACGGACCCTAGTCCGTTGAGTCGCGTCTCGTACCCCGTTGAGTCGTGCCGCGCACCCGGTCGACTCGCGGCTGGCGCCCGCAGGCCGGGTGGGAGGCGCGAACGAACGGGGTGGCGGCCGCGACTCAACGGGAAGGTCGGGTCTCGATGCCGCCCCGACGCGCGGGCCCTACCCTTGGACGCCTATCCCCGGTTGGTCTGCCGGCAGGGCCCGCCTGACTTTGAATCAGGACTAGCGACGTAGGTTCGACTCCTACCCGGGGAGCTCGGCTCGAAGACGGAGGAACTCTGTGGCAAGCAACCTGACGGTCGTGGTCCTCGCCGCCGGCGGTGGCACCAGGATGAAGTCCAAGACCATGAAGGTCCTGCACCGGGTGGGTGGGCGCAGCATGATCGGCCACGTGCTCACCGCGGTGCGAGCGATGGAGCCCGAGCGCGTCGTCGCCGTGGTCGGCACCCAACGCGAGCAGGTCGGGCCGCACATCCAGGAGCTGGTGCCCGGCGTGGTGCTCGCGGTCCAGGAGACGCAGGACGGCACCGGGCACGCCGTCCGGGTCGCCCTCGAGGCGCTGGGCGGTCCCATCACCGGCACCGTCGTCGTGGTCACCGGTGACACCCCGCTGCTGCGCGGCGAGAGCCTGCGCGCGTTCGCCGAGGAGCACGACGCGGCGCAGCGGGCGGTCAGCATCCTGTCCGGCGAGGTCGCGAACCCGTTCGGCTACGGGCGGATCGTCCGCAACGCGGAGGGTGACGTCGAGGGCATCGTGGAGGAGAAGGACGCGACGCCGGAGCAGCGCGAGATCGCCGAGATCAACTCCGGGATCCTCGCGTTCGACGGCACCTTCCTGGCCGAGGCCCTGGGCCGGGTCGGCAACGACAACGCCAAGGGCGAGTACTACCTCACCGACACCGTCGGCATCGCGCGGGCCGACGGCCTGACCGTCGGCGCCTTCGCGGTCGAGGACGTGATGCAGACCGAGGGTGCCAACGACCGCGTCCAGCTGGCCGCGCTCGGCCGGGAGCTGAACCGCCGCATCGTCACGCAGTGGATGAGGGACGGCGTCACCGTGATGGATCCCGAGACCACCTGGCTGGATGCCGACGTGGTGCTGGCGCCCGATGTGACGATCCTGCCCGGCACCCAGCTGCTCGGCGCGACCGTCGTCGGCGAGGACGCCGTGGTCGGACCGGACACGACGCTCAAGGACTGCGAGGTCGGTGCGGGAGCGCGGGTGGTGCGTGCCCATGCGGAGCTCGCGGTGATCGGGGAGGGCGCGACCGTCGGTCCGTTCTCCTACCTGCGCCCCGGCACCCGGCTCGGCGCCGGCGGCAAGATCGGCGCCTTCGTGGAGACCAAGAACGCCCAGATCGGCGTGGGCTCCAAGGTCCCGCACCTGTCCTACGTCGGCGACGCTGAGATCGGCGCCGGCACCAATATCGGCGCCGGCACCATCTTCGCCAACTACGACGGGGAGAAGAAGCACCGCACCCGCGTGGGGGATCGGGTCAAGACCGGAGCCAACAACACGTTCGTGGCCCCCGTCGAGATCGGGGACGACTCGGCGACCGGCGGCGGCACGACCGTACGCCGCGACGTACCCCCCGGTGCGCTGGCGGTTTCGAGCGGTCCGCAGCGCAACATCGAGGCCCGGGAGCGTCGTCGCAAGGCGGTCCCGGGCGACCAGTCTCCCGACAGGTGACCCGATTCGCCGGAGTCGGCCCCAGCGGGGCACAATCGGACCACCGGGCGATACAGGCACAGCCCCACCACGAGGAGCATCGGGCGTGAGCGGTATGAAGCGGACCACCGAGAAGAACCTGATGGTCTTCAGTGGCCGGGCGCACCCGGATCTGGCACGCGAGGTCTCCGAGCTGCTCGGCAGCGGCCTGGTGCCGTCGTCGATGTACGAGTTCGCGAACTCCGAGATCTACGTCCGCTACGAGGAGTCGGTGCGCGGCTGCGACGCCTTCGTGCTCCAGAGCCACACCGCTCCGATCAACGAGTGGATCATGGAGCACCTGATCATGGTCGACGCCCTGAAGCGGGCGAGCGCCAAGCGGATCACCGTGGTGATGCCGTTCTACGGCTACGCCCGCCAGGACAAGAAGCACCGCGGCCGCGAGCCGATCTCCGCGCGGCTGATGGCCGACCTGTTCAAGACCGCGGGCGCCGACCGGCTGATTGCCGTCGACCTGCACGCCGACCAGATCCAGGGCTTCTTCGACGGCCCGGTCGACCACCTGATGGCGATGCCGATCCTCGCGGACTACGTCAAGGCCAAGTACGGCGACGAGCGACTCGCCGTGGTCTCGCCCGACGCGGGTCGGATCAAGGTCGCGGAGCGCTGGTCCGCGCGCCTCGGCGGAGCCCCGTTGGCCTTCATCCACAAGACCCGGCGCACCGACCGGCCCAACGAGACCGTCGCCAACCGTGTCGTGGGTGAGGTCGCCGGCCGCATGTGTGTGCTGGTCGACGACATGATCGACACGGGCGGAACCATCGTGAAGGCCGCCGATGCGCTGATGGAGGAGGGCGCGGCAGGAGTGATCATCGCCGCGACCCACGCGATCCTGTCCGAGCCGGCGGTGGATCGGCTCAAGAACAGCCCGGCCACCGAGATCGTGGTCACGAACACCCTGCCGATCAGCGACGACCGCAAGTTCGACAAGCTGACCTGCCTGTCGATCGCACCGCTGGTCGCGCGCGCCATCCGCGAGGTCTTCGAGGACGGCTCGGTCACCTCCATGTTCGACGGCCACGCCTGACCCTCGGGCCACGACGTCACGGAGCGAGCAGCTCGAGCCCGTCGCCGGACACCAGGCTGGGGTCGGCGGCCCGGCCGGCGCACAGCATGAGGAGCTCCTGCATGGGTGCCTCCAGCCTGGGCCCGGTCCCCCGTGTCCAGTCGATGTCGGTGGCCACCATGCGGGTCCGGCGTACCAGCCGTCGGCTCCCCATCAGCCAGGCCAGCAGACGGCACCGGTCCGCGGCGACGGCGGCCGCCTCGGGGTGCATGTCTCGGCGCAGCCCGAGGGGGCGCACGATGTCCTGGTGGTGCACGAGCGCGTCGATCAGCGGCTCCACCGACGTCGTCGTCGGCACGTGGTGGGTCGAGGTCGCGTAGGTCGCGAAGTCGGCGAGGATCGACTCCCGGGTCTCGCGCGCACCGAGCCGCTTGACCTCGCGGAAGATCATCGTGTTGTAGCCCCGGCCGAGGTTGCGTCCCGCCATCACCGGCATCTCGCGCCAGCCGATCTGCGGCGTCGAGATCACGTGAGCGGCGATGTCGTGGACGGTCCACCCCGGACACAGGGTCTCGTGGGCCCATTGCGCCCCGGTCAGGCCGGCCAGGGTCTCGGACAGCACCGTTCGTTCGGTGTGGATGTGCTCCCAGATCCGGTCTCGGTCCATGGGTCGACCTTCGGTAGTAGCCTGTAAAAATAGTCAGTCAATCTGACCACACTGTCAAGGGGAACCCATGGCCGATCTGCACCCGGCGCTGCTGATGTTCATCGCCGCGCGGTACGTCGAGACGCGGGTCCGGCAGTCCCTTGCCGACGCCGGGTTCGAGGTCTCCGCCGCGCGGGGTCGGGTGATGGCGCGCGTGGGGGAGAACGGCACGAGACTCACCGATCTCGCCGAACAGGCCCAGATCACCAAGCAGACCGCGGGGTTCCTGGTCGACCAGCTCGAGCGGGCGGGGTACGCCGAGCGGGTCCCCGACCCGACGGACGCGCGGGCCCGGCTGGTGCGGATCGCGCCCCGTGGTCGCGAGGCCCAACGCGCCGCCCGCAAGGTCGAGCGCGAGATCGCCCGTGAGTGGGAGGAGCACCTCGGAGCCGAGCGGATGGCTGCCCTGCAGGACGCGCTCACGTCCCTGCGCGAGATCACCGACCCCTGGGCCTGACGGGCCAGGACCACGGATTCGCCTGTCCCGGGCTGCGCGGCTAGGATCGTGCAGTTGCCTCGGCGAGGGAGCCCGCGTCAGACGTCGGGTGTCCGTGATCGACTGGGCCGGCCAGAACCACCTGCGCCGCGCCGACCCCGATCGCGCGGCGTTCGTCGTCTCCGCGCCCGGCGGGAACCGCGGACCCGTCGCGAGGCAGCCACTGACGCTGACACCCATTCGACGCACGCAACGAGGAGATAGCCACCATGGCAGCCGAGAAGATCGCCGCCGAGTCCCGCACCGAGTTCGGCAAGGGCGCCGCCCGCCGGATCCGCCGCGCGGACAAGGTTCCCGCCGTCATCTACGGTCACGGCAACGACCCCATCCACATCACCCTGCCCGGTCACGCGACGATGATGGCGCTCAAGCACGGCGGGTCCAACGCGCTGCTCGAGCTCGATGTCGAAGGCACCACGCAGCTCGCGCTGACCAAGCAGGTCCAGGTCGACCCGATCCGCCGGCACCTCGAGCACATCGACTTCGTGGCCGTCCGCAAGGGCGAGAAGGTCACCGTCGACATCCCCGTCCACCTGGTCGGCGACGCGGCCCCCGAGACGCTGGTCGTCCTCGAGAACTCCGTGGTGTCGGTCGAGGCCGAGGCCACGCACATCCCCGAGTACATCGAGTTCTCGATCGCGGGCGCGGCCATCGGCACCCAGATCCACGCCTCCGACCTGGACCTCCCGGAGGGCAGCCTGCTGCTCACCGACCCGGAGATCCTGATCGTCAACATCACCAACGCGCCCACCGCCGAGGAGGTCGAGGCCGAGCTGGAGGAGGCCGAGGCCGAGGCCGGCATCGAGCGCGAGGAGTCCGACGAGGACATCGCCGCTGGCGAGACCGAGCCCGCCGGGGGCGAGTCCGCCGGGGGCGACGACGCCGCCGACGAGGGTTCCTCCGACGAGTGAGCACCGGTAGGGCCGGCTCCCCGCGGGGCGCCGGCACCTACCACGGACGGGCCGGGATACTGCTGCCATGACCGCACCACCACAGGACCTGTGGCTCGTGGTCGGGCTGGGCAATCCCGGCCCGACCTATTCCGGGCACCGGCACAACATCGGCTATCTGGTGGCCGACGAGCTCGCCTCCAGGATGGGCTCCGCCCCGAAGGGCCCGCACTGGCGCGCCCACAAGTCCGGCCGCGCCGAGGTGGTCGAGGGACGGCTGACGATGCCCGGGGCGCCCGGACCACGGGTGGTGCTCATGCGCGGACGGGGCTACATGAACGAGTCCGGGGGTCCCGTCTCGACGATCGCCAACTTCTACGGCGTCCCGCCCGAGGGGATCATCGCCCTCCACGACGAGCTGGACCTCCCCTTCGGCTCCCTGCGCGTCAAGCTCGGGGGCGGCGACAACGGCCACAACGGGCTCCGCTCGATGCGGGCCTCGCTGGGCACCGGCGACTTCTACCGGGTTCGGGCCGGCATCGGTCGGCCGCACGGGCGTCAACCGGTGGCCGAGTTCGTGCTCTCCAACTACTCCGCGGTCGAGCGCAAGGAGCTCCCGTTCCAGATCGGCGATGCGGCTGACGCGGTCGAGTCGTTGATCAGCGACGGGCTCGAGAAGACCCAGTCGCGCTTCAACTCCTGAACTGATGGTTTTCGGGAGCCGACGCGTCATCCAAGGTTGACCCGAACTGACTAGGCGCCCCCCGGTATCTGCCGTCTGGGGCGGCGCTCCTTGAGCCCCGAGACCTAGCATCACAGATCAGCACCAACGGGTCTGGTGCTAGGACGCCAACCATCGCCGAGGGGGCGAGGGCAGGAGCCCGGGGGGCCAAAGCGCGGGGAGAGCAGCATGGCGGGGACGCAGCCGCAAGCCAGTGTGAATCTGGTGCGGCCACGACGGGGGGACCACGACTACCTGGCCGATGGCCAGGTAGCAGCATCTCTCGGGACAGAGAGCACGCACGCCACGACGAGCCGGGTTCCTCGGCGTCAGTCGGCTGAAGCCGCGCTGCTGCTGGAGATCGCACTGGTGGCGTCGGTGATGGTCGGCATCGGATGGATCCGGCACACCTCGTCGTGGGTGGTGGCAGCGGCACTCGTGCTCGTGCTGGTCACCCTCTACCACTCCGGTCGTCAGGTCACCCGGCAGGGCCTGCCGCACCTGGGCCGAATCGTTCGCGAGATGGCGATTCCCGTGGCCCTGCTGGCCTTCACAGCCCAGGCGGGGCTTCTCGAGACTGCCCTGCTGCGGGACACCACCGTGATGATCGGTGGTGCCACCGGGGCGGCGGTGCTGGCCACCGTGGTGCGGCGCCAGGCGGCGGGGCGGGTCCGGGTCATGTTGATCGGGAGCGCCGAGTCCATCGCCCGGACCGCGACGCTGTGGGCCGGCAGCAAGCGCATCGAGGTCGTCGGTGCCCTCCGTCTCCCCGTGGACGGCGAGGATCCCGAGACGTCCACCGAGCTGTTCGGCGTCCCGCTGGTCGCCGATGTGGAGCAGCTCGCGGAGCAGGTCTCCGATCGGCAGGCGGAGCTCGCCGTGGTGCTGGCCGGGTCCGGTGTCGACTCTGCCTTGATGCGCCGGATGTCGTGGGCGCTGGAGGACTCCGACACCAGCCTGGCCCTGCTCAGCGTCCTGGACTGCGTGGCGCCGCACCGGATCCAGACCACCCAGTTCGCGGGCACCACGCTCGTGCACGTGGCGCCTGGGCGGCCCTCGCTGTTCGTCCGCGCGGTCAAGAACATCATGGACCGGCTGGCCGCCCTGGTGCTGCTGATCGTGCTCAGCCCCCTGATCCTCGCGCTCGCGCTCCTGGTGCGGCTGGAGTCGCGCGGTCCCGGGTTCTTCCGTCAGACCCGGGTCGGCCAGGACGGCACCCCGTTCACGATGTTCAAACTGCGCAGCATGAGCGACGGCGCCCACGGCCAGCGGGCCGGGCTCGCAGCACTCAACGAGCGTGACGGTGTCCTGTTCAAGATGCGGGTGGACCCGAGGGTGACCCGCGTCGGCCGCGTGCTCCGGCGTACGTCGCTCGACGAGCTGCCGCAGCTGATCAACGTGCTCCGGGGTGACATGGCCCTGGTCGGGCCGCGCCCCGCGCTGCCCGAGGAGGTCCGGCAGTACGACGAGCTGGCCCGACGCCGGCTCGCGGTGCGACCCGGACTGACCGGTCTGAGCCAGGTCAGCGGACGGGCAGACCTGAGCTACGACTCGACGATCCGCCTCGACGTCCGCTACACCGACAACTGGCGGCTCGCCGACGACATCAGCATCGGCGCGCGCACCGTCAGGGCCGTCGTCTCGTCGCGGGGCGCCTTCTAGACGGTCACCCACCCGTCGGACGAACGCTTCCGTGATGGCCGGCCGGATGGCCGGCCATCACGAGGACGCTACCCGGCGTAGGGGTAGACCCGGACGTAGTCGATCTGGTAGTCCGCGGGCGACTTCGTCGCCGCCGTGGGCTGCCCGTAGTAGCCCTGACCGACCGCGAAGTGGATGCGCATGTTGACCGCACCCGGGAACGAGGTCGAGAACCACGGGAAGCTGGCCTTCAACCTCTCGCCCACCTTGACGCCGTCGAGGAAGAACCTGAACCCGTCGGGGGTCCACTCGCAGACGTAGGTGTGGAAACCACCGGACAACCGCGTCGGGGCCGGTGTCGTCTGGGTCGGCAGCCACTGGAACTTGGTGGAGGCCTTTCCGCCGTTGGTGTCCTGGTGGATCGTGGAGGTGACGTTCTCGTTGAGGTACTTGTCCTCGGCGGCCTTGATCGTCGGAGTTCCCCAGGCCTCGAAGATGTCGACTTCACCGGGGCCGCTGGAGTCGCGGAGCCAGAACGAGGGCCACAGCCCCGCCGAGTCCCCGGAGGTGTTGGGGATCTTGGCGCGCATCTCCCAGCGACCGTAGCGCTGGGTGAACTTGCCGACGGTCGTGAGGTGCGCGGACTTCCACGAGCGGGTCTTTCCACCGTGGGTGATGGGCGCCATCCGCTCGGCGCGCAGCCTCAGGACGCCTGCGGACATGGTGGCCTGCGAGGCGTAGGAGACCGAGTCGTCGTAGGAGACCGAGGAGTTGTCGTGCACGTTCCACTTGGTCGTGCTCAACGACGTTCCGTCGAACTCGTCGCGCCAGGACGGTGCGTTCCAGTAGGGGAGCACGCCCGGGTCGGTCGGGGCGGTCGTCGCGGTGGGGGCCGCCGTCACGGTCTTGGTCACGGTGGCGGTCGCGGTCGCGGTGGCGGTCGTGGTCGTGGTCGCGGTGACCGTCACCGGCGCCGCCTTGGGCGCGGAGCACGTGATGGAGAAGTCCTGGGTGGTCGCCGTCTCGGTGATGTCGGGCGCCGTCGTGCACGTGGCGCTCTGGGGTGCGCCGCTGGTCGTGACCGCGGCAATGGCGGTGCCGGACAGCGCGACCACCCCGACGATCGCGAGTGCGGGGGCGAGTCCGCGCCAGCTGCCCAGAGGCCGGAGCAGGCGCGGGACGAGCGGGAGAAGGGTCGCCGGGAGATGGCGAACCCTGCGTGCGGGCATGCTGAAGTGCCGAGAGGTGCGATGCATCATGCAACTGCTTTCCGGAGAAGGAGCGCCCTATCCCCGGTGCGCGTTGACTCACCCCTAGGGTATCCGGCCCGTTCGGGCTAGTCCGGATAACATCGAATACTGGGGTCGAATCCCACCCCTTGAGACTTGAAGTTCAGACCGCCGAATGGTATAAGCGCATTCGATCGCCACCGACGCCGTGCGGCAGCCGCACGGAGCCGCACGGCAGTCCCCGGGAGGGTGCGATAGAGGCCGCAGAGGACGCCGGCGCTACCTGGTGTAGGGGTAGACCCGCACGTAGTCGATGAGGTAGTCGGCTTCGGACTTGGTCCCGGCCGTGGGCTGGCCGTAGTAGTTCTGGCCGACCGCGTAGTGGATGCGGATGTTCGCGGAGGTCGGGAAGGACGTGGTGAACCACGCGAAGTCCGAGGTCTTCCGCTCTCCGACCAGGCGGCCGTCGAGGAGGAACCTGAAGCCCTCCGGCGTCCACTCACAGGCGAAGGTGTGGAACCCGCCGGACAGCCGGTTCGGCGTCGCGGTCGTCTGGGTGGGAAGCCACTGGAACTTGGTGTGCGCCCCTCCGCCGAAGGTGTCCTGGTGGATCGTGGAGGTGACGTTCTCGACGAGGTACTTGTCCTCGGAGGGCTTGATGGTCGGAGTTCCCCAGGCCTCGAAGATGTCCACCTCTCCGCCACCGGAGTTGTCACGCAGCCAGAAGGACGGCCACAGCCCGGCGGAGTCACCATCCGTGTTGGGCAGCTTGGCGCGCATCTCCCACCGGCCGTAGCGCTGGGAGAACTTCCCGACCGAGTCGAGGTACGCCGACTTCCACGAGCGGTCCTTGCCGCCGTGCGAGATGGTCGCCATCCGCTCGGCACGCAGCCGCAGGACGCCGTCGGCGATCGTCGCCTGCGACGCGTAGGAGACCGATGAGTCGTAGGACGTCGACGCGTCGTTCCGGACGTTCCACCTGGTCCGGTCCACCGTCGTCGAGGTGAACTCGTCGTGCCACGACGGCAGTCCCCAGCCCGGGAGGGCCTCCGGGGGCGCGGTCGGCGTGGTCGGCGGCGGGGTCGGGGGAGCCGGCGGCGGGGTCGGCGTGGTCGGCGGCGGGGTCGGGGGAGCCGGCGGCGGGGTCGGCGGGGTCGGGGGAGCCGGCGGTGTGACAGGAGGTGCTGTCGGGTCGACGTCGACCGCCCGGGAGAGCCCGGCGGAGAGCCGCGGCCGAGCAGCGACGCGGACCCGATAGGTGGTCGGGCTGGTGGGTGAGACCAGGAAGGCGTAGTCGCTCGAGCCGGAGGTCTTGCCGTCCCCGACCGCCGCCCAGCCACAGGTGGTGCAGGACCTGCTCTGCAGGGTGACCGCCCGGTGGGCGTGGGCGGGTGAGACGTGGCCGGACACGACCCACTCGTCGTTGCTCGAGGCGACCATGCTGCTGACCCGGCTGCTCACCCGGGTGCGGACGCGAACCGTCACCGGGCGGGACTCCAGCCGCCCGCGCGAGGTGGTCTGGACGACGCGGAACTGCGCGGTGCGGCGGGGGGAGATCGCGAACCTGGTCTCGTAGCGGGTGGCGCGGCTGGTGGTCGCCGAGGTCACCGTCCGCCAGGCGTGGCCGACGGAGCGCCGACGCTGCAGCTTCAGGGACGACGCCGCGGCCCGTCTCGTGGTCCCGGCCAGCGACGTCGTGACGTGGGCCCGCAGGCTGATGGAGCCGCCCATCGCGATGGAGTGCTCGGGCTGCACGAGCACCGGGGTGATCCGCGCCCGGGCCTGGGCGCCATGACTGCCCGCCGGGAACGGAAGGAGCACGACGACCAGCGAGAGGAGCGCCACCAGGCTGAGGTGGGGGACCCTGCGAGAGGGCAGGCGGGCGTGTCGAGATGCGCAGCGCATGGGCAAATCGCTTCCTGTGAATGAGCGCCCTCATCCCCAGTGCAGTGCGCATTGTTTCCGGCCTCGAGCGTATCCCCGCCGGTGGATTGGTGTCTGGAGTTTTCCAATATTGGACACCATTACTTACCGAAACGTGTCTGTCGCGGTGCGGCCCGGCCTCCGATGCGGTGTTCCCCGGGCAGCCGGCCGCCGTCCGCCGCGGGGCGCAGGCCCCGCGACGGACGGCTCGTACTCAGCGGCTCGGACTCAGCGGCTCGGACTGGGCGGCTGGTCCGGTGCTACGGGGTGTAGCGGTAGACCCGCACGTAGTCGACCAGGTAGTCGGCCCGGGACTTGGTCCTGGCCGTGGGCTGGCCGTAGTAGTCCTGGCCGACCGCGTAGTGGATGCGAATGTTGGCCGAGCTCGGGAACGACGTCCTGAACCACGGGAAGGAGCTGGTCTTCCGCTGGCCCATGAGCTTCCCGTCCAGGAAGAACTTGAAGCCCGACGGCGTCCACTCACAGGCGAAGGTGTGGAAGCCACCCGAGAGTCGCCTCGGGTTCGGCGTCGACTGGGTCGGCAGCCACTGGAACTTGGTGTTCGCACGTCCACCGTAGGTGTCCTGGTGGATGGTCGAGGTGACGTTCTCGACGAGGTACTTGTCGTCGGACGGCTTGGTGCTGGGCGTGCCCCAGGCCTCGAAGATGTCCACCTCTCCGCCACCGGAGTTGTCACGCAGCCAGAAGGACGGCCACAGCCCGGCGGAGTTGCCGGCGGTGGTCGGCAGCTTGGCGCGCATCTCCCACCGGCCGTAGCGCTGGGAGAACTTCCCGACCGAGTCGAGGTACGCCGACTTCCACGAGCGGTTCTTGCCGCCGTGCGAGATGGTCCTCATCCGCTCGGCACGCAGCCGCAGGACACCGTTTCTGGGGGTGGCCTGCGAGGCGTAGGACACCGAGTCGTCATAGGAGACCGAGTCGTTGTTGTGGACGTTCCACTTCGACCGGTTGACCCGGGTTCCGGTGAACTCGTCGCGCCACGACGGCAGGCCCCAACCGGGAAGGCGGGCGGAGTCGATCCTGACGGTGCGAGCCCGGCTGTGACCGGCAGCCAGCCGTGACTTGGCCGGGACCTTGACGCGGAAGGACGCGGTTCTCCCGGGCTTGACGAAGAACCGGTAGCCGCTGGCGTCGCCGGTCGGCCGTTCGCGAGCGATCGTCCACGCGCAGGAGCCACAGGTGCGGCGCTGGAGGATGACCCGCCGGTTGCTGTGGGCGGGAGCGACGACGCCCGACAGGCGCCACCGGTCGCCGCGGGCGACGAGCTTGCTCGTGACCGAGCTGCGGACCCGGACGGTCACCGGGCTGGAGACCTCACGGCCGCCGGCGTCGGTGCCGGGCTTGACCACCCGGAACTGGGACGTACGACGGGGAGAGACGTCGAAGCGGGCCAGGTGGGGGCGGCGGGCAGCGGTCGAGTCGCTGGCAACCGTCGTCCACGAGTGGCCGGCAGTGCTCCGCCGTTGGAGACGCAGCTCCGTCGACGCCACGCGCTGGGAGGTCCCCCCGGAAGTGGACCGGAGGAAGGACCGGAGCTTGATGGTCCGGCCGTGCGCGATCGAGTGGTCGGGCTGCACCAGCACGGGAGTGGTGGTGGTGCTCCGCGACGCCGTCGTGCCGCCGCCGCCGTCGGACGGCTGGGCGAGGAGCAGCGGGAGGATCAGGGCAACGGCTGCAAGGGCAGGTGAGTGGAACTGGGTCGTGCGGGCCCACCGAAAGGGGGTCTGACGCATGCGCAGTGTCTCTTTCTGTCGGTTTGCGATTATCACCCCCCATGAGCGAAATGTCCGACCCTAGGGTAGATGACCCTTTTGGAACTCGCGAATCGAGGTGCCCGACTGGGGTGAAGTCTCGGGTACTTCCGAGCGGCCTGGCGCCTCCTCGGGGATACCGTCGTAGTCGGTCTTCTCGACCGTCCGCACACCGGCGACCCGAGGAGATGGTGGGGACTTTCGTATGCGTTGTAGTGACGACGATTATTCGTTCCGGGGGAACAAATGAGGATGCGAAGTGTCAGGTCGCGCGCCGTGGCGGGCGTCGTACTGGCGACCGCTCTGGTGCTGGCCGCGGCCGGCTTCCTGAGCCTGGGCAACGGGTCCGACCCGGGTCCCGGAGCAGCGGCCAACGGCGCCTCGCCGACGGCCACCCCGGCGGGGGCCGGCGCTCCCGCGCCCAACGAAGCCGACGCCTCCGACGACACGTCGGGGGACGACGACGCCACCGCGACGCCCGGGGTCCCCGCGACCGCGGCCCAGCAGCGCAAGGAGGCGCGGGTCACCGTGGCGACCTTCGCCGACCAGCTGTCCACGCTGGTCTCGGGCGGGCCGAAGCGGGCGTCGGCCGCCGCCGGGATCGGGACGGCGACGTTCGTCGACGAGCTGCGGGCCACCGCCGACTTCAACCACGCCAGCGGGATCTCGGTCGAGGGTGAACCGCGCATCGTGAAGATGCGGGTGTCCACCCTGCGCCTGGGGGCCTCGCCGCAGCGAGCCGTGGTCGTGGTCTGCCTCGACAACTCCCGCGTCCGCGTGGTCGACGACGCGGGCAGGGTCGTGCAGAAGCAGGCGCACTCCCGCACCCGTCAACGCTTCCACCTCGTCAGACCAGAGGGCCGGTGGCTGATCGACAGCCAGGACTTCCCGGCGAACCCGAACTGCAGATGAACCGCACATCCCAAGAACCAGACCGGCCCGTGGGGCCACGACAGAACGGCAGTGGAACATGATGGGAATCACCAGGCGCTGGAGCCGACGATCCCTGGGCTTCGCGACGTCGCTGACGTTGGCGGCCTCGGCCCTGACGATCGCCACATCCGGACCCGGCCAGGCGGCTGACCCGCTGCCCGACGGCCTGACCCAGTTCACTGCCGCAGCCTCCTGCTGGGAGATCAAGCAGAACTATCCGGCGTCGGCCGACGGCACGTACTGGCTCGTCACCCCGGTCCTCGTGGCGCCGGAGCAGTTCTACTGCGACATGACCACCTCAGGTGGCGGCTGGGTGCTCATCGGGCGCGGACGTGAGGGGTGGGCGCCGCAGTACGAAGGCGCCGGCACCACCGAGCAGGTCCGCTCCGTCGTCACCGGCGAGGCCGCCTTCCAGCCCCGCCAGCTGTCGTCCACCGTCGTCGACGGGCTGCTGAACGGCGGCCGGCCCAACCAGCTCGCCGACGGGGTCCGGCTGCGGCGCGCCACCAACGTGGCGGGCACCACCTGGCAGGAGGCGAGGTTCAAGTTCCTCAACCTGTCCCGGTGGGCGTGGACCTTCGGAGCCCAGCACCGCCTGGGCACCTGGAGCTTCGGGACCTCCAACGGGTCCGGCGGCCAGACCAGCAACTTCGGCAGCAACAACTCCGTGAACCGGCTGAACACCCTCACGATCCAGGCCCAGGGCTGGAACCGTGGCATGGCCTTCGGCACCCAGACCGCCGGCAACAACGCGAGCTCCTCCTACCTGTGGTCCGCCACCACCGGCGCCACGTCGGCGATGCCGTTCGCCCAGATGTTCCTGCGCCCGCAGCTGCGCCTGGCCGACCTGAACTTCGGCACGGTCCCGGACTCGGGCACCCCGGTGCAGGAGCAGCGGGCGTTGGCCTCGAACTTCATCCGGGCCAACCCGTGGGGCGTGACCGGCCTGGCCAACGGGATCGACACCGAGCTGACGGCCGAGGTCGCCTCGCTCGCCCAGATCGGCAACACGATGTACGTCGGCGGCAACTTCGCGATCGTGCAGAAGGGTGCGAACGCCACCGGCGCGGACCGGGTCTCCCAGCCGTACCTGGCTGCCTTCGACGTCGAGACCGGCAACTTCGTCCCGGGCTTCCGCCCGACCCTCAACGGTCAGGTGAAGGCGCTCACCGCCCTGCCGAACGGCCTGCTCGTCGCGGGTGGTGACTTCACGACCGTCGACGGGGCGCCCGCCGCGGGCGCGGTCGCCCTGAACCCGACCACCGGTGCGAAGGCGCCTGGCTGGAACATCAACGTCGAGAACCGCGTGTCCGGGTCCGTGCTCCAGGTCCGCGCTCTCGAGGTGCGCGGCGACTGGCTCTACCTCGGGGGTGCGATGAGCCACGTCAGCGGCGGCTCGAACAGCAACGCGATCTACGCACGCGGCGCAGCCCGGGTGCGGGTGTCCGACGGTCTGCCGGACGGCACCTGGAACCCTGCGTTCAACGGGACCGTGGTCGCGATGGACACGAGTGAGAGCGGCGACGAGATCTACGCCGCGGGCTACTTCAGCACCGCCCAGGGGCTCGCGGCGTTCCGCGCCGCCGAGCTGTCGGCGTCGACGGCGGCTCCGGACCCGCAGTGGCAGCCCGTCTGGTCGAGCAACAACGGCAACTACCAGCAGGCCATCCAGCGGTCCGGCGATCGCGTCTACGTGGGCGGCGCGGAGCACTCGTTCTTCGGGTACGACGCGAGCTCCCTGCAGCGCGTCTCCGGATCCATCGGCAACCAGGGTGGTGACTTCCAGACGGCCAGCCCCCACAAGGACCTGGTCTACGCCAGCTGCCACTGCAACGACTACATCTACAGCGAGGCGTTCACGTGGTCCAACGTCGGCACCAACTGGACCTACGCCGACAAGGTCGGCTACGTCGGTGCCTGGGATGCGGCGACCGGGAAGTTCCAGGCCGAGTTCGACCCGATCCTCGACGTCCGTCGGGGCCGGGGCGGCTGGGCCAGCACGACCGACACCAACGGAGACACCTGGTTCGGTGGTGACTTCACCCGCGGCCGGCTGCCGAACGGCACCAGCACCTGGGCGGGCGGGTTCGTCCGCTTCGCGGAGCGCGACATCGCCGCGCCCACGACGCCGGGGGCCATGAGCGTGGTCTCCAACACCCCGACGGGCGCCCGTCTGAGCTGGGGCGCCTCGACGGGCCAGGTGGCGCAGTACGAGCTGATCCGTGGCAACCGCGTGGTGGCGACCAGCGGCAGCACCTCGATCGACGTACCGCCGATCACCGAGCCGACGCGCTTCTTCGTCCGGGCCATCGACGCAGCGGGCAACCGCTCGGCCAGCACCTCGGTGCTGGTGGCCCAGCCCCCGGGAGCGGGACCGGCGGCTCCGGCCGTCTCGGCTGAGGCCCTCAGCGCCACCAGCGCCCGGGTCACATGGACCCACCCCGGTGCCGGCGTCGCGTCGTACCGGATCCTGCGCGACGGCGCTCAGGTCGGCAGCGTCGACGAGCCCGGCCGCACCTTCCAGGAGAGCGGGCTGACCGCGTCGACGACCTACGCCTACGAGGTCGTGGCCGTCGGCACCGACGGACAGGAGTCCGCGCCCGGTGGCGCCTCGGTCACCACGCTCGTCGCGCCCACGCAGCTCGTCACGAACGGGGCGGACTGGCGCTGGCGCTACGACACGGCGGCCTGGCCGGCCGACTGGCGGGAGCGGACCTTCGACGACACGTCGTGGGCGTTGGACCCCGCGGTCCTGGGCTTCGGGTCGACCGACGTCACGACCAACATCGACAAGCCGGCCCCGACCACCAACCGGCCGGTGAGCGCGCAGTTCCGGCGCTCCTTCGACGTCGCCAACCCGGGCGCCCTGTCGTCGGTCTCGCTCACGGTGCGGGCGGACGATGCTGTGGTGGTCTACGTCAACGGGACCGAGGTCGGGCGCAGCAACCTGCCGACCGGCACGCTGACGCAGTACTCCTATGCGCTGACCGGCACCCGGACGGCGACCGCGGCGGCCAACCCGGTCACGTTCACCGTGCCGACGTCGTTGCTGGTCGCCGGCACCAACGTGGTCGCGGCGTCCGTGCACCTGGGCTGGCGGGCGACACCCGACGTCAGCTTCGAGCTGTCGATGAGTGGGCAGTGAGATGACGGCGGCTCGGGCCGCTTCGGTGACGGTCGTCGTCCCCACGCACCGTCGTCCGGAGCTGGTCCGGCGGGCGGTGCAGGGGATCGTCGACCAGAGCTGGCCGGGCACGGTCGAGGTGCTGGTGGTGTTCGACCAGTGCGAGATCCACGACATCGATGTGGACCTCCGCGACGGCCGCACGATCCGCAGGCTCGTCAACGACGAGCGCGCCGCGGGCCTCGCCGGGGCCCGGAACACCGGGGTGCTGGAGGCGACCGGGGAGTGGATCGCGTTCTGCGACGACGACGACGTGTGGCTGCCCGGCAAGCTCGAGGCCCAGTTCGCGCGGTTGGCCGAGCACCCGGGGCCGGCGGCCTGTGCGACCGGCATCTACGTCGAGACCGAGACGCGGCGGATCCTCCGCAACGCGCCGGAGCGGGTGCTCGGCCACCTCGACTTCGTCCGGGACCGGATCATGGAGGTCAACCCGTGCACCCTGCTCCTGCGGCGCGACGCCATGGTGGACCTCGTCGGGCTGGTCGACGAGGGCATCCCGCACGGCTACGGCGAGGACTACGACTTCATCCTCCGGCTGACCGAGCAGATGCCCGTCGTGTGCGTGCCGGCTCCCTATGTCGTGGTCACCTACCACGCGGGGTCGTACTACGCGGCCAACTGGCGCAAGGTGATCGACGGGCTGGAGTTCCTCCAGGACAAGCACCCGGAGCTCGCGACCGACAAGGTCGGCAGTGCCAGGATCAACGCGCAGCTCGCCTTCGCCCACGGCGGGCTGGGGGAGCGGCGCCAGGCCATGCGGCTGGCCGGCAGGGCGCTCCGCTCCAACCCGCGTGAGAAGCGTGCGCTGGTGGCGGTCGCCGTGGCAGCAGGGGTACCCGCCCAGCGGGTCGCCGGGATGATCCGTCGGAGGGGGCGAGGGGTGTGACCTCGGCGGCGACCCTCAAGGACCGCGCACCGCGGGTGGTCCTGGACCTCGCGAACAGCACCACGCGCTCGTTCGGCATCGCCACCGCCCGATGGCGGGTGCTGCCCGACTTCTTCATCGTGGGCACCAAGCGGGGCGGGACGACGTCGCTCTGGAACTGGCTGGACGCCCATCCCCAGGTGCTGTCGATGTTCCCCCGGGCGCGGGGGCTGAAGAGCACGGAGTACTTCTTCAACCGTGAGCCCGCCTCGGAGAGCTGGTACCGCTCCCACTTCCACACGCGCACCTACCGCGCGCTGGTGAGCCGGAAGCGGGGCCCCGTGGTCAACGGGGAGGCCAGCCCCTACTACATGTACGGACCCCACGTGGCCCGCCAGATGGCCGCCGAGGTCCCCGACGCCAAGCTCGTGGTGCTGCTGCGTGACCCGGTCGACCGCGCCTTCTCGCACTACCAGGAGCGCTTCCAGCAGGGCGTCGAGACGCTCGACTTCGCCGAGGCGCTGGCGCGGGAGGAGGAGCGCATCGCCGACGACCGCGTGCGCGCCCTGGCCGACCCCGGTCACTATGCCGAGGCGATGGACTTCTGCGGGTACCGCGACCGGGGGGTCTACCTGCCCCAGCTGCAGCGCCTGCACGCTGCCTACCCTTCGGAGCAGGTCCTGGTGCTCCGCAGCGAGGACCTGTACGCCGCACCGCAGGACGCGTTCGACCAGACGTGTGACTTCCTCGGCATCGAGCGCCACCGGATGGATCACCCCCGCCGCCACAACGAGATCAAGCGACTGCCCATGGACGAGTCGGTCCGTGCTGGTCTCGAGGAGTTCTACCGGCCGCACAACAAGGCGCTGGAGGCCTACCTCGACCGCTCGTTCGGGTGGGACCGCTGACGTCACCGCGAGCCGGAACCGCCCACGGTGCCCGGACCGGCGCTCAGCGCCGCGAGCAGCCCGTCATGGAGCTCGGTGGGTGGCTGGTCGGCGGACCGCGAGACCTCGCAGCTGCGCACCGCCATCTCGACCAGGTAGGCGCGCAGCAGCAGCCCGGGATCGACCGCCCCGCTCAACGTGGGCTCACGGACGGCGCGCTCGAGCGCGACCGGCAGGTCCAGGTGGGACATCTGCAGGTCCTTGCTGATGCTCCAGTGCACGTCGTCGAAGCCCACGGGGGCGCAGTCGCCGGCATGCTCCCAGTCCCACGCGTAGACGGTCCCGTCGGCCCTGCCGACGTTCCACCAGGTCCAGTCGCCGTGCCAGGCACCGAAGTCCCACCGCTGGTCGCCGATGTCCCGGGCCAGGCCGGCGAGTCCGTCCGCGGCCAGGCGGGCCAGCTCGGTGCCCCGGCCGACCGACTCGGACCTGACCACCAGCTCGGCCCACCACGGTGACTCCGCCACCTGGCACCGGGTCACGCGGCCGGCGACGGCCCGGGCTGCCGCCGCCGGTGTGTCGCGGGTGCCGAGGCTGCGGATCCGGTCGGGCAGCGGGTCGAGCAGCAGGTAGGGGTGACCGGACCACTCCGCGTGGTGCACGAGCCCGGCGGCAGCCACCCCGGTCAGGGGCCCGCGGGCCGCGAGCCGACGCAGGGCCTCGATCTCGTGACGCACCAGGACCGCGGTGCTGTCGCTCCATCCGAGCTTCGCGTAGGCGAGCGGCGTGCCGTGCTCGTCGTACATCTGCAGGGTCGGTTTGGAGTGGTGGTACTCGATGTCCCGCAGGCCCAGTGCGAGAAGGGCGTCAGGCTCGCCGAGCACCTGGCGGACATGGGTGGGGAACGAGAGCTCGGCGCGCCGTTCCCGACCCAGGTCCGCGCCGTCGGGCGCGACCAGGTGGATCCGGTCCGCGACCAGTCGGCGCGTGGCCGGCAGCGTCGACGCGGCCGCGACCGCGCGTCGCTGGGCCGCGCGTCGCCGCAGCCGGATACCGTTGTGGCTGGTGAGCAGGCGAGTGGTGGCCCGGGCGGAGGCGTCCGAGACCATGAAGCGTCCCGCCTTGCCCGACGGGAACACCAGCATGCGCTCGATCACCGCGGCGTCATCGCGCTGGTCGTCGCCGCGACGGGCGTCCTGGATGCGACACCCGCCCGGCTCGCCCCACGACCACAGCACGCGCAGCGTGCCGGCGAGGGCAGGCGACAGAGGTGGTCCCTCCCCGTTGACGCTCTCGGTTCCGGCCACCTCTGGAGATTACCGGCGCGACCACCCTGGCGCGGCTAGGATTCGTAAAGGCGGCCGGAGGTTTCGCACATGGTGACGCAGGCGGTGGCGCCCGACGCGCGATCTTCCGTGCGTCGCGAGCCCGCCTACCGACGCCCTCTTCCCTCGTGGCCGGTGACCGCCACGGTGGCGGCGTTCCCGATCTGGTGGGCGCTCGGGCTCAGCCTGGTGATGCCGCTGGTCCTGGCCGGCGTGATGCTGGCCCTGATGCTGCTGCACCGGCGGATCGAGATCGTGCCGGGGGTCATCCCCTGGCTGGGGTTCTGTGTCTGGGTGGTGCCCTGCGCCCTGATGCTCGACACCGGGCTGCGCATCGTGGGCTACGGCCTCCGCAGCGCGCAGCTGTTCTCCGTGGCCGTCGTGCTCCTCTACGTGATCAACGCCCGTGAGAAGTTCACGCTGCGCAAGGCGGTGCTCGGCATCACCTGGCTGTGGGTCGCGGTCGTCGTCGGCGGCTACCTCGGGATGATCTGGCCCGACGTCCGACTCACGACGGTGCCGGGGATGATGCTGCCGGGGTCGCTGGCCGAGGACGAGTACCTGCGCGACCTGTTCTTCCCGCCGTTCGCGGAGGTGCAGCAGCCCTGGGGGAGCCCGGAGCCGTTCAACCGGCCGGCCGCGCCCTTCCCCTACTCCAACAACTGGGGTGGCGCGATCGCCATCCTCACCCCGATCGCCCTGGCCGCCCTCGGCGTCGTCCGCAGGCACGCGGTCCGGGTCGGGATCGTCCTGGTCCTGGCCGCCTCGCTCGCCCCCATCGGGGCCTCGTCGAACCGGGGCATGTTCCTCGCGCTGGCCGGTGCCCTCGGCTACGTCGCGATCCGGCTGGCCGTGCGCGGACACTGGGCCCCCTTCGTCGGACTCGCCGCCGTGGGACTGTCCGGGATGGTGTTCTACACCTACGGCGGGGTGGCCGCCGGCATCGAGACCCGTCAGACCTACAGCGACACCACCCAGGGACGCGGGATCCTGTACGTCGAGACGCTCGAGCGCACGCTGCACTCGCCGATCCTGGGGTACGGCGCCCCGCGCCCCTCGACCACCGTGGAGGTGTCGGTGGGCACCCAGGGCTGGATCTGGACCCTGATGTTCTCCTACGGCTTCGTCGGGCTGGCCCTGTTCCTGATCTTCCTGTTCGGCGTGGTCGTCCGGTGCTGGCGTGCGCCGGGAACCGTTCGCCTGCTGATGCACAGCAGCCTGATCGCGGTGTGCGTGATGATCTCGTACTACGGGCTGAGCACCGCCCAGCTCGCGGTGATCGCCGTCATCGCCGGGGTGCTCCTCCGCGACGGTCGGGAGGCCTCCCCGCCCTACCCGGGCTCGATCGGGGCGCGGTGACCCGCCGGGGAGTGGCGGCCAGCGGTGCGATCGGCTTCGGGGGGGCGGTGGCCGGCGCGCTCCTCGGACTGGTGCTGATCGCCGTCGTGGGGCGCGGTCTCGGAGTCTCGGAGACGGGGGTCTTCTTCCAGGTCGTCGCGCTGTTCATGCTGGGCGCCGCCCTGCTGCGGTTCGGGGCCGACACGGGCCTGCTCCGCACCTGGGCGGTGCAGTCCGCGCTGGCGCCGACCGGCATGCGCCAGACGCTCTGGATCGCCGTGGCCCCCGTCGCGCTGGTCTCCGTGGCCGCTGCCCTCGCGCTCCAGGTGTGGACCGATCCGTTGGTGGCCCGCCTCCACACCGCGGACCCCGACGCCGCCGCCACGATGGTCCGGTTCCTGGCCTGGTGTCTCCCGGCCGCGGTCGTGGGCATGGTGCTGCTGGCGGGGCTGCGTGGACTCGACGGCGTCGTGGCCTTCTCCGTGCTCCAGAACATGGTGCTCCCGGCGCTGCGCGTGCTGGGCGTGCTGGGCGTGCTGGCCGTCGGCCTGAACAGCGTGCCGGCCGTGATGACCGCGTGGGGAGCGGCGCTGCCGGTGGTGCTCGTCGTCGCGGCGGTGCTGGTCGCCCGCCGGCTCCCCGACGAGGTCGAACCCCCTCCGGACACGCAGCGGGTCGGCTTCTCCGCTGCCGCGCGGCGCTTCTGGTCGTTCAGCGTGGCGCGCGGGGCGGCGGCGTTCCTCGAGACGACCCTGGACTGGATCGACGTCCTCATCGTCGCCGCGCTGACCTCGACGGCCCAGGCCGCTGTCTACGGTGTCGCCACCCGGCTGGTCCGCGCGGGACTCGTCGTGGACAGTGCCGTCCGTATCGCGGTGGCACCGCAGATCGCCATCCTGCTGGAGCAGGGCGATCGCGCCACCACGTCCCGGTTGTTCACCGCGATGGCCAAGGTGGTGATCCTGCTGGCCTGGCCGGCGTACCTGTGCCTGATGGTGTTCGGGACCACCGTGCTGGGCTGGTTCGGCGACGGGTTCTCCGACGGCGCGGCGGTGCTCGTCGTGCTGTCCGGCGCGATGATGCTGACGCTCGCCGCCGGCGTCGTGCAGTCGATGCTGCTGATGGGCGGACGGAGCCACTACCAGCTCGCCAACAAGTCGGTGGCCGTGGTCGTGAACACGGGGCTGAACCTGTGGCTGGTGCCGATCCACGGGATCGAGGGCGCCGCCTGGGCGTGGGTGGCGACGCTGGCCGTGGACACGACGCTGGCCGCTGTGCAGGTGCGCTACCGCATCGGCGTCGCCCTCAGGCTGCGCACCCTGGTGCTGCCGGCGCTGCTGCCGCTGCTCGTCATGGGCCTGGGCGCGCTGGGCGTCCGGCAGACGGTCGGTCAGAGTACGGGAGGTCTCGCGGTGGCCCTCGTGGTCATCGGGGCGGCGTACCTCGCGATCGTCTGGCGGCTGCGAGAGCGCCTGGGACTGCGTGAGGTGCTCACTCTCTAGCGGGGGAGGTGCCTAGATCCTGACTCCGCGCAGGGTGGTCACGGCCCGGGACACGGCGACGGGCAGGCGCCGCAGGTGGAGCGCTCGCCGCGGTCGCGTCAGCATGGCCTCGATCCTCATCTCGAGCTCCCGGGCGGTGGCCTCCGCGGTCGACGCGACCGGTCCGCAGCGCAGGGACTCCGGATCGGCCACCGCCAGGTCGAGGGCGCGGTGCAGGTCGGCCTCGGTCTCCACGCATCGGGCCCAACCCTGCGCCGCGGCGTGCCGGCAGAAGGCGACCTGGTGGTCGTCGACCACCTCACCGAACCGGGCCAGTCGGGGCACCGCGATGGGCACGAACCCGCAGCGGCGAGCATCCATCACCGACCCCGGCCCCCCTTGGCAGACGATGACGGAGCTGGTCCGGATGACCTCGAGGAACTCCAGGTAGGGCAGCAGGCCGAGGGCCTCGGAGCCGGCGGGGACGGGTGAGGAGCCCTCCTGGGTGCGGCAGCGTACGGCGTCTCCGTGCTCCGCCAGCCACGACTGCACCCAGGAGGACAGTCGGCCGAACGGGTGGTGGTCGGTCCCCATGGTCACGAGGACCACGGCGGGCCCGGTCACGTCAGCCATCCGATCACCTCACCGTCGGGGTACTGGCGGCGTTGCTCGGGCCACTGGACGGCGAACAGGTCACTCAGCGGGTAGCACATCGCGCCGGTCAGGGTGGCGTGGTCGATGCGGTCGAAGACCTCGATGTAGACCGTGCGGACCCCGAACAGCCGCGCGAGCACGAAGAACGGGAGCGCGACGCCGGCTCCGGTGGAGACGAGCAGGTCCGGGCGCTCGGCCCGCAGCACCCGCCACGCGACCCCGAAGTTGCGCACCAGCTGACGAAGGCTCCGGGTGGTCGGGTGATAGGCCCAGGTGACCCGCTCGCCGGCCAGCGTGGAGACGGCGTCACCCTTCTCGAACGAGACCCAGTGCCGTGGGTGCTTCTCCCACCAGGTTCTCAGCATCAGCAGCTGCGCCAGGTGTCCCCCCGTGGACGCGACCAGCAGCAGCTTCACGGCTTCCCACCGGCCCCGCCGATCCTCCGTAGGCGGTGCCGGATCCGGGACCGCCGGTGGGCGAGCAGGGAGGCGGGCTCCGGAGCGATCAGCACCAGGCTGGGCTCGCGACCCCAGTCGCCGAGCGCGGAGTCGATGCGCCGCACGTCGGTCAGGCGGTCCTTGACGCGGCAGACGACCACGAACAGCGCGCCGCTCGGCTCCGAGGCGATCGCGTGCGCGACGCCGGCCTCTCCAGGCTCGGCGATCACGACCATCGACTCGGGGATCTCGAAGCTCCCGGCGTCACGGAGCCGGTGGGCGAACTCCTCGCGGCTGGCGCCCGGGGTGAGCAGCACGACCGCCGGGGCCTTCATCCTCTGCAGCCCGGCCTCGCGACGGTGGGCATCGAGGAGGAAGCCGATGTGCACCATCAGCGATTCCAGGTCGTAGGCCCGGCCGTCGACGACCGGGAACGTGACCTGCCGGTTGAGCAGGGCGGCACTGCGCACCTTGGTGTCCAGGTGCTCGGCCAGCAGGGCCATCGAGAATCCGGCGAGCGTGGCGGCCGCGATGCCCGCCGCGATGAACAGGGCGAGTCCGGGCGAGGACGGTGAGGCCGGGGTCACCGCCCGGCTGACGATGGCACCGGGGGAGATCCCGGTCCCGGTGAGCGCGCTCTTCTGGCTGCGGAGGTCGGCGACCTGCTGCTGCACGAGCGCCCGCGTGGCCACCGAGGTGGACTTCGTGAGGGATGCCAGGAGCGTATCGATCTGAGCCTCGATGCCCTGGCTCACGTTGGCGGCGAAGTCCGCGCTCTCGTCGCTTCGGTAGGCCAGGTAGGCCTCGGCGAAGGCATTGGCGGCATCCGAGGCCGCTTCCGGCGAGGAGGCGCTCACGCTGATCTCCAGCGCGTCGGAGTCCTGCGGGATGGTCACGGTCGTGCGGCTCTGCAGGTCCCCCGGGTCGACGTCGGGACCGAGTGACTCGGCGGCAGCGGTGGCGACCTGGCGCGACCTCACGATGACCCGCTCGGTGGCGATGTTGAGCTCCACCTGGCGGGTCCCGTTCGGATCGAGCGCCAGTGGCGACACAGCGACGACCGCGGTCGCCGAGTAGGACACCGGCCAGACGACCCCGAGCGCGCCGGCCGCGGCCAGGACCAGCAGGAACGCCGCCATGCCGGACCGCCAGCGCCGCACCAGGGTGGCGCCGATGTCGCCGAGGGACACCGTGCCGGAGGTGCCGGCGCCCTCCGGAGTCGACCGTCTCCACTCGGTGGCCTGCCGGCGCGGACGGTTCCAGGGGCCTCTGTCCGGCCCGGTGCGCTTGGGAGCGGTCATCTAGGAGTCCGTGGTGCCGGTGGCGTCCGCCACCGGTCCGCGCTTGCGGAAGACCATCACCAGCGCCATGCCGAACATCTTGAGCGGCGAGTCCTCCAGGCGGTCGAGGACCGGCCGGAGCCTCTGCCCCGCGCGGGAGCGATCGACCGGCGGCATGATGAACGTGTGGCCCACCGGGTCGAAACCGTGCCGCGCGATGACCGGGGTGATGCCCCGCACCGTGAATGCCCGGGCGTCGGCCAGTCGGGTGTGCAACGGCTTGATCCACGGCAGGAACGGCCCGGCGATGGGCGGCAGCCGCCGTGCGCCCACGAGGAACCCGTGGGTCTCCAGCGGGAAGAAGCGGTTCGGGCTCGTGAGGTAGAAGGTGCCTCCCGGCTTGAGCACCCGATGGATCTCGGCCAGGGACGCCTCGAGGTCCTGCACGTGCTCGAGCACCTCGATGGTGGTGACGGCGTCGAAGGTGGCGTCGTCGAAGTCCAGCCGCTCGGCACTCATCTCCGCGACGCGGATCTTGGCCGCCAGGCTCGAGCCCTTGAGCCAGCCCCGGAACTCGTCCAGCCGCTCGGGTTCGATGTCGACGGCGTCGACGGACCCGAACCGCTCGGCCAGCCGGCGGGTGTAGGTGCCGTTCGCGCACCCGAGGTCGAGCAGCCGGGCGCCGCTCATGGGGGCAAGACGCTGGAGGGCGTCGAGCCGCTTCGTGACGCCGCGCTCGCCGAAGGCGCTCGCGTGCTCGCCCAGACCGAGCTCCCTCTGCTCCATGTTCCACAAGGGTACGCGGACGACGGGCTCGCCGAGGCATTTCGGGTGAGCCGCAGCACGCCGCGCGGGCCCGTCCGGCGGACGCCCCGCTAGGGTTCGTCCGTGACTTCCGATACCGGCATCCCGCCCGCTGAGGCGGCCACCGACGACCACGTCCTCGCCGCCTGGCTGGCCGACGCCGCCGGGGACCGACTGCTGGAGGTCCGTCAGGAGGGTCTCGAGGGCCGCGCGCTCAAGGACGCCGGCGACCGCGCGGCGCACGAGCTGCTGATGGCGCTGCTGGCGCAGCACCGCCCGCACGACGCGGTGCTCTCCGAGGAGGGCGCCGACGACAAGGCCCGACTCGACGCCACCCGCGTCTGGATCGTCGACCCCCTCGACGGCACCCGTGAGTTCTCCGAGCCGCCGCGCGACGACTGGGCGGTGCACGTGGCGCTGTGGGCCAACGGCCAGCTGGTCGCCGGTGCCGTCGCGCAGCCGGCGCTGGGCCTGACGCTCCACACCGGCATTCCGCCGGCGATCCCCCCGTCCTCCTCCACGGTCCCGCGCATCGCGGTGTCGCGCAGCCGCCCGCCGGCCTTCGTCGAGGCGCTCGCCCGGGAGATCGGCGCCGAGCTGGTGCCGATGGGCTCGGCCGGCGTGAAGGTGATGTCCGTGGTCCGCGACATCGCCGACGCCTACGTGCACGCCGGCGGGCAGTACCAATGGGACAACGCCGCCCCGGTCGCGGTGGCCCGCGCCGCCGGGCTCCACTGCTCGCGCATCGACGGCTCCGAGCTGCGCTACAACCAGGACGACGTGTCGCTGCCCGACCTGATCGTCTGCCGGCCCGGCCTGGCCGACCCGATCCTGCAGTTCGTCAAGCGTCACGGCACCGACTGAGCCAGGGATGGTCAGGCACCTGCTGCTGGACGCCGACGGCGTGGTCCAGGCCCTGCCGGGCGGCTGGCGGGCCGCGCTCGGCCCGTTCCTCGGTGACCGCGCCGAGGAGTTCGTGACCGAGCTGGACGAGCAGGGCTGCCTGCGCGGTGAGCCGTTCCTGCCGGTGCTCGAGCGGGCGCTCGTCGGCTTCGCCATCGGGACCCCGGCGACCGAGGTGTACGCCGCCACGTGGGAGCGCATCGCTCCCGAGCCCGCGGTGCTCGAGCTGGCGGACCGGCTGCGGGCCACGGGGATCGGCGTCCACCTGGCCACGAACCAGCACCCGGAGCGGGCGGCGTACATGCGGCGCGAGCTGGGGTACGACGCGCGGTTCGACACGCAGTTCTACTCGTGCGAGCTGGGGGCGGCGAAACCCGAGCGCGGGTTCTTCGAGCGGATCCTTGCGGCCGTGGGCGCGATACCGGAGGAGGTGCTGTTCGTGGACGACTCTGAGCGCAACGTGGCCGGCGCGCGCGAGGTCGGCCTGGCCGCGGAGCAGTGGCACCTCGACGACGGCGTTCCCGCGCTGCGCGACCTGCTCTCCGCACACGGGCTGGACTGAAACCCCTCGACGGCCGGGCCTCCGCTGGACAGACTGGCGACCATGACGTCGTACATCGCGCACACCACGGTCGACTGCGCCCACGCCTACCAGCTCTCGCAGTGGTGGAAGGACGTGCTCGGCTACGTCGACATCCCGGACGACCCCAACGAGCCCGGCCACCCCGAGTGCATGATCCAGAGCCCCGAGGCCGACCACCGGCTGCTGTTCATCGAGGTGCCGGACACCAAGTCGGTCAAGAACCGCCTCCACTTCGACCTGCGGCCCGGCGCAGGGACCCGGGACGAGGAGGTCGAGCGGCTGCTGGGCGTCGGCGCGACCGAGATCGACGACCAGCGGAACCACTACGGGCCCGGGGTGGGATGGGTGGTCCTCGCCGACCCGGAGGGCAACGAGTTCTGCGTGCTGCGCTCCGAGGCCGAGCGCGACGCGGCGGACGGTTGACCCCTAGTCTCGATCCATGACCGACCTGTGGAGCACCGTGGCCGCGGAGCGTGGCGCCCTGGCCGCCGACCTCGCCGACCTCTCGGACCAGCAGTGGAAGACACCGTCGCTGTGCGAGGACTGGACGGTGCGCGAGATGCTCGCGCACCAGAGCGGCACCGCCTCGATGAGCACCCCGAAGTTCTTCGCCCGGTTCGCCGCCGCCGGGTTCAGCTTCCCGAGGTTCGCCGACCGCGAGATCCAGCGGCACCTCGGCGACAGCCCGCGGGCCACCCTCGCCGAGTTCCGCGACCTGCAGCACTCCACCTCGTCGCCCCCGGGACCCAGGACGTCGTGGCTCGGCGAGGTGATCGTGCACTCCGAGGACATCCGTCGCCCGCTCGGCATCAGCCACACCTACCCGCCCGACGCCGTGCGCCAGGTGCTCGACTTCTACAAGAACTCGAACGCGTTGATCGGCACCAAGAGCCGGATCGCCGACCTGAGGCTGTCCGCGACCGACGACGACTGGAGCCACGGTGACGGACCGGCCGTCGAGGGTCGGCTGATCGACCTGCTGATGGCCGCCACCGGCCGCGGGGTGGCCTGCGAGTCGCTCACCGGTGACGGCGTCTCCACGCTGCGGCACCGCTGCCCCTGACGCGTCGCGGCATGCCCCTGCACGAGGACGAGATCCCGATCGGTCCGGCGCTGGTCCGCGCGCTCGTCGACCGGGCTCTTCCGCAGTACGCCGACCTGGCGCTGCGGCCGCTGGAGGCGTCGGGCTCGTCGAACGCACTGTTCCGGCTGGGCGACGGGCTCCTGGTGCGGCTGCCCCGCCAGCCCGGCGGCACCGCGAGCATCGAGAAGGAGGCCCGGTGGCTGCCGGTCGTGGCGCCCCGGCTACCGGTGCCCGTCCCGCACGTGGTGGCGGTGGGCGAGCCCGACCTGGGCTATCCCGAACGCTGGTCGGTGACGACGTGGCTGCCGGGCCGCCCGCCCACCGTGGTGACCGGTGGCGGGGACGGCGACCGTCGTGTGCTGGCGGAGGACCTCGCCGAGGTGGTCACCCGGCTGCGAGGGCTCGAGGTGCCCGCCGGAGCCACCGAGGACGCCTCCCTGCGCTGGTACCGCGGGCGGCCCCTGCCCGAGCACGACGCCGACTTCCGGGAGTCCGTCGACGCGTGTCGCCGCGTCCCGGACCTCGACCTGGACCTCGACGCCCTCGTCCGGGTCTGGGACGCCGCGGTGGCGGCGACCGCCCCGGTGCTGGAGCCCCGGTGGTTCCACGGCGACCTGTGCGCGGAGAACCTCCTCGTCCACGACGGGCGCCTGGCGGGGGTGCTCGACTTCGGAGGCCTCGCCGTCGGCGACCCCACGGTCGACCTGATGCTCGCGTGGGAGGTCCTGGACGCCGCGGGCCGGGAGACGTTCCGACGGGCTCTCGCCGTCGACGACGGCACCTGGCTGCGCGGGAGCGGGTGGGCGGTGTTCGTCACGACGATGACGTTCCCCTACTACCGGCACACGATGCCGGCCCGCTGCGCCGACCGGCTGGCGATGGCCCGGGCGGTGCTCGCCGAGCTCGGTTAGCGGCCGGACAGCCGCCTGCGGAGTGGGAGGCAGCACGGCGCGAGCCGCCTCGCGGGGACGACGTAGAATCACCCCGTCCACCCCCTCGCCCTCCCGGCAGGGGGCTTCTCTGCTGCCGAAAGGTCATCCGTTGCGCCTGCAGGGACTTGCCGACGCCGTCCTCACCGATCCCACCCTCGCGGCGACGCTGGGCGACGTCGACGACGTCGACGTCCTCGACCTCACCGGCCCGTCCGGGCTCCGGCCGTTCGTGGTGAAGGGCCTGGCCGACCGCGGCCGCACCGTGCTCGCGGTCACCGCCACCCAGCGGGAGGCCGAGGACCTGGTGGAGTCCCTGTCCGACCTCGTCGACGCCGACACCGTCGGCTACTTCCCCTCGTGGGAGACGCTGCCGCACGAGCGGCTCAGCCCCCGCAGCGACACCGTCGGCCGCCGCCTCGCCGTGCTCCGCCGGATCTGCCACCCCGAGGAGGGCGAGCTGCGGGTCGTGGTCGCGCCGGTGCGCTCCCTCCTGCAGCCGCAGGTGAAGGGGCTCGGAGACCTGACGCCGGTGCAGCTGCGGCCCGGTGAAACCGTCGACCTGGACGACCTCGGTCGCCGGCTGGCGGACGCGGCGTACACGCGCGTCGACCTGGTGGAGCGTCGCGGCGAGTACGCCGTCCGCGGCGGCATCGTCGACGTGTTCCCGCCGACCGAGGAGCACCCGCTGCGCGTGGAGTTCTGGGGCGACGACGTCGAGGAGATCCGCACCTTCGCGGTCGCCGACCAGCGCACCCTGGAGAAGGTCGACCGGCTCTGGGCGCCGCCGTGTCGCGAGCTGCTGCTCACCGACGACGTACGCCGTCGCGCGGCCGAGCTCGGTGCGGCGCACCCGCAGCTCAGGGAGCTCACCGAGAAGATCGCCCACGGCATCGCCGTCGAGGGCATGGAGTCCCTGGCGCCGGCGTTGGTCGACGACATGGAGCTGCTGGTCGACCTGATGCCCAAGGACACCCACGTCCTGGTCCTCGACCCCGAGCGGGCTCGCTCCCGCGCCCACGACCTGGTCGCCACCAGCGAGGAGTTCCTGGGCGCCAGCTGGGCCGCGGCGGCCAGCGGCGGCGTGGCCCCGATCGATCTCGGCGCCGCGTCCTACAAGTCGCTCGGCGAGGTCCGCGACCACGCCCTCGCGGCCGGGCTCGCCTGGTGGTCGGTCAGCCCGTTCGGGCTCGACGACGAGGCCGTGACCGACGACGACGGCCAGGTCCAGCGCACCGTCGACGCCAACCCGGTCGACGCCTACCGCGGCGACGTCGAGGCCGCGATCCGCGACATCCGCGGCTGGCGCGACACCGGCCGCCGCGTGGTCGTCGTCCACCAGGGGCACGGCCCCGCGCAGCGCACCGTCGAGGCCCTCGGGGAGCACGACATCGCCGCGCGGCTCGACGACCGTCTCGACGACGGCGCGGACCTCGACCCCCATGTCGTCACCGTCACCACCGGCTGCCTGATCCAGGGCTTCGTCACCCAGGGCGTCGCGGTCGTCACCGGCGAGGACATCTCCGGCCAGAAGGCCTCGACCCGTGACATGCGGAAGATGCCGGCCCGCCGCAAGAAGCAGATCGACCCGCTCGAGCTCACCCCGGGCGACTTCGTGGTGCACGAGCAGCACGGTGTCGGCCGCTACGTCGAGATGAAGCAGCGTGAGGTCGGCGGCGCGACCCGCGAGTACCTCGTCCTCGAGTACGGCGCGTCCAAGCGCGGCGGCCCGCCGGACCGGCTGTTCGTGCCCGCGGACGCGCTCGACCAGGTGACGCGCTACGTCGGCGGCGAGCAGCCCTCGCTGGACCGGCTCGGCGGCGCCGACTGGGCCAAGCGCAAGGGCCGGGCCCGCAAGGCGGTCCGCCAGATCGCCGCCGAGCTGATCAAGCTGTACGCCGCCCGGCAGGCGACCAAGGGCCACGCCTTCGGCCCGGACTCGCCGTGGCAGCGAGAGCTCGAGGACGCGTTCCCGTTCCAGGAGACCCCCGACCAGCTGAGCACCGTCGACGAGGTCAAGGCCGACATGCAGCGCCAGGTCCCGATGGACCGGCTGGTGTGCGGCGACGTGGGCTACGGCAAGACCGAGATCGCCGTACGCGCGGCGTTCAAGGCGGTCCAGGACGGCAAGCAGGTGGCGGTGCTCGTCCCGACCACGCTGCTGGTCACCCAGCACCTCTCGACGTTCGCCGAGCGGATGAGCGGCTTCCCGGTGAACCTGCGGGGGCTGAGCCGGTTCCAGACCGACAAGGAGGCCCGCGAGGTCGTCGCCGGGCTCGCCGACGGCACCGTCGACGTGGTCGTGGGCACGCACCGGCTGCTCAACCCGGACATCCGCATGAAGGACCTCGGGCTGATCGTCGTCGACGAGGAGCAGCGCTTCGGCGTCGAGCACAAGGAGCAGATGAAGCGGCTGCGCACCTCGGTCGACGTGCTGTCGATGTCCGCGACGCCGATCCCGCGCACCCTCGAGATGGCGATCACCGGCATCCGCGAGATGTCCACGATCGCCACCCCGCCGGAGGAGCGGCACCCGGTGCTCACCTATGTCGGTGCCTACGAGGACCGCCAGGTCGTCGCCGCCGTACGCCGTGAGCTGCTGCGCGAGGGGCAGGTGTTCTACATCCACAACCGGGTCAACTCGATCGAGAAGGCCGCGGCGAAGATCAAGGAGCTGGTGCCCGAGGCGCGGGTCGCCACCGCGCACGGCCAGATGGGGGAGCACCGGCTCGAGCAGGTGATGCTCGACTTCTGGGAGAAGCGCTTCGACGTGCTGGTGTGCACCACGATCGTGGAGTCCGGCCTCGACGTCTCCAACGCCAACACGATGATCATCGAGCGCTCCGACACCCTCGGCCTCAGCCAGCTGCACCAGCTGCGGGGCCGGGTCGGCCGGTCGCGGGAGCGGGCCTACGCCTACTTCCTCTACCCCACCGAGAAGCCGCTGACCGAGACCGCCCACGAGCGGCTGGCGACGCTGGCCCAGCACTCCGACCTCGGCGGCGGCATGGCGATCGCGATGAAGGACCTCGAGATCCGCGGCGCCGGCAACCTGCTCGGCGGCGAGCAGTCGGGCCACATCGCCGACGTCGGCTTCGACCTCTACGTCCGGCTGGTCGGTGAGGCCGTGCACGAGTTCCGCGGCGACGCCGAGCCGGAGCTGGCCGAGGTCCGCATCGAGCTGCCCATCGACGCCCACCTGCCGCACGACTACGTGCCCTCCGAGCGACTGCGCCTGGAGATGTACAAGCGGCTCGCCGAGGTGCGCTCCGACGACGACGTGCGCCTGCTGCACGAGGAGCTGGTCGACCGCTACGGCAACCCGCCGGCACCGGTGGCCAGCCTGCTCCAGGTCGCGCGGTTCCGGGCCCGCGCCCGGCGGGCCGGGATCGCCGAGGTGACCATGTCCGGGAAGTTCGTCCGGTTCGCGCCGGTCTCGCTGCCGGACTCGCGCGTCGTCCGCCTCGGCCGGCTCCATCCCAAGAGCCTGGTCAAGGCCGCCACCAGCACCGTGCTCGTGCCCCGGCCCGGCCTGGGGGTCCAGGCCCTGCGCGACGAGGCCCTGCTTGAATGGGCGCGAGAAGTCATCGACTCCGTGCTCGCACCGCCCGAGCTCGAGACCAAGGAGCCCACGCCGTGAGGACCCGATCGTTGCGCACGTACGCCGTCGCCGCGCTGAGCGTGGTCGCCCTCGCGGCCGGCTGCGGCACCGAGGTGCACCCCGGCCAGGCCGCGGTCGTCGAGGGCGAGGCGATCTCGCTGTCCGATGCCGACTCCTTCGCCGAGGACTTCTGCGAGCTCTACCGGCCGATCCTCGAGCAGCAGTCCGCCTCGCTGTCGATGGCGACGGTCCGCGCGCTGGCGCTCGACGTACTCGTCCGCGACGAGCTCGTGCACCAGTACGCCGAGGACCGGGGCTGGGAGCCGCCGCGGTCCTACCGCGACGCCGTCGCCCGGATCGACGACGAGGCGCAGCAGTTCCAGATCGGCGCGGCCAACGTGGACACCTTCCGCCGCGTGCGCGAGGCCGAGGTGTACGCCGACTTCGTCTACGCCAAGGCCGGTGACGAGGCGCTCGGCGCGGCCGGCCTGGACAAGGACCCGCAGGCGGCGCTGGACCGTGGTCGCACGATCATCGCCGCGCACGCCGAGAAGGCCGACATCACCCTCGACCCGCGCTTCGGCACCGTCTCCGCCGAGGGCCAGTACCTCCCCAGCAGCGACGGCCTGTCGGTCCCGGTCAGCTCGCTGGCCAAGGGTGGTGCCGTCCCGGCCGACCCGCAGGCCGGTGACACGTCGTACGTCGACTCCCTGCCGGCCAGCCAGAAGTGCGGTTGAGCGACGCCCCAGCCACCGAGACCGGTCAGCCGCTCGTCGAGCTGACCGCGGTGATGGCGCGGCTGCGTGCCGAGTGCGCGTGGAAGGCAGGCCAGACGCACCGGTCCCTGGCGCGCTACCTGCTCGAGGAGACCCACGAGACCCTCGAGGCGATCGACTCCGGCGACTCGACCGGCGACTGGGAGCATCTGCGCGAGGAGCTCGGAGACCTGCTGCTCCAGGTCTGGTTCCACGCCGCCATCGCGGCGGAGTCCGGCACCTTCACCATCGACGACGTCGCCGCCGACCTGATCGCCAAGCTGGTCCGCCGCAACCCCCACGTCTTCGGTCCCGGGGACCCGACCGACCCGGCTGGCGGCGCGGCTGGTGGAGCGGGGGCCGAGCGTCCGGACGCGGCCACGGTCAACGAGGTCTGGGAGGCGATCAAGGCCGCGGAGAAGCAGCGGACCTCGGTCCTCGACGGCCTGCCACCCACGCTCCCCGCCCTGCTGCTCGCCGACAAGGTCCTCGACCGCCTCGCCCGCACCCCCGCCGAGGTGTCACTTCTTGCGCGCCGAGGTGTGACTTCTTGCGACGCCGAGCCGTCCGAGGCGGCGGGTCGAGCCGAACGTGACAGCGACGGCGCCGGTGACAGCGCCGGTGACAGCGCACGTGACCCGGCCGAGGACATCGGCGAGCGGCTGCTGGCCCTGGTCGCCGAGGCCCGCGAGGCCGGCGTCGACCCGGAGCAGGCGCTTCGCGACGTCGTACGCCGCCGCGCCTGACCCGCCGAGGTGTCAGTTCTTGCGGCTCGAGGTGTGAGTTCTTGCGAGGGTGTGCGCAAGAACTCACACCTCGACACGCAAGAACTCACACTTCGGCGCGCAAGAAGTGACACCTCGTCGAAGGGTGGGTCGAAGGGTGGACCGCCGCGGGTGCTGCCGTCCCGCGCCGCTGATCGGGGCTAGGCTGAGGCTCGACGCGTCCCCTTCCCGGTCAGTCCAGTCCGTCCACCTTCCAGGAGCAGCGCCCGTGGCTTCCATCGCAGCAGTCGGCGCCCGCGAGATTCTCGACTCGCGCGGCAACCCCACCGTCGAGGTCGAGATCCAGCTCGATGACGGCGCGTTCGCCCGGGCCGCGGTGCCCAGTGGCGCGTCCACCGGTGCCTTCGAGGCAGTCGAGCTCCGCGACGGCGGCAAGCGCTACCTCGGCAAGGGTGTCCAGCAGGCCGTCGCCGGCGTGCTCGACAAGATCGCCCCGGCCATCGAGGGCATGGAGGCCGACGACCAGCGCCTGGTCGACCAGACGATGCTCGACCTGGACGCGACGCCCAACAAGGCCGACCTCGGCGCCAACGCGATCCTCGGTGTCTCGCTGGCCCTCGCCCGCGCCGCCGCGGACAGCGCCGGGCTGCCGCTCTACCGCTACGTCGGCGGCCCCAACGCCCACCTGCTGCCGGTGCCGATGATGAACATCCTCAACGGTGGCTCGCACGCCGACTCCAATGTGGACATCCAGGAGTTCATGATCGCGCCGATCGGTGCGCCGACGTTCCGCGAGGCGCTCCAGCAGGGCGCGGAGGTCTACCACGCGCTCAAGTCCGTGCTGAAGAAGAAGGGCCTGGCCACCGGCCTCGGCGACGAGGGCGGGTTCGCCCCGGACCTGTCCTCCAACCGGGCGGCGCTCGACCTGATCGCGGAGGCGGTGAAGTCCGCCGGCCTCAAGCTGGGCAAGGACATCGCGCTCGCGCTCGACGTCGCGGCCAGCGAGTTCCACGAGAAGAAGAAGTACGCCTTCGAGGGCAAGAAGAAGTCCGCCGAGGAGATGACCGCCTACTACGGCGACCTGGTGGCGTCGTACCCGATCGTCTCCATCGAGGACCCGCTCGACGAGGACGACTGGTCCGGCTGGCAGACGCTGACCTCCCAGCTCGGCGACAAGACCCAGATCGTCGGCGATGACCTGTTCGTCACCAACGTGGAGCGTCTCGGTCGCGGCATCAAGGAGCAGTCCGCCAACGCGCTGCTGGTCAAGGTCAACCAGATCGGCTCGCTGACCGAGACCCTCGACTCCGTCGACCTCGCGCACCGCAGCGGCTTCCGCTGCATGATGAGCCACCGCTCCGGCGAGACCGAGGACACCACGATCGCCGATCTCGCGGTCGCCACGAACTGCGGCCAGATCAAGACCGGTGCCCCCGCCCGCTCCGAGCGCGTCGCGAAGTACAACCAGCTGCTGCGCATCGAGGAGGAGCTGGGTGACGCCGCGCGCTACGCCGGCGCCGCCTCCTTCCCGCGCTACCAGGGCTGACCGGGCCCCCATGGCCGACGACCGACGCACGCAGCGGGGCACGCGCCCGCGGAGCCGCACCGGGCCCGGACGCCCGTCCGGCTCCGCGCGGCGGCCGTCGGCCGCGCCGATCGCGGGTACGCCGCCGCGTGCGCCGAAGCGCCCGCGGCTGACCGGCCGGGCCGCGATCCTGGTGCTGGTGCTCGCGGTGCTCACGGTGTCCTACGCCTCCAGCCTGCGGGCCTACCTCCAGCAACGCGAGCACATCGGTGATCTCAACGCGCAGATCGCCCAGACCGGTGACGACATCCAGCAGCTGGAGCGGGAGAAGCGCCGCTGGGACGACGACGCGTACGTCGCGACGCAGGCCCGACAGCGCCTCAACTACGTCTTCCCGGGCGAGGAGAGCTACATCGTCCTCGACGACGACGGTGAGCCGATCGACTCCACCGAGCGCCTCTCCGACCCCGACTCCACCGGCTCCACCGAGGATCCCACCGCCTGGTGGACGACGGCGTGGGGTTCGGTCGAGGCGGCCGGCAAGCCGGCGACCCAGCAGAAGAAGGAGAGCCCGGCCGGCACCATCAAGGCGCCCGCCGAGTGATCTCACCCGACGACGAGGCGTCGGTCCGCGCCCAGCTCGGCCGCCGACCCCGCTCGATCCACGCGGTCGGCCACCGATGCCCCTGCGGCAACCCCGACGTGGTCACCACCGAACCACGCCTCGACGACGGCACGCCGTTCCCGACCACCTTCTACCTCACCTGCCCGCGCGCGGCGTCGAGGATCGGCACCCTCGAGGCCTCCGGGCTGATGAAGGAGATGCAGGACCGGCTCGGCACCGACCCCGGGCTCGCCGAGCGGTACGCCGCCGCGCACGAGACCTACCTGGCGGCCCGCAACGCGATCGGGGAGGTTCCCGAGATCGACCGGATCTCCGCGGGCGGAATGCCCGACCGGGTCAAGTGCCTGCACGTGCTGGCCGGCCAGGCGCTGGCCCAGGGGCCGGGCGTGAACCCGCTCGGCGACGAGGTGCTCGAGCTGCTCGGGAAGTGGTGGACGGGCGGACCCTGCGTCGGCCCGCTGGAGCAGTCGAGCCCATGACGGTCGTCGCCGCGATCGACTGCGGCACCAACACGATCAAGCTGATGGTCGCCGACCTGCCCGCCGGCGAGGTGCTGGAGCGTGAGGTCCGGATGGTCCGCCTCGGCCAGGACGTCGACCGCACCGGGCGGCTGGCCGACGAGGCGCTGGCCCGCACCTTCGCCGCGATCGACGAGTACGCCGCCGCCATCGGCCGGCACCCGGTCGAGCGGCTCCGCTTCTGCGCCACGTCCGCTGCCCGTGACGCCGCCAACGCCGACGTGTTCGCCGCCGGGGTGCGCGAGCGGCTGGGCATCGACCCCGAGGTGGTGGCCGGCCACGCGGAGGCCCGGCTGGCCTTCGACGGAGCGGTCCGCAACCTGCTGGAGGCACCGCCCGCGCCGGTGCTGGTCATCGACATCGGCGGTGGTTCGACGGAGCTGATCCTCGGCGAGGCCGCCCCGACCGCCGAGCACTCGATGGACGTCGGCTCCGTGCGGATGCACGAGCGGCACCTGCACTCCGACCCGCCGACCGCGGCCGAGGTCGAGGCGGCGGTCCGGGACATCGACGCCCACCTCGACGCCCAGCCGGTGCCGGTGGAGCGGGCCGCCACGGTCGTCGGCGTGGCCGGGACGATCACCACGGTCGCGGCCGCGGTGCTCGACCTGGCGGCGTACGACCGCGCGGCCATCGACCAGGCCGTGCTGTCCGCCACCGAGGTGCACGCCGCCACCGAGCGGCTGCTGGGGATGACCGTCGACGAGCGGCGGGCCCTGCCCTTCATGCATCCCGGTCGCGCGGACGTGATCGGGGCCGGCGCGCTGGTGCTGGACCGGGTGCTGCGGCGGACCCGGGTGGAGTCGCTGCTGGTGTCGGAGTCGGACATCCTGGACGGGATCGCCTGGTCGATGCTCGACCGGTGAAGGTGGTCGATGCTCGACCGGTGAAGGTGGTCGATGCTCGACCGGTGAAGGTGGTCGATGCTCGACCGGTGAAGGTGGTCGATGCTCGACCGGTGAAGGTGGTCGATGCTCGACCGGTGAAGGTGGTCGATGCTCGACCGGTGAAGGTGGTCGATGCTCGACGAGTGGAGGGGTCACCGGCCACGTGGGCTGAGACCGCCTCGTGTGTCCGTAGGTCATTTGGGTACGGTCGGAGGGACGACGTTTCTCGACAAGGAAGTGACCCCCATGGGCAAGCTCAAGGTACTGCTGCTGATCGGCATCGGTTACGTGCTCGGCGCCAAGGCGGGACGCGCCCGCTACGAGCAGATCAAGAACCGCTACCAGCAGTTCGCGACGAACCCCAAGGTGCAGAGCACCGTGGCCAAGGCGGAGGAGGCCGTGCGCGCACAGGCTCCGGTCGTCGCCGACAAGGTGACCTCGGTGGCCGGGGCGGCTGTGAACAAGGTGAAGTCCGGCCACGACGACGCCGAGTTCCCGGCCGACCCCGCCCAGCCGCGCTGATCCCAGCCTCCGGGTGACGAACGACCCGACCGACGAACCGCTGCCCCATCCTCTGACGGGGCAGCGGTTCGAGTCTCCGGTGCCACCGGGCACGGGCTGGCCCGAGGACCCGGCACGGGAGGACACACCGGTCGCGCACGACGCGGACGACGTACGCCGGCTCGCGGGGGCCGTTTCCGCACAATTGTTGGGAAATGGCCCCGCATCGGCCGCCACCGGGGCCACAACCGCGCAATTGAACGGAAATGGCCCCACGCTCGGCGAGCTCGATGCCCGCGTCTCGGTCTGCCGGGCCTGCCCGCGCCTGGTCCGCTGGCGTGAGGACGTCGCGGTCGAGAAACGCAGGTCGTACGCCGGGCAGCCCTACTGGGGCCGGCCGATCGCGGGCTGGGGCGACCCCGAGCCGGGGGTGCTGATCGTCGGCCTCGCACCCGCCGCCCACGGCGGCAACCGCACCGGCCGCATCTTCACCGGCGACCGCTCCGGCGACTGGCTGTTCGCGGCCCTGCACCGCGCCGGACTGGCCACCCAGGCGACCTCGGTCCACGCCGGCGACGGCCAGCGGCTGGTCAACACGCGGATGGTGGCCGCGGTCCGGTGCGCGCCCCCGCAGAACAAGCCGACCACCGAGGAGCGCGACACCTGCGCGCCCTGGGTCGAAGCCGAGATCGAGGCGCTGGTCCCGCACCTGAAGGCGGTCGTCGCGCTCGGCTCGTTCGGCTGGGACGCCGCGCTGCGCGCCTTCCGCGCCGCCGGCCACCCGAGACCCACGCCGAAGCCGAGGTTCGGCCACGGCGTCGAGGCCCCGCTGGGCCGGGGGATCGTCCTCCTCGGCTGCTACCACCCCAGCCAGCAGAACACCTTCACCGGCAAGCTCACCGAGGACATGCTCGACGACGTGCTGCACCGGGCGGCGGCGCTGGCCGGATGAGGTCGGCCGGATGAGGTCGGCCGGATGACGTCGGCCGGATGAGGTCGGCCGGGGGTGCACGTGACCTGCCACCGGCGTCTAGATTGTCCCCGCCCCCGTATCCCAACCGGCAGAGGAGAGGGTCTTAAAAACCCTTCAGTGTGGGTTCGAACCCCACCGGGGGCACCGGTCCGGCGCGCCCGGCAGGTCAGGAGTCCGGGACCAGCCGGCGCAGGTGCGCGAGCGCCTCTACCAGCCGTGGGTCCGTCGGCTCGGTCGCGGGCACCAGGACCTCGGTGACCAGCTCGAGGACGTCGGAGACCCGCTGGTGGCGCCCGCGGAACCGCTGCACCTCGCGCTCGAGGCCGCGGACCCGGTCGGCGAGCTCGGTCGACGCCTCGGGCGGCGCCGCCGGACGCCGGGGCCCGCCCCACCGCACCACCAGGCGACAGACGTCGGGGTCCTCGGCCCGGAGCACGGCCCGACCGCGGCCCTGTTCACGCTCGACGACGGTGCCGCCGTACTGCTCGATCTCGGCGACCACGGTGTCCGGGGCGAGGTGCTGACGGAAGTGCCGGGGGTACGCCGTGGGCTCGCGCGCGCTGGCCGAGGTGCGGAACTCCACGAACGTGAGGCCGCCGGTGCGCTGCACCGCGGAGGCGAAGCGCCAGAACTCCTGCCGCGCCTGACCCGTGAGGGCGTCGATCAGGAAACGGGCGTGCAGGTGACGCTCGCCGGAGAGCCGGGCCAGCTCGGCCGCGACCAGCAGCGGCGTCCGGGTCTCGTTGAAGTTCACCACGTGGAAGTCGACGGCGACGCCCTCCGCGGAGGTCCGCTCGCGGATCCGCCGCAGCCCGTTGACGGTGGCGTCGAGAACGCTGACCGGGTGCCCGCGGGCGGCGAACCACAACGCGTCGCGACCGTTGCCGGCGCCGACGTCGACGACCCGGCTGCCCGGCTCGATCCGCTCCGCGACCCAGCCCGCGAACGCCGACGGCTCGGTCGGCAGGTCGGGGCTGGCACCGGGCTTGTAGAACTCGTGCCAGTGCCGCAGGTTCGTCCGGCGCCCGCGCATCCAGCCGTTCGTGCGGCGCACGGTGCGGGTCTCCGGGGTGAACTTGAAGGACGGGTCAGGGACCCGCCAGCCGGCGCCGTACGTCAGCGCGAGCAGCTCCTCCGGGCGAGCCGGACCGGCGACCTCGGTGCCCTCGAGGGTGATCGGGGCGACCGGGAGCAGGGCCGACCGGTCGATGTCGCCGGAGACGTTGGGCATCAGGTAGAACACGTCGTCGACGAAGTAGCCGCCGAACACGTCCACCCCGCAGCGGCGTCCGTCGGCGAGGTCCACCCACACCTTGAAGTCGGCCTCGCTCATCCGCACGATGTGCCAGCCGAGCTGCCGCATCCGGCGCGAGGCGGCGTGCGACTCACGGATGATGTCGAACGGGTGCGTGTGCGCACTGACGTAGGCCAGGTCGGCGTCGGAGTCGTGGCCGATCATCCGGCCGTTGCGCACCGCACCCAGCAGGCAGCCGAACGCCAGGAAGGCCTCCAGACCGCACTCCTCGCGGAGGTCGTGAAGCACCCGCTGCACCGCGTCGACGATCAGCGTCTTGGTGTTGCTGTCGGTCTCGGAGAACGCCCGCTGCATGCGCCCGCCCTTGTCCACGGCGAGCTGGTAGCCGGCCGCGTCGACGATGCTGATCCGCTCGCTCGTGGAGCCGAAGCGCACCTCGTCGTCGAAGAGGACCCGCTCGGCGACGTGCGGGCGTACGACGACGCGCGCGACGCCGCGCAGGTAGGGCCGGAGCGCCGGGTGCCAGGCGACCGACAGACCCTCCGGCGTCGGGGTGCCGTCACGACCGGGGTTGAACGACCACACCCGGTGCCCGTCGAAGAGGACGTCGAGGGGGTCGACGATGTCGGGGGGCAGGGCGACGCCCCGCTCGTCCACGTGTACCTGCTCGCTCACCGCATCCGCTCGCTTCGTGACCTCGGCCACGTTTCGGGCCGTCACGACTGTAGAGGACGGCAGCGCCCGGGCCTGCCACCGCGCCGCACGAGACCCGGGGAACCCGGCTGGAACAACGCGCGCCCCTCATTCGTTTTCTCCCATGACTGCGGCCTCTAGACTGGACCGCACAGGTCGGTCGTCAGAGCGACGGCCACCACCCGGCCTCCAAGGAGGAGACCAATGAGGAGCAACAACCCGGTGTTCAACCGGTCGCCCGAGTTCAACGGGCAGTCCACGAACGCCTACGGCAACCAGACCTACCCCGGCAACGGCGCGTCCCACGGTGGCTACGGCCAGCAGGGCTACGCCGACCCCTCCACCTGGGGCACCGGAGGTCCCGGCGCGCCCACCGAGGTCGACCAGGGCCGCATGACGATCGACTCGGTGGTTCAGAAGACCGCGATCTCGCTGGTCTTCGTGTTCGCCGCGGCCGGTCTGACCTGGTTCATGACGCCGGACATCGACACCAACGCCGACCTCGGCCCGCTCTACCTCGCGCTGATGGTCGGCTCGTTCGGTGCCTTCGGGCTGTCCCTGGTCAACTCGTTCAAGCGCGTGATCAGCCCGGCCCTGGTGCTGGCGTTCTGCGCTCTCGAGGGCGTGGCCCTGGGTGCGCTGAGCAAGGTGTTCGACGCGCGGTTCGGTGACGGCATCGTCACCCAGGCCGTGCTCGGCACGTTCGCCGCGTTCGCCGGCACCCTGGCGGCGTACAAGTTCTTCAACATCCAGGTCGGCAACAAGTTCCGCACCTTCGTGATCGGCGCGATGTTCGGCATGGTCGGCCTCGGCCTGATGGAGATGGTGCTGGGCGCGTTCGGCAACTCGACGGGCATCTTCGGCTTCGGCAGCATCGGCACGCTGTTCGCCGCCGCCGGGCTGGTGCTCGGTGTGTTCATGCTGATCCTCGACTTCGACTTCGTCGAGAAGGGCGTGGCCGGCGGACTGCCGGAGCGCGAGTCGTGGCGCGCCGCGTTCGCGATGACCGTGAGCCTGGTCTGGATCTACACCAACCTGCTGCGTCTGCTGGCGATCTTCAGCTCGGACTGACCAGCACAGCAACACGTCGCATCGGCGCGGGTCCCCTGGGACTCGCGCCGATGCGCATTTCCCTCGACGATCGGATGCAAGGGATGCGCTAGACGGACTCGGTGCTCTCGATGCGCTCGGGAGCCTCGCCCTCGGTGCGCGGGCGCCGGCGGCGGTGCCGCAGCTCCACCCACAGGCCGCGCACGCCGCGGCGGGCCCCACCGATCTCGGTGCCGTCCAGCTCGGTGCCGGGAGTCCGGGCCGCCTCGACCGCCGCCCGCGCGATGGGCAGCACCCCCTCGCCACGGAAGGTCTCGGGCTGGGTCTCCTGCTCGCGGGGGAGGCCGACCGCCGCCAGCGTGGACGGCAGGAGTACGGCGACCAGCTGCGCGTAGCCCTCCGCCGACGGGTGGAACCGGTCCGGACCGAAGAGCACGGCCGGTGCGGCGTCGAACTCGGGACCCAGGATGTCGCCGAGGGAGACGGTGCGCCCGCCGGCCTCGACGACCGTGATCGCCTGCGCGGCGGCCAGCCGACGTGACCAGATCCGGGCCACCTGGCGCAGCGGCGGCGCGATCGGCCGGATCGTGCCGAGGTCCGGGCAGGTGCCGACCAGCACCTCGACGCCGGCGTCGCGGAGTCGGCGTACGGCCTCGGAGAGGTGGCGGACGGAGGTCTGCGGCAGCACGGTGTGGGTGACGTCGTTGGCGCCGACGAGGATGATCGCGACGTTCGGCTCGATCGGGAGGCAGCGCTCCACCTGACCGGCCAGGTCGCTGGAGAGGGCGCCCACCCGAGCGAAGGAGCGGAGGTAGACCCGGCGGTCCGCCTGCTCGGCCAGGCTGGTGGCGATCACCGAGCCGGTGGTCTCCTCGACGCGGTCCACGCCGTAGCCGGCGGCGCTGGAGTCGCCCAGCAGCGCGACCTTGAGCGCCGGCCCGGGTCGGCCGCGGCCGTACCACCCGGTGGCGTCGGGGGGCGGCTCCTCGCTGACCGTCCCGATCGCCTTCCTCGCCAGCTTGGCCTCGGCGGAGAGCACGCCGTACAGGCTCGCCCCCAACAGCGACAGGCCGCCGCCCCCATAGGCGGCCGCGGACGCGAGCTTGCGTGCAGCACCGGCTTTCCCCACACCGCAACCTTACGGACCGCGCGCATTCGGGGCTGCGGAGTCCAAGGACTAGCCTGAGGTTCGTGGACTACGTGAACTCGCTGCTCGACCTCATCGGCAACACTCCGCTGCTCAGGCTCTCGACGTCCCTCGGCCCCGGAGGCGGGCAGCGGATCCCGGACCGGTCCGGCGGCCCGCTGGTGCTCGCGAAGATCGAGTACCTCAACCCCGGTGGCTCCGTGAAGGACCGGATCGCCACCCGGATGATCGAGGCGGCCGAGGCGTCCGGTGAGCTGCAGCCCGGCGGCACCATCGTCGAGCCGACCTCCGGCAACACCGGTGTCGGCCTCGCCATGGTCGCGCAGGCCAAGGGCTACAACTGCGTGTTCGTCTGCCCGGACAAGGTGAGCGAGGACAAGCGCAACGTCCTCAAGGCGTACGGCGCGGAGGTCGTGGTCTGCCCGACCGCGGTCGCGCCGGAGCACCCGGACTCCTACTACAACGTCTCCGACCGGCTCTCCTCGCAGCCCGGCGCCTGGAAGCCCGACCAGTACTCCAACCCCAACAACCCGCGCTCGCACTACGAGACCACCGGCCCGGAGATCTGGGCGCAGACGGAGGGGAGGATCACCCACTTCGTGGCGGGCGTCGGCACCGGCGGCACGATCAGCGGCATCGGGCGCTACCTGAAGGAGCAGAACCCGGACGTCCAGGTGGTCGGGGCGGACCCGGCGGGCTCGGTCTACTCCGGCGGCACCGGTCGCCCCTACCTCGTCGAGGGTGTCGGCGAGGACTTCTGGCCCGAGTGCTACGACCGCTCCGTCGCGGACCGGATCATCGAGGTCTCCGACGCGGACTCCTTCGCCTTCACCCGGCGGCTGGCCCGTGAGGAGGCGCTGCTGGTCGGCGGCTCGTCCGGCATGGCGGCGTACGCCGCCAAGCAGCTCGCCGAGGAGCTGGCCGGCACCCCCGAAGGCGACGACGCCGTCATCGTGGTGCTGCTGCCCGACTCCGGCCGCGGCTACCTCACCAAGGTGTTCAACGACGAGTGGCTGGCGTCCTACGGCTTCCCGACCGACAACGGCGAGAGCCGTGAGGGCCGCACCGTCGGCGAGATCCTGCGGGGCAAGACCGGGCAGCTTCCGGACCTGGTCCACACCCACCCGGCCGAGACCATCGCCGAAGCCGTGCACATCCTCCAGGAGTACGGCGTCTCCCAGATGCCCGTGGTCCGCGCGGAGCCGCCGATCGTGGCGGCCGAGGTCGCCGGTTCGGTCTCCGAGCGCACCCTGCTCGACGCGCTCTTCACCGGGCACGCGAAGCTCACCGACCAGGTCGAGGACCACATGTTCCCGCCGCTGCCGGCGATCGGCTCGACCGAGCCGGCCCGCGCCGCGGTCGCGATGCTCGAAGGCGTCGACGCGGTGCTGGTCCACGAGGACGGCAAGCCGGTCGGGGTGCTGACCCGCCAGGATCTGTTGTCCTACCTCGCGCGGGGCTGAGCCGACCCGCGTCACTCGCCGCCGATCGCCGACTGTGGTTGGGTGGAGGTCCGCCGCGCGCTCCGGTCACGGGGCAGCGGAGACCTCAGACCGGGACCGAGAGGTGAACCTGCCGCGTGTGGGAATTCGTCAGTGATCGCCGAGAAGCCATTGCTTACAACACCTTCCAGCACGCCAACCTGGTCTTCCAGTGCGTGCTGCTCGCCACCGTCATCGCGGTGGCCCTGGCGGTGCTGATCACCCGGACGCCGCGCCTCGAACCCGTCGCGAACGCCCTGTCGGCCATCGGCCTGACGCTGCCGTCCTTCGCCCTGGTCGGCATCCTGCTGCCGTTGAGCGGGTTGGGCACCACCACCGCGGTGCTGTGCGTGACGTTCTACGCCGTGCTGCCGATCCTCCGCAACGCCGTCGTCGGGCTCCAGGGCGTTGACGCCACGCTGCTGGAGTCGGCCCGCGGGATGGGCATGTCCGAGCCGCGCGCCCTGGTCCAGGTGCGGCTGCCGCTGGCCTGGCCGGTGATCCTCGCCGGGGTGCGCACGTCGATGCAGATGTCGATGGGCATCGCGGCCATCGCGGCGTACGTCCTCGGACCCGGGCTGGGCGGCTACATCTTCACGGGACTGGCCCAGGCCGGCGGCGCCAACGCCGTCAACTACGCACTGGTCGGCACCGTGGGCATCGTCGCCATCGCGCTGATCGCCGACCTCATCCTGCTCCTGCTCGGTCGGCTGACCGTATCGAAGGGAATCCGCATCGCATGACCGCCACCGCACCGCCCGCCGAGGGCCACAACGCCGAGCCGGACGTCAGCGGCGCCGAGATCCGCCTCGAGGGAGTCAGCAAGCGCTATCCCGGCCAGAAGGCGGCGGCGGTCGAGTCCCTCTCGCTGACCATCCCGGCGGGCGAGATCGTGATGTTCGTCGGCCCGTCCGGCTGCGGCAAGACCACGTCACTGAAGATGATCAACCGGCTGATCGAGCCCAGCTCGGGCACGATCAGCATCGGTGGCAACGACATCCGCGGCGAGAACGCCAACTCCCTGCGGCGCAAGGTCGGCTACGTGATCCAGGGCGGCAGCCTGTTCCCGCACATGACCGTCGCGCACAACATCGCCGTGGTCCCGAAGCTGCTCGGGTGGGACAAGTCCCGCGTGTCCGAGCGCGTCGACGAGCTCCTCGACCTGGTCGGTCTCGATGCGGCGAAGTACCGCGACCGCTACCCCCGCGAGCTCTCCGGCGGCCAGCAGCAGCGCATCGGCGTGGCGCGCGGGCTGGCGGCCGACCCGCCGGTGATCCTGATGGACGAGCCCTTCGGCGCGGTCGACCCGATCACCCGGCTACGGCTCCAGGACGAGCTGCTCAGCATCCAGCGCGAGCTGCGCAAGACCATCGTCTGCGTCACCCACGACATCGACGAGGCGATCAAGCTCGGCGACCGCATCCTGCTGCTGCAGGAGGGCGCGCACATCGCCCAGTACGACACCCCCGAGAACATCCTCGCCGCGCCGGCCGACGACTTCGTCGCCGACTTCGTGGGTGCCGGCTCCACGCTGAAGCAGCTCACCCTGGCCCGGGTGTCCGAGATCGAGCTGCGCCAGCCGACGACCGCCACCATCGGCGAGGACACCGACGAGGTCCGTCGACGCGCGGAGGCGGCCGGTGACAGGTCGGTGATCGTGCTCGACGAGCGGCGCCGGCCCCGTGCCTGGCTGTGGCTCCGGCAGCTCAAGGGCGCCACCATCCACGCCAGCGACCAGGACCTGGTGAACCTCGACCTGCGGGCGACCCTCAACGACGCCCTGGACACCATGCTCAGCAACAGCCACGGCGGAGCCCTCGTCACCAGTGACCGTGACGAGTACGTCGGCGTGGTCGACTTCACCAGCGTCACCGACCACATGCGACTGATGGAGGAACAGGCCGAGGCGTCGACGGCCGAGCAGCCCGACGCCGAGACGGAGCGGGCCGATGGCTGATCGCTCCGCGGCCCCACGTGGCCCTGACGCGGACACGGTCGCCCCTGGCGAGCCGGTCGCCGACGCGGCCGGTGCCGACGCGTCCGGTGCGGCCCGCGGGAAGCGCACCATCACCCGCGAGGCGCTCCTGATGCTGGTGCTGCCGCCGGTGCTGGTCGCCCTGGTGTTCGGTGGGTTCGTGTGGTGGCGCCAGACCGCCGAGCTGGACTCGGTGGAGGCCAACCAGCTGCGCTGGAGCGAGCTGAACACCCTCATGCTCGAGCACCTCCAGCTCACCGCCGTCGCCGCCCTGATCGTGGTGGTCGTCTCGATCCCGCTGGGGATCCTGATGACCCGCAAGCGACTGCGCGTGGCGGCCCCGCTGGTCGTCGGGATCGCGAACGCCGGACAGGCCGCCCCGTCCGTGGGGTTGATCGTGCTGCTCTTCCTCTGGCTGGACGGCGGCTTCTGGACCGCGATCCTGGCACTGAGCCTCTACGGCGTGCTGCCGGTCCTGCGCAACACCATCACCGGCATCCAGGGGGTCGACCCGACGCTGGTCGAGGCGGGTCGCGGCGTGGGGATGGGGGCCCTGCGCACGCTGGTGCGGATCGAGCTGCCGCTCGCCGTACCCGTGATCATGGCCGGGGTGCGCACCTCGCTGGTGCTGATCGTCGGCACCGCCGCGCTCGCCTCGTTCATCAACGCGGGGGGTCTGGGCGAGATCCTGCTGACCGGCATCTCGCTGTTCCGCTTCTCGTTGATGATCACCGGGGCGCTGCTGATCGCGCTGCTGGCGCTGCTGGTCGAATGGCTCGGGCGGCTGCTCGAGCTGGTGGCCCGACCGAAGGGGATCTGACGTGTTCCGCCGTACCCGACCGATTGCCCTGGGCTGCGCCCTGGCCCTCACGCTGCTGCTGCCGGCGTGCGGTCTCGGCACCGCCGGCGGGCAGATCCTCTCCGGCAGCCTGACCGGGCCGGTGGCCGAGGTGGAGCCGCTCGACGGGCTCTCGATCGGAGTGGGGTCGAAGAACTTCAGCGAGCAGGTCGTCCTCGGCAAGATGGCGGTGACGCTGTTCGCCTCCGCCGGCGCCGACGTCAAGGACCTCACCAACATCCCGGGCAGCGCCGCGGCGCGGCAGGCTCACATCGAGGGCCAGATCGACGCCATGTGGGACTACACCGGCACCGGCTGGATCACCTACCTCGGCCACGACAAGCCGATCGCCGACGAGCAGCGCCAGTACGAAGCGGTGCGCGACGAGGACCTCGAGACCAACGACCTGGTCTGGTTGCCGCCGGCTCCGATGAACAACACCTACGGCTTCGCGATGACCCGGACGACGGCCAAGGAGCTCGGCATCACCAAGCTGTCGCAGATCCAGGAGATCCCGGTCGCGAAGCGCACGTTCTGCGTCGAGTCGGAGTTCACCAACCGACCCGACGGGCTGCCGGGGATGCTGAAGACCTACGACATCCCGCCGGGCCCGAAGGGTGTGCCGGACGACAACCTGAAGAGCTACCAGACCGGCGCGATCTACGACGCGACCGCGAAGGGGGAGTGCACCTTCGGTGAGGTGTTCACCACGGACGGGCGGATCGTCGCGCTCGACCTGCAGGTGCTCGAGGACGACCGGGAGTACTTCCCGAAGTACAACGTGTCGATGATCGTGCGGCAGGGGATCCTGGACGACTACCCGCAGATCGCGGACCTGTTCGCGCCCGTCACCGAGAAGCTCACCAACGAGGTGCTGCTGGGCCTGAACGCCCAGGTCGACGTGGACGGTCAGGAGCCGGCCGACGTGGCCTACGACTGGCTGAAGAGGGAAGGTTTCGTCGAGTAGGTGAGCGACCCGTCCCTCAGCGTCCTCGCCCTGCTGGCCCTGGCCGCCCTCGCCGCCGGGTTCGTGGACGCCGTGGTGGGTGGGGGCGGGTTGATCCAGCTGCCGGCCCTGGTCATCGCGCTGCCCGGCGCCACGCCCGTCCAGCTGCTCGCCACCAACAAGGTCGCCAGTGTCTGCGGAGCCACCGTCAGCTCGGCGACGTACTACCGCCGGGTCCGCCCGGACCCCGGCACCTTCGTGCCGTTGATGGGCTTCGCGTTCCTGGGTGCGATCGGGGGCGCGGTCGCGGCCTCGTTCATCCCGGAGTCGGCGTTCAACCCGATCATCCTGGCGGTGCTGGTGGTCGTCGGCCTCTACGTGCTGCTCAAGCCGGACATCGGGGAGCTGACCGAGCTGCGCTTCGTCGGTCACCGGCACACCGGGGCGGCGATGCTCACCGGCCTGGCGATCGGCTTCTACGACGGGGCACTCGGCCCCGGGACCGGCTCGTTCTTCGTGTTCACGCTGGTGGGGCTGCTGGGCTACAACTTCCTGGAGGCCTCGGCCAAGGCGCGGCTGGCGAACTGGGCGACCAACGTCGCGGCGCTGGTGGTGTTCGTGCCGCAGGGCGCCGTGCTCTGGGCGACCGGGCTGCTGATGGGGATGGCGAACCTGATCGGCGCCTACCTGGGCGCCCGGGTCGCGGTGGCCCGCGGAGCGGCCTTCGTGCGGGTGTTCTTCGTGATCGTCGTGTCCGCGTTCATCATCCGCATCGGCGGCGACGTCCTCGGCATCTGGCCCTGACCCTGCCCCCACCCCGACGAAGTGTCAGAAATTGCGCGCCGAGGTGTGAGGAATTGTGCGCCGAGGTGTGAGAAGTTGCGTGCCGAGGTGTGAGAAGTTGCGCCCGCAAGAAGTCACACCTCGGCACGCAAGAAGTCACACCTGGGCGCGCAAGAAGTCACACCTCGGCACGCAAGAAGTGACACCTCGGCGGGGACTATTGGGGGGCGACGTAGACCCAGCGGCCGGCCCGGCGCGCGAAGGTGCTGCGCTCGTGGAGCACGCCCGGCCCGGTCGGTTCGCGGTAGGACGCCCGGAACTCCACGATCCCGGTGTCGTCGTCGGGCCCGCCGGCGACCACGTCGAGGATCTCCAGGCCGGTCCAGGTGGTGCCGGGGGTGCCGAGGACGTGCTCGGGCCGGGTGCGCGGGTGCCAGGTCCGGAACAGGTGGTCGGCGTGGGTGAGGGCGTAGGCGGCGTACCGCGACCGCATCAGCTCCTCCGCGGTGACCGCCCGCGCCGCGCCCCGGTGCAGCCGCCCGCAGCAGGCGTCGTACGACGTGCCCGACCCGCACGGGCAGTCGTTCTGGAGGGTGGGCACGGATCTACGCTAGCCGGGTGACCGCACCGTTCTGGATCTCCGCGTTCCTCGACCTGCCGGCGCCCTCGTTCGAGGCCACCGTGCGGTTCTGGTCGGAGGTCACCGGGTACGCCGTCTCCGCGCCCCGCGGCGACCACCGGGAGTTCGCCACGCTGGTGCCGCCGGAGGGGGACGACTTCCTCCGGGTGCAGCGGGTGCAGGACGGTCCGGGCGGGCTGCACCTCGACCTGCACGTCGCCGACCCGAGGGCCTCCGCCGACGCGGCGAAGGACCTCGGCGCGATCGAGGTCGCGGACCTGGGCCACGTCGTGATGCGTTCGCCGGGAGGCCTCCCGTTCTGCTTCGTCACGCACGTCGCCGGCCATCGGCCCCCAGCGCTGGTCCTCGACGACGGCACCGCGAGCATCGTCGACCAGGTCTGCCTGGACCTGCCGGAGGCAGCACACGACGAGGAGTGCGCGTTCTGGTCGGCGGTCACCGCCCGGGCGCACGTCGACGTGGACTCGCCGGAGTTCAGCCGGCTGCCCCGCGCCGAGGGGCAGCCGTTGCAGTTCCTGCTCCAGCGGCTCGACGAGCCCTCCGGCCGGGTCCGCGCTCACCTCGACCTGGCCGCCGACGACCGGGCCGCGGAGGTACGCCGGCACGTCGCCCTCGGCGCCCGGCTCGAGGCCGAGCACTCCCGCTGGACGGTGCTCAGCGACCCCGCGGGGGCGCCGTACTGCGTCACTGACCGGAGCCCCCGCACCGGCCTGCTGGACCGGTGAGCGGCGTTGGCGGAGGACCGGATATCCCGATGCGGGGGGAGCGGCCGCAGCACTAGCGTTCCGGGCATGAGCATCGAACGCGTCCGCCCGCCGTCTGCCTCCGACGAGGCGACCAGCCTCCTCGCCTGGCTGGACTTCCATCGCGCCACCCTGCGCACGAAGGCCGACGGGCTGACGCAGGAGCAGCTGGCAGCGCGGCTGCCGCCGTCGGAGCTCACCCTCGGCGGGCTGGTCAAGCACATGGCCCTGGTGGAGTCGAGCTGGCTCTCCCGGGTGTTCCTCGACCGTCCGCTGATCGCGCCGTTCGACACCGTCGACTGGGCGGCCGACCAGGACTGGGACTTCCACAGCGCCGCGCGGGACACCCCCGAGGAGCTCGCCGCGCTGCACGACGCGTCGGTCGCCGCTGCCGACGAGATCGTGCGTGACGCGCTTGCCGACGGCGGCCTCGACCGGTTGTCGGCGAAGGCCCGATATGGCAAGCACTTCGACCTCCGCTGGATCCTGATGCACCTGGTCGAGGAGTACGCCCGCCACAACGGCCACGCGGACCTCATCCGGGAGTCGGTCGACGGACAGACCGGCGCCTGATGACGATCCGCCCCGCGACCGACGCCGACTGGCCCGCGATCTGGCCGTTCTTCGTCGACACCGTCCGGGCCGGCGAGACCTACGCCTACCCCGCCGACCTGACCGTGGGGCAGGGTCGCGACCTGTGGCTGTCCGACGAGCACGTGGTGGTGTTGGAGGAGGGCGGCGCGGTGCTCGGCACCGCGAAGATGGGCCCCAACCGGCCGGGCAACGGCGCGCACATCGGCACCGCCAGCTTCCTGGTCGCGCCCGAGGCCCGCGGCCGTGGTGTGGGTCGCGCCCTGGCGGAGTACGCCGTGGCGTGGCACCGCGATGCGGGCTTCCGCGGCATCCAGTTCAACGCGGTGGTCGAGACCAACACGGTGGCGGTGGCGCTCTGGGAGTCACTCGGGTTCGAGATCGTCGGCACGGTTCCGGGGGCCTTCCAGTCGCCGAGCCACGGGTACGTCGGGTTGCATGTCATGTTCCTCCCGCTAGCGTGACCGGATGCCCACCAGCGTTCGCCACCACCTGCTGACCCATGTCATGCGCAGGTGGTTCGCCACTCCCTCCGTCACCGACCCCGCCGCCAAGGCCGGCGAGCTGGCCGCCCGCAACCGTCGGGAGAAGACCGAGCCGCCGTTCCGCTTCGCCAAGGACTGGGACGTGTCGACCCGCGACGTCGGCTTCCCGGCGTACGTCCTGACGCCGCCCGACGGCTCCTTCACCCGCACCGTGGTGCACCTGCACGGCGGCTCGTTCACGGCCCCGTCGCACCCGGCTCAGTGGCGCTTCGCGACGCGGCTGGCCCGCAAGCTCGACGCCCGGCTGGTCTTTCCTGCCTACCCCCTGGCCCCCGACCACACCTGGCGCGACTCCCACGAGCCGTTGCTCGGCCTGGTGTCGAGCCTGGCCGCCGAGGGCCCGGTCGTGCTGGCCGGCGACTCCGCCGGCGGCGGCCTCGCGCTGGCGGTCGCCATGGGGGTGCGCGACGCCGGCGGCCCGCAGCCCTCGCACCTGGTGCTGCTCTCACCGTGGGTGGACCTCACCACGTCCGCGCCCGGTACGTCGGAGGCCGGTGCCCGCGACCCGTGGCTCAACGTCGACAACGTGCCGGTGTACGCCGGCTACTGGGCCGGCTCGCCCGACGACCTCGCCCGTCCGGAGGTCTCGCCGGGACTGGCCGACGTGACCGGACTGCCGCCGACGCTGATGCTGTGCGGCACCCGCGACACGTTGTTCCCGGCCTGTCAGCGGCTCGCCGACCGGGCCGCGATGCGCGACTGGGACTGCACGTTCGTGGTCGGCCACGGGCTGATGCACGTCTACCCGCTGCTTCCGGTCCCGGAGGCGAAGCGGGCGTTCCGTCAGATCCTCGACTTCCTCGGCTGACCGGGAACGCCCTCCCCGGGCCGCAGGTCGTCCGCGGCCAGGACCAGCTCCTCGGTCGCGACCTCGGCGCTCAGGGCGTCGAGCGTCGGCCCGGTCCACCGGATCGGGCGAGCGCCCGTCAGCACGTAGCGGCGGACCGGCTCACGGCGCCCGCCCAGCACGGTGATCGTCACCTGGCGCGGCTCGGGGTGACGCGCCCACTCCAGCAAGGTGTCGTCGCGGCCGACCCCCCGGCGCAGCGTCACCGTGGCGGCCGGCTCGGCGTTCGGGTCGAGGACCAGACCCACCACCTCGCTGCAGCCGACGCTGAGGTCACCAAGGACGACCTCGAAGCTGCTGGATCCGAGCGGGTCGCCGTCCATGCTCACGAGACTATCCGTGACCGCCGGTGAGGCGTACCTTCAAGTGGCATGGTGGTTCGTGACAATCCCTACGGTCAGTTCAACTTCATCGTCAAGCTCGGCGACATCGGCGGCGAGGACCAGGTCGTCGGCGGATTCTCGGACGTGAGCGGGCTCGAGAGCGAGATCGTCTACGCGGAGTACCGCAACGGCAACGATCGCGAGAACCACGTCCGGAAGATCCCCACCCTGCACCGGACCGGGGACGTCACCCTCAGACGCGGCCTGATCGGCGACGTGCGTCTCTTCGAGTGGCTCAAGGCCGTGCGGGAGGGCGTCGTCGACCAACGCACGGTGACGATCACCCTGCTGGACGAGGCGCGCTCGCCGGTGTGCCGGTGGGTGCTGCGCGGTGCCCTGCCCCGCAAGTGGACCGGCCCCAGCCTCGCCGCCAAGGCGGGCGGCCAGGTCGCGATGGAGGAGCTGGTCCTGGTCGCCGAGCAGATCGACTTCGACTCGGAGTGAGCGGGGCGGCGTTCGCGCCGGGCCGCAGGCTCACGGCACGATGCGGGTCACCGAGTAGTCGGTCGTCGGTGTCGGAGGCGTGGTGAACCGGGCGTTGGGCAGGTAGAGCGACCTGCCGAACCTGGCCACCGTCGTCGGCACGTCGAACTCCGGCGAGGTCAAGGTGTCCACGAGGGCCCCCGCGGCGCCGTCCCGATCGAGCTCGAGAACCGCCACCTTGTTGTCGCGGTTCTGCACGGCATAGAGCGTGCGGCCGTCGACCAGCAGACCGTCGCCGTTGCTGAGCAGGTAGCCGCCGAGGTCGACCCGGCTCGCCTCGCCGGTGCCCGGGTGGACCCGGAAGAGGTAGCCGGTCGCCGACTGCACCACGAGCAGCGCCTTGCCGTCGGGGGTGGTCGCGATGCCGTTGGCGTTGAACCCCGGCACCTGCTGCCACTCACCGGCCAGCGGCACCACGGTGTGCGCGCGACCCAGGGCCCTGCCGGCCGGCACCCGGTAGAGCACCGCTCGCTGCGAGTCGGTGAACCAGGCGGCGCCGTCGCTGAGCACCACGTCGTTGACGAACGTGGAGCCCGCGGCGAATTCGTAGGTCGCCAGCACCTCGCCGCTGCGGGTGTCCACCACCTTCGCATCACCGTCGTCGCCGCCGGCGACCCACAGGCGGCCACGACGGTCCGCCTTCATGCCGACCGCCGGCGTCCCGTCGCCCGCGCTGACCAGCCGGGTGCTGCCGGTGCGCAGGTCGGCGGCGCGGATCTCCCCGTCGGCCAGGGACCCGACGTACGCCGTGGGGCCGCGGCCGACGGCGATGCCCTCGGGGCGGAAGCCGTCCGGCAGCGCGATCTGATCGGGGAACGGTCTCGCCCCGGCGGGTGCGGCGAGCACGGCCACCAGCAGGCCGGCAGCCAGGCCGGGGGTCAGCGTCTGGGTCAGTCGTCCGAGCTTCGCGTTCACGGGAGTCCCTTTCGTCCTCCTCGAACCTAGCGCGGCGCCGGGCACGCGCAACCGACCTAGGCTGGCGCGATGGTGAGGATCAAGACCTTCTGCCTGCACACGACCGACGCGGAGCGCGGGGCCGGGTTCTGGGCCGCCGCGCTGGGCTACACCCCCCATCCGGAGGCGTCCGACGTGCTGCTGCCGCCCGGAGGGGGCGGGCCGCACCTCGGGCTCTACGGCGACGCCACCCACCTCGACCTGGCAACGTCCGGGCCGGAGGAGCAGCGCGCCGAGATCGAGCGGCTCGAGGGGCTCGGGGCCGAGCGGGTGGCCGACTGGCCCTACCCGGAGGACGCCGACTTCGTGGTGCTGCGCGACCCCGAGGGCAACCTGTTCTGCGTGCTCGACCACTCCTGAGTCAGAAGCTGGCCGCGGCCAGCCGCTGGGCCAGGTCGCTCAGGCACTCACGGACCGCCTCGCCGCCGACCACCCGGAACGGCGCCGGGATCGTCGCGAGCTGCTCGGCGTACCAGATCGGGTTGCTGGTGCTGCCGACCAGTCGCGTGGTGTCCTCGTCGACCGACTCGAGCCGTCCCAGGGTGCGGGGGACGCGGCGAGCGAGCGCGTCGAGGGGTGCGTCGATGACGACGTCGACGTCGTACTCCCAGCCGACCGCCAGGTGCTCCTCCAGCTCGACGACCGGGTCGAGGGCAGCGGGTGGGAGGAACGTGTCGTCGAGGGCCTGCACCTCGCGGATCCGGTCGACCCGGTAGGCGCGCCGGGCCGCGGCGGAGTGGGAGTGGCACAGGAGGTACCACCGCCCGTGGCGTACGACGACCGCCCACGGATCCACCTCGCTGACCCACTCCGAGCCGGCCTCGGAGCGGTAGTGGAGCCGCACCCGCCGCTGCTCGGAGCGGGCCTGGACCAGGGCGGACGCGATCGCGGGGTCCGGTCGCGCCGCGGCGCGGTCCGGGGCGGGCGCGGTGGCCCGGCGAACCGCCTCGGCCTGGGCGGCGACCGGCTCGGGGAGTGCCCGGACGATCTTGCCGAGCGCGCTGCCGACCGGGTCGGTGGGATCGCTCGCCTCGTGGTGACCGTCGAGCGCGGCCATCACCAGGCCCAGTGCCTCGGTCGCGCTGAACGTCAGGGGTGGCAGCCGGAGGCCGCGGCCGAGGCGGTAGCCGCCGTGCGGGCCGCGGACGGAGGAGATCGGGATGCCGGCCTCACGGAGGATGGCGACGTAGCGCCGGGCGGCCCGCTCCGAGACGCCGAGCTTGTCGGCGAGCCGGTCCGCGGTGATGCCCGGGCTGCCCTCCACCAGCTCGAGCGCCAACAGTGCTCGGGCGGTGGGGCTGGAGTCGATCGGCATGTCGTCGCTCTTTCCGGAAGCAGAACGTCCGGAACGGATATTAGCGTGGCGTCATGACCCTTCCTGACGAACCGACCCTGCTCGAGCCGCCGGTGGCCGGCACCGAGGTCGACACCCTGATCGGCTCCCTCGAGCGCCAGCGCCGCACCTTCCGCTGGAAGTGCGCAGACCTCGACGCCGACAGTCTGCGCGCGACGACCGCCGCCTCCTCGATCACCCTCGGCGGGCTGCTCAAGCACCTGGCGCTGGTCGAGTCGCTCTACTTCTCGCTGAGACTCCACGGCCGCGACCCGGGTGCGCCCTGGAACACGGTGGACTGGGAGCACGAGGAGGACTGGGAGTGGCGCTCGGCCGCCGAGGACAGCCCCGAGGAGCTCTACGCGATGTACGACGACAGCGTCACCCGGGCCCGCGCGAACCTTGCCGAGGCGCTCGCCGACGGCGACCCGGGCAAGCCGATCGCGCAGCCGTGGGAGGACGGCCGGACCCCCAGCATCCGGCGCACCGTCGTCGACATCATCGAGGAGTACGCCCGGCACACCGGGCACGCGGACCTCCTGCGCGAGGCGGTCGACGGCCGGGTCGGCGAGGACCCGCCGTGGCCGCAGGGAGCAGTGCGGTAGATCCGACGCACCAGGTGCAGCGGATCTACCGCACCGGCGTAGCGGATCAGGCGTCGGCGGGGACCTTGACGCCGGTGGCGCTGTGGCAGCGGTAGCCGTGCGGCACCTTGTGGAGGTACTGCTGGTGCACGTCCTCGGCGTAGTAGTACGTCGGGGCGGGCGCGACCTCGGTGGTGATCTCGCCGTAGCCGCGCTCGGTGAGCACCGGCTGGTAGGCGTCGATCAGCTTGCGGGCCACCGCCTCCTGCTCGGGCGTCGTGACGTAGATCGCCGAGCGGTACTGCGTGCCCGTGTCGTTGCCCTGACGCATGCCCTGGGTCGGGTCGTGCACCTCGAAGAACACGCGGACCAGATCGGCGTACGACACCGTCGACGGGTCGAACACGACGCGGACCGCCTCGGTGTGACCGGTCCGCCCGGAGCAGACCTCCTCGTACGACGGGTGCGGGGTGTGGCCGCCGGCGTAGCCGACGGAGGTGGACCAGACGCCGGGGGTCTGCCAGAAGACCTCCTCGGCACCCCAGAAGCAGCCGAGACCGAAGATCGCCTCCTCGAAGCCCTCGGGCACGTCGGCCACCAGCGGTGCGTCGAGCACCAGGTGCCGCTCGGCGAGCGGGAAGGGACGTTCGGCGCGGCCGGGCAGGGCCTGGTCGGCGGTGGGGAGCGTGGCGGGCTTGCGGTGGAACACGGAACCTCCAAAAGTCTCGTCTCGAGTCTGACAACAACGCCCAAGCCCGATCCGTTCCCGCAAGAGCCCCGGGGCTAGGCTCGCCACGTGACCCAGGAACACCAGAACAAGTCCGGCTTCGAGACGCGCGCGATCCACGCCGGCTACGAGCCCGACCCGATGACCGGCGCGGTGATCCCACCGATCTACGCGACCAGCACCTACAAGCAGGACGGCGTCGGCGGGATGCGCGGCGGCTACGAGTACAGCCGCTCCGCGAACCCGACCCGCACCGCCCTCGAGGGTGTCATCGCGGCGCTGGAGCAGGGGGAGCGCGGCTTCGCCTTCGCCTCCGGCCTGGCCGCCGAGGACACCCTGGTCCGCGCGCTGTGCCGCCCGGGCGACCACGTGGTGATCCCCGACGACGCGTACGGCGGCACGTTCCGGCTCTTCGACAAGGTCGAGCAGGCCTGGGGCCTGGCGCACAGCCCGGCCGCGGTCTCCGACGTCGACGCGGTCCGCGCCGCGATCCGGCCCGGTGAGACGAAGCTGGTCTGGGTCGAGACGCCCACCAACCCGTTGCTCAACATCGGCGACATCGAGGCGCTGGCCTCGGTCGCCCATGACGCGGGGGCGCTGCTGGTCGTCGACAACACCTTCGCCTCGCCGTACCTCCAGCAGCCGCTGACCCTCGGCGCCGACATCGTCGTGCACTCCACCACGAAGTACTGCGGGGGACACTCCGACGTCGTCGGGGGCGCGCTCGTGGTCAGGGACCTCGACGTCGCCGAGAAGGTCGCCTTCCACCAGAACTCCATGGGTGCCGTGGCCGGGCCGTTCGACGCGTTCCTCACCCACCGTGGCCTGAAGACGCTCGGGGTCCGGATGGACCGGCACTGCGACAACGCCGAGAAGGTCGTCGAGTTCCTCACCGGCCACGCGAAGGTCGCCGAGGTGATCTACCCCGGTCTCGAGTCCCACCCCGGACACGCGGTGGCGGCGAAGCAGATGAAGCGCTTCGGCGGGATCGTGTCGTTCCGGGTCACCGGCGGCGAGCAGCACGCGCTCGACGTGTGCGGCCGGGCCGAGGTCTTCATCCTCGGGGAGTCGCTCGGCGGCGTCGAGTCGCTCATCGAGCACCCCGGCCGGATGACCCACGCGTCCGTCGCCGGCACCGACCTCGAGGTCCCCGCGGACCTGGTCCGGCTCAGCGTCGGCATCGAGACCGTCGACGACCTGATCGCGGATCTCGACCGTGCCCTCGGCGGCTGACCCTGCCTCGGTGGTCACGCCGGGCGCGCATCGCCCTGCTCGCGACCACGCGCTCTGCGTCGACTTCGGCTCCACGTTCACCAAGGCGGCCCTGGTCGACCTGACCACCGGCAGCATCGTGGCCGCGGTCTCGCACCGGACCACCATCGACACCGACGTGCTCGACGGGTACGACGCGTGCCTGGCGTCGCTGGTCGCGGCACACCCGGCCGCCGCGGACGCGGAGGTGCTGGCCTGCTCCAGCGCCGGCGGGGGGCTGAGGATCGCGGTGGTGGGCAACGAGGAGCTGGTCACCGCCGAGGCCGGCCGGCGGGTGGCGCTCAGCAGCGGTGGCAAGGTGGTGGCGGTCGTCGGTGTCGCGGGTCGTCCGCCGGAGCAGGGTCCCTGGACCCACGTGGTGCGGACGACCGAGCCCGATGTGGTCCTGCTGACCGGCGGCACCGACGGCGGCAACGCCGCGGTGATCCTCGGCGCGGCGCGCGAGCTGGCCGCCGGCGGCTGGACCGGTCCGGTGGTGGTGGCCGGCAACGCCGGCGCGCAGGCCGAGGTCGCGGAGATCCTGGCCGGCGCGGACATTCCGCACGTCCTCGCCGACAACGTGGTGCCCAAGATCGGCGTGCTGGCGCCGGACTCGGCCCGGGCCGCCATCCGCGAGATGTTCCTCGCCCACGTGATCGGCGGGAAGCACCTCTCGTCTCGCGCCGACTTCACCACCATGGTGCGCGGGGCGACGCCCGACCTCGTGCTCACCGGCGTCGAGCTGCTGGCCCGCGGGCTCGCCGGCCGCCCGGGTGCCGGCGACGTGGTGGTGGTCGACGTCGGCGGGGCGACCACCGACGTGCACTCCGTGGTCGAGCCGGACCCGGACAACGCGCTCACCGAGGACGGGCTGGCCCGCGAGGTGGTCGCCACCACCCCGGTCACCCGGACCGTGGAGGGTGACCTGGGCATGCGCTGGTCGGCGGCCACCACCGTCGCCGCCGCCCACGAGGCGCGGCTCCCCGTGCCCGCGGGCCTGGACGAGGCTGCCGCCGCGCGCACCGCGGACCCCGACCTGCTCCCGCGCGACGCCGCCGCCGCCGACCAGGACGAGGCGATCGCCGCGCTGGCGACCGGCCTGGCCCTGCGGCGGCACGCCGGCCGCGCCCGGGTGGTGCTCTCCACCGCGGACGACCCCGGCGGCGCCGGCAGGGTGGTCGAGCGCAGCGGGAAGGACCTGCGCGAGGTGGACCTGCTGGTGGCGTCGGGCGGGATCTTCCGCAACGGCCGCGCCGGGGTCGAGCAGCGGGTGCTGACCGGCCTGGTCGGTGAGGATGCGAGTGCGGGCGGCTGGCAGCTGCCCCGGGACGCGCGGGTGGTCGTCGACCGCGACTACGTGCTCGCCGCGGCGGGCCTGCTGGAGGCGACGCACCCGGAGGCGGCGTACCGCCTCACCCGCCGCCTGGCCGATGGGTAGCCTGTCGGCGTGAGCAACGAAGCTGACGGACCCGACGGTCGCGCCCCGACCGCGGTGGGGGAGGACGCCAGCGAGCCGGCCGAGGCCGGCACCGGGCCGGACGGGCGGCCGGAGCGCGCGCCCGGTCACCCCGAGACCAGTGACGAGCGCCGCCTCCGGCTGCGCCGGTTGCGCTCCCGGGACGGCGACGAGGACGGGGTGGCCGATCGGCTGTCCCACCAGCTCGCCCAGCAGTGGGCGACGCTCCGCGCCGAGCGCCGCGCCCAGCCGGTGGCGATCACGTCCGGACCGTCCAACTTCACGCGGGCCCAGGTGCCCTGGGCCCTCGACCTGGCCGCGGCCTGGGGCTGGCGGCTGCTGGTCATCGCGGCCGGCACCTATGTCCTGCTCTGGCTGCTCGCGTTCTTCGCCGTGGTCACGCTGCCCCTGGTGATCGCCCTGCTCATCGCCGCCCTCTCCAACCCGCTGGTGCGGATGATGCAGCGGGCCGGCATCCCCCGGGCAGCCGGAGCCGGCGTGGTGGTCGTCGGCGGCCTCGTGTTCGTGACCGCGCTGCTGATCTTCGTCGGGCAGCAGATCGCCACCGGCGCCCAGGACCTGGCCGGACAGGTCGTCGACGGCCTGGAGGAGATCCGCAACTGGCTCAAGGACGGCCCGCTCAAGGCGAGCGACTCGCAGATCAACGGCTGGATCGAGCAGGTCCAGAACTCGATCGCCGCGAACAGCCAGGACAGCCAGGTCGTCGGGCAGGTGACCGAGGTCGGCACCGCGGTCGGACACGTCGTCGCGGGGCTCTTCATCATCCTGTTCGCGACGTACTTCTTCCTCGCCGACGGCGCCCGGATCTGGGCGTGGACGGTCCGGCTCGCCCCCCGGGCCGCGCGCGAGCGGATCGACTCCTCGGGCCGGATCGCCTGGGTCTCGCTGACGCAGTTCGTGCGGGCCACGGTGCTGGTCGCGCTCGCGGACGCGATCGGCATCATGATCGTCGCCGTCGTGCTGGGGGTGCCGTTCATCCTGCCGATCGGTGTGCTGGTCTTCCTCGGCGCGTTCGTCCCGATGGTGGGTGCCGCGGTGGCGGGCTCGGTCGCCGTCCTCGTCGCGCTGGTCGCGCAGGGCCCGGTGACCGCACTGCTGATGCTCGGCGGTGTGGTCCTGGTCCAGCAGATCGAGGGCCACGTGCTGCAGCCGTTCCTGATGGGCCGCTTCGTCTCGCTGCACCCGCTCGGCGTGATCATCGCGATCGGCTGCGGCGTGCTGGTGGCGGGGATCGCGGGCGCGCTGGTCGCCGTACCGCTGGCCGCGGTCGCCAACGCCGTCGTGCAGCACCTGGCCGGCTTCACCGCGGTCGGCGAGGATGCCGAGTCCGCGCTCGAGAGCGACCACGAGGCGCAGGGGGAGACGCCACCGAGCGAGCGCGAGGTCGAGGACCTCGCAGACAAGGACGACCGTGGCTGAGATCCCGACCGTGACCCTGGCCGACATCGAGGCGGCCCGCGAGGTGCTGGCGGGGGTGTCGATCACGACGCCCATGGAGGAGTCGCGCTGGCTCACCGGGTTGGCCGGCGGGCCGGTCCACCTCAAGTGCGAGAACCTCCAGCGCACCGGCTCGTTCAAGATCCGCGGCGCCTACCTGCGGATGTCCAGGCTCTCCGCCGAGGAGCGGGCCTTCGGCGTGGTCGCCGCCTCGGCGGGCAACCACGCCCAGGGAGTGGCGCTGGCGGCCCAGATGCTCGACATCAAGGCCACCGTGTTCATGCCCGAGGGTGCGCCGATCCCCAAGGAGAAGGCGACGCGGGGGTACGGCGCGGAGGTGGTCTTCGAGGGCCGCTACATCGACCAGGCGCTGCTCGCGGCCCGGCGGTTCGCCGAGGAGACCGGGGCGGTGCTGATCCACCCCTTCGACCACGAGGACATCGTCGCCGGCCAGGGCACCTGCGGCCTCGAGGTCCTCGACCAGATGCCCGAGATCCGCACGCTGCTGGTGCCCACCGGCGGCGGCGGGCTGGTCGCCGGGATGGCGACCGCGATCAAGGCGCTGCGCCCCGACGTGCGCGTGGTGGCGGTGCAGGCCGCCGGGGCCGCGGCGCTGCCCGAGTCGCTGACCCGGGGCGTTCCGACGCCGCTGGAGTCGATGACCACGATGGCCGACGGCATCGCGGTCGGCTGCCCCGGAGTGGTGCCCTTCCAGGCGATGCAGGCGTACGTCGACGACGTGGTCACCGTCTCCGAGGAGTCACTGGCCCGGGCGGTGCTGGCCCTGGTCGAGCGGGCCAAGATGGTCGTCGAGCCGGCCGGCGCCGCAGCGGTGGCGGCGCTCCTGGACGCCCCCGCGGCGTACGCGACGCCCGCGGTCGCGGTGCTGTCGGGCGGCAACATCGACCCGCTGCTGCTCGGCAAGGTGATCCGGCACGGGATGGCGGCGGCCGGGCGCTACCTCCACCTGCGGGTGTGCATCCCGGACATCCCCGGCGGCCTGGCCCGGCTGCTCGGGGAGCTCGCCGGGGCGCAGGCCAACGTGCTCGAGGTGATGCACGAGCGGATCTCCCCGACGCTGAACCTGGACGAGGTCGAGGTGCAGGTGCAGCTCGAGACCCGTGGCGACCAGCATGCCGAGCGGGTGCTCAGCCGGCTCCGCGAACGGGGCTACCGGATCCTCGAGTAGGCGGCGTCCGCCGCAGCTCAGCCCTCGAAGGGGAACGCGTCGACGATCTCGACCTGCAGGTCCTTGCCGTTGGGCGCCGTGTAGGTGACGGTGTCGCCCTTGGTGGCGCCGAGGATGGCGGCACCGAGCGGCGACTGGGGCGAGTAGACCTTGAGGCCCTCGGGCTCGATCTCGCGGGCACCGAGCAGGAACTTCTCCGACTCGTCCTCCCCGACGAACTTGTAGGTCACGACCATGCCGGGCTCGACGATGCCGTCGTTGGCCGGCGTCTCGCCGACCTCGGCGCGACGGAGCATGTCCTCGAGCTGGCGGATCCGCCCCTCCATCTTGCCCTGCTCCTCGCGGGCGGCGTGGTAGCCGCCGTTCTCCTTGAGGTCACCCTCGTCGCGCGCGGCGGAGATGCGGTCGATGACTTCCTGCCGGACCGGGCCCTTGAGGTTCTCCAGCTCGGCCTGGAGCTTGTCGAACGCCTCCTGGGTCAGCCAGACGGTTTCGGTCTGCTCGGTCATGCGTGAACTCCTGTACGTCGTGCCGATGCGGTTGGTCGTGCGCCCGCACGTGGGGGTTGAACCTCGTCCTTGCGCCGGGACGCGACCAGTCACCGGCGGGCACCAGTCTGCGTGCTCCACGGCAGCAGAGGGCCCTGCTCGAGGTTGCGAAAGAAGGAGTCTAGCAACGTCGGTGGGCAGGGGCGACTCAGCGCGAGCGGGGCTGTCCCTCCGCGGTGCACCCCACCAGGTCGACCGTGGTCGCGATCCGCTCCGTGCGCACCGACACGGCGTTGCTCCCGTCCCGCGGGGTGAAGCTCAGCTCGCCCACCACGGAGTGGTCACGGGCCAGCGCCCGGACCCGGCAGGACGCCTCGGTGCCGTCGGCGAGCGAGACGTCGATCACCGCCCCGGCCTCGTGCTGGTCGACGATCCGGTAGGTGGAGAGCTCGGACTCGACGGAGGGGTTGGCATGGAACCAGGTCGCCCAGGCCAACCACCCGAGGAAGCCCACGGCGAGCACGGTGGCGCCGGCCACGAGCGCCGTACGGCGCCCGGGCCGCCTGGTGCCGTACCGCTCGGCAAGATCTGCGCTCACGCGATCCATCGTCTCACCCGCACCCGGGTCGTCCTAGACTCGCCCCATGCCGAACCAGCCCCGGACCGGACTCCGGCTGATGCACGTCCATGCGCACCCCGACGACGAGTCGAGCAAGGGCGCCGCCTCCACCGCGAAGTACGTCGCCGAGGGCGTGAACGTCCACGTCGCGACCTGCACCGGGGGCGAGCGCGGGTCGGTGCTGAACCCCAAGATGGACCGTCCCGACGTGCTCGCCAACATCAGCGAGATCCGCCGCCAGGAGATGGAGCGGGCGCGCGACATCCTCGGCGTACGCCAGGACTGGCTCGGGTTCGTGGACTCCGGATGGCCCGAGGGCGACCCGAAGCCGCCGCTGCCCGACGGCTGCTTCGCGCTGGTGCCCCTCGAGGAGGCGGCCGAGCCGCTGGTCCGGCTGATCCGGTCGTTCAGGCCGCACGTCGTCACGACGTACGACGAGCGCGGTGGCTACCCGCACCCGGACCACGTGATGTGCCACCGGGTGTCCGTCGAGGCGTTCCACGCGGCCGGGGATCCCGAGCGCTATCCCGAGGCGGGGGAGCCGTGGCAGCCGCTGAAGCTCTACTACCACCACTCGTTCAACCGGCCCCGGATGGAGGCGCTGCACGAGGCGATGCTCGAGCACGGCCTCGAGTCGCCGTGGGCGGAGCGGCTCAAGGAGTGGAAGCCCGAGCCGGAGTGGGACGCCCGGATCACCACGCGGGTGCCGTGCGGCGACTACTTCGGAGTGCGTGACCAGGCGCTGCTCGCGCACGCCACGCAGATCGACCCGGACGGGTTCTGGTTCGCGATCCCGCGCGAGCTGCAGGAGAAGGTCTGGCCGACCGAGGACTTCGAGCTGGTCGCCAGCCATGTCGACTCGCCGCTGCCGGAGGACGACCTGTTCACCGGTGTCGACGCGGGCCCACCTCCCGGCTGACGCCGGTCGACCCGGACTCGCTGCGCCCGACGCCGGGTGGGACAATGGCGGCATGAACACCGTGCTCGTCACCGTCCTGCTGCTGCTCGCGGACGGCACCCCCGAGGCCAAGGACGTGAAGGCCGGCTGGCTCGCCTTCGGCGTCTTCCTCGCCCTGGCCGCCGCCACCGCGGTCCTCTGCGTCAGCCTCGTGCACCAGCTCCGCAAGGCCCAGGCGGCCAAGGACGCCGGCGTCTTCGACGACAAGGACTGAGATAGTCCCTGACCTTTGGGCCCCGTTTCGGCCCGAAGAGGGGCCCGAACGTCAGGGACTATCCCTTGATGAGGCGGACGAGACAGTCGTACGCCGTGGCGGAGGGGTCGGCGCCGTGGCCGTTCTCGGCGGTGTTCTCGGCGGTGTTCTCGGCGGGGACCCGGCGGGCGACCCGTTCGGCGCGGACCACCTCCACGTCGATGCCCGCCAGGTCGGCGAGCACGTCCTCGGCGCTCATCAGCACCGAGGCGTCCTGCGGGCCGCCGGTGCCCTCGGTCAGGTTGGTCGTGTCGTGCGCCACCAGGAAGAACGTGCCGCCCGGGCGCAGCGCGGCGACCGCTCGGCGTACGACCTCACGGCGCTCGGCCGCGGGCAGCTGGAGATAGGCCACCACCGCGAGGTCGTACGCCGACTCCGACGGCGAGGACGACCCCGTGGGCGTGGGCGCCCAGGTGAGCAGGTCGGCGCACACCCAGGTCACCGGGTGGGCGAGCCCGAGCGTCTCCTCGACGGCGCGGCCCTTCTCGAGGCCGGCGGCCGCGAAGTCGACCGCGGTCACCTGCCAGCCGAGCGAGGCCAGCCACAGCGCGTTGCGGCCCTCCCCGGCGGCCAGGTCGACGGCCCGACCCGGAGGGAGCGAGCCCAGCTCGGCGGCCACGAACTGGTTGGGCGTGGCCGACCAGACGAGATCGGTCCCGGTGTAGCGCTCGTTCCACGCGGCGGCGTCCATCACGCCTCCCGGGCCGCGCGGGGCGCGGTGCCCGAACAGCGCCGGAGACAGCGCCGGAGACAGCGCCGGAGACGGCGCTCGAGACAGCGCCCGGCACCCCGACCCGCTCCTCGCCGGCATAGACGTTCATCCCACCGTCGCGCACGAAGCCGACCAGTGTCATCCCGGCCTCACGGGCCAGGTCGACGGCCAGCGTCGACGGCGCCGAGACCGCGGAGAGCAGCGGCACCCCGGCCATCCAGGCCTTCTGCACCAGCTCGAAGGAGGTCCGACCGCTGACCTGCAGGACGCACCCGGCCAGCGGCAACCGGCCCTCGGCGAGTGCCCAGCCGACCACCTTGTCGACGGCGTTGTGCCGGCCGACGTCCTCGCGCACGCACAGCAGCTCACCGTCGCCGGTGAACAGCGCCGCGGCGTGCAGCCCGCCGGTCCGCTCGAAGATCGCCTGCCCCTCGCGGAGCCGGTCCGGCAGCACCGCGAGCAGGGGGGCCGGCACCCGGAGCGGGTCGTCGGCGACCGACCACCGGGTGGCCGTGCGGACCGCGTCGAGGCTGTCCTTGCCGCAGACCCCGCAGGAGCTGGAGACGTAGAAGTTGCGGGTCAGGTCGGGCAGCACGACGTGGGGCGCCAGGGTCACGTCGAGCACGTTGTGGGTGGGGTCGGGCCGACCCTCGTCGCAGTAGCGGATGCCGAGCACGTCGTCCGGAGCCCCGAGGACGCCCTCGGAGACCAGGAAGCCGACCGCCAGGTCGAAGTCGTCCCCCGGGGTGCGCATCGTCACCGACAGGCTCGACCCGTTGACCCGGATCTCCAGCGGCTCCTCGACGGCGAGCGTGTCCGGCCGGGTGATCGCCCCACCGCCGCGCAGCCGCAGCACCTTCCGCCGGTCCGCCTTCCTGCCCATGCCCCGATTGAAGCACGCAGCCGCGGACGGATGCGCGCTCAGTCCTCGACCACGGTGCCGTGCGGCCGGCCGGGGTCGGCGTACACCGGGTCGGAGTGCCCGGCCCGGAGTGCCTCGAGCTGGGCGCAGACCGCGACGCCGTAGAACAGCGCGATCGCCGACAGCAGCGACCACAGCAGCAGCGCGAACACCCCCGCGAGCGGTCCGTAGACCTCGCCGAACGAGCCGCTGAGCTTGACGTACGCCGCCAGCCCGGCCGTCGCGGCCATGCTGAGCACCACCGCCACCCCCGACCCGAGGGCCAGCCAGCCCAGGGCCGGCTGCCGCCGGCGCGGCGCGTGGTCGAGCAGCACCGCGATCGCGAACACCAGCAGCGCCAGCCCGAGCGGCCAGCGCGCGAGGCTCCAGAGGCGGTGCTGGGTGGCGGACCACCCGTAGTTCTCCACCATCGCGTCGGCGAACGCCCCGCCGGCGACCAGGGTGAGGAAGCCGATGCCGACCGGGATCGCCAGGACCGCGGTGAGCACCGCGGCCCGGCCGTACTTCGCCACCGCCCTCCGGTCGCGTCGGATGCCGTAGATCCGGTTGCTGCCCCGCTCGACCTGCGCCATCGCGGTGGTCATCGACAGCAGCGCGAAGAACAGGCCGAGCACGAGGGCGATCTCGCCGGCCTGCTCGCTCGTCTCCTTGCCGGTCACCGCGCTGGCCAGTGCGTCCTGCTCGCCGCTGCCCGGGGAGACCGCCTCGATCGTCTGCGCGACGACCAGCGCCGGGCGCTCCTGGTCGAGGTCGGCGACCAGCCCGGTCAGCGCCAGCAGGAACGGCACCACCGCGAGGCAGGCCTGCAGCGCCAGCGCCCGGCTGTTGGTGAAGCCGTCGCCGTAGCGGAACCGGACGAAGGACTCGACGGCGACCTTGGTCAGTCCGTGCGTGCGCACGAGACGCCAGGCGTCCTCGCCGTCGAGCTCGTCGCCGTCCATCTCCGTGGTCACCGGCACCGTGCGGGCGGTGGTCACAGCGCCGCCACCACGTCCTCGTTGTGGCGGTGCCCCACCAGCTCGTAGCCCACCACCGTGACCCACGGGGCGAGCGCGAGCACCGCGAGGCTGAGCGCCAGCGAGGCGCCCGCCGCGGCCAGCAGCACCGCGCCGGCGACGAGCGCCGCGGTCAGGCCCGCCAGCAGGAGGTGGAACGGGTCGAGCGTCCGGGTCAGCACGGCGTACAGGACGAACACCATCAGCAGGTAGGCGCCCAGCGGGACCGCCACGGAGACCACGGTGCCGAGCTCCTGCAGCGCCGAGTGGTGCTCGAGGTGGTACGCCGCCACGTGCAGGCCGGCGCCGACGGCGACGGTGGCGCCGAACAGCGGGATGTGGCCGTAGCCCCAGCCGAAGGACCGCTCGCGTCGGTGCTCGAGGACCGCTCCGTGGGGGATCACGAAGTAGCCCCACCACATGCCGAACGTGATCGCCACGCCGGCGAGCCCGACCAGCACGAACTCGGCGGACCAGCCCGCGCCGTCGGGGCCGACGATCGCGCTCATCGACGCCATCGTGCCGATCATGCCCTCGCCGAGGGCGATGATCACGAGCAGCCCGTAGCGCTCGGCGATGTGGTGCGGGTGCCAGGGGGTCCCCGCCCTGTGGGTCTCAGCGACATAGGGGCCGATCATCTCGACGGCGACCAGGCCCACCACGAACAGGAACGTCACCAGGATCGAGGCGTGGGCGAACAAGAGCACGACCCAGCCGACCTGGGCGAGCAGGATCGTGGTGACGAAGGTGAGGCTGGCGCTGCGCCGTGCCGGGTCCTGGCGCGCGGCGCGCAGCCACTGGAAGACCATCGCGACGCGCATCACGACGTAGCCCGCGACCATCACGCCGTTGTCGACGTGCTCGCCCTCCTCGAGGGAGGCGAACATGGCGGGCAGCCCGAGTGCCAGCACCAGCACCCCGAGCATCTGCAGCATCGTGGTGAGGCGGTAGATCCAGTCGTCGGTGTCGTAGGCCGAGGCGAACCACGAGAAGTTGATCCAGGCCCAGGAGATCGCGAACGTCGCGAAGCAGAAGCCGACCACGCCGACCTCGACGTGGTCCTCGGCGAGGGCGTGCGCGAGCTCGTTGGCGGCGGTGCCGAAGGCGACCACGAAGGCCAGGTCGAAGAGCAGCTCCAGCGGTGTGGCCCCCCGGTGGGTCTCGTTCGGGTTGCGCCCCGACATGGGCCGGTGGCCGTGGGTGAGCTGCTCGGACATGGCGGCAGTCTAGGGACGCGGGTCGCCCTGCGGGTGACCGAAGACGCGGAGCCTGGCCATCCCGCCGTCGGGGTAGACATCGAGCCGGACGTGGGTCAGCCGTTGCCGGAGCGTCACGAGGAACCGGTGCCGGGTGTCGGGACGGGCCGGGGTCCTCGGCACCAGGTCGGACCACGCGGCGGCGGCCAGCCCGGCGGGGTCGTCGGAGCCGGCCGCGCAGCCGGACAGCCGGAACTCGCCGGGGGCGTTGCCGAGGAAGTACGACGTGTCCAGCTCGACGTGGTGCGCCACCCCGGGGATGCCGAGTCGGAAGAGCGCCCAGTCGTTGCCGCCGTCGCGGCGTCGGGCGTTCTCCCACCCCTCACCCATGTGCCGGGCCCGGCCCGGCAGGATCAGCTTGGCGGCCGAGCCGTAGAACTCGTCGGAGCAGGCCACCAGCTCGCCCCCGGCCTCCGCCGCCACCAGGTCGACGCCGCCGGTGAAGCGCGGGTCCGGCACCGGCTCGCCGTGCACCCGGAAGCGGGCCACGCCCCCGTCCGGGTGGATGGTCAGCCGCACGTGGGTCCACACCCGGTCGTCGGCGACCGGGTAGGCGTTCGCGGTGTCGCCGCGGGCCGCGGAGCGGGGCACCAGCGTCGTCCAGTCGAGGTCGTCGAGCTCGGACGCCGCCGGGTAGCCGTCGACGACCGCCCCCTCGACCGACACGAACGGCGGGTAGTTGCCGGTGAAGTACGCCGTGTCCACCATCACGCCCCGGACCACGCCCGGCTCTCCCAGCCGGACCACCGCCCAGTCCACACCGGGCTCGCGGCGGCGGCGCGTCTCCCAGCCGTCGTACTCCTTGCCCTTGTGCCCGAACGTGTCCACCGGTGCCGCCGGCTCGGGCCGGATCAGGTTCTCCCGCGGGGCGAAGAACTCGTCGTTGGCGGCGACCACGCTCCCGCCGAGGGCGCGGGAGGCGAGGTCGGTGAGCTCGGTGAAGTCCGTCATCGTGCGCTCCTGTGCAGCAGTCGGCCGGCCGGTGCGCCGACCGGATCTCCGTCGCGGACGACGCGGCGGCCGCGGAGCCAGACGTCGCGGACCACACCGGTCAGCTCGTGCCCGGCGTACGGCGTGACCGGGTTGCGGTGGTGCAGCCGGGTCGGGTCGACCCGGAACGTCGCGTCCGGCGCGAACACCACCAGGTCGGCGTCGTTCCCGACGGCGATCGCCCCCTTGCCGGCGAGGCCGACCAGTTTCGCGGGCGCGGCGGACATCCAGCGGACCACGTCGGTCAGCGGCACCCCCCGGGACCGGGCCGCCGTCCACACCACGGGCAGTCCCAGCTGGACCGAGGCGATCCCGCCCCAGGCCCGACCGAAGTCGCCGGAGTCCGGGCACTTGAGGTCGGCCGTCGCGGGGGAGTGGTCGGAGACGACGCAGTCGACCAGCCCGGCGTCCAGCGCCCCCCACAGGGCGTCGCGGTTGGCGCGGTCCCGGATCGGTGGGCAGCACTTGAACGAGGTGCCACCGTCGGGCACCTCCTCGGCGGACAGCGCGAGGTAGTGCGGGCAGGTCTCGACGGTGACCCGGACGCCGGCCGCGCGGGCGGCAGCGAGCCGGTCGAGGGCGCTGGCGCTGGAGAGGTGCACGACGTGCACCCGCGCCCGGTGCCGGGCCGCGGCGTCGAGCAGGTCGGCGATCGCCGCGTCCTCGGCCTCGGGCGGCCGCGACGCCAGGAACCCGGCGTACGACGGCCCGGTGCACGCCGGCGCCCCGGCCAGCACGCCGGCGTCCTCGGCGTGCACGACGAGCAGCGCGTCGAGTGCGGCGACCTCGGCCAGGGCGCGGTCCAGCTCGGGCGCGGTCAGCGCCGGGAACTCCGGCACCCCGCTGTCGACGAGGAAGCACTTGAAGCCGAAGGCGCCGGCCTCCTGGAGCGCGCCCAGGCCACCGAGCGACGCGGGCACGGCGCCGCCCCAGAAGCCGACGTCGACGTGGCACTTCCCGGCGGCCGCCCGGCGCTTGGTCTCGAGCGCGGGCACGTCGACGGTGGCCGGGATCGAGTTCAGCGGCATGTCGACGAGGGTGGTGACGCCGCCCGCCGCGGCGGCCCGGGTGGCCGAGCGGAAGCCCTCCCACTCCGTGCGCCCCGGCTCGTTGACGTGCACGTGCGTGTCGACCAGCCCGGGCAGCAGCACCTCGTCGTCGGCCAGCGTGACGTGCTCGGCCGCGCCGCCCGAGCCGTCGGAGGCACCGACGGCCACCACCCGGCCGTCGCGGAGCAGCACCGTCGCCGCTCGGAGCTCGCCGTCCAGCAGTGCGGTCCCGGTGATCGCCAGGTCGGCCGGGTCCACGGTCAGGCCCGTCCGCGGGCCAGGTCGTCGAGGACGCCGAGCGACACGCCCGTCAGGGCAGTCGCCTCCTCCGCGGTGACCGCGCCGCAGTGCACGCCCCGGCGCACGAAGCCGGCGAGGGCCCGCGCGGTGGCCGGCTCGTCGAGGACGGCACCACCGGTGCCGGCCAGGTAGTCGCGCAGCCGGCCGCCGGCCTCCTCCAGCCCGGTCCGGAAGAACAGGAAGGTGGCCAGGAACCGGGTCGGCAGCTGGGCCGGGTGCAGGTCCCAACCCTGGTAGAGACCCCGCTCCAGGGAGCGGCCCACCAGCCGGAAGTGCCGGGCCCAGCCGGCCCGGACCTGCGTGGCCGACCCGGCCGGCAGCAAATTCGTCGAGCCGTCCGAGACCGGCACACCGGTGCCCGCCGCCGCCAGCAGCATCACGTTCTTCGCGTGGTCCGCGACCGGGTGGTCCATCGCCTGGTGGGCGGCGGCGATTCCGAGGGCCGCGGTGTAGTCGTAGGTGCCGAAGTGCAGCCCGTTGCAGCGGCCCTCGGCGGCGTGGACCAACCGCGCGACGGTGGCCGTGCCGTCCGGCCCGAGCACCGCCTGCGCCGTCTCCACCTGCACCTCGAAGCGCAGCCTGCCGGCGTCCAGCGCGTACGCCGCCTCCAGACGCGCGCAGGCCTCGGACATCGCCAGCACCTGCTCCACCGAGGTCACCTTCGGCAGGGTCAACCGGAACCCGTCCGGCAGGGGGCCGGCGGCCAGGGCGGCGCCGAGCACCAGGTCCAGGGTGCGCAGGCCACGCGCCCGGGTGGACGCCTCGAGGCACGCGAAGCGGACCCCCCAGTACGGCGGTGCCCCGGCGCCCGCTCTAGTCGCGCCGGCCAGGGCCGCGACGGCGGCCACCGCGTGCGCGTCCTCCTCCTCGTCGGTGTGGCCGCGGTAGCCGTCCTCGAGGTCGATGCGCAGGTCCTCGACCGGCTCCCGCTCGAGCTTGGCGAGCAGCAGCGGCCAGACCTCGGCCACCCGGTCGGGGTCGGCACCGACGATCTCCGCGAGGGTGCCCGGGTCGGGGGCGTGCTCGTCCAGCGCGGCCCGCGCGGCCGCGCCGTAGCGCGCCGGGACTCCTGCCGTCACCCGGTCGGCGGGCACGTAGACGGTGTGCACGGGCTGGCGGACGCCCGGGTCCCCCGGATAGCCGCGGGCCAGGGACGCGTCGGCCGGGGCCATGATCCGCTCGACGGCGGCGAGGTCGTCGGGCCCGAGCCGTGGGGTGCTCATGCGACGTACTCCTCGTAGGCCGGCACGGTGAGGAAGTCGAGGTAGTCCTCGGCGAGCGCCACCCGGGCGAAGAGGTCGCGGGCCTGCCTCAGCCGGGCCAGTCCGGCCTCGTCGAGCCCGGTGGCGAGCCGCGTGAACTCCTCGTCCAGCACGCCGGCCACGTGGTCGTGGGTGATCACCACTCCCGAGTCGGTGGTGGTGCCGTGCCGGACCCACTGCCACAGCTGGCTGCGGGAGATCTCCACCGTGGCGGCGTCCTCCATCAGGTTGTCGAGCGCGGCCGCCCCGTTGCCCGACAGCCACGCGACCAGGTAGCGCAGGGAGACCGACACGTTGCCGCGGACCCCGGCCTCGGTGACGACACCCCCGGCGGAGGCGACGTCGAGCAGCTCCCGTGCGCCGACCACGGTGTCCGGGAACTGCCGGTCGAGCTGGTTGGGCCGGTCACCGAGCACCGCGTCGAACTCCTCGGCACAGATCCCGACCAGCCCGGGGTGGGCGACCCAGGACCCGTCGTACCCCGCGGCCGCCTCACGCTGCTTGTCCGCGCGCACCTGGGCCAGCGCCGCGTCGTTGGTCTCCGGGTCCCTGGTCGGGATGAACGCCGCCATCCCGCCCATCGCGAACGCGCCGCGCTTGTGGCAGGTGGTCACCAGCAGGTCGCTGTAGGCCTTCATGAACGGCGTGGTCATGGTCACCGCGGCGCGGTCGGGCAGGACGAACTCCTCCCCGGCGTCGCGGAAGTTCTTGATCACGCTGAACAGGTAGTCCCACCGGCCGGCGTTCAGCCCGGAGGCGTGGTCGCGCAGCTCGAAGAGGATCTCCTCCATCTCGAACGCGGCGTTGATCGTCTCGATCAGCACGGTCGCGCGGACGGTGCCGTGCGGGATGCCGAGAGCCCCCTGGGCGTGGGTGAAGACGTCGTTCCAGAGCCGGGCCTCGAGGTGGCTCTCCATCTTGGGCAGGTAGTAGTACGGCCCCTCGCCGCGCCCGGTCAGCTCGGCGGCGTTGTGGAAGAAGTGCAGGCCGAAGTCGAGCAGCGCCCCCGACATCGGGCGACCGTCGACGGGCAGGTGCTTCTCGTCGAGGTGCCAGCCGCGCGGCCGGACCAGCGGCACCGCCAGCCGCCCGTCGCGCAGCGCGTAGTGCCGGCCCTCCGGGGAGGTGAACTCCAGCCGGTGCCGGGCCACGTCGTGGAGCACCTGCTGACCCTCGAGCACGTTGTGCCAGTGGGGCGTGTTCGCGTCCTCGAGGTCCGCCAGCCAGACCAGCGCGTCGCTGTTGAGCGCGTTGACCGCCATCTTGGGCTGGGTCGGGCCGGTGATCTCGACCCGGCGGTCGACCAGCGCGGGTGGGGCCGGCGCGACCTGCCAGTCCGCCTCGCGGATCTCCGCGGTCCCGGGCAGGAAGTCGCGCGGCGGCCCGGCCAGCCGACGGGCCGCGAGCAGCTCGTCGCGCCGCGGCCCGAAGCGGCGCTGCAGGTCGCTCACGAACGCGACGGCCTCGTCGGTGAGCAGAGGAGAGGTGATCATCCGGGGTCCCCGTTCGAAGCGGAGCGAAGCGAGCATTCGGATGGGGTGGTCATCCGGGGTCCCCGTTCGAAGCGGAGCGAAGCGAGCATTCGGATGGGGTGATCATCGGGTGCCGGTCACGTCCTCGGGTCGGATCGGGACCCGGCGCAGGTCGACGCCGGTGGCGGCCCGGATCGCGGCGGCGACCGCGGGACCGGAGGAGATGGTCGGCGCCTCGCCGACCCCGCGCAGGCCGTACGGCGCGTGCGGGTCGGCGTACTCCAGGACCTCGATCGGCATCGGCGGGGTGTCGAGGATGGTCGGGATGAGGTAGTCGGTGAAGGACGGGTTGGTGATCTTGCCCGCGACGATCTGGATCTCCTCCATCAGCGCCAGGCCCAGGCCCTGGGTGCTGCCGCCCTGGATCTGGCCGACCACGGCCTGGGGGTTCATCGCCCTGCCGACGTCCTGGGTGCAGGCCAGCTCGACCACCTTCACGAGGCCGAGCTCGACGTCCACGTCCACGACGGCGCGGTGCGCGGCGAAGGCGTACTGGACGTGCGCCCGGCCCTGGCCGGTCTCCGGGTCGATCGGGTACGTCGGCCGGTGCCGCCACTCGACGGTGTCCTCGACCTCGTCGTCCCCGAGCAGCTCGGCCAGTCCCACGAGCCGGTCCCCGGTCGCGTCGACGACGGCGCCGTCCTCGAGCCGCAGCCCGTCGTACGGCGTGCCGAGACGGGTCGAGGCCAGCGTGAGGACGAGCCGGCGCACGCTCTCGCAGGCGGCCTTGACCGCGCCGCCGGTGACGTAGGTCTGGCGCGACGCCGAGCTCGACCCCGCGGACCCGACCTGGGTGTCCTTGGGGGCGACCACCACCCGCTCGACACCGAGCTCGGTGCGGCAGATCTGCTGCTCGACGGTGACCAGGCCCTGGCCGACCTCCGCGGCCGCGGTGTGCACGGTGACGACCGGCTCGCCGCCCGCGGTGCCGAGCCGGACCCGGGCCGTCGAGTAGTCGTCGAAGCCCTCCGAGAACGCGACGTTCTTGTAGGCGACCGCATAGCCCACGCCGCGGCGCACGCCCTCGCCGTGGGTGGTGTTGGAGACCCCGCCCGGCATCCGGCGCAGGTCGAGGTCACCCTCGTGGTCCGCGGGGGCGGGGAGCGGCATCGCCGCCAGCCGGCGGACCAGCTCCTCGACCGGGGCGGCGCTGTCGATGACCTGGCCGGTCGGGGTCGTGGAGCCCTCGTGGAAGCCGTTGCGGGCCCGGATCTCGACCGGGTCGAGGCCGACCGCGTCGGCGAGCCTGTCCATGATCGCCTCGATCGCGAACGCCGCCTGCACCGAGCCGAACCCGCGCATCGCTCCGCACGGCGGGTTGTTGGTGTAGGCGCCGTAGCAGTCCATGCGGATGTTCGGGATCTCGTAGGGGCCCAGGCCCATGGTGCCGGCGTTGCCGACCACCGCAGGGGTGCTGGAGGCGTAGGCGCCGCCGTCGAGGTGGATGGTGGCCCGCGCGTAGACGAGCCGGCCGTCCCGGTCCGCGCCGTACTCGTAGCGCATCGACGCCGGGTGCCGGTGCACGTGGCCGAAGAACGACTCCTCGCGGTTGTAGACCATCTTCACCGGCTTGCCGGTGTGCAGCGCGAGCAGGCAGCCGTGCACGTGCATGGACAGGTCCTCGCGGCCGCCGAACGCGCCGCCGACCCCGGCCAGCTGGAGCCGGACCTGCTCGGGCCGCAGTCCCAGCGCGGCGCAGACCTGACGCTGGTCGACGTGCAGCCACTGGGTCGCGACGTAGAGGTCCACCCCGCCGGTGCCGTCCGGGACCGCGAGCCCGGACTCGGGGCCGAGGAACGCCTGGTCCTGCATGCCCACCTCGTAGTCGCCGGAGACGACGATGTCGGCGGTGGGCTCCGGGACGCCGGTGCGGACCTTGACGTGACGGACCAGGTTGCCGCCGGGGTGGACCAGCGGGCTGTCCGGGCGCAGGGCGGCCTCGGCGTCCACGACCGGTTCCAGCACCTCGTAGTCGACGGCGATCCGCTTGGCCGCCTGGCGGGCGACCTCCGGGTGGTCGGCCGCCACGAGGGCCACCGGCTCGCCCTGGTAGCGGACCGTGTCGATCGCCAGCACCGGCTGGTCCCGGTCCTCGAGGCCGTAGCTCTTCTCACCGGGTACGTCGTCGTGGGTGAGCACCGCGAAGACTCCCGGCAGCTTCAGCGCCTCGGTGAGGTCGACGCGGAGGATCCGCGCGTGCGGGTGCGGGCTGCGGAGCGTGACCCCCCAGAGCATGTCGTCCATCCAGAGGTCGCTGGCGTAGGCGAACTCGCCGGCGACCTTCAAGGTGCCGTCGGGCCGCGGTGCGGACGTCCCGATCCCGTCGCGGGTGGGCCGGTCGACGCGGGTGCCGGTCATCGCGCCACCGCCCGGCTCAGCAGCGTGTCCGTGGCGGTGTGCACGTCGACCGCCAGCCGCTCCTCGTCCACCCCGACCAGGGCGTCGCCGCGGACCACCGGGCGGCCCTGGACCAGCAGCAGCTCGAGCGGCGGAGCCGACCCGAGAACCAGCGCGGCGACCGGGTCGGGGATGTTCACGTGGGCGGCGGTGTCGAGCCGCCAGAGCGCGACGTCGGCGAGCTTGCCCGGCTCCAGCGAGCCGATCTGGTCGTCCCAGCCCAGCACCCGCGCGCCGCCGATGGTGGCCAGCTCCAGGCCGTCGCGGACGGTGAGCGCCCGGGGGCCGCCGACGGCCCGGGCGAACAGCACCGAGTGCCGCAGCTCCTCGACCAGCGACGCGGCCTCGTTGGAGGCGGCGCCGTCGACGCCGAGACCGACCGGTACGCCCGCGTCCCGCAGGTCGCGGGTGCGGCAGATGCCGGCGCCGAGGCGGGCGTTGGACGACGGGCAGTGGGCGACACCTGTTCCCGAGGCGGCCAGCGCCGCGACGGCTGCGTCGTCGAGGTGGACACCGTGGGCCAGCCAGACGTCCGGGCCCAGCCAGCCCCGCGAGTCGGCGTACTCGACGGGGGAGCAGCCGAACCTCGAGCGGCAGAACGCCTCCTCGTCGTCGGTCTCCGCGAGGTGGGTGTGCAGCCGGACGCCCTTGTCCCGGGCCAGCTTCGCGGCCTGCTCGAGCAGGTCGCCGGTGACCGAGAAGGGCGAGCAGGGCGCGACGCCGACCCGGAGCATCGAGTCCGGGGAGGCGTCGTGGTGGCGGTCGATCGCCTCCGCGGTGGCCTCGAGGATCGCGTCGACCTCCTCGACCACGTGGTCGGGCGGCAGCCCGCCCCGGCTCCGGCCGAGGTCCATGGAGCCGCGGGTGGGCAGGAAGCGCAGGCCGACGGTGCGCGCCGCCTCGATCTCGGCGGCGAGCAGGTCGCCGCCGTCGGCGGGGAACACGTAGTGGTGGTCCGTCGTGGTGGTGCACCCGGTCCGCGCCAGCTGCGCGAGGGCGCCGGTCGCCCCGGTCCGGACCGTGTCCTCGTCGAGGCCGGCCCACACCGGATAGAGCGTGGTCAGCCACTGGAAGAGGGTGTGGTCGACGGCGAAGCCCCGGGTCAGCCACTGGTAGAGGTGGTGGTGGGTGTTCACCAGTCCCGGGGTGGCCAGGCAGCCGCGGCCGTCGACGTACGTGGTGTCGTCCACCGTGCGGTCCGCGGTGTGGTCGCGGGGTGCGGGGCCCGCGCCGACCGCGGTGATCCGGGCACCGTCCACGACCACGTGCCCGGTGGTGTGCTCGGTCCGCTCGCCGTCCATCGTGACCACCGCGCAGCCGTCGACCACGATCCGGCTCACGGGGTGCTCCCGCCCGAGGCGCCCAGCCGGTCCGCGGCGAGGTGGACGGCGTCGATGATCTTCTCGTAGCCGGTGCAGCGGCACAGGTTGCCGGCGAGCGCCTCCCGGATCTCGGAGTCGTCGGGGTCGGGGTCGCGGGCGAGCAGGTCGTGGGTGGCGACCAGCAGGCCCGGGGTGCAGAAGCCGCACTGCACCGCACCGGCCTCGAGGAACGCCTGCTGCACCGGGTGCAGGTCCGCGGCGGTGCCGAGGCCCTCGACCGTGATCACCTCGCGGCCGTCGGCCTGGCCGGCCGCGACCAGGCACGCACAGCAGGTCACCCCGTCCAGGTAGACCGTGCACGAGCCGCACTCGCCCTGCTCGCACGCGTTCTTCGAGCCGGGCAGCCCCATCCGCTCGCGCAGGACGTAGAGCAGGCTCTCGCCCTCCCACACGTCGTCGACCTGCCGGCGCTCGCCGTTCACCGTCACGGTGACCCGCATCAGCCGTCCCCTCTCCGGTAGTCCGACCACGCCCAACCCAGGCAGCGCCCGGCCATCACGGCCAGCGCGTGCAGCCGGTAGGCCGCGGTCCCGCGGACGTCGTCGATCGGCGACGCCGCCGAGCTCACCAGCCGCCCGAACTCGTCGAGCACCGAGGCGGCGAGCTCGCCGCGGCCCTCCCAGTCGAGCACGCCGGCGAGGTACGACTCCGCGGCGCTCGCCCGGCGCGGGGTCGGCGCGGCCGACCCGATGGCGGCGCCCACCTGCCGGGAACTTGGGTGCAGGGCCAGGCCGAACGCCGCGACCGCGATGACCATCGCGTTGCGGGTCCCGATCTTGCTGAACTGCTGGGGGCCGGTGGCCGGGCGGACCCAGATCGCGGTGATCAGCTCGTCCGGTCGCCCGGCGTGCCGCTTGACGCCGGTGTAGAACTCGGCGGCGGGCACCCGGCGTACGCCGTCCACGGAGGCGAGCTCGACCTCGGCGAAGGCGGCGAGCAGCGCCGGGTGGGCATCGCCCGCGGGGGAGGCGGCGCCGAGGTTGCCGCCCACCGTGCCGCGGTTGCGGATCTGGGGAGAGCCGACGGTGCGCGAGGCCAGGGCGAGACCGGGCAGCTCGGCGGCCAGCTCCTCGATCACCCGCGCATAGGTGACGCCGGCGCCGAGCCGGATCTCGCCGTCGACCCGGTCCCAGGTGGCCAGCTCGGGGACCCGGGTCAGGTCGAGCAGCGTGGCCGGTCGGTGCCGGTCGAAGTTCAGCTCCACCATCACGTCGGTGCCGCCCATGATCGGGACCGCGTCCGGGTGCTCGGCCTTCGCCGCGAGCGCGTCGGCCAGGCTGGTCGGGGACAGGAACTCCATCAGTCCTCGCCGTCCCGTTCGACGGTGACCTCGATCAGCCCGTAGGGCCGGTCGGTCACGTGGAACACCTCGCCCGGGTTGTCGAGACCGAAGGGCGCGAGGTCGACGGCGACGTGGTGGATGTTCGGTGCGACCAGCTCGATCGAGGCCACCTCGGGCCGCGCCTCGAGGACCGCGCGGCCCATCTCCCACAGGGACTGCTGCAGGGCCAGCGAGTGGACGGCGACGAATCGCTCCAGCAGGGTGCGCTTCACGGCGGCGTACGACTCTGCCCAGTGGCCGGGCCCGGGGGTGACGCCGTCGTCGTGGGTCCAGCGGGCGGTGAGCGACGTCGCCAGCACCCGGTCGTGGGTCTCGGCCAGCGTGGTGAAGCCGTCCACGAGGAAGCCCGCGAACTCCGAGCCGGTCGACTTGAGCACGACCAGGTCCCGCACCCCGCTCACGACGTGGCTGCCGTCGGCGTCGACGACGACCTCGGCGGTGCGGATCTCCGGCCCGGTCCGGCGGAACCCGTGGTCGTGGTCCGCGATCCGCTCCCAGCCGAACTCCTGGACCAGCACGTCGGCGCGGGACACCGGTGCGACGTCGTCGACGAAGTGGCGGGCCAGCCGCAGGGCGAACTCCTCGATCTCCCCCATGCCGTGGTCGCGGGCGAAGGCGAACACGGTGTTCTTCTGCGTGTCGGTGGGCAGCACGCCGCCCTGGTCGCCCACGACGTGTGCGGCGTCGAAGTCGCCCGAGAGGGAGGTGGACACGTTGAGGTCGCGGATGACGTGCCGCTCGGTGTCGCGCACGATCCGGAAGACGCGGGTCTCGGACTTCCCGTAGTGGTTGGCGCCCAGGACGATGCCCATCAGCTGCCCCGGTAGGTCGAGTAGCCGAACGGGCTGAGCAGCAGCGGCACGTGGTGGTGGGCGTCCCCGTCCACCGCGAACGTCACCACCACCTCGGGGAAGAAGGCCGCAGCGCCACCGGTGCGCGCGTACGCCGCGGTGTCGAAGCGGAGGCGGTACGTGCCGGCGGGGAGGTGGTCGGGGCCCAGCTCGCCGACCCGGCCGTCCGCGTCGGTCACGGCAGCGGCGAGCACCCCCTCGGCGCCCTCCAGCGTCACGGGGACGCCGGGCGCCGGCGTTCCGGCCGCGGTGTCGAGGACGTGGGTGGTCACCTGGCTCATCGGACCAGCCCCTCGAGACGCAGCAGTGCGATGTCGCGCAGCGCGGTGACCGTCTCCGCGCGCTCGGACACGTCGTCGTTCGCGAGGCGGCGCTCCAGCTCGGCGAGGATCTCGGCGCCGCTGCGGCCCGCGGCGCGGATCAGGAACACGTGACCGAAGCGGTCCTCGTACGCCGCGTTGGCCACGCGCAGCCGGTCGACGTCGCGGGCGTCGACCCCCGACTGCTCGGAGCGCGAGAGCCGGGACTCGTCGTCGTCCGCGGTCGGTCGCTCGCCGATGCGCGGGTGCCGGGACAGCGCGGTCTCGAGCTCGTCGTCGGAGAGCCGGAGGGCGGCGTCGTGGGCCCGCCTGCCGAGCGTCGCCCGGTCGGCGTACGGCCGGCCGGCGACCACCTCGTGGGCCCAGCGGGTCACCCCGAGACACCCGGAGACGAGAGCGGTCGCGTCGCGCTCCGGGAGCTGGTTGAACTCGGCGACGTCCATCCGCCCACCCTAGGACCCGTCCGCGTCCGCCGGGCAGGGAAATCGGGGACGCACTGCGGCCGACCCGGGGTGAGCCGGGTCGGCCGCGTCGGGCTGTGCCTGTCTCAGCGGAGGTAGGCGTTGCTCCGCACCAGGGGGAGGCGGGACCACATCCGGCCGAGACCCCAGGTGTCGCCCGCCAGGGCGAGGCCGAGGACGACCAGGGTGGCGGCGCCGAGCAGGTGGTCGTCGAGCACCGGGTGGTTCTCCGGGGGCAGGGCGACCGTCCACATCATCACGTAGAGCAGGGCTCCGGCGGCGGCGGCGAACCTCATGCCGACACCGAGGGTCAGGGCGACCCCGATCCCGAGGAGGCCGAGCATGAACAGCCAGTTGGCCCAGCCGGCGCCGGCGATGTCGTTGTAGAAGCCCTTGAAGGGGCCGTCGGCACCGAACTTGAGGAAGCCCTCGGTGGGGCTGCCGCCGTTGATCCAGGCCGCGTCGCCGAAGCGGTCGACGACGTCGGTCTCGGGGTTGCGCCCGGTGCTGAAGCCCAGGGCGAGCAGCTTGTCGAAGAAGGCCCACAGGAACGTGAGCCCGAAACCGATGCGGAGCACGGCCAGCGCCTTGGCCAGCGGACCGGTCACCGTCGTCGTCGACTGGGCAATCGGGTCCGTGCGGGTGGTGGAGTCCGTGTGCGCGTGGATGCTGGCCATGGGAGTGCCTCTCTGTGGTGGTCTGACAACACCAGACAACCGCGCCGGCGCTCCGGCGAGCAGGGCCCTACGGCGTGCGGCCGGGGGACCTTCGTCCTCCCGCTCAGGCGAGGCGGCGTACGGTCGCAGGAGACCGACACGAGGAGGCAACGCATGTCCCGCATCGCCATCATCGGCGGCCACGGCAAGGTGGCCCTGCACCTGTCCCGGATCCTCACCGAGCGCGGCCACCAGGTCAGCGCCCTGATCCGCAACCCCACCCATCGCGAAGACGTCGAGGCGACCGGCGCCGATGCGGTCGTCGCCGACGTGGAGTCACTGGACACCGGCCAGCTGGCCGAGGTGCTCCAGGGACACGACGCCGTGGTGTGGTCCGCGGGAGCCGGTGGCGGCTCGCCGGAGCGGACCTTCGCCGTGGACCGCGACGCCGCGATCGAGGCGATGGGCGCGGCGGAGCAGGCCGGAATCGGGCGGTTCGTGATGGTGAGCTACTTCGGCGCCTCACCGGACCACGGTGTTCCCGAGGACGACCCGTTCTTCGCGTACGCCGAGGCGAAGGCCGCCGCGGACCAGCACCTGCGCGGCACCGACCTCGACTGGACCGTGCTCGGGCCCTCGGGCCTGACCGACGACCCGGCGACCGGTCGGATCGAGACCGGCATCACCACCGGCAAGGCCCAGGTGTCCCGTGAGGACGTCGCCCACGTGATCGCGGTCGCTCTCGAGGACCCCGGCACGGTGGGGCGCACCATCGAGTTCAACAACGGCGCCACCCCGATCGCCGAGGCACTCACGGCCTAGGGCATAGGCTGGGTGTCCGGGGCCGGGGTTCTTCCAGCAGGAAGCATCCGGCTCGGAGGAAAGGTTGTCGCGATGTCGACGCCCATCAGCCACGCCGCGGATCCGCTCCAGCTGTGGAACGACCTGCTGTCCGCCCGAGACGCGGTGACCCGGTCCCGACGGCTGCCGATGGACGCCGTCAGCTCCAGTGCGAGGCACGACCTGCTCGCCGCTCTCGAGGCCTATGTCGCCTGCCTGATCGAGCACCACCGTCCGATTCCCTACGCCCTGCGCGACGAGCTCCGGTTGCAGCAGCTCACGATGTCCGCCGACCGCCAGCGGCGCTACGTGCCACCCCCCAGGTACGGCACCCGATGATCGACTTCGTCGAGGAGCGCGGCGGCTGGCGTGGCACCGGTGTGCGGGGGCGTCAGTGGCAGATCACCGAGGTCAAGACCGGCTGGCGCCTGCAGTTCATCGACGTCGGCGACGCGACGCCGGTCAACGCCGGCATCTTCAGCACGTTGGAGGCAGCACAGGTCGACGCCGGTCCGTGACCGGCGCTGCGCCGGACCCGGACGGGCCGGGGCGCAGCAACGGGCGGAACACCGCGACCGCGACGCCGGCGCACCCGGCGCTCACCGCCGTCAGCAGCGCGGCCGTCGACAGCGACGCGAAGGCGTCGTCCCGGACCACCATCACCACCGCCATCGCGGCCACCGACGGCGGGACGAGGGCGAACCAGCCGAGCACGGCGTACACCCCCCGGTCACCGCCCGGGGTGCGCCGCAGCAGTGCGATCCCGGCCGCGGCCGTGGCCGGCACGACCACGGCGAGGTCGAGCAGCACGATGGACCAGAAGAACGTCGGGGCGTCGCGGAACTCGTCGGCGATGAGCCGACCGCTGCCCGCGCCGACGAACACGGGCAGGTAGCGCAGCAGCACGAAGGCGGCCAGCACGAACATCAGCAGCGCCCGGCGGCGCCGTTGCGCAGAGGTGAGAGCCGGCACCGGCAGCGCGTTCGCCCGGTGCCACGCCACGAGCACCAGACCACCCGCCAGCGCGGCGAGGCCGATGTGGAGGAGGACCACCCAGGAGTAGGTCGAGTACTCCGGTCCGAGGACGTACTGGACGAACATGTACGCCGCGTAGGCAGCCGGGCCGATCGCCAGCAGCGGGGCGCCCGGATGCCCCCGCGTGGTCAGCACGGAGGCGGCCACCAGCCAGGGCACGACGAGCAGCACGGTGACCAGCTCCAGGCCCCGCAGCTGGTTGTCCATGGACGTCGAGATCGGGTAGTCGACGACGCCCGTGCCCAGGGGGCCGAGCACGGTGTTCACCAGCAGGCCGCCGGCGAGCAGCAGCAGGCCGGTGGCGAAGCCGCCCGGTCGAGCTCGGTCGCTGCGCTCCGGTCCCATGGCTGCCACTCTCCGGCTCGCCGTGGGCCACGGCGAGGGCCCTCGACCCCGCCGGCCCGGGGTCTTAGGTCCCTACAGGAGGTCGCGAACGTGGGCGAGGGTGGGTCGTGACGACACTGAGCCGTGCGCGCCGCGGACCACCACGCCCCCGGAGGACACCGATGACCGACGACCACCAGCTCCGGCTCCTCGACCGCTGGTGGCGGGCAGCCAACTACCTGTCCGTCGGCCAGATCTACCTGCTCGACAACGCGCTGCTCCGCCGGTCGCTCGTGGCCGAGGACATCAAGCCACGGTTGCTCGGCCACTGGGGCACGACCCCGGGCCTGAACCTGCTGTGGACACACCTCAACCGGCTCATCCGTGAGAGGGACGTCGACGCGATCTTCCTCGCGGGGCCCGGTCACGGTGGACCCGCGGCCGTGGCCAATGCGTGGCTGGAGGGGACCTACAGCGAGGTCTACCCGCACGTCGCCGACGACGAGGCCGGCATGCACGCCCTGTTCCGACAGTTCTCCTTCCCCGGCGGGATCCCCAGCCACGTCGCGCCCGAGACGCCGGGCTCCATCCACGAGGGCGGCGAGCTCGGCTACGTGCTCTCCCACGCGTACGGCGCCGCGATGGACAACCCGGACCTGGTCGTCGCCGCCGTGGTCGGCGACGGCGAGTTCGAGACCGGACCGCTGGCGACGTCGTGGCACGCCAACAAGTTCGTGGACCCCGTCCACGACGGGGCGGTGCTGCCGATCCTGCACCTCAACGGCTACAAGATCGCCAACCCCGCGATCCCGGCCCGGATCCCGCGGTCCGAGCTCGAGAGCCTGATGATCGGCTACGGCCACGAGGTGCTGACCGTCGAGGGCGACGACCCGATGGACGTGCACCGCCAGCTCGCCGCGGCGCTGGACACCGCGCACGATCGCATCCGCGAGATCCAGCGGGCCGCCCGCGAGGACGGTGACCTCGAGCGCCGTCCCTGGCCGATGGTCCTGCTGGTCACCCCCAAGGGCTGGACCGGGCCGGCGGTCGTCGACGGCGTGCAGGTGGAGGGGACGTGGCGAGCGCACCAGGTGCCGTTGTCGGGGACCCGCGACAACGACGCCCACCGGGCGATTCTCGAGGAGTGGATGCGGTCCTACGACCCCGGGTCCCTCTTCGACGACGACGGCCGGTTGCTGCCGGAGCTGCGGGCACTGGCGCCCGCGGCGACGCGGCGGATGAGTGCGAACCCGCACGCCAACGGCGGCCTGCTGCGTCGCCCCCTCGAGCTGCCGGACTTCCGCACCCACGCGGTGGACGTCGACGCACCGGGGGCGTCGGTGCACGAGGCGACCCGGGTGCTCGGTCAGTACCTGGTCGACGTGGTCCGTCAGAACGCCGACAACTTCCGGATCTTCGGTCCCGACGAGACCGCCTCCAACCGGCTCGACGCGGTCTACGAGGTCACCGACAAGGTCTTCGCCGGCGAGATCCTGGACACCGACGAGAACCTCGCCCCCGCGGGCCGCGTGGTGGAGATGCTGTCCGAGCACACCTGTCAGGGCTGGCTGGAGGGCTACCTGCTCACCGGCCGGCACGGCCTCTTCAGCTGCTACGAGGCCTTCATCCACCTCGTCGACTCGATGGTCAACCAGCACGCCAAGTGGCTGAAGACGACCCGGGGCATCGAGTGGCGCCCGCCCATCGCCTCGCTCAACTACCTGCTCACCTCGCACGTGTGGCGCCAGGACCACAACGGGTTCTCCCACCAGGACCCCGGCTTCATCGACCACGTGGTGAACAAGAAGGCCGAGGTCGTGCGGGTCTACCTGCCGCCGGACACCAACACGCTGCTCTCGACGATGCGGCACTGCCTGGCCAGCGAGCACTACGTCAACGTGGTGGTGGCCGGGAAGCAGCCCACGTTCGACTGGCTGGACGCCGAGGCCGCGGACCTGCACTGCGCCCGGGGCCTGGGCATCTGGGAGTGGGCCTCCTCGGGCGGCGAGGAGCCGGACGTCGTGCTCGCCTGCGCCGGCGACGTGCCGACGATCGAGTCGCTGGCGGCCGTGGCGCTGCTCCGGGAGCACCTGCCCGCGCTGCGCGTGCGCTTCGTCAACGTCGTGGACCTGATGCGGCTGCAGGACGCGCGTGAGCACCCGCACGGACTGACCGACCGGGAGTTCGACACGGTCTTCACCACGGACCGGCCCGTCGTCTTCGCCTACCACGGCTATCCGTGGCTGATCCACCGGCTGACCTACCGCCGCACCAACCACGCGAACCTGCACGTGCGTGGCTACAAGGAGGAGGGCACCACCACCACACCGTTCGACATGGTGATGATGAACGACCTGGACCGCTACCACCTGGTCATGGATGTCATCGACCGGGTGCCCGGACTGGGAGCCCGCGCCGCCGGGTTGAGGCAGCTCATGGTCGACACGCGTCGGCGGGCCCGGGCGTGGACCCGCGAGCACGGCGAGGACCTGCCCGAGGTGCGCGACTGGGCCTGGAGCCCGGAGGCGGACCCCGGCCGGTCGACCTCGCCGTCCACCACCGCGGACCCGGACGTGGCCGCCGACCGGAACTGAGCAGCCGGGAACCGGTCAGCCGACCAGCGCGGCCACCCGTCTCGCGATCGCCAGCTCCTCGTTGGTGGGGACGACCAGGACGGTCACCGCGGAACCCTCGGTGGAGACCACCCGGCTGCGGCGGGAGTCCACCCGGTTGCGGGCCGGGTCGACCTCGATGCCGAGCCGCTGCAGCCCGGCCAGGCTGTCCTCGCGCAACCGCGGCACGTTCTCCCCGACCCCGGCGGTGAACGTGAGCACGTCCGCGCCACCGAGGACGGCGAGGTAGGCGCCGACGTACTTGCGCAGGCGGTGGCAGTAGACGGCGTAGGCCACGCCCGCCTCGTCGTCGCCCGCCTCCAACGCGCGCACGAGGTCACGGAAGTCGGAGCGGCCGGCCAGCCCCGCGATCCCGGAGCGGTGGTGCAGGAGGTCCTCCAGCCCGTCGACGTCGAGGTCGCCGCCTCGGAGCAGGTGCAGCAGCACGCCCGGGTCCAGGTCACCGGCCCGGGTTCCCATCACCAGGCCCTCCAGGGGGGTGAACCCCATCGAGGTGTCCACCGGGCGGCCGCCGCGGATCGCGGCCGCCGACGCGCCGTTGCCGAGGTGCAGCACGATCTGGTCCAGGTCGGCGACGCGCCGGCCGAGGAACGCGGCGGTCTCGTGCGCGACGTACTCGTGGCTGGTGCCGTGCATGCCGTAGCGGCGGATGGCCAGCCGGTCGGCGGTCGCACGGTCGAGGGCGTACGTTGCGGCGGCGCGGGGCAGGGAGGCGAAGAAGGCGGTGTCGAAGACCGCCACCTGCGGAGCGTCCGGGTAGCTCTCCCGGGCACGCCGGATCCCCTCGACGGCGGGAGGGTTGTGCAGGGGAGCCAGGTGGACGAGGGCCTCGATCCGGCTCACGACCTCGTCGTCGACGAGCACGGGCTCGGTGAAGTCCGGCCCGCCGTGCACGACGCGGTGGCCGACCGCGCGCAGGTCGCCGGGACGCACGCCGGCGGCGGCCAGCCGCGCGGAGACCTCGCTGAGGGCTGGACCGAAGCCGCCCACCGCGATCCGCTCGAGGTGGCCGCCGACGGTCGTGGTGCCGTGGTCCGGGTCGAGCACCTCGAACTTGAGCGAGGAGGACCCTGCGTTGAGCACGAGCACGGGACCAGCGGTCACGACACACCCTTCCGTCGGTGGGCTCCGCCACCGTAGCCCGCGGTGACGACACCGACCTCGCGACACCGACCTCTGGACCTCAGGGCCCGGCCGTCAGGGACGAAGGACCCTGCCCAACGGTGCCGGGAGCCGCGAGCATGGTCGGGTCGCACCGGCAGCGCCCTGCGCCGGTGGCGACCCGACCAGCGGAGGTTGTCGTGCCCGAGTCCATCCCCCTCTCTCGTGACGAGAGCCTGGTGCTGCTCCGAGGGGGCGTGTTCGGCCGGTTGGCCGTCGCCGCGCCGGACGGCCCCCACGTGATCCCGGTCAACTACGCCGTGGTCGACGAGGCCGTGATCATCCGCACCGAGCCGGAGGGAGTCCTCGGCACCCACGCGCCGGAGGCCCTCGTCGCGTTCGAGATCGACCACGTGGACCACGAGACGCACCGCGGGTGGAGTGTCGTCGTGCGTGGCACCGCCGAGGTGGTGACCGACCCGGTGGTCCTGCGCCGGATCGGCATGAGCTGGGCGCCCCGACCGTGGGCGGCGGGCGCCCGACCGCTGCACCTGCGGCTGGCCTGGCGTGAGATCCACGGCCGCCGGCTCGGCACCGGCTGGAGCGCCGTCGCCTCGATGCCGGTCCGGAGGACCCTGTGACGACCGGACCGGCCCCGGCGGACGTGTTGCTGGCCGACGGCTCGGTGGCCGTCCTGCGGCCACTGCTCGCGGACGACGAGGCCGCCGTCGCCGAGCTCCATGAGCGCACGTCCGACGACAACCTGCGACTGCGCTTCTTCACCGCCAACCGGCGGGTTGCGCAGGCCTACGTGAGCCACCTGGGCGACGACGTGCGGACGCTCGCCCTCGTCGTCGAGCGGGACGATCGCCTGGTCGCCCTGGGCACGGCGGAGCCCGTCGAGGCCGGTGCCGCGGAGGTGTCGTTCCTGGTCGACGACGCCCTGCACGGTCTCGGCGTGGGGAGCCTGCTGCTCGAGCACCTCGCTGCCGCTGGCCGCGATCGCGGCCTGCGCCGCTTCGTCGCCGAGGTCCTGAGCGAGAACCACCGCATGCTCGACGTCTTCCTCGACGCGGGCTTCACGGTCGCGCGGACGATGGAGGGGGGAAGCGTCCAGGTGGAGATGGACACCGCCGCCTCGGCGGCCGCCGTGGACGCGGCCGACGAGCGTGAGTGCCGGTCCGAGACCCGGTCCCTCCAGCCCCTGCTCTATCCGCGCAGCGTTGCCGTGGCGGGGGTACGCCGCGACGGCAGCGGTGTGGGCGCCGCGGTGCTCCGCTCGATCGTCGCCGGGGGCTTCACCGGCACGGTGCATGTCGTGCACCCGACCGTCCCAGAGATCGACGGTGTCCCCGCCCGTCCCCGCCTGGTCGACGTCCCCGGGCAGGTCGACCTCGCCGTGGTCGCCGTACCAGCGACCCGGGTGCTCGCGACCCTGGAGGACGCGGCGGACGCCGGCATCCCGGCCGCGGTCGTGATCTCCTCGGGCTTCGAGGAGCTGGGCGAGGAAGGTGCCGCCATGCAACGCGCGATGCTCGACCTCGCCCGGCGCCGCAGCATCCGGATCGTCGGGCCGAACTGCCTGGGGCTGATGAGCAACCTGCCGGACATCTCCCTCGACGCCACCTTCAGCGGGTCGGTCCCGCCACCGGGTGGTCTGGCCGTGGCGTCCCAGTCCGGCGGCGTCGGCATCGTGCTCGGCGACCTCGCCCGGCAGCTGGGCCTCGGCGTCGGGTCCTTCGTCTCGCTCGGCAACAAGGCCGACGTCTCCAGCAACGACCTGCTCGCCGCCTGGCGCGACGACCCGCGCGTGACGGCGGCCGCGCTCTATCTCGAGTCGTTCGGCAACGCCCCCAAGTTCGCCCGGTTCGCGCGCCGCTTCGCCGAGCGCAAGCCGCTGCTGGCGGTCGTGGGCGGCCGGTCCGCGGGTGGCCGCCGGGCGGGCGCCTCGCACACCGCCGCGGCGGCCTCGCCGTCCGTCGGGGTCGACGCGCTCTTCGCCCAGGCCGGGGTGATCGCCTGCGCCGGCGCCGAGGACATGGCCGAGACGGCGCTGCTGCTCGCCGAGCAACCGCTGCCCGCGGGCCACCGGGTCGCGGTGCTCAGCAACGCCGGCGGCATGGGCGTGCTCGCCGCGGACGTGGCGGACCAGCACGGCCTGGTCGTGCCGGAGCTCTCCCCGGACCTCCGCACGGCGGTCGCGCGGCACGTCTCGGGGACCACCGGCACCGGCAACCCGGTCGACGCGGGCGCCGCAGCCACGCCGGACGACCTGACGGCCGTCTGTGACCTGCTGCTGGCCTCCGCCGAGGTCGACGCGCTGGTCGTCGTGCTGGTGGCCACCGGCGTCGGTGACGTGACCCCGGCCCTGCGGGGGCTCGAGACGGTGCGCGCCGACCATCCCGGCAAGCCCGTGATCCTGGTCCCGATGGGTGGCCTGTCTGCTCCCGTCGAGGGGCTGAAGGGCGTCACGACGTACGCCGGCACGGCCGCCGCGATGCGCTCGTTGGGCCGGGCCGCGCGGTACGCCGCGTGGCGTGCCCAGCCGCGGGCCGCGGCCGAGCCCGAGCCCGCCGAGCGGGGCGAGCGAGGTCGTGAGACAGCCGTTCGGCTCCTGGCGAGGACCGGCACCGGAGACGGGTGGCTCGACGCTGAGGACATGACGGGCCTGCTCGCGGACTACGGGCTCGCCCCCGTGGGTCGCGTGGTCCATGACCCCGCGGCAGCCGCGACGGCCGCCGCTGAGCTCGGCTTCCCCGTCGCGCTCAAGGTCGCCGACCCCGACGTGGTCCACAAGACAGACCGGGGGCTGGTCCGCGTGGGCGTTACCTCCGCGTCCGAGGTGGCCGCGGTCGTCCACGACTTCGAGGCCGAGCTCGGCCGCGAGGGTGGCGCGGTCCTGGTGCAGCCGATGACGGCCGGCGTCGAGATCGCGTTGGGCGTGGTCCGCGACCCGGGCTTCGGCCCGCTGGTGATGGTGGCCGCCGGAGGCACCGCCACCGACCTGTTCGACGACCGGGCCTTCCTGCTGCCTCCGGTCACCACCCAGGACGCCGCCCGGGCGGTCCGGTCCCTGCGGATCTGGCCGTTGCTGGACGGCTTCCGGGGGCAGCCGCGCGCCGACTCGGCGGCGCTCGAGGCGCTCGTGGTCCGGCTCGGCAGGCTGGCCGAGGACCTCCCGCAGATCGCGGACGTGGACCTCAACCCCGTCCTGGTCGGCCCCGACGGATGCGCACTCGTGGACGTCAAGGTCAGGCTCGCCCGCTCCGCCCCGGTCGACGCCGGCATCCCGCGCCGGCTGCGCCGCAGGCCGTGAGGAGTCCGTGACGGAGCCTGACACGGAGGCTGTGACGGAGCCGGGGGGCCGCCGGTGCGGTGGGTCGGCCCGCCTCAGGGCAGGAGGACCTCGTCGACCGGTCGTCGCGGCGTCCGCGGGCGCTGGCTGACCCCGAGCTCCTGCCAGCCGATGCGGACGAGGAGCTGGGGCACCATCGCGCCGCCGAGAACGTCGAACTGCAGCGCTTGGCGCGTCTCGTCGACCTCGGTCACCTGGCTCAGCGGCACCACGGACAGGTTGTCGACGGTCGCGTGCAGCCACAGGGCGCTGAGCGCCTCGCCGGCGCGCAGCCACGAGGCCCGCTCGTCGGTGTCGGTCCCGATCACGATCAGTCCGTCGGAGCCGATCCGCACCTGCGGACCCGCGTCGTAGCGGGGCGATGCGAAGCGAGACTGCTGGTTGGGCGCGACCTGGCCGGAGTCCGGCACGCTACGGGTCAGCACGCCGTCATGCGGACCGTGATCCAGCCAGAGCCGCTGCTCGGCGGCCAGGTGTGCGTCGCCGGCCTGGTGGGTCAGGGCCCGGCTGACCAGCAGCTCGACCCGGAAACGGTCGGACATCTCGATCAGCGCGAGGCCCCGGACGCCGTCCTGGGTGACGCTCTCCGCGACCTTGCGGAGTCGCTCGTCGGGGATCGGCCAGTCGGTGAAGCGGTGTCGGTCCGTCGAGCGCAGCTCGAGGGCCCGCAGCTCGGCTGCGGCGTCGGGCCCGGGGTCCGCGGGAGTCAGCTCCAGCGTGGCCAGGTGCTGCGGTCGGGTCGGGTCAGGGGTCCTGCTGACCGCGCTCGCGAGGCCGAGTGCCGCCGCGACCACCTGGGCGTGGTGCAGGGCAGCGCCGCAGCTGATCACCAGGTTGCGGCCCTCGGGGTCCGAGACCGTCAGGTGCCTGGCCCAGTCGGCGTACAGCTCGATGGTCTCCGGGTACACCCGCCAGGCCCACGGCTGCGTGTTGTGCACGCTGGGGGCGCGGCAGGCGAGCTCGACGATCCGGCGCGTGGTCACGGTCGACGCGACGGCCGGCCCGCTCATCGGACTGCCCGGGTGCCCGGGTGGGTGCTGGCGTTCATGGACGGACCTCCTCGCGGCCTGTCTCCACGATGAGCGGGGAGCGGGGTCGGTCGTAGGGTCGTTGGTCCCGTGGGCACCGGGCCGATGGTGAGCAGTGCGGGCCCTGGAGTGGTGCTGGCCCTACATTGGTCTCATGTCCCAGGAGCCAAGCACAGCGGAGCCGATCAGGGTGTTCCTGCTCGATGACCACGAAGTGGTGCGGCGAGGCATCAAGGACCTGCTCGAGAGTGAGGGCGACATCGTCGTCGTGGGTGAGTCGGGCCTGGCCCAGGAGGCCGCCCGCCGCATCCCCGCCCTGCGTCCCGACGTCGCCATCCTCGACGGCCGGCTTCCGGACGGCACCGGCATCGACGTGTGCCGGGAGATCCGCTCGCAGGACCCGACCATCAACGCGCTGATCCTGACGTCCTACGACGACGACGACGCGCTCTTCTCCGCGATCATGGCCGGCGCTTCGGGATACGTGCTCAAGCAGATCCGGGGGACCGACCTCGTCGACACCGTGCGCCGGGTCGCGGCCGGCCAGTCGATGCTGGACCCGGCGGTCACCGCGCAGGTCCTCGACCGGCTGCGCTCGGGTCCCAAGAAGGACCCGGCGCTCGACCAGCTGACCTCCCAGGAGCACAAGATCCTCGAGCTGATCGCGCAGGGGATGACCAACCGGCAGATCGCCGGCGCCATGTTCCTCGCGGAGAAGACCGTGAAGAACTACGTGTCCTCGATGTTGGCCAAGCTCAACCTGGGGAGCCGGACCCAGGCCGCGATCTTCGCCAACAAGCACCTCAAGGACTGACCGGTGAGCGGTCCCGACGACGCGCCACCCGCGACGCTGGCGCAGGCAGGCTTCGACGAGCTGCTCCGCGAGGTGCTCGGCCGGGTGCACGGACTCCTGGACGAGCGCGAGCGCTGGGAGCTGCTGCTCGAGGCCGTGGTCTCCATGGCCGCGGACCTGTCCCTGGACGACCTGCTCAAGCGGATCGTGGAGATCGCCCGCGACCTGGCCGGGTCCCAGTACGCCGCGCTCGGGGTGCTGGGGCCCGGCCCCGAGCGCCGGCTGCGCAGCTTCATCACGCACGGCATGTCCCCGACCCAGGTGCAGGAGATCGGAAATCTTCCGGTCGGTCACGGCCTGCTCGGACTGCTCTTCGACCAGCCCGAACCGCTCCGGCTGCACGACATCGCCGAGCACTCCGCGTCCTACGGCTTCCCTCCGCACCACCCGCCGATGCGCTCGTTCCTCGGCGTTCCGGTCCGGATCCGGGACCAGGTCTTCGGCAACCTCTACCTCACGGAGAAGCTCGGCGACGGTGACTTCACCGAGCAGGACGAGCGGATCGTCACCGCGCTGGCGACGGCCGCCGGTGCGGCGATCGAGAACGCCCGGCTGCACGAGGAGGCGGCCCGGCGTGAGCTCTGGTTGGCCGCAACGGCGGAGATCACCGGCCTGCTGTCGCAGGCAGCGGCGGGCGTGGACGCCCTGCAGATCGTGGCCGACCGGGCGCGCGAGCTGTCGGGCGCGGACGTGTCCTGGGTGGTGGCGGGGGACAGCGCGGTCCACCTCACGCTGCAGGTGGTCTCCGGCGCCGCCGTCGACGCCGAGGTGATGGAGCGGCTGCCGCTCGGGCACTCGCTGGCCGCCAGCGTGGTCCGCACCGGCGCCCCGGTCTCGATCGAGGACCTCGCCACGCACCCCGAGGCCGTTGACGTGGCCGCGATGCTCGGCTGGCCGGCGTTGGGGCCGGCGATCGTCGTGCCCCTGAGCAGCTCGACGGACGTCCTCGGCGTCCTGGCCCTGGCCTGGACCCCGGACCGGGCGACGGAGTTCCACGCCGTCGACGCGAACCTGCCGGCCAGCTTCGCGGAGCAGGCGGCGCTGGCCATCCAGGTGAGACGGGCCAGGGATGACCAGCAGCGGCTGGCCGTCCTCGAGGACCGCGACCGGATCGGCCGCGACCTCCACGACCTGATCATCCAGCGGCTGTTCGCGATCGGCCTCGGCCTCCAGAGCACGTCGCGCCTCACGGACCGCCCCGAGGTGACGGACCGGCTCGACTCCGCGGTCGACGATCTCGACGCCACGATCAAGGACATCCGCCGGTCGATCTTCGCGCTCGGGTCGCTGGACGAGGCGGCGGACATCCAGGCGGAGGTCACCCGCATGGTGGACCGCGCCGTCGCGACGCTGACGTTCCGCCCGACGCTGGTCTTCGAGGGGCCGGTCCGGTCCCTGGTCAGCGCGGTCGTGGCGCCGGATGTGCTGGCGGTGCTCGGTGAGGCGCTCTCCAATGCCGCGCGTCATGCCGGTGCCACCGCGGTCTCCGTCACGCTGGCGGTCGGCGACACGGTCACGCTCACCGTGACCGACAACGGCGTCGGTCTGCCCGCGGGTGTCGTCGAGAGCGGACTGTCCAACATGCGACAGCGCGCCGAGATGCTCGGCGGGCACTGTCACGTCACTGGTGAGCGCGGGGCCGGCACGACCGTCGTCTGGTCCGTCCCGACGCAATGACCTGAGCCTCGGAGACGCCTCAGCGGTGGACCGCGCCCGCCGACCGCGCGCGTGCCTCGTCGGCGACCAGCCGACCCCAGACCTCGGCCCGCTCGGCCTCACCGGCCACCAGGGCACCCTTGATGTCGGTGACCAGGAACCCGGTCGGACGGGACACCATCTCGAAGCCCTGGTGGGCGAGCAGGTGGTAGGCCCGCGTGGCGGCGGCCTTCGGCAGTCGGCGCATCGCGGTCACCCGGGTGTCGAAGGCGGCGGCCGTGCCGTGCTGCGCTGCGCGTGCCGGCAGTGTCGCGATCCACTCGCGCAGCCCGGTCGCCGCGGCGGCCGGCCGACCGCCCTTGCTCACCGCGTCCTGACGCGTCGAGGGGCGGCTGAGCGAGAACGCGTGGGTGGGCGCGCCGACGACCACCAGCTCGACGTCGTAGGTCTCCGCTGGACTCGCGTCCACGACGTCGATCGACTCGACGCTGAAGCCGCCCGCGGTGAGGCCGGCGGCCACGCCGCGCGCCACCTCCTCGGTGTTGCCGAACATCGACTCGAAGACGAGCAGGGCGCGCAACGGTGTGCCGTGGTCGTGCTGCAGGGTCTGGTCGGGGGTCGAACGCATGTGGTTCCTCCTCGACGCCCGCCGGGCCCTGCGGCGCCGTGGTTCGGGCGTCCTCGTGGGACCAGCCTGGAGGCAGCGCGGCGTACCGGTGAGGGCCAAGGGTCCGCGCGACCTGGGCCCATGGTCCCTGTCAGCCGGGAAGGAGCCGGACGAGAGTGGGAGCATGCCCCGCACCGCCGTGCGGTCGCCCGGTCCGACGGTCGGAGGAGCCATGTTGGAGAGCAAGCCCGCGAAGGTGCTGGTGGGGGTCGAGTCCATCGAGCAGATGGACGCCGCGCTCGACTTCGCCGTCAGTGAGGCGTTGCGCCGTGGGACGGGGGTGCACCTGGTCCATGCCGTGCACCCGATCCTGCTGGCGTCGGACCCGCAGGTGTGGGCCGTCATCGAGGGCTCGTTGCGTCGGGTCGGCACCAACGTGCTGGAGGCCGCGGCCCGGACGCTCGAGCACCGGCTCGGCGAGGAGCACCCGGTCAGCACCGAGCTCGTGCACGGGCCCGTGGCGCCTGCTCTGGTGGCCGAGAGCGAACGCGCCGCGGTCGTGGTCCTCCAACAGCCCCCGCTGGGCCAACGCAGGCATGTGCTCACCCTGTCGGTGACCAACGGGGTCGCGACCCGGGCGCGGGTGCCGGTGGTGTCGGTGCCGACCGGGTGGGACGAACATGCCTCGAGCGCCCCGGTCGGCGTAGGCGTGAAGGACCCGGCCCTCTCGCACGAGGTGGTGCGGCTGGCCCTCGAGGAGGCGCGTGGTCGGCAGGTCCCGCTGCGCATCCTGCACGCGTGGCACTACACCGACCTCTACGACGACGTGGTGTTCGACGACGAGGCCCGCACTGCCCACGAGACCGAGCTCCGAGGGATGCTGACCGAACCGCTGGCGACCCTGCTGGCGGAGTACGACGACGTCCAGACCGAGCTGGTGATCCACCACGACCATGCCGCCGATGCCTTGGTCGAGGAGTCGCGCACCGGGGGCCTCCTGGTGCTGGGGCGCCACCAGTCCAGGAGCTCCTTCACGCCGCACCTGGGCTCGACGGTCCGTGCTGTCCTCAAGGAGTCGCGCTGCCCGGTGATGGTGGTCGACCCCGAGCCCCGGCCCGCGCAGCCCGACGCGGACGAGGGACGCCGCCCGGTCGTTGCGGCGGTGGACGGGTCGGCCGGCAGCGACAGCGCGATCCGCAAGGCGGTGCACGAGGCCCGGACGCTCGAGGCCCCGCTCCGGCTGGTGCACGTCGTCCCCGACTACGCCCCCGTGTCGCCGATGCTGCCGCTCACGCCCGCCGATCTGGCCGAGACGGCGCAGGTCATCCTGCGCCACGCGGAGGATGTCGCCCGCACGGCCGACCCGGAGCTGGAGTCGATCGAGATGCGGATGCCGCGGGGCTCCCGGGTACGCGGCATCGTCGACGCGGCGGTCGGAGCCCGGCTGCTGGTGGTCGGTCGTGACCGTTCCCTGCTGCAGCGCCTCGTCTCCGGCCGTACCGCCGCCGGCGTCGCCGAGCGGGCGTCCTGCCCGGTCGAGGCAGTCCCACCGGACTGGCAGGAGACCGGGCACCACGGCCGCGTGGTGGTGGGCGTGCGTTCTCCGCAGGACGCGGCGCCGCTGCTCGCCCATGCCTTCCCGGTGGCCGCCGACCGCCGGTCACGGCTGACCGTGCTGCATGCGTGGAAGATCCCCACGGGCTACGACGACATCATCGCGTCCCGCGTCGCCCTCGACGACTTGGAGGCGCACACGGTCGCAGAGCTGGAACCGGTGCTCGAGCCCCTGCGCGCGAGGTACCCCGAGGTCTCCGCGGAGATCGTGGTCGTGCACGACCACCCCGTCCACGCACTGGTCCGTGCTTCCGAGGACGCCGATCTGCTGGTCGTGATGCGTCACCCGCACCGGGTGCCGGGGATGCCCCACCTCGGGGGTACAGCACGGGCGGTCCTGAAGGCGGCCCACTGCACGGTCCGGGTGATCCCGCCGGCCTCGGTCGCCTCCTCGCCCGAGACCGGGGCGGACCTGCCCGGGCCCGGTTCCGACCCGGACGCCCACCTGACCGGAGCTCGAGGCCGATGACCTCCCCGCCGGCCGCGGCCACGGGTGCACCGGTCGCCACCCTCACCTTCCTCGGCGCCGCACGCACCGTCACCGGCAGCAAGACCCTGGTGGCGAGCGGCCGCACCCGGCTGCTCGTGGACTGTGGGCTCTTCCAGGGAGAGCGGACCTGGCGACGTCGCAACTGGGACCCGCCGCCCGTCGACCCCGCCACCGTCGACGCGGTGGTCATCACACACGCCCACCTCGATCACTGCGGCTACCTCCCGGTGCTCGCCCGCGAGGGCTTCTCCGGTCCCGTCGTGTGCAGCCGCGAGACCGCCCAGCTGATGGCCATCGTGCTCCGGGACGCAGCCCACCTGCAGGAGCAGCAGGCCCATTGGGCCCGGAGGTCCGGACTGTCCAAGCATGCCGACCCGCGGCCGTTGTACGACACCGCCGACGCCGAACGGGCGCTCGCCCTGCTGCAGCCGCTGCCCACGGGGGAGACCCGGACGTTCGCCGACGTCACGGTGACCCTGCACCGGGCCGGACACATCCTCGGCTCCCGGTTCGCCGTTCTCGACGTCGCCGGCACCAGGGTGGCGTTCAGCGGTGACCTCGGTCGGCCCGACCACCCCCTGCTGCGTCGGCCGGACGATCTCGGTGCGGTCGACCATGTCGTGGTGGAGTCGACCTATGGGGACCGGTTGCACCAGCCCGGCGCATCCGAGGAGCTCGCGGCGGTGCTGCAGCGGGTCATCGGCCGCGGCGGAGTCGCGCTGGTTCCCGCCTTCGCCGTCGACCGCACGCCACTGCTCCTGCACGAGATCAAGGCGTTGGTGGCCGACGGTCGGGTCCCCGACGTGCCGGTGTTCGTCGACAGCCCGATGGCGCTGGCCGCGCTGGACGTCTACCGCGGAGCCTACGTCGCACGCGCCGAGGAGCTCCGTCCCGAGGTCCTGGCAGATCGCGCGCCGTTCGACCCCGGCCGGCTGCGGCTGGTCCACGGTCCGGAGGAGTCGGAGAAGCTCAACGACCCTCGGCACCCGTGCATCGTGGTGTCCGCGTCCGGCATGGCTGAAGGAGGGCGGGTGCTCCACCACCTCGTGCACCAGCTCCCGCGCAGCCGGAACGCGGTGGTGCTCACCGGCTTCCAGGTGGCTGGCACCCGTGGCCGGGCGCTCGCCGATGGTGCCCGGCAGGTCAAGATCCACGGTCGCTACGTGCCGGTGCGCGCGGAGATCGTCAACCTCCGGGGCTTCTCGGCCCATGCGGACGCCGACCAGCTGGTCGCCTGGGTGCGCGGCGCCGGCGAGACGCGCAGCGTCTTCGTCGTGCACGGGGAGGAGCACTCCGCCGGGGCGCTGGCCAGGCGTCTCGACCAGGACCTCGGTGTCGTCGCCGTGGCCCCGGAGTACGGCGAGCGGGTGCGGCTCGGCTGAGCCGGAACGGGCGTCACTCCGCGCCGGCCGCTTCCGATCTTCGGAGCGATCTCAGGTCAGCGGACGGTGACTCCGGTGACCCCGGCCACAGCCTCGGCGAGCGTCGCCGCCACTCCGTGCTCCTTGTCACCCACCGGGCCGGTCACGGTCACGACACCGTCCTGCACCTCCACCAGCCAGTCGCGCTCCAGTCGCCGGAACACCTCGTCCAGCTCCGCCTCGATCTCCGAGTCCGGTCGGGCCAGCAGACGAATGATGTCGCGCCGGCTGATGACGCCGACGACCCGGCCGTGGCCGTTGAGGACGGGCAGGCTCTTGACGCCGGTGGTGGTCATCAGGTCGGCGGCCTCGGCCAGGTCGGTCTCCTCACTCACCGTCATCGGGTGCCGGTTCATCACCTCACCGACGGTGGCCGGCGGCAGCGTGTGCATCTCCGTCGCCCCGGGCACCATGTGCAGCCGCGTGTCGCGCGGCACCATGCCGGCGATCAGGTCGGCCTCGCTGACGACGCCGACGGGTCTCGCCTCGGAGTCCACCACCGGCAGTGTCGTGAGCGAGCGGGCGTCGAGGAGCACGGTCGCCTCCTTGAGGGACGTGTCGGCGCGCACCGTGACCGCTCGACGGCTCATGACATCGCGGACCAGCATGGGGGACTCCTTCGTCGATGGGTTCAGATGAACAGCAGTTGCGCGCCGTCGGTGAGCTCGATGAAGTCGGCGGCGCTGATGATGGCCTCGACCTCGTCGTACAGGTCCTTCTCCTCGAGGTGCTGCATGTCCGCGGACATCCGACAGGCCCACAGGTGGCCGCCGGAGTCGACGACCTGCTGGAGGAAGTCGGGGATCTCGGGGATGTCGAGGTCGGCGATCGACCGGCGCATCTTCTTCGTCGCCAGGTGGGTGATGCCGGGGAGGCCGCCGAGCCCCTGGGGCAGGTGCGTGGCGGTGTTGCCGAGCGGGGTGAACTTGAGGTCCCCCATCGTCTTCTTGTTGATCATGTCGAAGCCCCAGAACGTGAAGAACATGTGCACCTCGACGCCCTCGCCGAGCGCGGCGTTGGCCAGCACCAGGCCGGGGTAGGCCATGTCGAGGGTGCCCTTGGAGCAGATGATCGCGAGCTTGCGGCCGGACTCGTCGGTGCCGAAGTCCGGCACCAGCGGGGTGGTCTCCTGGACGGTCATGTCGATTCCTCTCTCACACGCAGCCGCGCGGCTTGGGGAGTCCCGCCACGTAGGCCATCTTCTTGGCGGGCTTGGTCGGGAACAGCTGGAACAGCCTCTTGATCGGGGTGCTCGTGGACGCGCTGACCCGGCGCAGCGTGGCGGTCTCCCCCTGCACGAGGAAGTCCTCGCGCAGGAACCGCAGCAGCGTCCGGTGCTCGTCGGTGAGCTGTACGCCGATCTGGGCGGCGAGGGTGTCCCCGAGGTCCTCGCTCCACTCGTCGTACTCGGTGAGGAAGCCGTCCTCGTCCACGTGGACGGGACGGTCGGCGATGGTGGTGACGGGCATGTCAGACCTCCTGCAGGTCGGGTTGGTCGGGGTGATTGGGCTCGGGATGCTTGCCGGCCATCGACATGTCGGCCGGCAGCGGCATCGGACGTCCGGGGAGCAGCACGTGCCAGTAGATCCACTGGAACGCGCGCTTCCCGAGGTGGTTGGCGCGGGTCTCCGCCAGCAGCGTGAGGGGACCGATGCCGGGGATCGGGAACTTGCCCGGCAGCGGCTCGACCTCGTAGTTGAAGTCGATCAGCATGGCCTTGCCGTCACCGCTCTCCACGAAGCAGTTGGCGTGCCCGTCGAACGAGCGCGTCATCGGACCGCCGGCGATGTGCTCGAGGAAGTTGTCGGCGAAGACGTCCACCGAGAAGTGCGCCACCGAACCCGCCTTCGAGGTCGGGATGTCGTTGGCGTCCCCGATCACGAAGATGTCGTCGTGTCCGCGGGCCAGCAGGGTGTGCCGGTCCACCGGGACGTAGTTGAGCTCGTCGCCGAGACCCGACCGGGCGACGAAGTCGGCGCCCTTGTTGAGCGGCACCGTCACGAGGAGGTCGAACGGCACCTCGCGCTCGTCGTACGACACCAGGGCGCTGCGGTCCTCGTCGATGCGTTCGACGAGGAAGTCGGGCTCGACCGCGATGCCGCGCTCGTCGAGCATGTGCCCGAGCCGGCGCGCGGCGACCGGCTTCGTGAAGGCACCGGGCAGCGTGGTGACGTAGGTCAGCTGGACCTGGTCGCGGATGCCGCGTTCCCGCAGGTGGGCCTCGACGAGGAACACGAACTCCAGGGGGGCGACCGGGCACTTGATCGGCATGTCGGTGACGTGGACGACCAGGCGACCGCCGGTGAAGGCGGCGAGCGCTTCGCGGAGCGCGGTGGCACCCTCGAGCGTGTAGAAGTCGAAGATGCTCTTCCGCCACAGGCGTCCGGCCATGCCGGGCACCTCCTCCGGTCGTGGTGAGGTTCCGGAGGCGATCACCAGCTGGTCGTAGGGCAGCGACAGCCCCCAGTCCACGGCGACGGTGTGCTGCTCCGGCCGCACCTCCTGGATGCCACCGGTCACGAACCGGACGCCACGGTCGAGCTGCGCGGCGCGCGATCGGACCAGGTCGTCGGGGTCGTGCTCGCCGAACGGCACGAAGAGGTAGCCCGGCTGGTAGGGATGCCGGTCGTCCTGGTCGACCACCGTGATCCGCCACTCGTGGCGGTCGAGACGCTGGTGCATCCGGTTCGCCACCATCGTGCCGGCGGTGCCGCCGCCCAGGATCAACAGCTCTTTCATCGCGTTCTCCTTCATGATGGGATCACCGCGACGGGTAGGGCCGCGTGGTGCAGGACGCCACGGGCCACGGACCCGAGCGTGAAGCCGAAGGTCGTGGGCCGACGGCGGCCGAGGACGAGCAGCTGGGCGCCGGTGGCGCGCTGAAGCAGCAGGTCGGCGGGGTGCGCCGTGTCCTCGACGAGCGTGGCGTCGACACCGGGGAAGTTCTTGCGGGCCAGCTCCAGGCTGGTCCGGACGTCTTCGCTGCGCCGGCGCATCCAGTCGTTGCCCAGCATCACCTCGACCTGCGGGTCCCAGACGGTCGAACGGGAGAGGTCCGTGGAGTGCAGCACCAACAGGGGTACGCCGAGCCGCTCGGCCCGCTCGAAGGCCCAGCGCAGCGGACGGTCCAGCTCCTGCGACGGGTCGACCCCGACGACGACCGGTTCGCCGCTGTGCGCCTCCTGGTCCCAGCCGTCGGGCACCACCACGACCGGCACCCGAGACCGGCCGGCGACGCCGGTCGAGGTCGAGCCCAGCATCATCCGCCCGAACGTGCCCAGACCACGCTTGCCGACGACCACCGCCGGTTCCTGGGTCGAGCGCTCCAGCAGCGTCGTGACGGTCCCCCCGATGTGCATCTCGTGGGTCACGAGCAGGTGTGGGTTGTCGCGCCGCGTCCGGGAGGCCACCTCGTCGAGGACCTGCCGGGCACGGACGCTGTCGGCGTCCGACGAACCCGGCGGCACGGGGAACGCGACGTCGTCGAGAACGGCGACGAGGGTGAGCGGCCGGCCGGTCGCCTGGGCCTCGTCGGCGGCCCAGTCGACCGCCGCACGGTTGCTGGCGGAGCCGTCCACGCCGACGACGAGGGCGCTCTCGTCGTGGTCGCGCTCTGTCGTCACGACGGCAGCACCCGCCGACCGGTGACCTTCTCGAGGTCGATCCGGACGTAGACGTTGCGCGTGCCGGCGGCCCAGGGCTCGGGCCGGGCGTCCTGGTCGGGGAGCTCGTCCCACTCCACCAGCTCGGCGCGCCCGCGCACCAGCACGCTCCACCCCGACTGCGAGAAGTCGTCGAAGGAGTCGATCTGGAAGGCCGCCGGGCCGGCCGAGAAGTGCCGGGCCAGCTCGGAGTGCGGCGAGGTGCGGAACAGCACGTGCACCCCATCGAACCGGTAGTTCACCGGCAGCACCACAGGTCCGGCCGGCTCGCACCAGGCCACCCGCCCGCTCCGGTGTTCTGCCAGCAGCTCGCGGCACTCGTCCCTGTCGAGTTCGCGCAGGTGTCCGGGGTACCACTCGTTCTCGGTCTTCATCGCTCCTCCTCGGGGGGTCAGGTCCACCGTCGCCCAGCAGACCGGGCGCGGACAGGGCCGGGGGGCCGGTGTCGAGCGGGACCAAGTACCCACCCGGCACCTCGTGACTTCCCCACCTGCGGCGGCCCCGGTCGTCGTACAGTGGGCGCCAGGACCGGGGGTTCAGCCGGGAGCCCTCCTGTCCCGAGGAAAGGTCGTGGCGATGTCGACGCCCACCCCGTCAGCTGCGGATCCCCAGCTGCTCTGGGACCAGCTCGTCGCCGCCCGCGCGGCAGTCACCCGGTCCCGGCAGCTGCCGACGGACCCGTCCTGCACGGCGGCGCGGCACGACCTGCTCCTCGCCCTCGAGGCCTACGTCGACTGCCTGGAGCAGCAGGGCCGGCCGATCCCCTACGCGCTCCGCGACGAGCTGCGGCTCCAGCGCAGCACGCTCACCGCCGACCGCCAGCTGCGCTACACCCCGGGCGGGAGCCGCAAGCGCTGAGCCCTCCCCGGCGTCTTCCGGCGCCGTCGCTGTCAGCAGGGCTCGACGATGCCCACGATGCCCACGGTGCCCGAACGGCCGCCGGCACCCAGCCGCCGGTCACTCACGTCGCGAGGCGTCCGCGTCGAGCACCCGCTGGATCAGCTGCGTGGTCGAGATGCCTCCGGTGCGCCGCACGTAGACGAGTCCTCCGGCTGCCGCAGCGGGCCCGTAGACGGACTCAGCGCCCGCGGGAGACAGGTCGTCACCATGCACGACGGTGGTGATCGCGTGTTCGTGCAGGAAGTCCTCGGTCACTCGGAACGGAGCGTCCTCGATCACCTCGTCGACGTACCGGCACGACTCGATCACGGCGACGCGCTCGGCCAGGGTCATGATGGGACGCCGCTTGTACGAGGCGGCGGTGTCGTCGGACAGCACACCGACGACCAGCCAGTCACCATGGCGGCGCGCCTCCCGGAGGAGCGAGACGTGGCCCGCGTGGAACAGGTCTCCCACCATGTCGACGTAGACCCGGGAGGTGCCGGCCGGAGTCACGTCTGGGTCCTCCACGGCAAGGCTCCTGTTCCTTCGTTCGGATGAGCCCCGCGCCCACCGTCCTACCGGAACGTACCGCCCGCGCGGCGGCTGCTCCCGTCCCGGCGTCGCGACCGGCCTTGTCTCCGCGTGCATCACCTCCTACGCTTCTCCAAAGATCTTTGGAGGAATGGTGGAAGCAGACGACCGACGTACCCGCGTCTTCGACGAGCTCGCGGTGGTGGGCAAGGCGTTCGGCAGTGCCAAGCGCCTCGAGCTCGTCGAGCTGCTCGCGCAGGGTGAGCGCACCGTGGATGGTCTCGCGCGGGCCGCGGACATGGGGCTGAGCACCGCCTCCGCTCATCTCCAGGTGCTCAAGCTGGCCAACCTGGTGCGCACCCGGCGCGAGGGCACCAAGGTGCACTACCGGCTTGCCGGCGACGACGTGGCACACCTCTACGACGCGATGCGATCCGTGGCCCGCGAGCGCTCGGCCGACGTCGGCCGGGCGCTCGACGCCTACCTCAACCTCCCCGGCTCGGGAGAGGTGGGCCTGGTGTCCCGGGAGGAGCTGGTGGACCTCCTGCGCCGCGAGGAGATCACCCTCCTCGACGTCCGACCGGCGGAGGAGTACGTCGCGGGCCACATCCCGGGCGCCCGGAGCGTCCCGCTCGGCGCCCTGATCGAGCAGGCGTCGTCGCTGCCCGAGGGGCCCGAGGTGGTGGCCTACTGCCGAGGCACCTTCTGCGTCATGGCCCACGACGCCGTTCGCCTCCTCGGTGCCGAGGGCGTGGGGGCCAGGCGTCTCGTGGACGGGATGCTGGAGTGGCGCACGCACGGCCACCCGGTGGAGGTCGGCTCCTGATGCTCTCCGTCCTCGCATCCTGGTCGCTGCGCCGCTGGCTGTCCGCCGCGGCCGCGGCCCTCGCCTTCGCGCTGCTGGTGGCCGTTCCCACCGACCTCATCGACACCCCCGTGTTCGGCCGTGAGATCCCGCCCACGTGGTGGGCCGCGCCGGCGCTTGCCGTGTCCTCCGTCCTCGGCGGCCTGCTCGTCGCGACGTACGTCGCCGCGCCGGCGCAGCCGGACGTCGCCGCGACCCGTCGGGGTGGCTGGGCCGGCAGCCTGCTGACGTACTTCGCCGTCGGCTGCCCGGTCTGCAACAAGCTCGTGCTGCTCGCTCTCGGCAGCGCCGGGGCGGTGGCCTGGTTCGAGCCCCTCCAGCCCGTCCTCCAGATCGTCGCCGTCATCCTCCTCGCCTGGGCGCTGCGGCGCCGACTGCTCGGCGAGCTGTCCTGTCCCACCACCATCTCAGGAGAAGTCACCCATGTCTGACCGCAGGAAGAGCCCCGTCATCCCCCTCGCGATCGCGGCCGTCGCGCTGGTGGCCCTGATCGGCACAGCCGTCGGTTCCCTGGGCGCCGACAGTCCGGACCCGTCGTCGGGCAGTGGCTCCGTGGGCTCGACCGGCGGTGACGGAGCGGGGTCCGGCAAGGCCCCCGACAAGACCTGGGAGACCCTGGTCCGACGCAAGGCCGACGACCCGATGGCCCGCGGCGAGGTCGACGCGCCGGTGGTGATGATCGCGTACTCGGAGTTCCAGTGCCCCTTCTGCGGGAAGTTCGCCCGCGACACCGAGCCCGAGCTCGTCGAGAAGTACGTCGAGGACGGGACGCTGCGCATCGAGTGGCGTGACTTCCCCTACCTCGGCCCCGAGTCGAAGACCGCCGCCGAGGCCGGCCGGGCCGCCGCGGCCCAGGGCAGGTTCTGGGAGTTCCACGAGGCGATGTACGAGAACCAGCTGCCGCCCAACAGCGGGAAGCTCGACACGTCGTACGTCGTCGGCATCGCCGAGGACCTCGGCCTCGACGCGCAGCGGTTCCGCGAGGACATGGGCTCGAAGGCGACCAGCCAGGCCATCGAGCGTGACTTCGCCGAGGGTCAGGCCATCGGGGTCACCGGGACGCCGGCGTTCGTCATCAACGGCGTGCCGGTGATCGGCGCCCAGCCCACCTCGGTGTTCAAGGACGCCATCGAGCAGGCGGCCCAGGACGCCTCGTGATCGAGGTCGGGATCCTCGCGGCCTTCGCGGCGGGCGTGCTCGCGCTCCTCTCGCCGTGCAGCGCGCTGCTGCTGCCGTCCTTCTTCGCCTACGCCTTCGCCAGCAAGCGGGCCCTGGTCCTGCGCACGCTGGTGTTCTACGTCGGGCTGCTGCTCACGCTGGTGCCGCTCGGGACCGGAGCGGGTGCCGCCTCGACGTTCTTCTACGGACACCGTCCGCTGCTGATCGCCATGGCCGGCTGGACGATCATCGCCCTCGGTCTGCTGCAGGTGCTGGGACGGGGCTTCACGCTCCCCTTCGCGGGACGTCTTCAGTCCGCGGTCGCGGGTCGGAGCGGGGACGGGTGGCTCTCGACGCTCCTGCTCGGCTCCGTCTACGGGCTCGCGGGGTTCTGCTCCGGTCCGGTGCTGGGGGCGATCCTCACGGTCGCGGCGACCCAGGGGTCACCGTGGCGGGGCGGGGGACTGCTGGCGGTCTACGCCCTCGGCATGGCGGCGCCCCTGCTGGTGCTCGCCGCGCTCTGGGACCGCTACGACCTGGGCAGCCGTCGCTGGCTGCGCGGGCGCACGTTGTCCTGGGGCCGGCTGCGACTGCACACGACCTCGCTGGTCTCCGGGCTGCTGTTCGTGGCCATCGGGGTGATCTTCCTGCGGTACGACGGCACCGCCGGTCTCACCGGCTCGCTGGGCGTGGGCGACCTCACCGACCTGGAGTTCTCCGCCCAACAGCGGGTCTCGGAATGGACGGCGGGCATTCCGGCCTGGCTCGTCCTCGCCGTCGTCGTCGCGGTCGCCCTGCTGATCGCGTGGCGACGCTCCCGCGCCGATGACGAGCCGGCCCCGGACGTCCCCAACCCGAAGGTCGGTGCGACCAGGGACTAGGCGAGGGAGAGGAAGAGCTTCTCCAGCTTCTTGACGTCCACGCTGTCCGGGGTGTCGCCGGCGGTGAGGCACTGCTCCAGGCCGGTCGCCACGATCGCGAAGCCGGCCCGGTCGAGGGCCTTGGAGACGGCCGCCAGCTGGGTGACCACGTCCTCGCAGTCGCGGCCTTCCTCGAGCAGCCGGAGGACGCCGGCCAACTGGCCCTGGGCGCGCTTGATCCGGTGGATCACCGGCGTCATCTCGGTGGGGTCGAGCTCCATCAGTCCTCCCGGGGAGTGGCCGGCGCCGCGACGAGCGGCTGGCGGGCGTCGTTCATGAGCTCTCCGCCTGCTGGGTCAGGTCCACCTCGAGGTCGCGGACGGCGTCGATGAGCTCGTCGAGCGCGGCCGCCGGCAGGGCACCGGGCTGCGAGAAGACCAGGCGGCCCGACTTGAACGCCATCAGCGTCGGGATCGAGGTGATGCTGGCGGCGGCGGACAGAGCCTGCTCGGTCTCCGTGTTCACGCTGCCGAACACCAGGTCGGGGTTCGACTGCGCTGCCGACTCGTAGATGGGGGCGAACTGGCGGCACGGACCGCACCAGGAGGCCCAGAAGTCCACCAGGACGATCTCGTTCTCACCGAGGGTGCGCTCGAAGTTCTCCGCGCCCAGCTCCATGGTCGTCACAACTGTCTCCTTCCGTGGCGGGGCTCGACTTGCGGATACCCCCGGGGGTGTTATCGTTGCCGCCATCATACCCCCAGGGGTATCTATGAGCAAGAGCAGTGACGAGCCCACGAAAGAGGCAACGCATGGCAACCCTGACGGCCTCCGGCCGCCGCAAGGCCGACCCGCCCATCGACCCCGACATCGGCTACCGGCCCGGCCCCCTGGGCCGGCTCGGCATCGCGGTGACCCGCCACGCGAAGCTCACCACCGTGGTGTGGCTGCTCGTGATCGTCGGCCTCGGCGCCTTCGCCCCCAGGGTCGAGCACAATCTGTCCGGCGCCGGCTGGCAGGCCGACGCGTCGGAGTCCGTCGCGGCCCGCGAGCTGGCGCAGGAGCACTTCAACGGCAACGGGAGCTCCGCGATCCAGGTCGTGGTGAAGAGCGACGACGGTCCCGTGACCGAGGGCGCCGGGGCCGAGATCCTGGCCGAGGCCACCCGGGTCCTGGAGGACGACCCGCGCGTCTCCGACGTCGTGCAGCCCCAGCCGGGCGCCACGCTCAGCGAGGACGGCAGCACCGCCATCCTGCTCGCGGGCGCCGAGGCCGACACCAACGAGATGGTCCGGGCGGCCACGGACCTGAAGGGTCCCCTCCAGGACCTGTCGACCGGCGCCGTCGAGGTCAACCCGACCGGCGCCTCGCTGCTCTGGTCCGACTTCAACGAGGCCAACCTCGAGGCGATGCTCAAGTCCGAGATGGTGTCGTGGCCGGTGACCCTGGCCATCCTGGTGCTGGCCTTCGGCGCTCTGGTCGCGGCCGGCCTGCCGCTGATCCTGACCCTCGCGGGTCTGGTCGCCTCCGCCGGCTCGCTGGTCCTCATCAACGAGCTGGTGCCGGTGTCGATCTGGGCGATGAACTTCGCGATGATGTTCGCGCTGGCCCTCGGCATCGACTACGCGTTGTTCCTCGTCGTCCGTTTCCGGGCGGCGCGGATGGGGCACCACGAGAACGCGCGACTGGCGGTCGCGGAGACCATGGACACCGCCGGCAAGGCGGTGCTGCTCTCCGGCGCCACGGTGTTGATCTCCCTGTCGGCCGTGATGCTCGTGCCGTCCCCGTCGTTCCGGTCCATGGCCGGCGGGATCATGCTCGCGGTCGTCTTCGTGCTGGCCGCGACGCTGACCCTGTTGCCGCTGGTCCTGTTCAAGCTCGACCACCGGATCAACAAGTTCGCCCTGAAGTGGGTGCACAGCGGCGAGCACCGTTCGCCGAAGTTCGCCGCCTGGGGTGAGCGTCTGTGGAAGCGCCCCGTCGTCTGGGGCCTGGCCTCGCTCATCGTGCTGCTCGTCCTCGCCGCTCCCGTGATGGGGCTGAAGACCGCGATGCCCTCGATCAAGGTCCTCCCCGAGGACGCCAGCGCCCGGATCGGCTACGACCAGGTCCAGGACGCCTTCGGTGAGGGTGCCCCCGGCACGTTCCAGGTCGTGACGGACGCCGCCGACGCCGAGCAGGCCACCGCCGTGCTCGGCGACGACCCGGGCATCGCGGGCGCCATGCCGGCCATGCCGGCCGCCGACGACAGCGGTCTCGTGATGATCCAGGCCGTTCCGACCGTCGACCCCTCCGACCCGGCGCTCGGCGACACCGTGGACCGGATCCGCGCCGACCTGCCCGAGTCCGCGGTCGTCGGGGGCGCGGCAGTGGAGAACCTGGACCTCAAGGACCAGCTCGACGAGTCCACTCCGTTGGTGATCGGTGTGGTGATGGTCCTCGGCTTCCTGCTGCTGCTCTTCGCCCTGCAGGCACCCCTGATCGCCCTGCTGGGCACGCTGGCCAGCCTGCTGTCCACCGGAGCCGCCTTCGGCGTCGCCCGGCTCATCTTCCAGGAGGGCATGGGCGCCGACTTCTTCGGCTTCGAGTCCCAGGGCTTCCTGGACGCCTGGGCTCCGGTGTTCTTCTTCGCGATGATCTTCGCGATCGCGATGGACTACACCGTGTTCCTGCTCGCCTCTGCCAAGGAGCACTGGGAGAAGAGCGGTGACGCCAAGGAGGCCATGGTCGGCTCGTTGGCCCACTCCGGCCGGGTGATCTTCGCCGCCGGCGCCGTGATGGTCGCGGTGTTCTTCACCTTCGCCCTGTCCGGCCCGCTGCCGCCCAAGGAGATGGGCATCGTGCTCGGTGTCGCCGTCCTGCTGGACGCGTTCCTGGTCCGGCTGGTACTGCTTCCGGTGATGCTCCGCCTGACCGGACGGGCCGCCTGGTGGACGCCGGCCTGGCTCACGCGGGTGCTGCCCGCCGTCCGCTTCTCCCACGACTGACCCCTCCGACCCACACACCGCGAACGAAGACGAAGGAGAACCACCATGTGCCGAGCAGTCACCTGCAAGCAGTGCGGCAAGACCACCTGGGCCGGCTGCGGCCAGCACGTCGACCAGGTCATGCGGGGCGTCCCGGCCGGCAACCGCTGCCCCGGCCATCCCCGCCCCGAGCGCGGCGGCTGGCTGGGCAAGCTCTTCGGTCGCTGACCCGAGGAACGACGCGAACCTCGCCTCCGGGGTTCAGGTGGCTGGCTGGTCGGCGGGGCTCGGCCACCGTCGTGGCCAGGCCACGCCGGTGCAGAAGCCACCCGGCGACCACCAGCACCACCCCGGAGGCCAGGAACGCCAGATCCCACGAGAGCGGGCCGCCGAGATCGTCGCGCACGTGGTGGGCACCCAGCAGGTGATGGTCGACGAGTCCCTCGACGATGTTGAAGATGCCCCATCCGGTCAGGACCAGCCCGACGTGGAAGCTCCAGCTCGGTGCCAGACGTCCTTGGCGCCATTGCGCGATGGTCACGAGCGAAGCAGCGACCACCAGCAGCCAGGTGGCCACGTGGAAGAAGCCGTCCGCCATGGTGTTGACCTCGAGGCCGGCGACGGTGTCGGTGGGCTGCCCGTCGACATCGCTGACCATGTGGTGCCACTGCAGCAGTTGGTGAAGGACTATCCCGTCCACGAACCCGCCGAGCCCGAGGCCGTAGAGCAGACCGGCCCCCTTGGACGGAGGCTCGGCGGGTCCCCGGGATGGGCGTGCCGGCGTCTGGTGGGTCTGCATCTGACGCCTGTACCCGAGCAGACCGTGGCCATGAGCCTCGCGCCGGCGGTCCGGCGCGATGGAGCGAGCGAGTGCCGGGTCGATGCGGGGTGCGATGCTGGGCGCGATCCCACGAGATCCGCGCCACCGCGACCAGAGAGGTGAGGAGGAGCCTTGTCCAATCGACTGGCCCACGCCACGTCGCCGTACCTGTTGCAGCACAAGGACAACCCCGTCGACTGGTGGGAGTGGGGCGAGGACGCCTTCGCGCAGGCGCGGGAGCGCAACGTCCCCGTGCTGCTCAGCGTCGGGTACGCCGCCTGCCACTGGTGCCACGTGGTATCCGCATAGACGGTCGTTGGTGAATATTCACGAAACCGCAGGTCAGAGGGGGTGTGTCGGTTCATGCCGGTCCAGTCGGGGCCGCCATTGGACACCGATTTCGGGGCTTCGTGCATCACTCTCGTGTATCACTCGGTCGCCTCAGCTATATGTCGGGTCTCCTGACACGTCCCGACAACGTGTTAGGTTTATCAGGAATTCTTAACACGTAGTGCGGATGAGTCGAAGGAGCTGACACGTGCCCTGGAGTCCCGAAGTCCCCTTCAACGATCTGCCGCCGCTGCCGCCAGCAGGCCTCGACCTCGAGCCCAAGTCCGTGCTCAAGGCCACCGTCCAAGCCCGCACGGCGCTGGCGACACTCGCCCAGGCCGGCCAGTTGCTCCCGAACCCCAGCATCCTGATCCACGCTGTGCCGCTGCTCGAGGCGCAGGCCAGTTCCGAGATCGAGAACATCGTGACCACGGCCGATGAACTGTTCAAGCACCTCGAGTCCGGCGGAGGTGACCACGCCACCAAGGAAGCACTTCGCTACCGGGCCGCGCTGTTCGCCGGAGTCGAATCGATCAGGGAGCGGCCGCTCACCGCTGCGACCGCTGCTCGGATCTGCTCCGAGCTGCAGGGTCGCGAGATGGCTGTCCGTGCTGTGCCGGGCACGCGGATCGCGAACCCGACCACGCGGCGAGATCGTCTACGCGCCACCCGAAGGCGTCGACCTCATTCGCGACAAGCTCTCGAGCCTGGGAGCGGTTCGTCCACGCGCGAGGACGACCTCGACCCGCTGGTACGAATGGCCGTCGCCCACTACCAGTTCGAGGCGATCCACCCGTTCCACGACGGCAACGGCCGCACCGGCCGCGTCATCAACATCCTGATGCTGATCGAGGCCGGCCTACTGGACGACCCGATCCTCTACCTCTCCACGCGCGATCATCGAGCGGAAGAACGACTACTACCGACTGCTGCGAGCGGTGACCGCCGAAGGCGCGTGGATCGACTGGATCATCTACATGCTCGACGTCGTCCGCGAGTCGGCCACGTCGACGACGAGGAAGATCGGAGCCATCCGAACCTGTCAGGAGACATCGCCGAGCGCGCCCGCGCTGCGACGGCGGGCGGTCGCGACTCCCGGTTCCTGGCCGTCCTCTTCGAGCAGCCGTACTGCCGCATCAACACCGTCGCGGAACGATGCGATGTCTCGCGACAGACCGCGTCGACGTGGCTGCACGCCCTCGTCGCGGCCGACCTCCTCAGCGACGTCAAGGTCGGCCGCGAGCTCCTCTTCGTCAACCACGAGTTCCTCGATGTGCTGACACGTGCTGAATGACTTGGCAAGGCACCGGGTCACATGTCGTTCGTCACCGGGCCGTGGTGCCGGACGATCAGAGTCCGCTGAGCAGCTTCGGCCTTGGCGCTCGCGAACTCCTCGTCAGACAGGATCCCTTCCTGGTGGAGGGTGGCGAGTTCGCGGAGGCGGTCCGCCAGAGTCGGAGAGGCTGTCTGAGCCGTTGCTGCTGCCTGGACCACTGGCGGAAGCGCAGCTGCTCCGGCGTCCGCGGTCGAGGAACTGTCGACGCAAGAACGGCGTTGCCCGCGGCTTCGAGCGCCCGCCCCACGTCGACGTGGCTCTTTTGGGCGGTCTTAAGCCCCACACTGTTCGGGATCTGGTTGGAGAGCGTGTAGATCTGACGGTCCGTGGTGATCGTCAAGTATGAGGTGCGAGACCCCTGGCTTGCGACGTGTGCGATCCCGGCAGCCGCCAAACCCGGTGCACTGGCCTTCATCAGATGCTTCGTGCCCTTGAGGAAGCCAGCAACGGCGGGGCCGATCGCACTCTCGAGACCGGAGCCGCCCTGTGACACCTGATCCGAATCTGATGGCGTGAACGTAATCGAGCGTAACCTCTCGTATGGCGTCTTCTTGTGGATTCCACCGCCGCGCAGATTCGTGGCCACCTGCGCTCGCGCATTCGCGACGCTCGGGCGGT
>CAVYGA010000001.1:0-11489 GCA_963767955.1 uncultured Actinomycetota bacterium | reverse complement strand
CACGGGGTGGGACCGCAGTCTCTTGATATCAAGATACATGAAGACGCGGGCCAGGACCAGCGACGCGCGACGACGTGCCCTGCGTCCGGCCCGACGAACGGCGCGACGCACCCGACGACTGGGCCATGGGTCAGGTGGCCAGGAGGGAGGCCGTCCAGCCGAGCCCGACCAGGCCGGCGCCGCTGCAGACGGCGATGCGGACCCAGTGGTGGCGTTCAGCGAGCATTCGACCGGAGATCCAGATCGCGAGTACGACCAGGAGGACGACCGCGGTCTGGGCGACGTCGATGCCGATGTTGAAGGCGGCCAGCGCGCCCACCTCGTGGGTGGTGGCCAGGCCGAGCCCGCCGAGGCTGGAGGCGAACCCGAGGCCGTGCACCAGGCCGACGGCCGCGGCGATCCAGGGGCGGATGGTCTCACCCCTGCCCCGCAGGGCCAGCACGGCGGCGGCGACGATGGACAGGGAGATCGCCGGTTCCACCCATGCTGCGGGGATCGAGACGATGTCGAAGTAGGCGAGGCAGAGACTGGTCGCGTGGCCGACGGTGAACGCGGTGACGAGCTTGACGACCCGTCGCGTAGTGGTGCGGGAGACCGAGGAGCCCACCACGGCGAAGGTGAGCACCACGAGGAAGAGCAGGTGGTCGAGACCGGACCGCACGTGGTCGATGCCGGTGAGGAGGAACGAGCGGACGGTCGAGGCGGCGTCGAGGGAGAACGACGCCGTGCCGTCGGCTCCCAAGCGGCTGGTCACGAGTCCGTCGGGGCCGGACAGGACCACCTGGTCCGTCGGTGCGGTGAAGGACCAGGACGCCTCCACCTGGGAGACGTCGCCGTCGTGCGGGCCGGTCGCGAAGATGATCTCCACGAATGTGGAGGCGAGACCGTGGCCCTCAGCGACCGGGGCCGGTCCGGCCCCGATGATGTCGACCTTGCGGCCGTCGACCTCGAGCGCGACATGCGTGCGGACCACGCTCACCAGGCTCGTCGCCACCGCGGCTTCCTGGGCTCTCAGCTCGTCTGCGTCGACCAGCCCGTCACCGCTGGTGTCGCGGTAGCCGAGCTCGGAGAAGGTGACCTGGGCGGTGCCGAGGACCCGTTGGTCGGTCACCGACAGTGCGATGGCCCCGTTGGTGCTGTCGTGGGCGGCGGCGGGTTCCGCGCCGACCAGGATCACGCCCGCACAGCCGAGCGTCACCAGTGTGGCCGCGAGCCACCGCGTCGTTCGTGTGCGGGGCACCGGTCAGCCGCCGTCCTGCGGCGGGCCGCCGCCGCCCGGTCCCTCGCCGTTGGGCAGCGCGGCGTTGGCGTTGTCAGGGCTGGTCAGCGCGGACCCGGCCGTCGCCCCGACCCGGCAGGTCGGCAGGTTCGGGGAGTCGTAGGTGAGGTGGTAGTGGTAGGTCGCGCCGAGCTCGGCGGTCTCGGAGATGTGGCCGGAGCACTCGTCGAGGTCGGTGGGGATGTCGCGGTCCTCCTCAGGGCCGTAGATCCCGTACCCGTCGTAGGCGAAACCGACCAGCGCCTCGGCGTCCTGCTCGACCGAACAGGTCACGCCGGCACCTGCGTCGTCGAGGTTGGTCTGGATCGACTCGGCGCCGAAGTGCCAGTGGTAGTAGCCCGACGGATCGATGTGACCGCCGCACGCATCGAGGGCCGGCAGCCCACCCCGGTCAGCCACCGACGGCGCGTCGCCGAAGATCGTGACGCCGTCCAGGGCCAGTCCCACCTGCGAGATGGTGGACAGGTCGGTGGGTGTGTCGAGCAGCTCGGGAGTGGTCGGGATCAGGACCTGGAGATGGTAGGAGCCGTCGGCAGTGGCCTCCAGGCAGGAGTTCGCGGTGGTGGAGGAGGAGGCAGCCCGCTCGGCCGGGTCGGTGACCGTGATCGTCCCGTCGGCATCGGCGAACTCGTAGCCCTGGGAGGACATGAGGTCCCAGAAGTCGCCGTCGAGGGCGTAGAGGCCGGGTTCCTCGCCGTCCCAGACCCAGATGCCGCCGACGTCGCTGGTGGTGGCGGGGCAGTACGGGCCCTCGGTGTCGACGGTGGAGGCCAGGCTGGCCACCTCGAGCTGGTAGCAGGTGGTCTCGCTGCCGTTCTCCAGGGTGCAGTCCACCGTTGCGGCCTCGGCGGTCAGGGCTCCGTCGGCGAAGAGCGACGACACGTCCACGATCTCGCCACCGGCCGTGGCTGCGGCCGAGGCGTCGGTCGTGGTGCTGCCGGTGGAACCGGTGTCGGTCGGGCTCGACCCGCAGGCCGTGGTGATCAGCAGGAGGGCCGCCGCCAGGGCTACGAGCCGGAGGCCCGGCCGGACTGCCACGTCAGGCACGACCGGCTGGATCATCCGTCGGCACCGTCGGGCGGGCCGGCGCCATCGGGCGGTCCGCCGGCGGCGTCCTCGGACTCGACGGTCTGACCGACCAGGCAGGCGATCACCAGGTTCTCGGCCGCGGGGTTGGCGTGGTAGTGGTAGCCGCTCGCGTCGTTGGTGTGGCCGTTGCACTCGTCGAGGTCGTCGGGCGCTTCGCCGTCCTCGAACGGGCTGTGCACCGCGTAGCCGTCGAGCGCGTACCCGAACTGTGCGGTGTCGCCCTCGGTGGCATCGCCGACCTCCGAGCAGCCGACCGCGCCGTGCAGGTGATAGCCCTCGACCGGGTTGAAGTGACCGCCGCAGTCGTCGAACGCCGCGATGGTGTAGGCGCCGAGGATCTGCTCCACCGGCGCGGAGGCGTCGATGCGCACCCCGTCGAGCGTGACGCCCAGGATGGCCTGCGCACCGGTGGCCTCGTCCGCCGCCACCGGCGTCGTGGGGATCAGCACCTCGCTGGTGATCGGCTCACCGTTCTCGAGCCACGCCACCTCTCCCTGGATGCAGTGATTCGCCAGGGCGGGGTCCACATCGGGGCGGGCGGCCGCCTCGAACTCGGCCTGGGACTCGGTGACCAGGACGTTGCCCTCGTCGTCGTACATCTTCCAACCGTCGTCACCGTAGGTCTCGGCGAGGCCCTCGATGAACGACCCGTCGAGGTCGTAGAGGTTCTCGCCGTCGAACCAGATCCCGCCCGCATCAGCGCTGTCCGTGATCGTCTCGGGGCAGAACGGCCCGACCTCGTGGTCGACCGGGTACCCGGAGACCGTGATGCGATAGCACGTCGTCTCGGCCCCACCGCTGAGGGTGCAGTCCTCGGTCGTGGGCTCCTCGGTCAGTGCGCCGTCGAGGAACAGGGCGGTGTCGAGGCCAGTCGCCGTCGTGGACGTTGAGGTCGGGGACGTCGTCGACTCCTCAGATCCCGAGTCGGATGTGGAGCCCCCGCACGAAGCCAGCATGAGCACGGCTGTCATCGGCACGGCCAGCAGTGGGGATCGGCGGAGCAGTTGACGTGCTCCCGAGTCGCGAAGAGGTTGGTGGTCCATGATCGAAGCATGGAGGACGCTGCTGTGACCGCACTGTGGAGCCACTCACAGCCTCACCACAGTCTCCACACCTTGGATGGCACCGATGCGCCCTGATCCCACCCCGTCGGCACCCCGCCGGATCCTCGTCGTCGAGGACGATCCCTCGATCAACGACGTCGTGTCCACCGCGCTGCGGTTCCAGGGGCACTCCGTGACCCAGACAGCCGACGGAACGGCCGGCCTGGAGCTCGCGATGGCGGGCGGTGTCGACCTCCTCGTGCTCGACGTGATGCTCCCCGGCATCGACGGCTTCGACGTGTGCCGCCGCCTGCGCGAAGCAGGGTCGAGCACACCGGTCCTCTTCCTGACCGCCCGTGACGAGACCGAGCACCGCATCCGTGGGTTCGCCACCGGCGGGGACGACTACCTCACCAAGCCCTTCAGCGTGGACGAGCTCGTGATGCGGGTGGCAGCCATTCTTCGCCGTACCGCGCCCGAGGACCCCCAGGGGCTGCTCCAGGTCGGTTCCCTCACCCTCGACCCCGCTGGTCGTGAGGTACGCCGGGCCGGGGTGCTCATCGACCTGTCGGCCACCGAGCACCGACTGCTGGAGTACCTCATGGTCAACCGTGGCGTCGTGGTGTCGAAGGCGCAGATCCTGGCCAACGTCTGGGGCGAGGACCACGACGGCACCGAGAACGTCGTGGAGCTCTACGTGGGCTACCTGCGCCGCAAGCTCGACGACGGTCACCCGCAGCTGATCCACACCCGCCGCGGCCTCGGCTACGTCCTGCGTGAAGGGCCTCGATGAACCGTCTGTCGCTGCGCTGGGTGATCCTCATGCCGCTCCTGGCCACGATCACCGTGGGCTTTCTGGCGTTCGCCATCTACATCGACCAGAGCGATCGGGCCACCCGGCTGGCCGAGATCGACCGGGAGCTGGCACGGGCAGAACGCGTCGACCTGGCGCCGCAGGCAACAGGTCAACCGGACGGGGTGACGCCACCGACGCGCGGCTCCGCGCCCTCCGAGTCAGCAACCGCCGGGGTTGATCCACCCGTCCAGCTCACCGTCTCCCCTGATGGCGCGGTCACCGGCACTCAGGGTGGCGAGAACCCCTTCCCCGGCGACACTCTCGCCGCACTGGGCGCCACCGGCGAGCCCACGACCACCGAGATCGGTGACTACCGGGTCCGTGTCTCACCTCAGCCCGACGGACAGGTCCGGGTCACGGCGCTGTCCCTCGAGGGCTACCGCGCCACGACCGCCGCACTCCGGAGAGACCTGATCTTCGGCGGGCTGATCATCGTCCTGCTCGAGTCCGCGATGGCGTGGTGGCTGGCGGGCCGGCTGGTTCGCCCGCTGACCAAGATGGCGGTCGCTGCCAACCAGATCGCCGACGGGGCCCTGGACACCGAGCTGCAGCACGCCGGTGGGTCCCGGGAGGTCTTCGACCTGTCGAGCGACATCGAGCGGATGGTCGGCCGGCTCCGTGCCGCTCTCGCCGAGCGAGAGCAGTCGGAGGCATCGGCCACCCGGGCCCGCGACGACATGAGGCGGTTCCTCGCCGACGTCTCCCACGAGATCCGCACCCCGCTCACCGCGCTCAAGGGGTACAGCGACCTGTACGAGCGCGGGATGCTGGCCGAGCCCGGAGCCGTGGACCGCGCCATGTCACGCGTCGGCAACGAGAGCGTCAGGCTTCACCGCCTGGTGAACTCCATGATGGAGCTGGTCCGCGGCGACGAGCGCGGTGCCCAGGTCGTCTCGGACGTCGACGTGCCTCAGGTCGTGCGGGAGGTGGTCGACGACCTGCGGGCGGCGTACCCGGAGCGTCGGATCGACACCCAAGTCGTTCCGGGGTGCGGCGTGCCGCTGGCTGGCGACCCCGCCCGGATCCATCAGGCGATCCTCAATCTCGGTTCGAACGCCTGCACCCACACCCCCGCCTCGACCCCGATCACGATCGTCGTGGAGACACCGCCGGGCGCCGTCGTGATCAGCGTGATCGACCACGGAGCCGGGGTCGAGGAAGCCGATCAGGAGCGGATCTTCCTGCCCTTCTACCAGGCAGACTCGTCCCGAGCTCGACACGGCTCGGGTGGAGCCGGCCTCGGCCTGGCCGTCAGCCGACAGATCGCCCAGGAGCACCGCGGATCGATCACGCTCAGCCCGACCCCGGGAGGCGGGTCGACCTTCACACTTCGCCTCCCACAGAGCCGGCGAGAAGCCGACACGTGAGCCGATCAGGACCCTTGGCCGGGGTTGGGATCCGAGGGGAGCGCAGACATCAGTTCGTCGACGGGGAGCCCCAGAGTCTTGGCAGCCGCCTCGACGTCGGGCGGCGGGCCGCCGAGCGCAGACTCAAGCTTCGCAACTGAAACTCCGAGCGTCTCCGCCGCATCGGCAAGATCGGGAGCAGCAGCATCGGATGCCGCAGGCGGAGCACCTCCCTGAGCGCCGCCTGCAGGCGGCCCGCCCGCGTCTTCGCTGAGCCCAGCAGAGGCGGAGGCGCCGTCATTCTCTGAGGTGGTGGAGGCGCTCGGGGAGGTTTCAGCACCGCAGGAGCTGAGCATCACAGTTGCGGCAAGGGAGACCGCGACGAGGGACTTCTTCGGCCAGGCTGTCGAGTTCATGTCCGTGACTGTCATGGGCCAGTCTGTGCGTTCCCGGTGGGGCGACTGGCGGGCTGATGTGATCCCCACGATCTCCGTCGGCTTTCTCCTGCCGACCGTGCCACCTTGTCGGCACTGACAAGCTGGTCGCAGGTGCGGCCGGCGTCGAGGTGGTCGGCGCTTCCACGCGTACGCGTCGGCACACTCAACATGTATGCAGCGACGAAGCCACGGCGCTCGCCCTTGCGATGAACGGTCTCCCCCGCATCACCCGTCGTCCAGGGCGATCACAACCTTGATGTCCTGCGTGGAGGCGCCGAAGGCTTCCGCCGCCTGCTCGAGTGGCAGCCGTCGGGTGATCAGCCTCCGCAACCAGGCGTGGTTCGCGGCGGCCAGCGCGTCCGCGGCGACCCGGTAGTGCCGCAGGTTGGCGTTCACCGAGCCGACGATGGCGTCGTTCTCGAGCACGACCTCCCGGTTCAGGCTGCCGGCGTCAACCGAGAGCCTGCGGCCTCCGGAAGAGACACCGGTGAGGCAGACGATGCCGTACGTGGCCGTCTCGGCGATCGCGTCGAACACCAGCCGACCCACACCGGTGGCCTCGATGACCACGTCAGGTCGGGCTTCGCACGCGACGTCGGCGATGCTGCTGTGGTGGTAGGTCGCCCCCAGGTCGGCGACCAGCTGTGGCTTGGGTCCGTCGAGAACCCGGTCGAGGACGTGGACGTCCATGCCGCGTTGGACTCCGATCATGGCTGCGAGCAGCCCGATGGGACCGGCACCGGTGACGAGCAGTCGCTGGGGCTCGAACCAGGCACGAGCACCGACGCGGTCGATCTGTTCCCACGCCTTCACCACGACGCTGGTCGGCTCCAGCAGGACCCCGGCGTGGCCGAGGTGGGACTCCACGCGCACGGCGTACTTCTCGGGCACGGTCCACCGTTGGCTGCCGTATCCGTCGACCTCCTTGATGCCGCGCTCGGTGTAGAGGCCGTTGCGGCACATGTCCCACTCGTCGTGGGCGCAGGCTCCACACGGGACGGGGTCGGGGCGACGAACCACCCCGACGACGAGGTCGCCGGTGGCGAAGTCGCTGCCGGCGGGTGCCTGGGCCACCCGGCCGAGTGACTCATGTCCCAGGACCAGCCGGTCGCGACCGGGCGGCGGGGTGCCGTACCCGCCCCCGACGATCTCCTTGTCGGTGCCACACACACCCAGGGCCACTCCCTCGACCAGGAGCTCGTCGTCCCGCGGGCTCGGTTCGGACACGTCGGTCACGGCCAGCGAGCCGGCTCGACCGGGTTGGACGGTGATCGCTCGCATCATCTGCCTCTCGGTGTCGAGGGGGCCGCCGACCGAGCCTGCGACGCAGGCTTCCTCCCGGGAAGCGACGTCCTGGTCTGCTGAATCCGTGGTGAGCCCGCTTGAGACACAACAGCCCCAGCAGCCGACCGTCAAGGTCGACAACGCCAGGCGCCGCTGACCTGTGGCGATCATGCGCGAGCGGACCGGTGCGAGGCATGACCCCGGCGTAACGGTGCGTCCCTCCAGCCTGGCGAGCGTGAGGGCCGGTTCGCCGGAGCCGGTCGAGACGTCGAGATCAGCGCGCAGCACCGCGCCCATCAGTCGGTCCTCGCGGACCAACAGCGCCATGTGCACGTGGTCATCGACGAACAGGGCACGGACATCGGCGATCGTCGCATCCGCCGGCGACCATTTGGGCCGCCGAACCATCACCTCGTCCACGGTGCCGGCACCGGCCACGGCCCTCGATGCCTCCATCCCCGTACAGCCCGGCTGCGCGGCAGGTGCCGAGTTCCCGAGGTCAACGTCGAGGCATTCGGTCTTCAGGTTCTGTCTCACAACTGCTGGCGCACCCCCGGCTCGTTCGCGACGTCGCCGACCTGGTCATAGAGGTTCCCGTCCACAGCAACCCGAGCCCTTCCGGTGCGGCCCGAGCGGGAAGAACGGTGCGCGCCATCGCCCCCTCGAGCTCGAGGGCGAGGGCGGCGTACCCGCTGAGTGACGGCCAGCACGATGCCGACCCAGCCCGCGGCGTGCAGCCAGCCCTGGTCCGCCGTCGATCTCGGCGATCCCGGTGACCGCGAATCGGGTGGCGCTGGTGAGGATGACCAGGCGCGGGGATCAGCCTTGTGCGCGGGCCGCAGCGGCGGGGACCAGCAGGCAGGCTGCGGACGCGAGCAGGATGACGCCGAGGCCTCCGCTGGCGGCACCCGGCGCCGGAGGTCGAGGGTGGCCAGGCACGCCGCGCGCCCAGCGTCGCCGGACAGGATCCCCATGCCGGTGGCGGCCACGGGGTCACGTGCCAAGAAGTCCCATCACCGCGGCCAGGAGCTGCATGCGGTACGGTCAGCGCCGAGCACGCCGAGGGCGACGGTGTGGCCCTGCGTCTGGCGGGACCCAGGCCGAGCTGCACGGAGGCGAACGCGGTCGTGGCGACGGCCAGGGCGAGGAAGCCCGAGGGGCAGGGGCTGGCGATGGGGCGCAGCACCACCCGTGTCGCATCAGCGGTGGCTGACGGCACCGGCTCGGCGCGATTGGACGTGGACGTAGGTCTCCCTGCGTGGGGTTGACAGCTGGCGTAGCTGGTCGTCTCAGCCGGTGACCATGATCTGGGCGGCGGTGCTCCTTGAGCTGGGCGTTGGCCCAGCTCAGCTGGCGCAGCGTCTGCGGGGTGACAACGCTGGCGCCAGAGCGCCAGCAGGCCGCGCTGCTGCTGGGCCTGAGCGGCCTGGGCGAGCAGCTCCCAGTCCAGCGACACACCCGCGGCCGTGCGGTGCAGCCGCCGCAGGTCCGCCAGCAACAGCAGTCCCGGTTCGGGTCGCCGCCCGAGCAGCACGCTCGCGCGCCGGACCACCTGCTCGACCACCCGTCGGCGCCCCGGTCGACGGGCTGGGATCGAGGTCGAGGCCGTGGTCGCGGGCCGCCTCGGCGATCTCGCGGACGTGGTCCTGCGACCACCGCGCGATGTCGCGGGCGACGTGGAACACCTCGTGGTCCACCTGGTGCCGGTCGGCCACGGTCAGCAGTGCGCGGGCCAGGTTGTTCTCGGAACGGTGCAGCTCGCCGCCAGCACCAGGGGCAGTTTGCCTCCACATCGCTGCGCCCTCCCTGTTCGAGTCCCCGAGGCCAGCTCGGCGTGGCGCTCGTGCAGCCGGGGACCACCCGGTGGTGGGGCGGCACGTCGCCGGCGACCGGTCGGGACGCGGTCGTCGTCGGGGCCGGAGCCGGTTGCCGTTCGGGACTCCCGCCCTCGACGCGGGTCACGGCGGCGACCGCGGTCTTGAAGATGGGCTGCTTGGACGCCGGGTCCCAGTCGGTGATCGTCAGCTCGTTGGCGGCGCGGTCGTGCACCGTCGGGCTCGTGGCCGCCCGGGGTGTCCCAGTAGCCGTAGTGGAACGGCAGGAACACCACGCCGTCCCGGATGCCGCTGATCCGCAGCCGGCGCGGACCGCGCCGCGGGGCGTGGTGACCTCCAGCGAGGTCGCCCTCGGCAATGCCGTAGCCGTGCGGCGTCGTGCCGCGGAGCACCTCCACCCAGACGTCCGGCGCGGCCGCCTGCAGCTGCGGCGCCCGGCCGGTCTTGGTGCGGGTGTGGAAGTGGTAGAGCGGTGCGGCCGGTGGTCAGCAGCGAACGGGTACTCCTCGGCGGGCGTCTCGTGCGGCGGCAGGTAGTCGGCGGCCTTGAGGATCGCCTGCCCGTCGGGTTCGAGCGCCCGGTACTCGGTCGGTGTCCACGCGGCGCGCCGGTGATCAGGTCCTGGCCGTAGGTCTCGCAGTAGTCCGGGTCGGCGTCAGAACTTCGCCGTCGGCGTAGAGGCGTTCGGTGCCGTCCGGGTGCTCGTCGTTGCACGGCCACTGGATGCCGCCGCGCGTCGCGCAGCTTGTCGTAGGTCAGGCCGGTGTAGTCGCACGGCCGGCCGCGGCTGCACTCCTTCCAGGCCTCGAACGCCGACTCGGGCGTCGTGCCACTTGATGAGCGGCTGCGCCGTCCTTGTCGCGGAAGTCCATCCGGCGGGCGTAGTCGAGGAAGATGTCGAGGTCCGACCGGGCCTCCCCGGGCGGGTCGACGGCCTTCTCCGACAGGTGGACGGTGCGGTCGGCGTTGGTGAACGTGCCCGGTCTTCTCGCCCCAGGTCGCGGCGGGCAGCACGACGTCGGCGAGCTGCGGCGGTCTCGGTCAGGAAGATGTCCTGCACGACGAGGAACAGCCGCTCCTGCGCCAGGATCGCGCGGATCCGCGGCAGCTCCGGGCAGCGACACCGCCGGGTTGGTGGCGCTGACCCACAGCAAGCGCGATCGAGCCCTCCTCGGCGTAGCGGAACATCTGCATCGCGTGCGTCGGCGGCGCCGTAGTGCGGGATCGTCGTGCGGGTCCACGTTCCACAGCCGCGCCAGCTCCGCGATGTGGGCGTCGTTGGCCCAGTTGCGGAAGCCGGGCAGGTCGCCGTCGGCGCCGCACTCGCGGGTGTTCTGCGCGGTCGGCTGGCCGTTCATCTGCAGGATCCCGCAGCCGGGCTTGCCGAGCATGCCGCGCACGCAGGTGCACGTTGTTGACCTGGCACGGCGGCGGCGGTGGCCTGGTTGGACTGGTAGAAGCCCTGCAGCACGGTCGACAGCAGCCGCTCGCGCGGTGCCGAGGATCTCGGCGGCCGCGCGCGATCCTCGCCGGCGGGACGCCGCAGATCTCGCGCACCCGCCGGCGGGTAGTCCGCGACCCGCTCCTGCCAGCTCCTCGAAGCCGACCGTGTGCGCCTCGACGTAGTCGTGGTCGACCCAGCCGTTGGCGATGATCTCGTGCAGCAGGCCGTTCATCAGCGCGACGTTGGTGCCCGGCGCGGGGCGCAGGTGCACGTGGCCTGCGCGCGCGACCTGCGGTCGGGCGCGGGTCGACGCAGACGCAGCCTCGGCGGGTTGGGCCCCGCCAGCCGGTCGAGCATCCGCGTCCACAGCACGGTCTGGGTCTCGGCGACGTTGTGGCCGTAGAGGGCGATCACGTCGGCGTGGTCGACGTCGGTGTAGGAGCCCGGCTGGCCGTCGCAGCCGAAGGACTCCTTCAGCGCCTCCGCCGCCGTGGCCGTGCACAGCCGGGTGTTGCCGTCCACGTGGTTGGTGCCGATGCCGGCCGTGCGCGATGCACGCCGAGGGTGTAGTACTCCTCGAGGAACAGCTGGCCGGTGGTGTAGAAGCCGATGCGCGCTGGGGCCCTGCTCGGCCAGCAGCGCCTCGGACCGGGCGACGATGCGGCCTCCATCGCGGTGTCCCAGTCCGTCTCCACGAGCTCTGCCGTCCGCGCGGACCAGCGGGCGGTCAGCCGGTCCGGGGAGCGGTTCGCCTGCCAGCCGTAGCAGGTCCTTGGGGCCGAGGCGGCCGTGGTTGACGCGGTCGCGCGGCGCGCCCGCGGACGCCGACGATGCGCCCGTCGTCGACGGCGATGTCCATGCGCGTCGCCGTTGGAG